>JBGVEW010000001.1:0-75807 GCA_045120465.1 Eubacteriales bacterium
CCCCCCCCCCCCCCCCCCCCCCCCCCCCCCCCCCCCCCCCCCCCCCCCCCCCCCCCCCCCCCCCCCCCCCCCCCCCCCCCCCAAAAATCCCTCATTCATCATTCTTCTTCATCATATTCAACACTTCATAAATCCCCCTGATCGGGATGATGTTGATTCCGTCCACGTCGGGCGCGCGCTTTTCCACGTTGCGATAGGGGACAATGGCGTGCTTGAATCCAAGCCGAGCCGCCTCTTTGATGCGTTGCTCAAGATTGGACACCGCGCGGCACTCTCCCGCAAGACCAAGCTCTCCAATGGCGATCAGATCGTCGGGGATGATGCGGTCGGTCATCGAGGAGATCAACGCCATCGCAACCGAAACGTCGGACGCGGGCTCGTCCAGGTGCAAGCCGCCGATTACGTTGAGGTACACGTCGTTTTGATGGAACTTGAGCCCCAAGCGTTTCTCCAAAACCGCGATGATCAAACACATGCGGTTGTAATCAATGCCGTTGGTCGTCCGTCTGGGAGCGGGGAAGGCGGTAGGCGTTACGAGTGCCTGAATTTCCGCAATCAATGGACGCGTACCTTCCAGCGTACAAACCGCGCAGTTGCCCGAAATGTTCTTCGGTCTGCCGGCAAGTAGCATTTCGGATGGGTTTTCTACCTCCCAAAGCCCCTTGTCGGTCATTTCAAACACACCGATTTCGTTGGTTGAGCCGTAGCGGTTTTTAATTGCGCGGATAATGCGGTAGGCCTGCTGACGCTCGCCCTCAAAGTAAAGCACTGCGTCCACCATGTGCTCCAAAACCTTGGGACCCGCAATCGAACCTTCCTTGTTGACGTGTCCAACCATAATCACCGAAATCCCCTCGGTTTTTGCCTTATTGATAAAGGAAAGTGCTGTTTCCTTGACCTGCGTAATACTTCCGGGGGTGGAGTTGACCGATGCGGAATACACCGTTTGGATCGAGTCCACGATCATTACGTCGGGCTTTACGCGGTCGGCTTCTTTGAGAATATTTTCGATATTGGTTTCGGTGAGGATAAAGAGGGAGGAACCAAGGACACCGAGTCGCTTGGCACGGAGCTTGAGCTGTCCGCCCGATTCCTCGCCCGAGATGTAGAGCACCTTGCGCGTGCCGCCCAAAGCGTCGCAAATCTGCATCAGGAGCGTGGATTTACCGATTCCGGGTTCACCCGACAAAAGAACGACCGAGCCGTGCACCAAGCCGCCGCCCAGTACGCGGTCAAGCTCGTTGAGTCCGGTATTCTGCCGCATATAGTCGGGAATTTCCAAGTCCTGAAATCCAACCGCGCGGTTGTCTCCCGTAGAAGGGATCATGCTGATACGCTTTGGTGCGGAAGAGGGTGTGGGAGGGATTTGCTCCACGTCCTCAACAAAGCTGTTCCATGCACCGCAGTTTGGGCATTTTCCCATCCATTTTGCGGTTTTATATTCACATTCCGAGCAGATGTAAAACGTTTTTAAGCCTTTCATACAGTTCGCCTTTCCTCGTATTGTCTCCATTATACCGCATTTTTGCTCTTTTTTCAAGGGCTTTTTAAAAGAAGTATTCCTATATTGGAAAAGAGGTCTCAGTAATTGCTAAAAACAGCGAAAAGGCAAGTGCTTTTTGGTAGTCGCGTCGATTCAGCAGTGCCGCCTCATCCGGCGTGGAGAGAAATCCGCATTCGATCAACACCGCGGGGATTTGCAAATGATGAAGCAAATAAATGTTGCTTCCCGATGCCTTGATCTCCCGATGATTTTGAGGCTGCAGACGTGTTTTTACCGAATTTTGCAGGGCGTTTGCCAAAGTGCGTGAATCGGGATGATTGGGGGAATACCACACCTGAAGCCCACGGCAGTCCTCTCGCGGATAGGTGTTCATGTGGATGCTGACAAAGACACTGTCGGCATTCTCCTCGGCAATCCGCATTCGTTCCGCAAAATCCAACGCCTTTTTGCGACCGTGATAGTCCGTGGTTTTGTCATAGAGCAGGGTATCGGTGTCTCGTGTCAGAGTGACTTCTATTCCGTTGGCTACCAGCAGATCGCGTAACAAAAACACGATTGAGAGATTGAGATCTTTTTCTAAAATTCCATCTGCCGAGCAAGCACCGCCGTCCTCGCCTCCGTGTCCCGCATCAAGCACCACGCGACGGATGTGCGTGCTTGTATTGGTTGCTGCCCGCAATGCATCCGTAATGGGAACGGTGTTCCAATGCGCACACAGAGCCGAGAGAAGCGCCAAGCACACAGTCAGCGACAGAAATACAAGATAGGGGTGTTGTTTATTCATAGGAAAGCCTCTCTTTTTCGTTCTTTTCTATTGATATATGCATAAAAATATGAAAATATTCATTTTTGTGTTGACTTTTGATTTTTTTGTTGTATAATATATATGATGGGTTATTATGCCACGGCGCAAGCGAAGCTTTTTTGCCGTTGCAGGGTCAAAAGAAAGGAAAAACATAAAACTTATGGCAGAAATGACGAGAAAAGAAGCCAGACAAGAGGCGTTCCGACTGCTGTTCGAAACCGAATTCCACGCAGAAACCGCACCGGAGGCGATTTATGCCTTGGCGTGTGAGGATCGTGACGTTGCAGAAGACGAATATATCCGCAACGTGTATTTTGGTGTGTGCGAGCATCGGGAAGAGATCGACGAGATCATCGCAAAGCATTCCAACGGATGGAAACCGGGCCGTATTACCGCGGTTTCGCGCAGTGCGATCCGTCTGTGCATCTACGAAATGAAATATAGGAACGACATCCCCATGCCCGTATCGATCAACGAGGCGATCGAATTGGTCAAGACCTTTGACGATCTCAAAATGCGCGCGTTTGTCAACGGTGTTCTCAACGGTGCAAAGGTAGAGATCGAAGCGGCAAAAGCATGAAGCACTGCTTTGTCGGAATCGACACCAGCAATTATACCACGTCGGTAGCAATTGCCAATGAGGCAGGAGAGATCCTTGCCAACATCAAGCGTCCTTTGCCTGTTAAGGCGGGGGAATGTGGATTGCGTCAAAGTGACGCCGTGTTTGCGCACGTCAAAAACCTTCCCGATGCCATGATGGAAGCCAAACGGATTCTTTCGGATGGATACGAGCTTCGGGCAATCGGTGTTTCCGCAACTCCGCGTGATGCCAAGGACTCGTATATGCCATGCTTTTTGGCGGGAATCGGAGCTGCAGAATCCATGTCGGCGGCAACAGGTGCTCCCGTTTTTCGCTTTTCTCACCAGAATGGGCACGTTATGGCAGCGGCGTATTCGTCAGGAAGGATGGAAGACTTGCTAAAAGCCCCCTTTGCGGCGTTTCACGTTTCCGGGGGCACCACCGAAATGCTGTACGTCACACCGCATCAAAACGGATTTGACGTGAAATTGGTGGGGGAGACCTTGGATCTCAATGCGGGACAGGCAATCGACCGTGTGGGCGTTATGATGGGACTTTCTTTCCCGTGTGGAAAAGAATTGGAAACTCTTGCAGCACAAAACACAAAACCGATCCCACGTCCTCGCGTTTCTGTCAAGGATGGGGGATGCCATTTGTCGGGATTGCAGAATCTTGCCGAAAAGCTTTGGAACGAAAGCAAAGACTCTGCATACGTCAGCGCGTTTGTGCTTGCCTTTCTCGGTGAAACACTGAAACGCATGACGGCATACCTGGATACACGGTATCCCGAAATTCCAATCGTTTATGCGGGCGGTGTCATGAGCAACCGCTATTTGCAGGGAGTATTGGGAGCAAGACCCAACACCTGTTTTGCCGAACCGCAGTTTTCTGCGGATAACGCGGCGGGAACGGCACTTCTTTGCCGCCGTTCCGCTTTGAATTTGTAACCGATTACGAAGGGAGGCCTTTCCGTTGAACGATCAGCGCGTTTTGTCGGTCACACAGATCAACGAATATCTTAAAATGCTGCTCGACGGTGACCGTGTACTCGGTGACGTGCTTGTGCGTGGGGAGATCTCCAATTTTAAACCGGCACCCTCGGGACATTGGTATTTTACCTTAAAGGATCCCACGGGGCAGCTCAAATCGGCGATGTGGCGCAGTTACGCATCCCGTATGCGCTTTTTGCCCAAGGATGGTGACCGTGTCATTGCACACGGCAGGGTCTCAGTTTACGAGGCGAGTGGGCAGTATCAGCTTTACGTTGACGAATTGATCCCGGATGGCGCAGGCTCACTTGCCATGCAATTCGAGCAGATCAAGGCGCGTCTTGCCGCGGAAGGACTCTTTGACCGTGAACGGAAAAAGCCGCTTCCCCCAATGCCGATGCGAATCGGTGTCATCACCTCTCCAACGGGGGCCGCAGTGCATGACGTCATGAATATTTTGGGGCGTCGTTTTCCTTTGGCGCAAATGATTCTGTTTCCTTCGCAGGTGCAGGGGGCGGATGCACCGCCTCAGCTTATGGCGGGCTTGCAGTTCTTTTCCGAGATACTTCCCGTTGACGTCATTATTCTGGGACGCGGCGGAGGATCGGCCGAGGATTTGTGGGCATTTAACGATGAATCGCTTTGCCGTGCGGTTGCGGCGTGTCCAATTCCCGTGATTTCGGCGGTAGGGCATGAAAGCGATTTTACCATTTGCGATTTCGTTGCGGACGAACGTGCTCCGACACCTTCCGCGGCGGCAGAGCTTGCCGTTCCGGATTCGGGAGAGTTGATTCGCAGGTTACAAGGCAGCGCACGTCGAATGAGCGTGTTGCTGTCTCAAAAAATCGAGCGGGAGAAAAAAACGCTCAAAACACTTTCCGCATCGCGCGTCTTTGCGCATCCCGAATATCTTTTGGATTCCTACCGCATGAGGCTGGCGGATCGAGAAGAAGCGTTGGAGCGTGCCATGAGACAAGCGATTGCTCAAAAACAACAGAATGTTCGCACCGCGGCACAGCGATTGGAGGCACTCAGCCCTCTGTCGGTGTTATCGCGCGGATACGCGGCGGTGAGTCGGGATGACGAAACCGTGCTTTTTGCTAAGGATTTGCAAGCGGGGGACCGCATTACCATTCGGTTTTCGGACGGAAGCGTTCGTGCCGAGATCAAAGAATGAAGGGAGCAGGGTATGGCTACCAAAAAAACAATGAGCTTTGAAGCCGCAATGGAGCGTTTGGAGGAGATCCTTCATACTCTGGAGAGCGGAAACGAAAATTTGGATACGTCGCTCTCACTCTATGAGGAAGGGATCAAACTGATCCGTGCTTGCTCCGATAAGCTGGAAAATGCCGATCACGCCGTCAAGGTTCTGCAGATGCAGGCGGATGGGAAAGCGGCACTGGTTGATTTTGTTGAGGAGGATGCTCAATGACCGAAGAAGTACTGGAGCTGTTAATGCACCGTGACGCCACCGTCACGGAGGAGGCGTTGCGTCAATATTATACCGAGGACGAAGATCTCAAGATTCTCCTCGATGCTGAGCGTTATAGCCTTTTTGCGGGGGGAAAACGCATCAGACCTCTCTTGACGCTGGAATTTTGCAAAATGTTCGGTGGTAAGGAAGAGGTTGCGTTGCCGTTTGCATGTGCGGTGGAAATGATCCACACCTATTCGCTCATTCACGACGACCTGCCTTGCATGGATAATGACGATCTTCGCCGCGGTAAGCCCACCAACCATAAAGTGTTTGGGGAATCCACAGCACTCTTAGCCGGAGATGCGCTTCTTACGGGAGCATTCGAGGCTGCTGCGTCCAATACGGCGGCAGGGGCCGAAAACGCCGCAAAGGCGGTGGCGTATCTCGCAAGCTGTGCGGGGCGCTACGGAATGGTCGGCGGTCAGATTATGGATCTTGAGGGAGAGGGAAGAAGCATGTCGCTGGATGAACTCATCAAGCTCCATTCCCTGAAAACGGGGGCGCTGATCAGCGCGGCTGCTGTGCTGGGCGCACTTGCGGCAAACGTTTCCTTCAGCGATCCTTGTATGCAGGACGTGATCACGTATGCCGAAAATATTGGTCTTGCATTCCAGATCGTGGATGATATTCTCGATCAAACGGGCGATGCCGAGGCACTCGGCAAAAACGTAGGCGTGGATGTCGAGCATCAAAAAAATACGTTTTTGAGCTTTTTCTCGGTAGAGGAGGCACAGTTTTATGCCGATCGTCTGACAAACGAAGCGATTGCGGCTCTGCGCAAATATCCCGATTCCGATGCGCTTCGCACTTTAGCGGAGTGGCTTTCCAAGCGTAAGAAATAAACGAAAGGAAAATACAGTATGAATTTCTTCTATGATCTTTGCACCAATTATTATATTGTTGCGGCCGTTGCGTCATGGATTGTAGCACAGCTTTTAAAAGCCTGCACCGGCTTTTTCAAATTGCAGGATTTTTCCTGGAAGGCACTCTTTTTCGGTACGGGCGGAATGCCGTCCTCTCATACGGCGGCGGCGTGCGGACTTTGTACGGCGTGCGTTCTCAAAAACGGTGTCTCGTCTCCCTTGGTTGCGATTTCAGGCGTGCTTGCCATGATCGTTATGATCGATGCCGCGGGTGTCCGTTTGGAAACGGGAAAGCAATCTCGCGCACTCAATCACATTCTTAACGAAAAGTTTGGCGACAGCGAGGACGAGGAGGCTTTCGTTCGCTTTAAGGAATTGATCGGACATACCCCGTTGCAGGTCTTTTTCGGTGCTTTGACCGGAATCGCCACGGCAATGCTGCTCTATCTGATCCCCATCTTTTCCGCATGAGAGCAGACGTTTATCTGACCGAAAACGGATATGCCCCAAGCCGTCAGCGTGCGCGGCTTATGATCGAAAGTGGGAACGTTCAAATTGACGGTGTTACCGTAACCAAACCGTCGCAACCGATTTCGGATGGCGAGCATACGCTGACCATTACCGATCCGTTGCGTTACGTTGGCAGAGGAGGATTGAAGCTGGAAGGTGCGTTGCAGTCCTTTTCCGTCGATCCCACGGGGCTTTGCGCTTTGGATATCGGTGCTTCTACGGGCGGATTTACCGATTGCCTCTTGCAAAACGGTGCGGCGTGTGTATATGCCGTTGATGCAGGTGAGGGACAGCTTGCGCAAAAACTGCGCGAGGATGCGCGCGTCAAATGCCGCGAACACCTCAACGCGCGCGAAATGACCCGTGACGATCTGGACGGCAACGCGGTCGATCTGATCGTTATGGACGTATCCTTTATTTCAGCCACGTATATTCTCCCTCGTTTTCCAAAGCTTTTGTCCGAAAACGGACGTGCGATCTGTCTGATCAAACCGCAATTTGAGGTTGGCAAGGCGATGCTCGGCAAGGGGGGAATCGTTAAAGATCCCGCGGCACACCGATACGCTGTCCGGCGTGTTTGCGAAAGCGCGCGGAGCGTCGGTCTTTGCCCGACGGGATTGATCCCGTCTCCCATCACGGGAGGGGACGGAAACCGTGAATTTCTCATTCTTTTGGAGCGTGAGCACGAGGGTGTTGCGGCTTTGAGTGAGGCGGAGATCGTCGCGGTGACATCAAGAGTATCATCCGAAAGGAGCAAACAGCGGTGTTGAAAATTGCGCTGATTACAAATTATAACATATACGAAAAGGCAACTGCCGCTATCAAGGTTGCAGAGCGCCTCTGTCTTGAGGATTGCGAGGTGCTGGTTGCGGCATTCAATCGCGAAAAGCTTGCCAAAATGCATAAAGAGCATCATAAATTCCGTTATCTTCCGTTAGATTCCGTGTATGCGGAAGCGGATATTTTGATCGTTTTGGGCGGTGACGGAAGCATCCTTGAGGCGGCGAGACGCGCCGCGCAAAGGGGAACGCCCATCCTTGGTATCAACCTTGGGCACTTGGGTTACATGACGGAACTGGAAATGGGGGAACTGGATCTCCTGTCTCGCTTATTCAGCGGTGAATATACCTTAGAAAAGCGCTCGATGCTTCGCGTAGAGTTGCTTTCCGGCAATGAGCTTCGTTCCTTTTGCTATGCGCTCAACGATGCCGTGATTTCCAACGGATCGGTTTCCCGTATCGTTGATTTGGAGCTTTCGGAAAACGGGAACCGTGTCGCGCTTTATCGTGCCGACGGTATGATCGTTGCCACTCCTACGGGTTCTACTGCGTATTCTATGTCGGCAGGCGGAGCCATCGTCGATCCGCGTGTGCAGTGCTTCTGCGTAACGCCCATTTGTCCGCATTCTCTCAGCGCGCGTCCCATGATTTTCTCCGATCGTGCGACACTTGAGATCCGCAACGTCTGCGTACGCGAAAAAATGCTGTATCTGACCGTGGACGGACGCATGAATTTTGAACTTTACCGCAACCAGGTGGTTCGCATTACGAAATCTACCATGCAAACGAGTCTCATCCGTTTTAAGGATTGCGGATTTTATAAAAAACTTTGCCAAAAGATGAATCGTTCACAAACCTATTAAGAAGGGAATCATTATAAAATGAAAAGAACCAGACAGGAAAAGATGCTGGAGTTGATCTCCAAATACGAAATCGATACACAGGATGAATTGATCGCACGTTTGCGCGAGAACGGATTTGACGTAACGCAAGCAACCGTTTCGCGCGATATTCGCGAATTGAAGATTGCAAAAATGACCACGGGTAAGGGCACTTACCGTTACGTTCTTCCCAGACAGATCGATACGGCCTCCGGAATGAAATTCAACACGGCTTTGGTGGACTCGATCATCAGTGTGGATTATGCTTGCAACATTGCCGTTCTCAAAACCTATCCGGGGCTTGCAAATGCCGTTGCGGCCGCTTTGGATTCTATGAACGTGCAACAGATTTTGGGATGTGTTGCGGGCGACGATACCATTATGATCGTTTGCCGCGACGAGGAATGCGCCAAGAGCATTGCCGAACGCTTTTGCGATCTGATGAAGAATATCTGATATGCTTCGATCGCTACATATCGAAAACATTGCGGTTATCCGCCGTGCCGATCTGGAGTTGCATCAAGGCTTTTCGGTTTTAACCGGTGAAACGGGAGCGGGAAAATCCATGATCATCGACAGCATCAATCTTCTGCTCGGAAATCGCATTTCACGCGAAATGATCCGAACGGGGGAGAGCGAGGCGCGTGTCAGTGCGGTTTTTGAGGAACTGTCCGAGGAGGTTTGTGATCGGCTTTCGGAAATGGGCTTTCCTTGTGAGGACGGTACGCTGATGATCCAACGTACTCTCGGCACCGACGGTCGCACAAAGACCCGTATTGACGGGCAAACCGTTACGCAAACGGTGCAACGCGAGATCATGCGGATGTTGGTCAGTATTCACGGACAATCGGATAGTCAAAAGCTATTGCAAAAAAGCGCGCACCGCGAGCTTTTGGACGCATACGCATCCCCAACTGCCGAACTTGCCGACTATTCCGAAGCTTATCATGCCATGCGGGATGCATCCGCCAAGCTGGCATCGGTATCGAGGGATGAATCCGAGCGCGTTCGAACGTGCGAAATGCTCAAATACCAAATTGAGGATATCGATTCGGTCAACCCCAAGGAAGGTGAGGAGGACGCTCTTGCCAAAGAGCGGGATCACCTTCTCAACGCCGAGGAGATTAACCGCTTATCCACGCTTTCTTACCGTGCACTGCGCGGGGGAGAAAGAGGCGGTGCGTACGATCTTTTGCGTCGTGCGCAAAACGCAATGCAAGCTTTGGGAAAACTTGTCGATGGCGCGGATGCGCTTTGCGACCGCTTGGAGGCTGTTGCGGCAGAGGTGGACGATATTGCTGAATGTGTTGAGGGATATCTGGAGGACGATCTTTCGGATCCCACCGCGCGCATCGATCAATTAGAGGGAAGACTTGAGGAGATCGCAAAGCTCAAACGCAAATACGGTTCTACCGTGCGTGAGGTGCTGGCGTTCCGCCATCACGCGGCAGCACAGCTTGAAGAGTTGGAGATTTCCGATGAGGCAAGAGCCAACTTGGAGGCAGAAGTCAAACGGCTGACTCATGAAGCACGCACGCGTGCCGCGGTGTTGACACAAAAGCGTCGTGAGGCGGCAGAGCGCGTGGTCAAAGAGGTCACCGAGTCGCTGGCTTTTTTGGATATGCCAAAGGTGTGTTTTGAAGTTGCGATTCGTCCGTCGGAGCTTGGTGAGTACGGTTGTGACGATATCGAGTTTATGATCGCTACCAATCCGGGCGAACCGCTTTTGCCGATGATCAAAATTGCATCGGGCGGTGAGCTTTCACGCATTATGCTGGCACTGCGTTCGGTTTTAAACGATCGAGACGGTGCATCGACCGTCATTTTCGACGAGATCGATACGGGTGTGTCGGGAAAAACTGCGCGAAAAGTTGGAATTAAGCTTCGTGATACCGCAAAGCACACGCAGGTGCTCTGCGTGACTCACTCGGCGCAAATCGCGTCCTTGGGGGATACGCATTACCGCATTACCAAAAACGAAAAGGACGGAAGAGCCGAAACCAACGTGATTCCTCTTGGCGAGAATGAGCGTGTTGAGGAGATCGCACGGATTTTGGGTGGTATTCAAATTACCAACGCACAAAGAGATGCGGCACGCGAGATGTTGCTCGAATACCGCTGAACGTTTACAAACGAGGTTGCTATGCAAAAAACAAATGCGATGCGGATGCTGGATGCCGCAAAAATTCCATATACGACCCTGACCTATACGGTGGACGAAAGCGACCTTTCCGGTATGCACATTTCAGAGGAGCTGGGATTTCCACCCGAAAAGATGTTCAAAACGCTTGTGGCGAGGGGAGACAAAACAGGACCGTTGGTCTTTTGTATTCCCGTTGACCGTGAGATCGATCTCAAAAGAGCCGCGGCGATTACGGGAAATAAGCGCATCGAAATGATCCACGTAAAGGATCTTTTGGGGCTTACCGGTTATATCCGAGGGGGATGCTCTCCCATTGGAATGAAAAAGGTTTTTCCAACTTACGTGGACGAGAGCGCGTTGGGTTTTGAGGAGATTACGGTTTCCTCGGGCACGCGCGGAGCACAGCTTCTTTTAAATCGTGCGTCGTTGTTGCAATTTATACAAGCAAAAACTGCGGATTTAACCGTAAAATAATAAAAATTAAGACTTGAAACCAAGCCTTGTTTGTAGTATAATAATTTAGTGATTTTACTTTGAGAGGATTTTGTATGCAAAACATTAAGAAAAGGATTGCCGAACAAATCGTTGCATGTGTCAAGGCACTTTCTGCCGATGCGGATTTGAACGCGTGCGACGTTGCAACGATGCTGGAGTATCCCCCCGACGCCAATATGGGAGACCTTGCGTTTCCTTGCTTCCGTTTGAGCAAGACGCTTCGTCGCTCTCCCGTACAAATCGCACTTTCCTTGGCAGAAGCTCTGCAGGATGCGTGCATCGGCTCGGTCGAGGCGGTCAACGGATATTTGAATATTAAGCTTTCCAATGCGTATCTGGCAGAAAACGTATTGTCCGAGATTCTTTCCAAGCGCGAGCACTATGGCTCTCAGACCTTTGGCTGTGGCAAAAAGGTCGTGCTGGATTATTCCTCTCCCAACGTTGCAAAGCCCTTCCACATCGGACACTTGGGTACGACCGTTATCGGTCACGCCTTGCGCCGACTTCACGAGTTTGC
Source organism: Eubacteriales bacterium (assembly GCA_045120465.1). Lineage (GTDB taxonomy): Bacteria > Bacillota > Clostridia > Oscillospirales > CAG-272 > UMGS1865. The sequence goes on from JBGVEW010000001.1 coordinate 11,544, forward strand.
GGGATACGAATGTTACGGCATCAACTATCTCGGTGACTGGGGTACGCAGTTCGGTAAGCTGATCGTAGCCTACCGCAAATGGGGAAGCCGCGAGGCGGTAGAAGAGGGCGGAATCGATAAGCTGGTCGAGCTTTACGTCCGCGTCAATAACGCCATCAAGGGAGACCCCGAAAACGGTATTCCCGCCGATACGGCACTTGCCGATGCGTCTCGCGCGGAGTTCCACAAGCTGGAAATGGGAGACGAGGAAAACCTGGAGCTTTGGCGTTGGTTCGTTTCCATCAGTTTGGAGGAATACAACAAAACCTATCGCCAACTCGGCATCACCTTCGATTCCTACAAGGGCGAGAGCTTTTATACCGATAAGATGCCCGCCCAGGTGCAAAAGCTGCGCGACATGAATCTCCTCAAGATCGACGACGGTGCTTCCATCGTAGATCTCGCAGACTATAATATGCCGCCATGCCTCATTCTCAAACGCGACGGATCGACTCTGTATCCTACCCGCGACATCGCGGCGGCGGTTTACCGTAAGGAGAATTACCACTTCGATAAGGCGATCTACGTTACCAGCGCACAGCAGTGCCTGCATTTTGCGCAGTGGTTCAAGGTCGTTGAGTTGATGGGATATCCGTGGCACGATGAATTGGTGCACGTTCCGTACGGAACAGTCTCTCTCAACGGTGAAAAGTTGGCAACGCGCACGGGTAACGTAGTGCTTCTCAAGGATCTGTTTTCGCTTGCGATCGAAAAGGTTGCGGGAATTATGGAAGAGAAGAACCCCAACCTTGAAAACAAGGAGGAGGTTGCAGAGGCCATCGGTGTCGGTGCAATCGTCTTCTATTATCTTACCAATAACCGTATGAAGGATATCAACTTCGTGATGGAGGAAGCACTCAGCTTCGACGGCAATACCGGTCCTTATGTACAGTACACCTACGCACGCGCTTGCTCGGTGCTTTCTCGCGCAGGTGAGGTCGCGGCGGATGAGATCACCGTTACCACCGAGGAAGAAGCATCCCTTCTCAAAACGCTTTGCCGCTTTGGTGAGCGAGTTTGTGCCGCGATCGCGGATTACGAGCCCAGCTATATCACGCGCTTTATTCTCGACGTTGCGGCGGCGTTCAACCGCTTCTATCACAACTGCCCGATTCTGAATGCTGAAGACCCCGCAGTACGCGCGTCTCGTATTAAGCTTACGGAGGCAGCAAAGATCGTTCTTGGCAACGCGTTTGAACTGATCTGCCTCAAAAAGACCGAAAAGGTTTAATTGCTCAGGAGAATTTTGTTATGAATGATATTACCCAATACATTCGTCCAACTTTACTTGATAAATTTGAATTTCAAAATTACGGACATGCGTTGGAAATTTTAAATGAGGCTTTTCCAATTGAATGGAATGAACTCCAAGATGCTTTGGAAAAATTGTCAATAACAATTGATGATTTAAAAGCAGCGGGCGGAAATGAAACTGCTATTCCTAAAAAATTTGATGATGTTCTGTACCCGTTGGGATGGCGGGAAATACGCATTACAGGCGATTTGCTGGTAAAATTATATCCTAGACGTGAGAACCAACGTGGGCGTTTTTCTGATCAACCCTTCGATGAGAAAGTTATCGATGGGTATATTGATGGTCATAATATTGATTTTATTAAAGACAAAGTGGCTTTTGATTTGGAATGGAACAGTAAAGATCAAACCTTTGACCGCGATTTGTTGGCAATGAGAACATATTTTGATTGTGGATTGATTGAAGTCGGGATTATTGTAACAAGGTCAAAAGAATTGAATGATATATTCAAAGAAATCACAGATGATTACGGGAAATCCTTGATGCCCAAATACGGAGCAAGCACCACTTGGATGGGGAAACTGGAATATCGTTTGAAATCACGTAGAAACGGTGGTTGTCCGATTTTAGCAATCGGTATTCGGAAGTCATGTGTAGAGGGGTATTAAGAATGGAAAAAACTATGTTGGAATTAACAATTGAAGATTTCCAAAAGTACACCGAGGGAAAAAAATACAGAACAATATACGCAGATCCACCGTGGCAATTTCAAAATCGCACAGGTAAAGTTGCACCTGAACATAAAAGATTGAATCGTTACGGCACCATGAAACTTGAAGATATCATGCAATTGCCGGTTTCAGAGGTTGCGGATGAAAAAGCGCATTTGTATTTATGGGTGCCCAATGCTTTATTACCGGAAGGATTGGCAGTGATGAAAGCGTGGGGATTCGAATACAAAACCAATATTGTTTGGGAAAAGGTTCGCAAGGACGGGATGCCGGATGGCAGAGGCGTAGGATTTTATTTTAGAAACGTAACAGAAATTCTATTGTTTGGTATAAAAGGTGATAAAAACAGAACTTTGGATGCTGGACGCTCACAAGTAAATCTGATTCGCGCTATGAAACGAGAGCATTCAAGAAAGCCCGATGAATTTATTCCATTGATTGAAAATTGTTCCGCCGGCCCTTTTTTGGAAATGTTTGCTCGCGGAAATCGTGATGGTTGGGATATGTGGGGAAATCAGGCGAATGATGAATATGAACCCACATGGAATACATATGCCAATCATACAGTTGCATCTGTTCAGCAGAATGATAATATCTAAATTAAGAAATAGTAAGGGAGTATAGTACCATGTCCGGACATAGCAAATGGGCGAATATCAAACACAAGAAAGAAAAAACCGATGCCGCAAGAGGTAAGATCTTTACCAAGATCGGCAAGGAGATCACCGTAGCAGTCAAGGAGGGGGGCGGAGATCCCGTTTCCAACTCTAAATTGCGCGATCTGATCCAAAAGGCAAAGGCAAACAACGTTCCCAACGATAACATCGAGCGTTGCATCAAAAAGGCAATGGGATCGACGGGGGAGAGCTACGAGGAGGTTGCATACGAGGGCTATGGTCCTGCAGGTGTTGCCGTTATCGTGACCGCAACCACCGACAACCGCAACCGTACCGCGGGTAACGTCCGCTCTTACTTCTCCAAATACCACGGCAACATGGGGCAAACCGGTTGTGTCAGCTACCTCTTTACCGACGTTGGAGAAATCGTGATCAATAACGAGGACGGCGACGTGGACGAGGATAAGCTGATGGAGCAGGCACTCGAGGCAGGCGCGGCTGATTTTAAGGCAGAGGGAGACGTTTTCATCGTTACCACCGAGCCCGATGACGTTTACGCAATTCAGGAGGATCTGAAAAACGCGGGTTACGAGATTCTTTCTGCAGAAAAGACCAAGCAAGCATCTACCAGCGTAACCCTTGAGAGCGAGGACGATATCAAGTTTATGAATCTCCTGATCGAAAAGCTCGAGGACGACGATGACGTCATGGACGTTTATCACAACTGGGAAAACTGCGACTGAATTTTCACGCGAATCGTTTGATATGGGGGAGCTTTTGAAAAAGTTCCCCCATAAAAGTTTAAAAAATCCCAAAAAGCACTTGACAAATCCTTTTTGCGGTGATATAATAAACGCATCTTTATAGTATAAAGGCGATGACGAAGAAGGTCGAGCAGGCGCGTGCGCAGAGAGTCGGGAACGGTGCGATCCGATCATGTAAATGCTCAAGTACCCATCACTTCCGAGCCGGAGGCTCCAAAGGAATCCTGAGTAGAGTGCTCCCGTAATTGCCGCGTCAAGGCATAGGAATTGTTTGATTCCGAGAGTGACGGTTTTTACCGTAATTTGAGTGGTACCGCGAGTGTTTTACACCCGTCTCAAAGTAACAAGCTTTGAGACGGGTTTATCTTTTTTTCATTATACATAAGGAGGAAAAAGCAATGTCAATCATCGAAACCGAAAAACTGCGGGAGGTCGCGCTTCGAATTCGTGAAATGCGCGAGATCTTTGAGTTTAGCGAAGAAACGATGGCGGAGAAGGCCGAGGTGTCGGTCGAGGAATATCGCAAATACGAAAACGGAGAATTGGATTTTCCGTTCTCCTTTATTCATAAGTGTTCCTTGGCGTTTGGCGTCGGAATTACCGATCTGTTGGAAGGCCGCAGCGCACATTTGTCGTCTTATACCGTGACCCGTCGCGGTCAGGGGCAGCGCACGGCAAAGGAGGATGGCATTGAGATTTCCAACCTCGCTCCCATGTTCCGCAAAAAGATTGCCGAACCCTATTGGGTGCGTTACGAATACAACCCGGCACTTCAAAATAAGCCCATCCATCTGACAACCCACTCGGGGCAAGAGTTCGATTTTGTCATGAAGGGCAGACTCAAGGTACAGATCGGTGACAACGTTGAATATCTCGGTGAGGGGGACAGTATTTATTACAACAGCTCCACGCCTCACGGCATGATCGCGGTGGACGGGGTTGATTGCTTGTTTGTGGCGGTGGTTCTTCCGGGCGAAAACGAGACCGAAATCGTTGTGCGCGACACCTTGATTCCTGCCGATCAGAGCACCAAGGAGCTGGTATGTGATCGGTTTATCGATACGGTAGAGGACGAAAACGGTCTGCTTCAAAGTATTGATTTCAAAAACGACGACAAGTTCAACTTTGGATTTGACGTTGTGGATGCGATTGCCCAAAAGGATCCTGATAAATTGGCAATGCTCCATATTGATAAAAATAAGGTGGAGCGTCGCTTTACCTTCCGCGATATCAAGCGAGCATCCGCGCAATGCGCAAACTATTTCAAGGCTCTCGGCATCAAAAAGGGCGACCGTGTCATGCTGGTGCTCAAGCGTCACTATCAGTTCTGGTTTGCGATGGTTGCGCTCCACAAGCTGGGTGCGATCGCAATTCCCGCAACCAACCAGCTCCAACAGCACGACTTTGAGTATCGCTTCAATGCAGCAGAGGTCAACGCCATCGTGTGCACTGCCGACGGAGACGTTGCGCATCAGGTCGATCTGGCGCAGGCGAACTGTCCGTCGCTCACCACTAAAGTGCTCGTAGGCGGTAAGCGTGACGGATGGAAGGATTTTGACGAGGAATATTCGCTTTACAGTACGCATTTTTATCGCACCGAGGAAACTCCGGCGGGGGATGACTTGATGCTGATGTTCTTCACGTCCGGCACAACGGGATACCCCAAGATCGCGGCACATACCTATAAATATCCGCTTGGGCATTACGTAACGGCTAAATTCTGGCATGGTGTCAGTGAGGGAAGCTTGCACTTTACCATTTCCGAAACGGGATGGGGTAAGGCTCTTTGGGGCAAGCTTTACGGTCAGTGGCTTTGCGAGGGCTCTGTCTTTACCTATGATTTCGATCGCTTCTCGGCATCGGATATTCTTCCCATGTTTGCAAAATACAACATTTCTACCTTCTGTGCGCCTCCCACCATGCTGCGTATGATGATCAAAGAGGACATTTCCAAGTACGATCTTTCTTCCATCAAGCATATGACCACGGCGGGAGAAGCGCTCAATCCCGAGGTTTACCGTCAATTCGAAAAGGCAACGGGGCTTCAGATCATGGAAGGCTTCGGACAGACCGAATTGACCTTGACGATTGCCAATCTCATCGGAGGCACGCATAAGCTGGGATCCATGGGCAAGCCCGTTCCGCTTTATGACGTGGATATCGTCGATCCCGACGGCAACCCCGTGGCAGACGGTGAAGTAGGTGAGATCGTGGTTCATACCGATAAAAAGGTTCCTTGTGGGCTTTTTGCAGGTTACTATCGCAACGAGGATAAGACCGCAGAGGTCTGGCATGACGGGATGTATCATACGGGAGATACCGCATGGCGTGATGAGGACGGCTTTTATTGGTACGTTGGCCGTGTGGATGACGTCATCAAGTCCTCGGGCTACCGCATCGGTCCCTTTGAGATCGAAAGCGTCATCATGGAGCTTCCTTACGTCCTCGAATGCGGTGTTTCCGCAGCGCCCGACGAGGTCAGGGGTCAGGTCGTAAAGGCTTCTATCGTTCTTACCAAGGGAACGGAACCTACGGAGGAATTGAAAAAGGAAATCCAAAGCTACGTCAAGGAGCATACCGCACCGTATAAATATCCGCGTATCGTGGTATTCCGTGACGAGCTTCCCAAAACCATCAGTGGAAAAATTCAGCGTAATAAGCTCTAAATAATATAATGGAGGGAAAGAGAGTACCATGAAGCGCAAGGTCGGTATTTCAACCTTTGATTTGCAAAAGCTTTACGGTGACCGCAGAGCAATCGAGATCGCCAAGGAAATCGGAGCGGATGCAATCGACTTCAATCTTTGTGATGCATACGATTACCGTTTGGCAGACAACATATACGCCAAGGGCGAGAAAGAGATCAAAGCATATTTTTCTTCTCTTTGCGATTATGCGGCTTCGTTGGGGATTGAGATCTTTCAAACGCACGGCAGAGGAACGGGATTTCGCAATCTTTCCGATGAGGATGACGCGTTGGTTGAAAATGCGCGGCTGGATTGCATTGCAACCGCGGCACTTGGTGCCAAGTATTGCGTGTTCCACACGACAACCACCATTTTTATGGGCGCGGATGCCGATCCCAAACTGATGCACGCGCTCAACGACGATATGTTTCTTCGTATTCTTCCGTATGCGCGTGAGAACGGCGTGATCGTTTCCACCGAAACCTTTGGAGACGCTACGGGTAAAGGCTGTTGTGATTTCTTTGGAAATCTCAATGAATTTTTGACGGCTTACGACCGCATTCTTCAAAGTGGGGAATGGAAGGATTGGTTCCGCGTTTGCATGGATACGGGACATACCAACAAGGCAATGCGTTATAACGGTAATCCAACGCCCGAGGAGGCTATCCGCGCGTTGGGGAATCGAATTGCCGTCCTACATCTGCATGACAACGATACCATGACCGACCAGCATAAGATCCCCATGACGGGATGTATCAACTGGGATGCCGTTATGAACGCGTTGGATGAGATCGGATATGAGGGCGTTTATAATCTTGAGATCGTCCTTTCCCATTTCGGAAAGAATTTTGCCGTGGAAGAAGCGCGATTTGCAGTTCAGGTCATGAAGCAAATGCTAAAAGACAGATATGGCGAATGAGTTTGCATAAAAAATCAAAAAAAGTCTTGACAAATATCCAAAGCTGTGATACAATAGATGCATATTTATAAAAAAGGCATTGACGAAGAGGATGCGGACGTATTATCCTTTCCAGAGAGTTGGCGGGCGGTGCGAGCCAACGGGGACATGACCGTATCGGTAGCTTCTGAGCCGAAAGGAAGAAAGGCTTTTGCCGAGTAGAACCTTTCCGTGATTGCTGCGTAAATGCATAGAGGCTGTTTGGCTTCAAGAGAGGCGGATTTTCCGCAATTTGAGTGGTACCGCGGGTGTATTTTAAGCACTCGTCTCAAGGTTGATTTTGCTTTGGGACGGGTGCTTTCTGTCGTCCCGGAAACGGAGAGTGTAGCATGAAACAAATGAGCGGTCTGGATTTTAAAATACAGGAGATGGCGGAGCGTATCCGTGAGCTGAGAGAGATCACGCGCCTGACCCCTGCCGAAATGGCAGCAAAAACCGACGTTACCGTTGAAGAATATCTCGCGTGCGAAAACGGACAGAGTGACCTCAACTTTGCGTTTATCTACCGTTGTGCGTTGGCGTTTGGTGTCAACGTTACCGATATTATCGACGGTGTCAGCCCGACTCTGAAATCCTATACCGTAACGCGTAGCGGAGCGGGGCAGCGGATCGAGCAGGCACACGGCATGGTGTACTATAATCTGGCGCACGCTTTTCAAAACCGTATCGCAGAGCCCCTGTACGTTCGCTCTGCTTACGACGAGGAGGCGCAATCTAAGGATATTGAACTGACCACCCATGCGGGTCAGGAATGTGACATCGTCATTTCCGGACACCTGATGGTGCAGATCGGTTCTCACAAGGAGATCCTTCGCCCCGGGGATAGCATTTACTATGACAGTGGCACCCCTCACGGCATGATCGCGGTAGATGGACAGGATTGCGAATTTTACGCAATGGTCCTCAACCCAACGGGCGAGCCGATTCCCGAGTTGACTCCGGCAAAGCTGATCGAAGGAACCGCTCCTCCCATCAAGGATACCAAGGAGCGCATCTATCAGAAATATATCGACGTTACCGAAAATGAGAACGGCACTCCCACGTCGATCTCCTTTAAAAATATCGAAAACTTCAATTTTGCCTTCGATCTGGTTGATGAATTGGCAAAAAAAGAGCCCGAAAAGCTTGCAATGCTTCATATTTCGGGAGATAAGACCGAGCGTCGCTTTACCTTTAAGGATATGAAGCGCGCATCGGCTCAGTGTGCCAACTACTTCAAGTCGCTCGGCATCAAAAAGGGCGACCGAGTGATGCTCATTCTCAAGCGACACTATCAGTTCTGGTTTGCGATGTTGGGACTTAATAAGCTTGGGGCAATCGCAATTCCGGCACCCAATCAGCTACAGGAGCACGACCTTGAATACCGCTTCAACGCGGCCGGCGTGAGCGCGATCCTCTGTACGGCAGACGGTGACGTAGCACACCAGGTCGAGCTGGCAGCCAAGAACGCGCCCGAGCTCAAGCACTTCCTTTTGGTGGGCGGTGAGCGCGAGGGCTGGCGTAATTTTGACGAAGAATATACGCTTTACAGCTCACACTACGATCGCACCGAATCCGCTCCCGGTGGAGACGATCTGATGCTGATGTTCTTTACGTCGGGTACGACGGGATATCCCAAGATCGCGGCGCATAATTACAAATACGCACTGGGGCATTTCCATACCGCGAGATATTGGCATAATGCCGATCCGGACGGACTGCATTTCACCATTTCGGATACGGGATGGGCAAAGGCAATGTGGGGTAAGCTCTACGGTCAGTGGCTTTGCGAAGCTGCAACCTTCGTATATGATTTTGATCGTTTCGATGCGGCTGACATTCTTCCGATGTTCGAAAAATACCATATCACCACCTTCTGTGCGCCTCCCACAATGCTGCGCATGATGGTCAAGCAGGATATTTCCAAGTACGATCTTTCCTCGGTCAAGCATATGACTACCGCAGGAGAGGCACTCAATCCCGAGGTTTACCGACAGTTTGAAAGCGCTACGGGATTGCAGATTCTCGAGGGCTTTGGGCAAACCGAGAGCACGATGATTATCGGAAACATGATCGGTGCTCCTCATAAGATCGGTTCTATGGGTAAGCCCGCTCCCATTTACGACGTTGAGCTTATAGACAGCAATGGAAATCCCGTTGCGGTCGGTGAGAGCGGTGAGATCGTTGTCAATCTCAAAAACGGTGCCCCCTGCGGACTCTTTACAGGGTACTACCGCGATGCCGAAAAGACCGCAGAGGTCTGGCATGACGGCTACTACCACACGGGTGATCTCGCGTGGCGCGACGAGGATGGATTCTATTGGTACGTCGGACGCGCCGATGACGTTATCAAGTCGTCGGGATATCGCATCGGTCCGTTTGAGATCGAGAGCGTTATTATGGAATTGCCTTACGTACTCGAATGCGGTGTTTCCGCAGCTCCCGATGAGGTCAGAGGTCAGATCGTAAAAGCGTCGATCGTTTTGACGAAGGGAACCGAGCCTACCGAAGAATTGAAAAAGGATATTCAGAATTACGTCAAGGAGCATACCGCTCCCTATAAATACCCCCGATTGGTCGTGTTCCGCGATGAGCTTCCCAAAACGACCAGCGGAAAGATTCAGAGGAACAAGCTATGATTGATAAACGCGTTTTACTCTTGTGCGGACATTACGGAAGCGGCAAGACCAATATCGCGGTCAATCTGGCAATGCGAGCAGCAGAGAAGTATCCGCGCGTTACCGTTGCCGACCTCGATATCGTCAATCCGTATTTTCGTACCAAGGATAGCGAAAAGGAATTTGCGGATGCGGGCATTCGTCTCATCTGCTCGGCATATGCCAATACCAACGTGGATATTCCCGCACTGCCGCCCGATCTTTATGCGATTACCGATGACCGCGATATGCGCGTAATCATCGACGTTGGCGGTGACGACCGCGGTGCGTTGGCACTTGGACGTATCACTCCCGCATTGCTCAAGGAGAACGACTATGAAATGCTCATGGTCATCAACTGCTACCGCCCCTTGACGAGTGATGCCGAATCCACGATTGAGGTGATGCGTGAGATCGAAACGGCATGCGGTATCCGCTTTACGGGACTTGTCAACAATTCCAACCTTGGAGCGGAAACGACCGCGGAGAACGTTCTGAATTCCGTTCCGTACGCAAACGAGGTGTCAAGCTTGAGCGGACTTCCGCTTTGTATGACCTCGGTTGAAAAAAGACTTTTTGACGCTTTGAGCGGAAAGATCCCAAATCTTTTCCCGCTGGAACTGCAAAAAAAACTGTAAAAAACGTCGCAAAATCTCTTTGCGCGATAAAAGGAGTTACATAGTATGGCAAAACTAACGTTTAAGACCGACCTTTGCAAAGGTTGCGGGCTCTGCGTTGACGCGTGCCCCAAAAAGGTATTGCGCCTCTCGCCCGATAAGATCAACAAAAAGGGACACCATCCCGTTGAGGCAGAAAAGCCGGAGGCTTGCATCGGATGTGCTTTCTGCGCAACCATGTGTCCCGATTGTATCATCACCGTAGAAAAGTGAGGAAGAGAAGATGGCAGAAAAAGTATTGATGAAGGGTAACGAAGCCATTGCAGAGGCAGCTCTGCACGCAGGCTGCAGACATTATTTTGGTTATCCGATCACGCCGCAAACCGAGATCGCGGCATATATGGCAAAAAGAATGCCAAAAATCGGCGGTACGTTTTTGCAGGCGGAAAGTGAAATTGCCGCAATCAACATGGTATATGGCGTTGCAAGCGCAGGCTACCGCGTTATGACGTCCTCCTCCAGCCCCGGAATTTCGCTCAAGAGCGAGGGACTTTCTTACCTCGCAGGATCCGATCTTCCCGCGCTCGTTGTCAACGTTCAGCGCGGAGGTCCCGGTCTTGGCGGTATTCAGCCCAGCCAGTCGGATTATTTTCAGGCAACCAAGGGAGGCGGTCACGGTGACTTCCGTATGATCGTTTTGGCACCCGCGTCGGTTCAGGAAATGGCAGAGCTTACGGTCAAGGGCTTTGAATTGGCAGATACCTATCGCATGACCGCAATGATTCTTGCCGACGGTACGATGGGACAGATGATGGAGCCTGTTTCTCTTGATTTTGAGGTCAAGGAAGCACCTGCAAAGCCTTGGGCAACCACGGGTACCAAGATGGCTCGTCCGCATAATATCGTCAATTCGCTCTCTTTGGTTTCCGAGGAGCTGGAGCAACTCAACTTTGCGCGCTACGAGCGTTACCGCACGGTTGAGGAGAATGAGGTCATGTATGAGGAATACATGATGGAAGACGCGGAAATCTGCATTGCCGCATTCGGTATTGCCGCACGCGTTTCCAAAAACGCGATCAACGAAGCGAGAAAGATGGGAATCAAGGTCGGTATGATCCGTCCCATCACGCTCTGGCCGTTCCCCAAGGCACCCTTCCGCCGTGCGGCAGACAAGGTCAAGAGCATGATCTCCGTAGAGCTTTCGATGGGACAGATGATCGAGGACGTCCGTCTTGCAACCGAGTGCCGTGTACCCGTTACGCTGTGCAACCGTGTCGGCGGCATGATCCCGTCTCCCGCAGAGGTTCTTGAGGCGATCAAAAAAGCAGCACAAGGAGGTGCAAACTAATGGCAGTCGTATTTCAAAAGCCCCATGCATTGACCGATGCGCCGATGCATTACTGTCCCGGATGCACACACGGTATCGTTCACCGCTTGGTAGCGGAGGTCATTGACGAGCTTGGCATTGAGGGAAGAACCATCGGAGTGGCTCCCGTAGGATGCTCCGTTATGGCGTATAATTACTTTAACTGTGACATGATCGAAGCGGCACACGGTCGTGCACCTGCCGTTGCGACGGGTGTCAAGCGTGCTAATCCCGAGGAACACATCGTCTTTACCTATCAGGGAGACGGTGACCTCGCGTCGATCGGTATGGCGGAGACTGTTCATGCCGCGGCACGTAACGAAAATATTACCATTATCTTTATCAACAACGCGATCTACGGTATGACCGGCGGTCAGATGGCACCCACCTCGCTTCCGGGGCAGGTGACCCAAACCTCTCCTTACGGTCGTGACGTTAAGGCATGCGGTTTCCCGATCCGCGTTTGCGAGATGCTTTCCGAATTGGAAGGTCCCGAGTATTTGGAGCGAGTAACCGTCAATAGCGTTAAAAACGTTAAAAACGCCAAGAAAGCGATCAAAAAGGCGTTCCAAAATCAGCTTGACGGCAAGGGCTTTTCCTTGGTCGAGGTTCTTTCCACCTGTCCCACCAACTGGGGCATGACTCCCGCAAAGGCTCTGCAGTGGATCGACGAAAAAATGATTCCGTACTATCCTCTCGGAGTTTATAAGGACAGAAGCGCAAAGGAGGAGACCAAATGAGCACCAAACAAATGCTATTTTCGGGCTTTGGCGGACAGGGAATCCTGTTTGCGGGCAAATTTATCGCATATAAGGGATTGATCGAGGAAAAGCAGATCAGCTGGCTTCCTTCCTACGGTCCCGAAATGCGCGGTGGTACGGCAAGCTGCAGTGTCATCGTCAGCGATGAGCCCATCGGCTCTCCCATCGTTTCCAATCCCGACCTTCTTGTTGCAATGAACCTTCCGTCGCTGGACAAGTTCGAGGGCGCTGTGGTTTCGGGCGGTATGATCTTTGCAGATTCCACGTTGATCGAAAGACAGGTCGCGCGTGATGACGTTAAGGTTTTCTACATCCCCGCAACGCGTCTGGCAAGTGAGAACGGAATGCCTACGCTTGCCAACATGATCATCGTCGGAAAGATCCTCAAGGAACTTGGAGAATTCGACGAGGAGGCGATCGGTGCCGCTCTTAAAAAGGTTATTTCCGCAAAGCACGCGGATATGCTTGAGGTCAACCTCAAGGCAATGCGTATCGGTGCGGAAAACTGATGCGCAATCAGAGAAAGGATCAGGCTATGAATATTTCGATTACAAAGGCAACTGTTTTAAAGGAGAAGCCCGAGAGCTCGACGCTCGGATTTGGCAAATTCTTTACCGATCATATGTTTATGATGGATTGGTCGCAGGAAAAAGGATGGTACGATGCACGCATCGTTCCGTTTGCAAATCTTTCTCTGCATCCCGCATCCACCGTTCTTCATTACGGCTCCGAGATCTTTGAGGGGATGAAGGCATACCGCCGCGCCGACGGTCAGGTTCAATTGTTCCGTCCCATCGAAAACATTCGCCGTATGAACAACTCCGCTGAGCGTTTGTGCTTGCCGCAGATCCCCGAGGAGGATATGATGCAAGCGCTCAACGCTTTGGTTTCCTTGGAAAAGGATTGGGTTCCCGCCGCTTCGGGCACGTCTCTTTATCTGCGCCCGTTCCTTTTTGGTAATGACGAGACCTTGGGCGTTCACGCGGTTCATAACGCAACCTTCGTGATTATCGCCTCTCCCGTAGGAAGCTACTACAAGGAAGGCATCAACCCCGTTAAGATCATGATCGAGGACGAGGACGTTCGCGCGGTCAGAGGCGGTACGGGATACGCAAAGTGCGGCGGTAACTATGCCGCAAGTAACAGAGCGGGTGAGAGAGCCGCGCAAAAAGGCTATTCTCAGGTGCTTTGGCTGGACGGTGTTGAGCGCAAGTATATTGAGGAAGTCGGTGCGATGAACGTGATGTTCAAGATTGGTGACGAGATCGTGACTCCCGCGCTTACGGGATCGATTCTGCCCGGTATCACGCGTAAATCCTGTATCGAGGTGCTCAAAAAGGAGGGCTACACCGTCAACGAGCGTTTGCTTTCCATTGACGAGCTCGAAAAGGCAATGGAGGAGGGCACGCTTCTCGAGGCTTGGGGATGCGGAACGGCGGCTGTCGTTTCTCCCATCGGCGAGCTTTGCTATAAGGGCGTCAAGTATGCGGTCAACAACGGAGAGATCGGAACGGTTACACAGCATCTTTACGATACGCTCACGGGAATCCAGTGGGGTAAGATTGATGACACCTTCGGTTGGACGCAGATCGTGGAATAATTTTTCATATAAAGTGAATATTTTTTCAAAAAAGTAAAAAAGTACTTGACAAACCACCCTGTGCGGTGTTATAATAAAGCATATTTTTTAAATGCGTTGAAGGAATTATTTCTTTTTTGAGCTTTTACAGAGAGACGGCGGTAGGTGTGAGCCGTTAAAGCAGAAAACGAAAGTCTCGTTCCGGAGCAGGATTGCCCAACCGAAAGCAGTAAGCAATTCCCGGCATGCACCGTTATCATGGCAAGGGGCTTGTTAGAGTCCTATGAGGAGACCGAACACGTTTCGGTAACCGGGGTGGTACCGCGAATACAAGGTGATTCGTCCCCGAGGTGGATTTTACCGTCCGCTTCGGGGGCTTTTTGTTTCCCGAAGCCAGAAAAGGAGAACAAGGTTATGAAACAGATTCAAATTGCAGACGCCACACTTTGCCGCAAGGAAAGCACGTTCAGCTTTAAGGAGAGAATTGAGATCGCTCGCCAGCTCGAAAAACTGGATACGGACGTGATCGAAATGCCGGAAATCAAAAACGTACGTACCGATGCGCTTTTGATCCGTACGGTTTCGACGTTTGTCAAAAAGAGTGTGATCTCCGTGGCGGCGGGGATGAGCGAGGAAAGCGTTGAAAACGCAGCGGCGGCATTGTCCAATGCGCGCCATCCCCGTATTCGAATCGTATTGCCCGTATCTCCGGTCGGAATGGAATATACCTGCCACAAAAAGTCGGATAAGATGCTGGTCTGGATCTCCAAAATCCTTGCGTTGGCAAAAGAAAAGTGCGCGGACGTAGAATTCTGCGCAACCGATGCAACCCGTGCCGAGGGGGATTTTCTCATTCGTGCCCTCCATGCGGCAGAGGAAGCCGGGGTTACGGCAATTACGCTTTGTGATGATGCCGCGAATATGCTTCCCGATGATTTTGCAACGTTTGTAGGCAGGATCGTGGCAGAATGCAAGCTGCCCGTCAGCGTGTCCTGCGACGATCAAAACGGTTTGTCCTCTGCGTGCGCCATTATGGCAGTACGCGCGGGAGCGATGGGAGTCAAAACGGCGGTGAGCGGTGCTTGCACCTCTTTGGAAACCTTTGCGGATATCGTCAAAAACTGTGGTGACACCTATGGATTTTCCACGGGGATCCGCTATACCGAGCTTCGCCGCATTGTCAAGCAGATCAAATGGGTTCTGGAAAACGCCAAGAACGATAAAACAACGCTCACTGTTTCTACTGCCGACAGTGAGATCCATCTGGATGAAAATGATGATCAGGACGCGGTGATTAGTGCCGTAACGGGATTGGGATACGATCTTTCTGCGGAGGATCAGGCAAAGGTTTATGAGGAATTTTTGCGCGTAGCCGCAAAAAAACGCGTGGGAGCAAAGGAACTGGAGGCGATCGTTGCCAGTGTTGCGCTTCAAGTCCCCGCGACCTATCAGCTGGTTAATTACAGCATTACCAACAGCAATATTCTCTCTTCCACCGCGCAGATCACCTTGATGCGCGACGATAAGGAAGCTTCCGGTGTTTGCCTTGGTGACGGTCCGATCGATGCCGCGTTCCGCGCGATCGAGCAGATCATCGGTCACCACTACGAGCTGGATGATTTTCAGATTCAGGCAGTTACCGAGGGTAAGGAGGCAATGGGATCGGCGTTAGTCAAGCTCCGATCCGAGGGCAAGCTTTGCTCGGGAAATGGTATTTCCACCGATATTATCGGTGCGGCAATCCGCGCGTATCTCAACGCTGTCAATAAAATCGTTTACGAGGAGGCGTAAGTATGAAATTTTCCTTTTCCACCAAGGGGTGGCATGGGCATACGTTTGAGGAGTTTTGCGAGATCGCACAGAGCATGGGCTTTTCGGGGATTGAGCTTCATAACATCCACAACCGCCTCTTTACCGATAAGGACGGAGCCTTTTACGGCTATGCGTCCGCCGCAACCCTGAGAAGGTTGTACGAAAAGAAATTGCAGATTCCTTGCATTGACGCGATTTGTGATCCCGCAGATGGGAAAGCGTTTGACGTAAATCTCAAGGAGATTTCGGAATGTATGCGCATTGCGCAAACTCTCAAAATTCCCAATATCCGCATCCGTGCCGCAAAGAGCGGAGAGCAAGCATTGGAAAGCGTGATTTCGGTTCTGGAAGCATTACTCCCGCAAGCCGAGGAGAGCGGTGTTACGCTGTTGCTCGAAACCGCAGGTCTGTTTGCGAAAACCGACGGATTGCGCAACGTTTTGGAACGCTTTGCAAGCGATCGCTTGGCGGCTCTTTGGAATCTCTCGGCTTCCTATTTTGAGGGGGGAGAGAGTCCCGAGCAGGTCATCAAAAATCTCGGTGCGTACGTTCGCCACGTTCATATCAGCGATCTTGCCAAAATGGATGGAGCATACGAGCATTGCCTCATCGGTGAGGGGGATCTTCCCATCAAGGATATGATGCTTTCTCTCCGTTCGGTCAATTACGACGGCTATCTTTCGCTCGTATGGGATCCCGCATGGTGCGAGGAGCTGGACGATATGGAGATCATCTTTTCGCAGTTCGTCGGCTTTATGCGCCAGTTCAGCGATCCCTCGCGCAACGAGTCCACGCTGTATTATAATCGCGCGCACACGGGTAAATTCGTTTGGAAGAAGGACCTTTTGATCGATCTTACCTTTTCCGAGGTTTTGGATCGGATGGTTGCGGAGTTTCCCGATCAGTATGCCTTCAAATATACCACTCTGGATTACACGCGCACGTATAGCGAATTCCGTGACGACGTTGACGAGTTCGCACGCTCCTTGGTCGCTTTGGGGGTCAAGGCGGGCACGCACGTAGCAGTCTGGGCATCCAACGTACCGCAATGGTATATCGCGTTTTGGGCAACGGTCAAGCTCGGAGCGGTTCTCGTTACCGTCAATACCGCGTATAAGATCCACGAGGCGGAATACCTGTTAAAACAATCGGATACGCATACCTTGATTCTCACCGAGGGCTCCAAGGATACCCATTACGGCAAGATCATCGCAGAGCTTTGTCCCGAGCTTGAAACGCTTCGTCCGGGAAAAGCGCTTCACAGTAAGCGTTTGCCATTTTTGCGCAACGTCATCACGGTTGGCTTCCGCCAAAAGGGATGTATGGATTGGGAAGATGCCATTGCACGCGCATCCGAGACTCCCATCAGCGAGGTGTATCGTATGGCGGCGGCTGTCGATAAGGATGACGTTTGCAATATGCAGTACACGTCGGGTACTACGGGATTTCCCAAAGGCGTTATGCTGACCCACTATAACGTTGTCAATAACGGTAAATATATCGGTGACCACATGGATCTGTCCACGGCAGACCGTATGATGATCCAGGTGCCCATGTTCCATTGCTTCGGCATGGTGCTTTCTATGACCGCATCCATGACACACGGTGCTACCATGTTGCCGCTCCCGTATTTTTCGCCCAAGCCTGCGCTTTCCTGCGTGCATAACGAGCATATTACGGCATTCAATGGGGTTCCTACCATGTTTATCGCTATGATGGAGCATGAGGATTTTTCCAAAACCGACTTCTCCTATATGCGCATCGGCATTATGGCAGGCTCCAACTGTCCCGCTGATTTGATGAAAAAGGCGGCGGATGTGATGAACATGACCGAGATCGTATCGGTTTACGGGCAAACCGAGGCAGCCCCCGGATGCACGATGAGCAGCTATTACGATTCTCTCGAGGTGCGTACCGAAACCGTAGGCAGTGCGTTTGCAAACGTAGAGTGTAAGATCATTGATCCCGAAACAGGGGAGGATTGTCCCGACGGTGTCAACGGTGAATTTGTGGCGCGTGGATACAACGTTATGAAGGGATATTATAAGATGCCTTTGGCAACCGCACAGGCGATCGATGCCGAGGGCTGGCTTCATACGGGGGATCTTGCATGTCGCACGCCCGATGGAAATTACCGCATCACGGGGCGGCTTAAGGATATGATCATTCGCGGCGGTGAGAATATTTACCCCAAGGAGATCGAGGAATTTATTTATACCTGTCCCAAGGTCAGCGACGTTCAGGTCATCGGTGTTCCCGACGAAAAGTACGGGGAGGAGATTATGGCTTGCATCATCCTCAAGGAAGGGGAGAGCATGACCGAGGCACAGATGAAGGACTTTGTAGCAGCGAGCATGGCACGCCACAAGGTACCCAGATACGTGGAATTCGTAAAGCAATTTCCGATGAACGCAGCGGGTAAGATCCTCAAGTATAAAATGCGCGAGGATGCCGTTGAAAAGTTGGGATTGAAAAAAGGGGATAGCAAATGATCGAAAATAAGTATGAGGTTATCGACGCGCATTGCCATATTTATCCCGAAAAGATCGTGGATCGCGCGGTGGCGGGCACGGATGCGTTTTACAGCACCCACGCTGTTTGCCGCGGTTTGACGGATGAATTGATCGAGATCGGTAAACGGACGGGAATTGACCGTTTTGTGGTGCAGTCGGTGGCAACAACACCCAAGCAAGTGACCAGCATCAACCATTTTATCGCAGATGAGGTCGCAAAGCATCCGGACGCGTTCACGGGCTTGGGGGCGGCGCATCCCGATTGTTCCGATCAGGGTGCTGTGATCCGCGAGATCAAGGAGCTGGGGCTCCACGGTATCAAGATCCATCCCGATATTCAGGGGTTTCCCATTGACGACGCTCGCATGATGCGCGTGTACGAGCTTTGCGAGGAAGAGGGACTCCCGATTCTGATGCATACGGGAGACCACCGATATGATTTTTCCAATCCCAACCGTTTGATGCCCGTTTTAAAGGCGTTTCCGCAATTGATTGTCATTGGAGCGCATTTTGGCGGTTGGTCGGTGTGGGATGAGGCATCCCGAGAGTTGGCAGATATGCCAAATTTGTACGTGGATTGCTCCTCGACCTTCCCGTTTGCGGGGAACGATCTTGTGCTGGGGGAACGCTTGATCAAACGGTACGGTGCCGAGCGTGTGATGTTTGGAAGCGATTTTCCGATGTGGTCGCCCGAAAGCGAGCTGAACACGTTTATGCAGCTTCGTCTTACCGATGCCGAGCGTCGCATGATCCTCTCGGAAAACGCAAAAAAAGTATATCAAACCTAATATTTCTGATATTGCAGCAGGGATTGCTTATATTAAGTCCCTGCTGTTTATTTACACAAATTAAAGGCTTGACAATGCTGCCTTTTTGTGCTATAATCCAAGTGTAAGCACTCTATTTTAAATAAGGGAGGAATAATTATGAAAAAAAGAAATTTTTGGATGCTTTTGGTGTGTTGTATGTTATTGATGATTTCTTTGATAGGTTGTTCGAATGAGAGTGACACCATTCAAACTCCTGCGCCAAATGAGAACAATAGAATGCCAATACGGATTCCGGAACTTTCCTATGTTCTGAATGAAAACGGAACAGAGTACACGGTTGACGGTATCGGTAAGTTTCAGGGCAAGAAGTTAGTCATTCCATCGCAGTATCAAGGTCTTCCTGTGACGGAAATCGGGGATATTGCACTTGCGGGTGTTTCCACTGTTGAAACTGTCAAAATTCCTTCCACCATCAGAAGGATTGGTACATATGCGTTTTCGGGATGTTCCAATTTGGAGGAGATTGAGTTTGAGGAAGGCGTTACCACGATTGGAGAGTTCGCCTTTGAGTATTGCGAGGATCTGCAACGTGTCAATCTCCCCAATTCCGTAACAAGTCTTGGCGCGTTTGCTTTTTGGAACTGTGAAGAGTTGTTTGATGTCAAATTGGGAAATGGAATTACAGAAATTTCTGAGGGAACCTTTAAAAATTGCGAAAGACTTGGAAATGTTGAACTTGGAAATGCTGTGAAAAAGATCGGCAAAAATGCATTTGAAGGATGCACCAAAATGGGGGATGTGGAAGGCGAAATTATCTATGCCGGAAATTGGGCAGTCGGTGGTACCGAAAATCTGACATATGGCGTTTTGCGTAAGGGGACGGTAGGAATTGCATGCGAAGCTTTTATGGATACCGGCTTAGTTTCGCTTTTCATTCCGGAAGGCTTTTTGTATATCAACGATATGGCTTTCCATAGCTTGCCTTCTTTACAAACGATCTATCTCCCATCTACACTGTTGGAAATCGGGAAATATGCTTTTACAATGTGCTACAATTTGAATGTTTCCATTGAGCTTCCGGATAGTTTGCAACGTCTTGGTGAAGGTGCCTTCTGGAGATGTAAGCGGATACTGAATGTAAAATTCGGCACCGGACTTTCCGAAATTCCGAAACTTGCATTTTTAGGATGTTCTAATATGACCTCCCTTGTTCTTCCCGAAGGTATCATCGCAATCGGGGATGAGGCATTCCGCGAGTGCTATGAGATTACTGAAATCAGTCTCCCCAAAAGTCTTGCTTCCATAGGCGAATCCGCTTTGACGGGAATGAATG
This sequence comes from Eubacteriales bacterium, assembly GCA_045120465.1. GTDB lineage: Bacteria > Bacillota > Clostridia > Oscillospirales > CAG-272 > UMGS1865. The sequence continues at coordinate 31,982 of JBGVEW010000001.1, forward strand.
AGATTGCCGATTTTTCCTACGCGGGTACGCTTGCCGAGTGGGAACTTGTTCAAAAGGGAACATCTTGGTTTATCAGTTATTCCGCCGCTACACTTCACTGTGCCGACGGAGATATCGAAAACGATGAATTGACGACCGATTAAATTTTCTATATAGCAGGGTCCTATCATGCGGTCCCTGCTATATTTTTCTTTTTACCACTTGTAATTTTCTCTTTGATATGTTATAATAATACAGTTAATTTGAAAAACGAGAGGATTATCAAAACATGAGTCAGTTGCAACAGGAGATCAACCGCCGCCGCACGTTTGCGATCATTTCGCACCCCGACGCGGGTAAAACGACGTTGACCGAGAAGTTTTTGCTTTACGGAGGTGCCATCCAGACCGCGGGATCGGTCAAGGGCAAGGCATCCGACCGTCATGCCGTTTCCGACTGGATGGAAATGGAGAAAAAGAGAGGTATTTCGATCACCTCGTCGGTCATGCAGTTTGAATACGAGGGCTATTGCATCAATATCCTGGATACCCCCGGGCACCAGGACTTCTCGGAGGATACCTATCGAACCTTGATGGCAGCCGACAGCGCTGTTATGGTTATCGATGCGGCAAAGGGAATCGAGCCGCAGACGCGTAAGCTTTTCAAGGTCTGCGCGATGCGCCATATTCCGATCTTTACGTTTATCAATAAGCTCGACCATGAGGCGAGAGATCCGTTCGATCTTCTCGATGAATTGGAAAAGGAATTTGGCATCGGTACCTATCCCATGAACTGGCCCATCGGTTGCGGCGTCGGCTTTAAGGGCGTGTATGACCGTGACGGTCATAAGATCCTTGCATTTGGTGACTCGCATCGCGGACGCGACCGCTTGGCTTCCATTGATTGCGATATTACCGACGTTGCCCGTATGGATGAGTTGATCGGTTCTTACGCGAGAGAGGAATTGACCGAGCAGGTCGAGCTTCTCGACGGGGCATGCTTCGATTTCGATCTTGAAGCGGTTCGTTGCGGAAAGCTCTCTCCCGTTTTCTTCGGATCGGCACTCAATAACTTCGGCGTAGAGTTTTTCCTTGAGCATTTTTTGAAAATGACAACAGCACCTCTGTCGCGCAAAGCGGGAGAGGTTGAGGTTACTCCCTTTGAGGAGGGCTTTTCGGCGTTCGTATTTAAGATTCAGGCGAATATGAACAAGGCACACCGTGACCGTATCGCATTTATGCGTATCGTTTCGGGCAAGTTCGAGCACGATAAGGAGTATTTCCACGTTCAGGGAGGAAAGGCACTCAAGCTTTCCCAGCCTCAGCAGATGATGGCACAGGAACGTTCTATTATCACCGAAGCATATGCGGGGGACATTATCGGTGTGTTTGATCCCGGTATTTTTTCCATCGGTGATACCGTTTGTGAAAAGAATATGAAGGTGCAGTTTGAGGGGATTCCTACCTTTGCGCCCGAGTGCTTTGCAATGGTCGAGCAGATCGACAGCATGAAGCGTAAGCAGTTTGCAAAGGGGATGAATCAGATCGCGCAAGAAGGTGCGATTCAAATCTTCATCGAGCCGGGAGGAGGCTTGGAGCGCGTTTACGTCGGCGTTGTCGGTATGCTCCAGTATGACGTTCTGGAATCCCGCATGAAGGCGGAGTACGGTGTCAGCTATAAGCAATATCCGCAATCCTATCAGTATATCCGCCGTATCGCCAACGGAATGGATCCCCAAAAGCTCCATTTGTTTGACGTTAAGTGGGTGCAGGATTTCCGAGGTAACGATTTTCTGCTCTTTACCAGCGAGTGGCATATCAGCCACACGCTGGACAACAATGAGGGGCTGGAGCTCGTAGAATTTGGAACCTGACCGTTCCTTTGAATAAAAAAGAGAGGTCATCATGCAAAAACGGATATTTTCTTTCTTGGTTGCCATTCTGTTGGTAGTCTTACCCTTGTCGGGGTGCGGTGACATCGGATTTCCCGTTGAAACAACAACTCCCGACGCAGGGCCTTCGCAAAGCGATGATCCAACCGCCTTACCCGAGGGCAACTCCTCCTTTGCGGTGCATTTTATTGACGTCGGGCAGGCAGATGCGGCGTTGGTTCTTTGCGACGGACACGCCATGCTGATCGACGGCGGAAACGCGGAGGATAGCAAGCTGATCTATTCCTATCTCAAAAAGCACGGAGTCGATCACCTTGATTACGTGGTCTGTACCCACGCGCATGAGGATCACGTTGGCGGTCTTTCGGGCGCGATGACCTATGCTACCGTTGCAACGGTTTTTGCTCCCGTCAAGGAAGCGGAAACCAAGGTTTTTACCAATTTTGTAAATAAAGCGCGGGAGAGAGGATGTGAGATCACGATTCCCGAAGCGGGCGACCGCTTTTCTCTCGGAAGCGCGGCGGTCACGGTTATCGGACCTTCCAAATCCTATTCCGATACCAATAATACCTCCATTGTTTTGCGCATTGTTTACGGGGAACTTTCCTTCCTCTTTACGGGAGATATGGAGAGTGATGCCGAGGCGGATCTGGTCGATTCGAACGCACCGCTGGCATCCACCGTTCTGAAAGTGGGGCATCACGGAAGCGAAACCTCTTCTTCCTACCGTTTTATCCGTGCGGTTGCACCCCAATACGGTGTTATTTCCGTTGGAACGGATAATAGCTACGGACATCCGGACGAAATTGTTTTGTCTCGATTCCGCGATGCGGAGGTCAAGCTCTACCGCACCGATATGCAGGGAGATATTATCTGTACCAGCAACGATGGAAAAACGTTGACCTTTACTACGGGCAAAAACAGTGACGCGATCACCAATCCAACCGAGGGGAACGGATCGGATAGCGGCAATCATGCCTATCAATACGTCGGCAATATCGAATCGCAAAAATTCCATAGCATCAACTGTCCGAGACTTCCCGCAGAGGATAAGAGGATCTATTTTCTGACCCGTGAGGAAGCGGAAAAGGCAGGCTATATCCCTTGCGGCGTTTGTAAACCGTAACAACAAAAAAGACCTTTTCGAGTGAAAAGGTCTTTTTTTTGCGTTTTGAATCAATTCTGACTCAGCATATGTACCAGCATATCGGCGCATTCCTTGACAGAGATTGCGGAGGTGTTGATGCAAAGATCGTAATTGGAGCGGTCGCCCCATTCGTGTCCTGTGTAGTACTGATAGTATTTTGCACGGCTGCGATCCACACGGCGGATCTTTTTTCTAAGATCCTTATCCGAAAGACCCTCGTGCTCCTCAGCCTTCAGCTTACAACGCGCAATTTTGGATTCCATATCAGCATAAACAAACAAGCGGAGCGGCTTGTGGGCTTTGAGAATATAGTCCGCGCAACGGCCAACGATGATACAGTTGGATTTTTCAGCCATTTCGCGCAGAACGTTTGCCTGCTCGGTATAAACGGCGGTATATTGCTTGAGCATATAATCCGAACCAATGGGATGTACGTGATGCAAGGTTCGACCAATGGTAATGGGGAAGAAAACCCCCGTTTTTTGCTCGACGATCTGATGGACGTAGCTTTCCGCAAGCTGCGTGCGCTTTGCGATCTCTTCAATGATTTCCTTGTCGTAATAGGCATATCCCAAGCGTTCTGCCAAGCGTTTTCCAAGCTCGCGTCCGCCGCTGCCGAATTCACGACCGATTGTAATGACCTGATTCATATGCGTCCTCCCATCATACGATAGATGTTTCTCTCGTATCTTCATTTTAATTATACACAGTTTTTTCGTGTTTGTCAAGTAAAACGCTTCAATATCTTGTGCTTTTGGCACAAAAATGTATGATATTCCTCTGTAGAGCACAAAATATGCAAAAAGAACTTTGGGAGGAAGTATGCAATCACTTTGGAAGGAAGGCGTTCAAATGCCTCGGTTTAAGCGTCTGGAAAAGGATCTCAACACCGACGTTTTGATCATTGGTGGCGGGATCGCGGGGCTTCTTTGCGCGCACGTCTTGCAAGAGGCGGGGGTGGATTACGTGCTCTTAGAGGCAGAACGCATCGCAGGGGGCGTTACAAGCGGAACAACCGCAAAAATCACCGCACAGCATGGTCTATGTTATCAAAAAATCGCGTCACGCTTTGGAAAAGAGGGAGCACGGCTTTATTATGAGATCAATCGTAGCGCATTGAATGCGTATCAAAGCGTATGCGACGGAATCGATTGCGACTTTCGAATTTCCGATTCTTACGTATATTCTCAAACCGGTCGAAAAAGATTGGAAACGGAACAGAGACTTCTTGCGGATTTTGGCGTTCAAACCGAGATCACCGATCAAATCGAGCCACCGATCCGCATAAACGGTGCTTTGAAGCTTGCCAATCAAGCACAATTTCATCCGCTGAAATTTCTTTCAGCCATTGCCAAAGAGCTTTGTATTTACGAGGATAGCCGTGTCACGGAGATGGTTGGTACGGACGCCTTGATCGAGCACGCGCGCGTAAGGGCTAAGAGGGTAGTGGTCGCAACGCATTTTCCGTTTCTCAATAAGCATGGAAGCTATTTTCTCAAACTGTATCAAAGCCGCTCCTACGTCTTGGCAATCGACACGGATCGGGATTGGTCGGGAAATTATATTGACGAAAATGACAAGGGACTGTCTTTTCGAACGGCGGAAAACTGTCTGTTGATTGGTTGCGGTTCCCATCGAACGGGTAAGGAAAGCGAAGGATGGTCGGATGCCTTGCGGTTTGCCACACGGAATTTCCCAAATTCCAAAGAACGTTTTCGATGGGCAACGCAGGATTGCATGACGTTGGACGGACTCCCTTACGTTGGACGTTACAGCGCGCAAACCGAGGAATTGTACGTTGCAAGCGGATTTGGAAAGTGGGGAATGACGGGGGCAATGGCGGCTTCCATGATATTATGTGAGATGCTGACAACGGGAAAGGAAACACCCGCGTCACGCCTGCTCTCACCTACCAGAAGCATCTTGCGTCCACAGTTGGCAATCAACGCAATGGAATCCATTGGAAACTTGATCCTTCCGCGAAAGCCGCGATGCCCGCATCTTGGGTGCGCGCTTCGATGGAATCCTTGGGAGCGAAGCTGGGATTGCCCGTGTCACGGTTCTCGCTTTAGCCGCCACGGCAAGCTCCTTGACGGACCGGCTACGGGGAATCTTGAATCCTTGCAGGATCAAGAGAAAAAATAAAAAACACTTGCAAATTCGCATATTTTTCGGTATAATGAAAGAAAAAAGGAGCGAGGTGATTTTATGTACCGATATGTGTTACCGTTTTATGCCGTGATGAGTGTAATTGCGATGTGGCTGTATTGGAGAGATAAGCGCAAGGCAAAAAAACACCGTTTTCGGATCCCCGAGGCGGTATTGCTTGGCGTCGGATTTTTCGGCGGTGCGTTCGGTGCACTGGTGGGGATGAATTGGTTTCGTCACAAAACACGCCACTGGTATTTTTGGGCAATCAATCTGATCGGTCTTGCGTGGCAGGTTGCTCTGGCAGTATGCCCGGCGGAAAGATTTTTTGCATTATTCCAACGCGTTTTTTAAAAGTGCCAAGGCGCTTTTTTCGATACGGGAGACGTACGAGCGGGAAATTCCAAGCTCTTGTGCGATCTCCCGTTGTGTTTTTGCTTCGGTACCGTAAAGCCCGTAACGCATGGAAATAATTTGCTTTTCCCGTGGAGAGAGCAAGCGGTCAATATACCCCAGCATCTTGTCTGTCATCATTTTTCGGTCAATCTCCTCAGCAAAATCCTCTTCACAGCAAATCACGTCAATGTAGGTGAGAGGATTTCCGTCGCGGTCCACGTCAAGCGTTTCATTGATCGATATTTCCGAGGATAACTTTTTCTGCGACCGAAAATGCATGAGGATCTCATTTTGAATACATTTTGCCGCATAAGTCGCAAAGCGCGCCCCGTTGTGGATATTAAAGGTATCCACCGCCTTGACAAGACCGATCGTTCCGATCGAAACCAGATCCTCAGCGTTTTTTGCCGTGGAATAGTATTTTCGAACGATGTGCGAAACAAGGCGGAGATTGTGTAAGATCAACGTCTGTCGCGCTTCCTCATCCTTATTTTCCATCGCAAGAAAGCAACGTTGTTCTTCCTCGTCCGAAAGCGGTGGCGGAAAGCTCTGCGGCAGATTGATCCCGAGGATCAGATGTAAGATCCGTGTCAAAAAAGAGAAAAGAGTAACCAGCATTGTAAAAATCCTCCTTTGGTTTCTCCAATATATGCACAAACGGACATTTTTTTGCTTGTACGGTGCTTTTTCGAGGTCTTTTCATTGACAAGGGGATGGAAGTATGATATACTGGTCTTGATTTTATGGAATGGAGAGGAACGGATATGAAACGGCTTTTCGGAAATGCGGTCGTCGGTCAAAGCGGAGGCCCCACGGCGGCAATCAACGCAACCCTGTCGGGGGTTGTGCGCGGCTTTTTTGCGCAACAAACAAAGGGGACGATCGGCAAGCTCTACGGCATGAAAAACGGTGTGGAGGGGCTTTTAAAAGAGGATCTGATCGATCTCGGAACGTATTTTGAAGAACGCGAAAAACTGGAGCTGTTGGAGCATACCCCTGCGGCTTTTCTCGGTTCCTGCCGCAAAAAGCTTCCCAAAATGGGGGAGAACGACGCGTTTTACGAAAATCTGATCGCAATTTTTCGCAAATATGATATTCGCTATTTCTTTTACATCGGTGGAAACGATTCGATGGATACCGTTGCAAAACTTTCGGAATATACTCGCATCTGTGACTATAAAATGGTGATCGTCGGTGTCCCCAAAACCATTGATAATGACCTTGTTGGAACCGACCACACCCCCGGATTTGGCTCTGCGGCAAAGTATATTGCCGTTACCACGCAGGAAATTTTGCGCGATTGCGCGGTGTACCGTATTCCGGCGGTTACCATTATTGAAATTATGGGGCGTGACGCGGGTTGGTTGACTGCGGCATCCGCCATCGGTCGCGCGGTAAACGGAATGGAGCCCGATCTCGTCTATCTCCCCGAAAGAGTTTTTGATATGGATCGGTTCTTTGAGGACGTTCGCGCGGCACTCCAAAAGCACCCCAACGTGGTGATTGCCGTATCCGAAGGCTTGCGCTTTGCCAACGGCAGATACGTGGGCGAGGGAACGCAAACGGGTGCTACCGATGCCTTTGGTCATGCCTATCTTGCGGGCACGGGTAAAGCGTTGGAGCTGGCCGTCAAGGCGGAGATCGGGTGCAAGGTTCGTTCGATCGAGCTCAACCTTCCGCAGCGTTGTGCGTCTCATCTTGCGTCGGCAACCGACCTCTCCGAATCCGTCCGCACGGGTAAGGCGGCAATCTCCGCTGCACTTTGCGGTAAAACTTGTTGTATGATTACTGCCGAGCGCGTTTCGGAGCAACCTTATCGCATCCGATTTGTTCCACGCGACGTTTCGGCAATCGCCAATCGGATCCGCTTTGTGGATGACCGATTCATTAACGAGCGCGGCAATCACGTAACCGACGCTTGCTGCTCTTATTTGTTGCCGCTGATCAAGGGAGAGGCAAAATGTACTTACCGTAATGGGCTTCCCGTACATTTGATTTTGGATTGATCATTCTGTTCTAAACCGTATTTTGAGATCGTACATTGTAACGATCTGAAAAAGGAGGCGGTTGAATGGAACGTATCATGGTAATGGTCGGCACACGGCCCGAGGCGATCAAGCTGTGTCCCTTGATCCGAGAATTGAAAAAAAGAGGACGCTGGGAAATACAGGTCTGCTCTACGGGGCAACACCGTACACTCCTTGACAGTGCCTTGGAGGCGTTTTCGGTCAAACCCGATTTTGATTTTGACGTTATGCGAAAAGGACAGTCGCTTTGCGGCACGCACGCGCGTATTTTGCGTTTAACGGATGAAATCTTACAAGCAGAGCATCCGCGTGCCGTATTGGTGCATGGAGATACCCTGACGGCTTTTGCGGCTTCACTTGCCGCGTTTTATAACCGTATTCCGGTAGGGCACGTTGAGGCGGGCTTGCGCACCCATCATATGGATTCACCGTTCCCTGAGGAATTTCACCGAACGGCGATCTCTCACTACGCCAACTACCATTTTGCGCCTACCGTTACGGCAAAAAAGAATCTGGTCAAAGAGGGAGTGCGCGAATCCTCGGTCTTTATCACGGGAAACACCGTGGTCGATGCCTTGCGATATACCTTGAACGAAAAGCAACCGCATTGTCCGATAGAGATTCCGTCCGACAAGAGGCTGATCGTACTGACTGCGCACCGCCGCGAAAACTTTGGAAAGCCGATACGCGGTATTTTTGGAGCATTGCGACGATTGGTTGACGCCAATCCGGACGTGGTTGCGGTGTGCCCATTGCATCACAATCCGGAGGTGCTGCGAGCCGCAGGGGAGATCTTGCGGGAGCATCCGCGTATTTACTTGATCGAGCCGCCCGAAACCGTCACGTTTCATCATCTGCTCGCCAAGGCTTATCTGATTATTACCGATAGCGGTGGGATTCAAGAGGAAGCAGTGGCATTGGGGATTCCCACTATGGTTACGCGCTTTTCCACCGAACGAGGAGAAGGGCTTCGAACCGGTGTTTTGCGCCTTGCCGGCACGTCGGAAGAGGGAATCGCAGATCTTGGAATGCGCCTGTTGGCACCCGACTCCGAGGACTATCTCGGCATGAAAAAGCCTTCTAAAATTTATGGAGACGGTAACGCTTCCGTGCGCATTGCCAACGTTCTTGAAAGGGTACTGTAAATACGTTTGTTGCACATTTTTATAAGAGAAAGGATGTCAAATATGCAATTTGTCAAGCATGAGATTCAGGTAAGAGGGGAAGCGGTACCTCTGCGCGGGTATATTCCTGATCCTACTCCGAGAGGGTATTTTCAAACCAACCGTCCCGCGATTATCATCTTCCCGGGCGGCGGATACGGAATGACCTACGAGGGGGAGGGCGAGCCGATTGCGCTGTCCTTCTTATCTCATGGTTTTTGCGCGTTTGTTCTCAACTATAGTGTCTATCCCGCGCGTTTTCCGCAATCGCTTTTAGAGGGGGTGAGTGCCGTTCGATTCGTTCGTGAGCACGCGGAGGAATACGGCATCGATCCCAACCGCATTTCGGTTTGCGGATTTTCCGCCGGCGGACATCTGGCGGCATCGGTCGGAACGTTGTGGAAGCATTCCTGCATCAACGGACTCATCGAGGGGGATCGCAGACTCTATCGCCCCGATTCCATGGTTTTGTCCTATCCCGTCATCAACGTTCTGCATCGCGGATCTTTCCTCAATCTGTTCTCTCAAAACGAGGAGGAGCTGACCCCTGAGGTGATCGAATTGCTGTCGTTGGAAAACCGCGTGGATGAGGATACGCCGCCCGCGTTCCTCTGGCACAATTCAGACGATTTCGGTGTGCCTTCCGAATGCTCGCTTGTTTTTGCAACGGCACTCAACCGCCATAAGGTTCCGTTTGAAATGCGCATTTGGGAAAGAGGAGGGCATGGCACTTGCCTTGGAAACTATATTACCCAGACAATGGAACCCGAACACGCGATGGAATGTGAGCCTTGGGTAAACGAGGCTGTCAAATTCCTGTTAAAGCATTGACTATTATATAAAATAAAGCAGATTGAAACAAAGTCCTCAAAACGGCGATTTGCCTTTTGGGGGCTTTTTGTGTCGAGAAACGCTTTTCCGACAGCAAAATCGAAAAAATGCAAAATTATTGATAAAAAATAACTTTTTTTCGAAAAACTATAGATTTTTTAAAAAAAGTATAGTATAATAAGATGTCCAATTGTGTAAACAGCCGCAAAAAACCAAAAAACGGCTGTTCAAGTACAAATTTTCAGGAGGTTTTGGAATTATGAAAAAGAAATTGACCACGGTCGATTTTCACGGGACAAAAGAGCAGGAAGAAAAGCTTCTTGCCGTCATCGCAAAGCATGCCGGTGAGAAGGGCGCAATGATGCCCATCCTGCAGGAGGCACAGGAGATCTACGGATACCTGCCTCTGGAGGTACAAGAGATCATCGCGGCAAAGACCGGTGTGTCTTTGGAGGAGATCTTCGGTATCGTGTCCTTTTACGCACAGTTCAAGCTCAACCCCGACGGTCAGTACGCGATCGCAGTTTGCCTGGGTACCGCTTGCTACGTCAAGGGATCGGGTGATATCATCAACGCAATCTCCGAGAAGCTGAACGTTCCGATCGGAAGCACCTCTCCCGACGGTAAGTATTCTATCGAGGCAACCCGTTGCATCGGCGCTTGCGGTCTGGCACCTGTCCTCACCGTTAACGGCGAGGTGTACGGCAGACTGACGGTAGATGACGTAGATTCCATTCTCGCAAAATATCAATAATTATACCTATCCAATCAACATCAAAAAGGCAGGAATCGGAGCATGAAAATTTCGGAGATCCAGACCTTGCTTGACGCCGAGGTTGTCTGTGGCGAAACTATGTTGGATAAAGAGGTTTATTCCGCTTGCGGAAGCGACATGATGAGCGATGTTCTGGCGTACGTTAAGGATCAGGCGGTGCTCCTTACGGGGCTGGTCAATACGCAGGTCGTCAGAACTGCCGAAATGATGGATATGGTCTGTATCGTATTCGTCCGTTCAAAATGTCCTACCGAAGAAATGGTGGAGCTTGCCAAAGAGCATGGCATGGTGTTGCTCAAAACAAGCAAAAGAATGTACGAGGCGTGCGGAAAGCTGTACGCTTCGGGCTTGATCGGAAACGTGGTGGCAAAATGAACGAGGCGGTTAAACTTCATTTTCGTGTGGATGGTGAAGATTTTACTTCCGCGGGTCAGGCATCCGTACAAGTCAAAAAAAGTCTGCGGCAGCTCGGCATCGCACCCGAGATCATTCGAAAGGTTTCGATTGCGATGTACGAAGGAGAGATCAATATGGTCATCCATGCAGGCGGTGGCGAGGCGGACGTGCTGATTTATGAGGATCGCATTGAGATCATTCTCAATGACCATGGTCCCGGTATTGCCAACATTGAGCTTGCTATGCAAGAGGGCTTTTCCACTGCCCCCGATACGATCCGTTCCTTGGGCTTTGGCGCAGGAATGGGATTGCCGAACATGAAGCGGTATTCCGACTCCATTCAGATCGATTCCGAGGTGGGGCGGGGAACCTGCATTACCATGACGGTCAATCTGTAATTTTTTAGTCATAACAGCAAAATCCGAAAGGAGTTACTGTGTTGCGATGAATACCTATGAACATTCGGTTTCGTTGGACGTGACGAGGTGTACGGGATGTACGATGTGCCTCAAGCGTTGTCCAACCGAGGCGATACGGATTCACGACGGACATGCAGAGATCTCTCCCGAACGGTGTATCGACTGTGGCGTTTGTATCAGGCATTGTCCTAACAATGCCAAAAAGGCGACTTACAGTAAGCTGGATGCCGTTATGAAGTACCGCTATAAGGTGGCGCTCCCCGCACCTACGCTTTACGGTCAGTTTGAGGAGCTTGAGGACGTTGATTACGTTCTACAAGGACTTCTTGATATTGGATTCGATGACGTGGTAGAGGTTGCGCAGGCGGCGGAGCTGGTGTCAGCGTACACCAGACTTTATTTGAAAACCGAAGGGATAGCAAAGCCTGTTATCAGCTCGGCGTGTCCCGTGGTGATGCGTTTGATCTCTTTGCGTTACCCGATGCTGCGTGAGAATATCATGCAAATGCTCCCGCCGATGGAGATCGCCGCTAAAATGGCGCGTGAAAAAGCGAAACGCGAGCATCCGGAGCTATCCGACAGTGATATCTGTATTTGCTTTATTTCTCCTTGTCCCGCAAAGGTTTCTTACGTTAAAAACGGATTCGGAGATTATCACAGCGAGGTGGATGAGGTTCTCTCCATCAGTGATATTTACTTCAGCCTGCTCAACGTCATGAGCCGCGAGCGCATTCCTGACCCGATATCCCATTCGGGTATGATCGGGATCGGATGGGCAACCTCCGGCGGGGAATCTTCTGCAATTTTTAACGATAAGTATCTTGCGGCAGACGGTATTGAAAACGTCTCGCATGTGCTGGAGCAAATGGAAAACGGCAATATGTCAGGGCTTGAGTTCGTGGAGCTCAACGCGTGTCCCGGCGGATGCGTCGGTGGCGTTATGGCACTCGAAAACCCCTTTGTTGCCAAGGCAAGATTGCAGACGCTTCGTCGATATCTGCCCGTTTCCCAAACGGTTCTGACGGGCGAGGAACGGGAATATATTCCCGATATGTACTTTTTCGAAAATATGCCTGCCTACCGTCCGATTTCTCGACTTAGCGAAAGCTTTGCCGAGTCGCTTCGGATGATGGTTGACATTCAAAAAATCCGAACCGAGCTTCCGGGAATCGATTGCGGTGCTTGCGGCGCTCCCAACTGTCGTGCCTTTGCGGAGGACGTAGTCAAGGGCGTTGCCGACCGTAGCGGATGTCTCGTGGAAAAGGCTCGAGGGACAGATTCCAAGCAAAAGGAGCAGACCAATGAAGATTTGTGAAATCGCAAATGCCTTGCAGCTTCGCCCGTTAGCGGTTTGTGACGGGGATCGGGAAGCAAACGGCGTTTATATCGGAGATCTGCTCAGTTGGGTGATGGGACGTGCCGGTAGCGATAACGTCTGGATCACAATCATGTCCAATATCAACATCGTAGCGGTCGCGTCGTTGGCGGACGTTGCTTGTATCGTTCTGGCAGAGGGCGTGACGCTTGAAGAAAACGTCCGTGCCACGGCAGAGCAAAAGGGGGTCAACGTCTATACGACGGATCAAACCGCGTACGAGGTTGCGTCGGCACTTGCCTCTTTGGGGCTGTGAACCGATACTATTACGATTTTCACGTTCATTCCTGCCTATCCCCCTGCGCCGATAACGACATGACCCCCAATAATATTGCGGGGATGGCGGCGTTGGCAGGCTTGAATATCGTTGCACTGACCGATCATAATTCCTGTCGCAACTGTCCCGCGTTTTTTGCGGCGGCAAAACGGCAGGGGATCATTCCCGTGGCGGGAATGGAGCTGACAACGGCAGAGGATATCCACGTGGTATGCTTATTTGAGCAACTCGAGGACGCGATGCGCTTTAGCGACGCGGTCGATGCCGTCAGGATCAGAATCCCAAACCGCACGGAGATTTTTGGAGACCAGCTTTGGGTCGATGAAAATGACGAGATCGTTGGAATCGAAGAAGACCTGCTCTCCAATGCGACGTCTCTCACTCTTGACGACGTGCCGCCTTTGGTACGCGCGCATCGCGGTATCTGCTTTCCCGCACACGTTGATAGGGAAGCGAACGGAATTCTTTCAACGCTTGGCGGCTTTCCGCCGACACCGCGTTTTTCAATTGCGGAATTCCATGATGCCGAAAAGATCGAGGCGTACAAATCCACGCATCCGCAACTCTGCGGAATGCAAACGGTGATCGGATCGGATGCGCACTATTTGTGGGACATTCGGGATCGGGAACACTTCTTCTTGTTAGAGGACGAGCCGTACAGTTCGGATTACGTTCGCCACCGATTGTTTCAAACTTTGGAAGGGAGCGCGGAATGAAAGAGCTTTCATTAAACGTTCTGGATATTACCGAAAATTCCGTTAAGGCGGGAGCGACCTTGATCTCGATTGAAATTCGAGAAAGTGCAGAAAGCTTGACTCTGTCGGTTTCGGATAACGGATGCGGAATGAAAGAGGAGATCTTGAGGGGTGTTATGGATCCTTTCTACACCACGCGTACCACGCGTAAGGTGGGATTGGGCATTCCGTTGCTCAAGCTTGCGGCAGAGCAAACGGGTGGGTACGTGACGATCACGTCGCGCCATGAATCCGAATATCCTGATTCGCACGGTACGACCACAACCGCATTCTTTTTCAAAAATCATATCGACTTTACCCCAATGGGAGATATCGTTTCTACGGTGACAACCTTGATTCAGGGAAGTCCGGAGATCGATTTTACCTTTCGACACACCTTGGAAGATCGCGAGATTTTTTTGGATACACGGCAGATGCGCGAGATTCTCGGTGCCGAGGTCCCATTAAACGATCCTGAGATCCTGCGGTGGATCACACAATATCTAAAGGAACAATATAAAAAAATATAAACAACAAAATGGAAAGGAACTTGAACCAATGAAATCTTTGGCAGAGCTTGCAGCTATCAGAGAGAAAATGAAGGACAAGGTTGTGATGCGTGAAGGCTCCACCGACACCCGTATCGTTGTCGGAATGGCAACCTGCGGTATCGCAGCCGGCGCGCGCCCCGTTCTCAACGCTTTTGTTGAGGGCGTTGACAAAGCAGGCCTTAACAGCAGTGTCATGGTATCCCAAACGGGATGCATCGGCATTTGCCAGTACGAGCCTGTTGTTGAGGTCTATGTACCCGGGCAGGAAAAGGTCACTTACGTAAAGATGACCGCCGAAAAGGTTGAAAAAGTACTGAAAGAACACATTCAAGGCGGCAATGTCGTGCAGGAATACACGATTGCAAATGCCAACAAATAATTTGGAGGTATCAGTTTTATGATTCGTGCACATGTATTATGTTGCGGCGGTACCGGTTGTACATCTTCCGGAAGCCCCAAGATCCAGGCCGCATTTGAATCGGAGATCGCGAAGAACGGTCTTACCGAGGAAGTTAAGGTCGTTCAGACCGGATGCTTCGGTCTTTGCGCGCTCGGTCCTGTCGTTATCATTTATCCCGACGGTACGTTCTACAGCAACGTTACCGAGGGTGACGTAGCAGAGATCGTTTCCGAGCATCTGCTCAAGGGTCGTGTTGTTGAAAGACTCGTTTACAATGACACCGGTGCGGCAGAGGAGAACGTTGAGGCTGCTCACTCTTCTCTGAACGATACCATTTTCTACAAGTCCCAGTATCGTCTGGCACTCCGTAACTGCGGTGTGATCGACCCCGAGAATATCGAGGAGTACATCGCAATGGACGGTTATGCAGCACTGGGTAAGGTTCTGACCGAAATGACTCCCGATGAGGTTATCCAGACCATTTTGGATTCCGGTCTCCGCGGACGCGGCGGTGCAGGATTCCCCACGGGTATGAAGTGGAAGTTCGCATCCGGCAACCGTGGCAACGTGCAGAAGTACGTTTGCTGTAACGCAGACGAGGGTGACCCCGGTGCGTTCATGGACCGTTCCATCCTCGAGGGTGACCCCCACGCTCTGATCGAGGCTATGGCGATTGCAGGTTATGCAATCGGTGCAAATCAGGGTTACGTTTACGTTCGCGCAGAGTATCCGATTGCCGTTAAGCGTTTGCAGATCGCAATCGATCAGGCAAAGGAATACGGTCTGCTTGGTAAGAATATCTTCGGAACCGATTTTGAGTTCGATCTCGGTATTCGTCTTGGCGCAGGCGCGTTCGTCTGTGGCGAGGAGACTGCGCTCATGACCTCTATCGAGGGTAAGCGCGGTGAGCCCCGTCCCCGTCCTCCGTTCCCCGCAGTCAAGGGTCTGTTCGACCGTCCTACGGTTCTGAACAACGTTGAGACCTACGCAAATATTCCTCAGATCATCCTCAAGGGTGCGGCTTGGTTCAACACCATCGGTACCGAGAAGTCCAAGGGTACCAAGGTATTCGCACTTGGCGGTAAGATCAAGAATACGGGTCTGGTTGAGGTTCCCATGGGAACGACTCTGCGTCATATCATCGAGGAGATCGGTGGCGGTATCCCCGGCGGCAAGAAGTTCAAGGCTGCTCAAACCGGTGGACCTTCCGGCGGATGCATCCCCGCACACCTGATCGATACTCCTATCGACTACGATAACCTGCTTGAGATCGGCTCTATGATGGGTTCGGGCGGTCTGATCGTCATGGACGAGGACAACTGCATGGTTGATATCGCACGCTTCTTCCTCGACTTTACCGTCGATGAGTCCTGCGGTAAGTGCACGCCTTGCCGTGTCGGTACCAAGAGACTGCTTGAGATCCTTGATAAGATCATCGCAGGTAAGGGCGAGCTTGAGGACCTTGACAGATTGGAAGAGCTTTCCAACTACATTAAGTCCGCATCTCTCTGCGGTCTGGGTCAAACGGCTCCTAACCCCGTTCTTTCGACTCTGCGCTACTTCCGCGAGGAGTACATTGCGCACATCGTGGACAAGAAGTGTCCCGCGGGCGTATGCAAGAGCTTGCTCCGTTACACCATCGATCCCGATAAGTGCATCGGTTGCGGACTTTGCGCAAAGGCATGTCCCGCAGATGCGATCCAGCGCACCGATTACATCGCACCCGGTCATAAGCTCGCTTCCATGGCGATTGATCCTTCGAAGTGCGTGAAGTGCGGCGCTTGTATGGACAGCTGCAAGAAGATCAAAGCTATTTCTAAAGTCTAAGAAAGGGGAATTGTGGACAAATGGATATGATTAACGTAAAAATTAACGGCAAAGAGTATTCTGTTGCCAAGGGTTCCACGGTTCTGGAAGCCGCAAAAGCAGCGCACATCGATATTCCGACGCTCTGCTATCTGAAGGACATCAACGAGATCGGCGCATGCCGTCTCTGCCTTGTTGAGGTTGCTGAAATGAGAGGACCTGCTTTGGGTCCTTGGAGAATGGTTACCGCTTGCGTATATCCCTGCACCGAGGGTATGGAGATCAAGACCAACACTCCCAAGATCACGGCATCCCGCAAGATGAACCTTGAGCTGTTGCTCTCCAATCATGACAAGAAGTGCCTCTCCTGCGTTCGCTCTACTAACTGCGAGCTGCAGAACCTTTGCCGCGAGTACGGCGTTGAGTTCTCTCGCTTTGAGGGTGAAACCAACGAGTACGCGATCGACGATAAGACTCCCATTATTCGTGATAACAACAAGTGCATTCTCTGCCGCCGTTGCGTAGCAACCTGCGCAAAGGTACAGGAGATCGGTGTAATTGGAGCAAACAACCGCGGATTCGATACTTATATCGGTTCTGCATTTGAGCAGCCCCTTGCCGCTACCTCTTGTATCAACTGCGGTCAGTGTATCGTTGCTTGTCCCGTTGGCGCTCTGTATGAGAGAGACGATACCGACGGTGTATTCGAGGCTCTTGCAGATCCCACCAAGCACACCGTAATCTGCACCGCTCCTTCCGTTCGCGCACAGCTCGGCGAGTGCTTCGGCTACGAGCCCGGCACCGACGTTGAGGGCAAGATGGTTGCAGCGCTCAAGGCTCTCGGCTTTGACGGTGTATATGATATGAACCTCACCGCAGACCTTACCATCGTTGAAGAAGCAAACGAGCTCATCGGCAGAATCCAGAACAACGGCACGCTGCCCATGATCACCTCTTGCTCTCCCGGATGGATCAAGTACTGCGAGCACTACTTCCCGGAATTCACCGAGAACCTTTCTACCTGCAAGTCTCCTCAGCAGATGTTCGGTGCGGTTGTTAAGACCTACTACGCACAGAAGATGGGCTGGAATCCCAAGGATATCGTAATGGTATCTGCAATTCCTTGTACGGCAAAGAAGTTCGAGGTTGGAAGACCCGATCAGAACGCTGCAGGTGTTCCCGACGTTGACTTTGCAATCACCACCCGTGAGGTTGGCAGAATGATCAAGAAGGCAGGTATCAACTTCCGTGCTCTTGAGGATGAGAAGTTTGACGATCCTTTTGCAATCGGTTCGGGCGCAGGCGCGATCTTCGGCGCAACCGGTGGTGTTATGGAAGCGGCTCTCCGTTATGCGGCAGAGAAGATCCTTGGCAAGAAGCTCGAGAAGCTTGACTTCACCGAGGTTCGCGGAACCGATGGCATCAAGACCGCATCCTACAAGTTGGGCGACCTTACCGTTAACGTAGCGGTTGCTTCCAGCACGGGTATGGCTAAAAAGCTTTTGAACATGGTTAAGAATGGCGAGCTCGACGTTCAGTTCATCGAGATCATGGGATGCCCCGGCGGATGTGTCAATGGTGGCGGTCAACCCATTCAGCCCGCAAGTGTTCGTATGAACATGGATCTGCGCGCTGTTCGTGCGGCTGTGCTTTACAACGACGATGCAAACGAGACGATCCGCAAGTCTCAGGATAACCTTGCCGTTCAGGTTCTGTACGATGAATTCTTCGGAGAACCCAATAGTCACAAGGCACACGAGATCCTGCACACTTCTTATATCAAGCGCGGTCTTTGATCCGCGTGTGAGTGGCGAGAGCCGCCGCATCATGTGACGGCTCACGCTCTCCCAAATAAACAATAGGAGCCGACATCTTAAGATGTCGGCTCCTATTGTTTGTGGGCTCAATTTTCTCGTTGGGCATACAGGTCGCCGTCGTATTCCGCTAAAAAATCTTCTCCAACCTTGCGGAATTGCACGGTTGCGTAGGAATCACGGAAGGCAAATACGGCACTCATCAATCCAAAGTAACGGTCGATGATCTGAACAAACAAAATCAGTTTGTTTTCATCCAACCATGCGAGCGAAACCGCATCACGGTAGCGAAATCCGTTGGTTGTTCTAAGCCCGCCAAATCCATCGGAATAGCCAAGCTGCGGGAATTGACCAAATACGTTGTGGTTAACGCCAAAGGGAATCTCCTTGTAGCCTTGTTCGTTGACGTAGCAAAATACACCTTCGCTTCCGTCGTTGTTAAAGCGGAAGGTGAATTCCGTGATGCCCATTGGATTTTTTGCGCAAGAATAGCGCTTGCCGTTGATTTCTTTACGCCATTTGGAATCGGGAAGACCTTTTTCCGCAAACAGCGTCAAGTTGCTTGTCGTTTTTGCAAGCAACGCGGTGTCCTGCTCATTTGGGGGCAGGGGACGATCCGAAAGCTTATCTGCAATCAGATCAAAAAATGCGGAAACCAACATTCCGCGGGTGCGGTTTGCCGTGCCTTGATGATCTGCCGTACATACGAAAACAAGATCCTTATCCGGTAAGCAAATTGTGATCTCATCGCCCATGCCGAGAAAACCGAAGCCGTTTTGCTCGGTACGCCAAATTTGATATCCGTATCCGTGGGAGTAAACGCCTCTTTCCCAATGCGCGCGGTTGTCAACCTGCTTGGCGGTTGCGGCTTTTACAAAGTCTGCATCGATCAACTGCTCTCCGTTCCAGACACCGCCATCCAAGAGCAATTGTCCCATAGATGCCATGTCACGGGTGGTGCAGAGAAGCGCGGAATCTCCCCAGGAAGCGCCGTTTCGCGTTTTTAAAATTTCAGCCGTTTGAAAGGTTCCCATTTTATCAAAGAGCTTTTCCTTCAAGTAATCCAAAAGGGGCATTCCCGAAAGTTTTTCCGCGATTTGTGAGAGCACTTGTGAACCCGCACTGTCGTATTCCCAGACCGTTCCCGCAGGGTGCGTTGCTTTGCGTTCTTTAAAGTAGATCTCCACTCTGTCCGCTGTTTTGGATTCTGAAAACCAGCTCACGGGATTGCCAACCGTGGTCATGGTAAGCATCTGTTCAATCGTTTGTTCGTCGATAAATGGATGTGTGCCGCGATATTCGGGGAAAATATCCACCAGCTTTGTGTTAAGAGAAAGCTTGCCCTCACCAATTAAAAGCCCGATCGCAATCGCAGTATAGCTTTTGGTTTGAGAGTACATTCTGTGGCAAAAATCGGCATCAAACGGAGACCAATAATGTTCTGCCAAAATCTTTCCGTGACGTAAAATCAAAAGGCTGTGCATGATGGCACCGCGCGCTTCGATTTTTTGGATAAAACGTGCGATATCGGCAGAGGATAAACCGTATTCCTCGGGAGTAACCTTTTCAAACATTGTCAAAAGCTCCTTTCAAAAGAGTCAAATTTATTATACACGTTTTCTTTTGCAAAGTCAACACAAAACTGATTTTTTTGAAAAAATACGACGTATCGATTGACTTTTGTTCAAAATAGTTGTATAATAATAGATGCTATTTTTGAAGAAAAGGAATGATAAACATGACGAAAATTGATATTTTTTCCGGTTTTTTGGGAGCGGGCAAGACCACGCTGATCAAAAAGCTTTTAAATGAAGCATACGTTGGAGAAAAGCTGGTTTTGATCGAAAACGAATTTGGTGAAATCGGTATTGACGGCGGCTTTATGCAGGATGCCGGCATTGAGGTAACCGAAATGAACAGCGGTTGTATCTGCTGCTCCTTGGTCGGTGATTTTGGAAAGGCACTGCAAAAGGTGCTGGATGAGTATCATCCCGATCGTATTCTTATCGAGCCTTCGGGTGTTGGTAAGCTCTCCGATATCATTCGCGCGGTTCAGGGGTTGAATGCAGAAGGCGTTCTACTCAATGGCTTTACCACCGTTGCAGACGTCAAAAAGTGCAAAATGTATATGAAAAATTTCGGTGAATTCTTCAACGATCAGATCGAAAATGCAGGATGTATCGTTCTTTCTCATACACAAAGCGCAGACGAGCATAAAATCGAGGAAACGGTAACGCTGTTGCGCGAGAAAAATCCGACCGCAACCATCGTTACCACACCGTGGGATGCTCTCGACGGTAAGCAGTTGCTTGCGGCGATGGAGCGTCGAGACACGATCGAAGAGGAGTTGAAGCGCCTTGCCGATACCGTTCACGCCGAGGAGGAGTGCGACGATCCCGATTGCTGCTGCCACCATCATCACGATGACGAGGAGCACGAGCATCACGAACACCACCATCACCATCACCATGCAGATGAGGTGTTCGTCAGCTTTGGTGCCGAAACCACCAAAAAATTTGGAAAAGAAGAGCTGGAAAATATTCTTGCATCTCTTGCAGATGAAAAGTACGGCTTTGTTCTGCGCGCAAAGGGTATCGTAGAGTGTCGTTGCGGTGCTTGGTTACACTTTGACTACGTTCCCGGAGAGGGAGACGTTCGCAAGGGCTCTGCCGCAATCACGGGCAGACTTTGCGTCATCGGATCTAAGCTTGACCGCCACGTGCTGTCCGAATTGTTCGGCGTAGAACTGAAATAAAGGAGTGTGCTATGGCAATCAAGCTTCCCGTATATTTGTTTACAGGTTTTTTAGAGGGCGGAAAAACGCATATTATTCAGGAATCAATGGAGGATCAAAAGTTCAATTCCGGTGAAAAAACGCTGATTATCCAGTGCGAAGAGGGAATTGACGAGTTCGATTTTTCCCGTTTTTACGGCAAAAACGTATATCTTGCAACCATTGAGGATGAAGCGGACTTTACCAAAGAACGCCTTACCGCGCTTTCCAAGGAACATAAATTAGACCGCGTGATCATCGAATATAACGGTATGTGGCAGCTCAACAATCTGTATCAGAATCTCCCCGACAGTTGGGCAATCTATCAGGAAATGATGTTTGCGGATGCCAATACCTTTATCAATTACAACGCCAATATGCGTCAGTTGATGGTAGATAAACTTCTCAACGCCGAAATGGTCGTGCTCAATCGTACCCCCGAGAACATCGACAAGGAGGAGATCCATAAGATTATTCGCGGAATCTCCCGTCGCGCGGCAATCACTTACGATTATCCGGACGGTCACGTGGAGTATGATGAGATCGAGGATCCGCTTCCGTTTGATATCAATGCACCTGTTGTTCATATTGAGGATGGCGATTATGCGCTGTTTTATCGTGATCTTTCCGAGGAAATGGACAAATACGATGGCAAGGTTGTGCGCTTTAAAGGCATTGTTGCAAGAGATTCTTCGATGGGAGACAAGAGCCTTTTGGCGGGCAGACACGTGATGACCTGCTGTGCAGACGATATCGCATTCCAGCCTTTGGTTTGTATTTTTGATGAAAAAACCACGCTCAAGACCCGCGATTGGGCTACCTTAACCGGAACGATCAAGGTCGAAAAGCATAAGCTTTACCGCGGTGAGGGACCTGTTCTTTACGTCAAAAATACCGAATTCGCAGTTGCCCCTGCACAGGAACTTGCAACGTTTTATTGATATACGTCCAACAAAAAAGAGGAAAAAACGATGTTTTTTTCTCTTTTTTTGTATCGATTTTCAATTTTACTTGTTTTTTTTTTCAAAGCGTGGTATAATAAAGCCACGAAATTGGATTTTGCCACGGGCAGGAAAGGAAACAACAATGAAAGATCTTTCAAGAAATTTGACAATGCTCTGCGATTTTTACGAATTGACCATGAGCAACGGTTACTTTGAGTGCGGTATGAAGGATAAGATCGTCTATTTTGATCTGTTTTACCGCAATAACCCCGATAACGGTGGATTTGCCGTAGTAGCGGGGCTTGAGCAGGTGGTGGAATATATCAACCAACTACACTTTGACGAGGAGGACATTGCGTATTTGCGCGGCAAAGGATGCTTCTCTGAGGAGTTCTTGTCGTTTTTGCGTAATTTCAAATTTGAGGGTGATATTTGGGCGATTCCCGAAGGAACGATCGTATTTCCGGGAGAACCTCTGATGATCGTTCGCGGACGTGCGATCGAGGCGCAGTTTATCGAGACCTACGTGCTGATGATGATCAATCATCAATCTCTCATCGCTACCAAGGCGGTGCGCCTTTCACGCGCAGCAAAGGGAAGAGCCATCAGCGAATTCGGATCCCGTCGCGCACACGGCGCGGATGCAGCGATCCTCGGTGCTCGCGCGGCTTATATCGGCGGCTGCGGTGCTACGGCGTGCACAATTACCGATGAAGTGTACGGTGTTCCCGCAACGGGTACGATGGCACATTCTTGGGTGCAGATGTTTGACAGCGAATACGAAGCCTTTAAAACCTACTGTGAGATCTATCCCAACAGCGCAACCCTCTTGGTGGATACCTATAACGTCCTTGAGTCGGGCGTTCCTAATGCCATCCGTGTTTTCAATGAGGTGCTGGCTCCAAAGGGTATCCGCAAGTGCGGTATCCGAATTGACTCGGGCGATATTACGTATCTGACGCAAAAGGTGCGTAAAATGCTGGACGATGCGGGATGGACGGAATGTAAGATCGTTATTTCCAACTCTCTTGACGAGTACCTTATCCGTGAGCTGATTCGTCAGGGAGCTTGCGTCGATGCTTTTGGCGTTGGAGAACGCTTGATCACGGCAAAGAGTGATCCCGTTTTTGGAGGCGTTTACAAGGTTTGTGCGGTTGAAAATGCAGACGGAACCATCCTTCCCAAGATCAAGATCAGCGAAAACGTTGGAAAGATCACTACACCGCACTTTAAAAAGATCTATCGCCTGCGCGGCAAGGATACGGGCAAAGCAGAGGCGGATCTGATCTGCGTGTGGGACGAGGTGATTGACGATACAAAGCCGATCGAGCTCTTTGATCCCGATCATACGTGGAAGCGCAAGGTGATGGAGAACTATACGGCAACCGAATTGCTCGTTCCGATCTTCCAAAACGGAAAGCAGGTGTACGAGCTTCCCGCACTTTCCGATATCCGTAAGCATTGTGAAGAAGAGATTGCGAGTATGTGGGATGAGGTTCGCCGCTTCAGCAACCCACACAACTATTACGTCGATCTCTCTCAAAAGCTGTGGGATATCAAGCACGATATGCTTGCGTCTCGTGGAGTTTACCGCAAATAAATAGATTTTTCAGAGCGTTGAAGATGCAAATGCCGCCAATTCAACGCTCTGCTCTTTTTTTCTGACGAGAGCGGTGCCGGCAGAGCAAAAAAAGATTGCATTTTGGGATATTTTTTTGTAAAACCTATTGGATTTTTTATTTTACTATGATATAATATATATAAGTATCTTTTGTAATAGATAAGGAAACGCTTTGGAGGTGATCGCAATGGAGATCTGGATCAAAATCTGGGAACAGATTTGCGCTTGGTTCATGCAATACGTTGCAGAACCGATCATCCATATCGGTGTGCGAGATATCGTTGATATCCTGGTGCTGACGGTGCTGTTGTATCAGGTTTACCGCTTTGTGCGCAACCGCCGTGCGGGGCGCGTTATGATCGGACTGTTGGTCATCGTATTTCTCGGATTGTTCACACAGCTTCTTGAACTCAAGGTGCTTTCCTACATTACGGGCCTTTTTGGCGCGGCAGCGTTTTTCTGTGTTGTCGTTATCTTCCAACCCGAAATCAGAGATGCACTCGAACATATCGGTAACGCCAATTTTCTCAATCCCGGAAGTGACTCGCTTCCGCGTAAGCATTATGGCATGGCAAAAAGCGTTGCGGATGAAGTGGTGGATGCCGTATATCGGATGTCCGAAAGCAAAACGGGCGCACTCATTATCTTTGAGGGATTGACAAAGCTGGGCGATTATATGCACAGCGGAAAGATCGTAGATGCAAGAGTTACTTCGCATTTGATTCAAAGCATTTTTTTCGACAAAGCCCCCTTGCATGACGGTGCGTTGATCATTCGCAATATGCGTATTTGGACGGCAAGTTGCGTCTTGCCCTCTACCAAAGGGACGCTGGATTTCGGAAGCATGGGAACACGCCATCGTGCGGCTGTCGGTGTCACAGAGGTCAGCGATGCTTTGGCACTGATGGTTTCCGAGGAAACGGGAATGGTTTCGGTTGCGCAGGACGGAAAGCTTTTGCGCGGTGTGGATTCTGAAACGCTCAAAGATATTTTGATGACCTATCTTGCAGGTCGCTTGTATATTCGCGCCAAACACGGCGTGCACGTTGATCATTTCGACGGAGTTCCCACGCTTCGCCAATACGACGTTGAGGATCATGCCGTATCAATGGAAGAGCCCGATCAAGATTTCGCGGTGCAATCCGATGATCCCGGCGTATTGTCTGCGGCGGAAAATGAGCGGGAAGAATAAGATCTTCTCCAAACCGAAAGGAGTATGCTTTATCAATGAAGAAACACGTAATCGGCCGTGTTCCGGCACATAAAGAGCCTGTTGGCAAACGGATCTCCGAGCTTCATATTCCTGCGCGCATTTTCTGCTTTTTGCTGGCAGTGATTCTTTGGTTGGCAATCACGGCACTGTCTGCGCCGAGCGCGAATAGTGAGCAACCTTCCAATCAAGCTCCAACAGAGGAACATGCATGAGCGCAATGAAATTTTTGATTGGCGGAATCCGCGTCGCTGTCGGTGCGGAGGAGTCTGCGATGATCCAAAAAGCAAAAGACAAAATGAAGCGGGCGGGGATCTCTACCTCGACGCTTCATTTTCGGCTATATAAAAAGTCGGTAGATGCGCGACGGCGAGATGACGTTCGCTTTGAGTGTACGGTTTTGGCAGAGAGTACGTGCGAGATGCGTATGCCGAGTCCCGAAAAGCTTGCAAAAGCGGATGCGAGATTGTTTGAAGAGCCTGAACTCGTCCTTGAAACGGGAACCGAGCGACTGAGTGCACCGCCTTTGGTGGTCGGCATGGGACCTGCGGGAATGTTTGCGGCACTTTTGCTCGCCCGCCAAGGCTACGCACCGATCATCATCGACCGCGGTGGATCGGTTGCGGATCGTGTCGGGGACGTTGAGCGATTTCGAAACGACGGAATTCTTGATACCGAGTGTAACGTGCAGTTTGGCGCAGGTGGTGCGGGTACATTTTCGGATGGTAAACTGATCACTCGCATCAGTGATCCGCGATGCGGATTTGTTCTTCGTTCCTTGGTAGAGTTTGGCGCGCCCGAGGAGATTTTGGTTAAAGCCAAGCCGCACGTCGGCACAGATCTTTTAAGAAAGGTCGTTTCCGGTGTTCTTGCCGAAATCGAGCGTCTTGGCGGCAGAGTGATTTATCGCTGTCGCATGGATGCAATCGACGAGCTATCCGACGGAACACTCCGCGTGCGGACAACCAAGGGGGATTTGCATTGCGGTGCTTTGATCCTGGCGTTAGGGCATAGCGCAAGAGATACTTACCGCTATTTGATCGAGCAAAATTATGCCGTTGAGGCAAAGCCTATTTCGGTTGGTGTTCGCGCGGAGCATCTGCAAAAGGATCTTGACGAGGCGCTTTACGGAAAATTTGCGGGGCATCCTGCACTGGGACCTGCCGAATACGCGCTTTCTGATACGCGTGGCGAACGGGGAGTTTACACCTTCTGTATGTGCCCGGGAGGTGAGGTGGTTGCCGCTTCCTCAGAGGAAGGGCATCTTGCCGTTAATGGTATGAGCTATCACGCACGCAGCAATCCAAACGCCAATGCAGCGATTGCGGTTTCTGTCGGTTGCGAGGATTATGAAACGGTCAACGGTAGCCGTGCTTTGGGGGCGATCGCATTTCAACGGCAGATCGAACGTTCTGCATTTTTGGCAGGGGGCGGCGATTACGTTGCACCGATGATGACGGTTGGTGATTTCTTAAACCATTCCAAAGGGCAAGAACCCACGCGGATTTTGCCATCCTATCGTGACGGACGGGTACAGGTTGCAGATTTTGAATCGGTATTTCCGTCTTTCGTAACCGAATCTCTTCGGTATGGATTGCGTTCTTTTGGACGCAAGATCGCGGGCTATGATGCTCCCGACGCCATTTTGACTGCGGCAGAAACGCGCACGTCCGCTCCGCTCCGCATTTTGCGCCATGCAGATACGATGAGCGCGATCGGGCACGACCGTATCTATCCCGCCGGAGAAGGCGCAGGATATGCGGGTGGGATTACCAGTGCGGCTGTGGACGGCATGAAATGTGCCCAGGCTCTGATGGCGCGATTTGCGCCTATTCAAAAATAACAAAAAAGGAGGCTCTGCAATGCAAACCAAAGCTACGGTAATTTCTCTCGATGGAAATTATGCAATCGTAGAAACCGAGCGTACCTCGGCATGTGAGGGATGCCATAAAGCAACGGATGGCGGATGCTCCGTGTGCTCTATGCTGGGGTCGGACAAAAAGCTCGCAGCCAGAGCGCTCAATACAGTAGGTGCCAAGGTAGGTGACCGTGTCAGCGTCGAAAGTCGTACGGGACGTATGCTGTTGTATGCCGCGCTGGTCTTTCTTCTTCCGCTCTTTTTGGCATTGGCGGGATGGGGAATCGCTACTTTAGTTACCGATCTTTTGCATTGGCATCTTATTGGTGCCGCAATCGGGTTTGTCGGTTGTTTTACAGGGCTTTTTATCTATTCCAAACACCTTAAAAACACTCGATGTGATATTGAGATTACGGAAATTTTATAAATCAGAAAAAGAGCAGAAGAATAATACGGTATGAGGCTTTGGGATGCCGATGGATCCCTCAGCATTCGAAATAAGAAAGAAGATATGATGAAAGAAACGAAAAAACAAAAAAAATGGAACGTACGCTATCCTGTGGGGGACGTAGGAGTGGAGCGTTCTGTGCGGGAATTGGCACAGTCGCTCGGCGTGTCTCTTACCATGACAAAACTTCTTTATACGCGTGGATATTCTACGGCGGAGGCGGTTCATTCCATTATTCAATGTGAGGAGACACAGCTTCACGACCCATTTTTGATGTGCGACGTAGAACCCGCTGTCGCGCGCATCCAAGCCGCGCTTGACAGCGGTGAAAGAATTGCAATTTACGGCGACTATGACGTTGACGGTGTCACGTCGGTCAGCCTTTTATATCTTTATCTCTCGGAAATGGGGGCGGATATCGGATACTATATCCCTTGCCGAAGTCGTGAGGGCTACGGACTTTCCAAAGGCGCGATCGATACTTTAAAGGAAAAGGGTGTTTCCCTGATGATCACGGTTGATACAGGGATTACCGCCATTGAGGAGATCGAATATGCAAAATCGATCGGGATCGACACGGTAGTCACCGATCACCATGAATGTCGTCCCGAATTACCGTCCGCTTGTGCAGTAGTCAATCCGCACCGCGCGGATGACGTGTATCCGTTTAAGGAATTGGCGGGTGTCGGTGTTATTTTCAAGGTGATCTGCGCCTTTGAAATGGCAAAATGCCGCCGTGAGGGGATCCCCGAGATCGAAGGGGTTCGTCGTGTTTGCCATGAATACGGGGATTTGGTTGCCATCGGTACCATCGCGGACGTTATGCCTGTAATCGACGAAAACCGACTGATCGTCTCGCTTGGACTCGGATTGTTAGAAAACACCAAGCGTCCCGGGCTACGTGCACTGATTGAGGCGGCTTCGGGCAATCGTGGGGAGAGCAAATTTCCGCCCAAAAAGCGAAAGATCAATTCTTCCTTCATCGGATTTGTGATCGCGCCACGCATGAACGCGGCAGGACGCGTCAGCACTGCATCCATTGCGGTTGAATTGCTGTTGGCAACCGATAAGAATCGTGCGATGGAGCTTGCAGAGCAACTTTGCGAATTGAACGTGACGCGCCAGGTCGAGGAAAATCGAATTGCTGAACAGGCGTATAAAAAAATCGAGCAAACACTCCGCCCGGAGGACCGTGTGATCGTGATTGACGACGATACCTGGCAGCAGGGCATTATCGGAATCGTTTCCTCTCGCATCACCGAGCGATATGGGCTTCCGTCCATTCTCATTTCCTTTGATGGAGCAACACGCGGCTTTCCGAGCGATGACGATCTTGGAAAGGGATCGGGCAGAAGCATCAAAGGTCTCAATCTGGTGGAGGCACTTGCCGATAGCGAGGATTTGTTGGCGCGCTTTGGCGGACACGAACTGGCGGCAGGGCTTACGGTCAGCCGCGCAAATATCGATGCGTTTCGTCGCAAGATCAATTTGTATGCAAGTGAATATCTGAGTGAGGATATGCTGTGCGGATCGGTTGAGGCTGATTGTGAGGTGCGCATAGAAGAGCTCAACCTCAAGTTGGCACAGGAGATCGATCGTATGGAACCGTTCGGAACCTCCAATCCCGTGCCCGTGCTGATGCTTTCGGGGGCTACCGTTGTGCGTGCGATCCCTATGGGGGGCGGAAAGCACACCAAGCTGATTTTGGAGCGAGACGGCATTTCTATGGCGGCGGTATGGTTTGGCATGAACAGTGTACAGCTTCCGTTTGAACTTGGCGATCGCGTTGACGTGCTGTTCCAGCTTAACGTGAATGAGTTCCAAAACGTGACTTCCTTGCAAATGATCGTTCAGGATATGCACCTGTCTCCTTCGTTTGAGCAGTCTTTTACGGCTTTGCGCGAGCGTTACGAGCAGATTCGATGTGGTGCAGAGTTTACGCCCGAGGAGGAGGTTATTCCAACGCGTGACGATATGGCGGCGGTTTATACCATGCTTCGACGAGAATACGGACTGAAACATACCTATTTCCCGATTCGACGTTTGCTCTCCATGCTCAACGGCTACAGCAACGTCAATGTCGGATACCTTAAACTGAAAACGATCCTTCGCGTGATGCAGGAGCTTCGCTTCTGTGACGTGAGTGAGCCTGTGGAGGATTGCTTTGTATTCGATTTTTATTTCAATCCCACCAAAACAGGCATCGATAAATCGTCTATTTTAAAAAAGCTCAAAACACAACTACGAAAATCCGAAAACGCCTAAGAAGCGTTGCAGGGAGAGGAGGAAGAACTTCCAATGAGTACGGTACATACCGACGTCACGGGGCTTTTGGAGATTCTGAAGGCAACCGAAAAAAAATATGATATCGAAAAAATCGTATCTGCGTACGAGTATGCAAAAGAGTTGCATGAGGGACAGTTCCGCGCAAGCGGCGAGGCGTATATTTCGCATCCGATTGCCGTGGCGGAGATTGTGGCGGGCTTGGAGCTTGACACCGATTCCATCTGTGCCGCATTGCTTCACGATGCGGTTGAGGATTGCTCGGAGAAAACGAGTCTTAAGGATCTGGAAAAGAAATTCGGTGCTGACGTAGCACTGTTGGTTGACGGTCTTACCAAGATCGTGATGCTTCACGTTGAGGATAAGGAAGAGGCACACATCGAAACCTTGCGTAAGATGCTGCTTGCCATGTCGCGCGATATCCGCGTGATCTTTATCAAGCTTTGCGACCGTTTGCACAATATGAGAACGCTTGATGCAAAGCCCGATCCCAAACGCCGTATGACTGCACTGGAAACGATGCACGTTTACGCACCTCTGGCACATCGTCTTGGTATGCAGCGTATCAAGCTGGAGCTTGAAAATCTCAGCTTGCAGTATCTTGATCCGATCGGCTACGAGGAGATTCACAATCATATCGACGGCAAATACGGTGCCAATCAAGAATTTATGCAGCGCATCCGCACCGAGGTCGCGGAAAAAATGCGTGAAAACGGCATACATTTTACGTTGGAGGGAAGAATCAAGTCGGTTTATTCCATCTATCGTAAAATGTATAACCAAAACAAATCTTTTGACCAAATCTACGATTTTTACGCACTGCGTATCATCGTGGATACCGAACTGGAGTGTTATACCGCGCTGGGCTTGATTCATGAGATGTATAATTCCATGCCCGGACGCTTCAAGGACTATATTTCCACACCAAAGCCCAACATGTATCGCTCGCTTCATACCACGGTCATTGGAAGGGATGGAATTCCGTTTGAGGTTCAGATCCGTACGTGGGAGATGCATCACGTAGCGGAATACGGTATCGCCGCACACTGGAAATACAAGTCCGGTGCATCCTCTAAGGAGGAAATGGATAAGCGTTTGGAGTGGATCTCCCGTCTGATCGAAACCGAGGACGAGCAAAGAGACCCCGACGAATTCATGAATGCGCTCAAAACCGAGATCTTCCACGATGAGGTCTTTGTTTTTACCCCCAAGGGAGACGTTTTGGCACTTCCAAACGGTGCAAACGTCATCGACTTTGCCTATGCCGTACACTCGGCGGTGGGCGATCGTATGGTCGGCGGTAAGATCAACGGTATGATCGTTCCAATCGACCGCACCCTGAAAAACGGTGAGATCGTAGAGGTTTTGACCTCTGCCACGTCCAAGGGACCCAGCCGCGATTGGCTGAATATCGTTAAAACCAGTGCGGCACGCTCCAAGATCCGTGCGTGGTTCAAAAAAGAAAAGAGATCCGATAATATCGTAGTTGGAAAAGCCGCGGTAGAAACGGAGATCAAACGTTACCGCAAGAACTTTACCGAGGCACAGCGCGACGAGATCGTCAATACGGTCAGCACCGGGCTCGGATATAATTCGGCAGATGATTTTTACAACGCAATCGGATACGGTGGTATTCTCATCAGTGGCAAGATCTCCAAACGCTTGCAAAACGAGTGTGAGCGACTTATCAAGCCCGAGGTTGAACCCGTAGAGGTGGTTGAACCCGCAAAAATTCCGATCTCCAAGCCCAAAAACGTCAAATCCGACAGCGGTATCGTTGTGGACGGCGAGAGCGGTTGCATGGTCAAGTTTGCAAAGTGCTGCAATCCATTGCCCGGAGATTCCGTTATCGGCTTTGTTACCAAGGGATTTGGTATTTCGATTCATAAAATTGACTGTCCCAACGTCGTACAGGGACGTAACAATCCCGAAAATGCCGAAAGATGGAAGGAAGCACATTGGGAGGGAGCGGTCGAGCATGGACACGGTTCAGGCGTTTACGAGGCACTTCTCCAAATTTACGTAGATGACCGAATCGGTATGCTGGCGGATATTACCGCGGCAATGGCGGATATGCGCGTTTCGATTCTCCAAATCAACGTCACTACCCGTCCCGACGGAAACAATACCGTTAGCCTCAAGGTGGGATGCCGCAATATCGACCACTACCATTCCATCGTATCGCGTTTGCGCGGATTAAAGGGCGTTAACAACATTTTGCGCGGTTTTGCGTAAGGAAAGGACTTTTTTAAATGAAAGCTGTCATTCAAAGAGTATCGAGCGCATCCGTGGAGGTGAACGGACAGATCGTTGGCGCTTGCAACCAAGGATATATGATCCTTCTCGGAGTCGCAGAGGGCGACACCGAGGAGGATGCGGAGCTTTTGTGCCGCAAGATTGCCGCATTGCGAGTGTTCCGTGATGAAAATGACAAGATGAATCTTTCGATCCGTGATATCAACGGTGAAGCACTCGTGATCTCGCAGTTTACGCTTCTTGCCAATTACCGTCACGGAAACAGACCTGATTTTTTGGAGTCCGCAAAGCCGGAGGAGGCAAACCGACTCTATGAATACTTCAAAAAGCTCCTCTCAGGAGAGCTCCGTAGGGTCGAAAGCGGTATTTTTGGTGCGGACATGAAGGTTACACTTACCAATGAGGGACCGGTGACCATTTGCATGGACAGCGAAGTTTTGAAAAAGAAGAAATAAAAAGTAGGGAACGATCGTTATGAAGCTGATTTTAGACGGAAATATCAACGCATATTATATACAAACTCTTTGCATGATCTTTTTTCCGGGAGCAAAGTTTGGCGCCGCCGAGCAAGAAAATCCAGATGCGCCCGAGCTTTATTTGCGCCTTTCCGAAAACGAGAACGGTGTTGAAGCCTATGTGCGGGTAACGGTAGAGGGACAAAGTGCGTCGGCAGAAAAGTCCTATGCCTATACCACCGAGTTTGACAAGGCTAAAACCGCAAAGCTTGCCTGCGGTGCGGCTGTGATCGCCGCGTGCGGTGACCTGATCGGATACAGACCCTCGTGGGGAATGCTCACGGGTGTTCGTCCTTCCAAGGTGGCAACCGAGCTTTTGCAAACGGGAATGAGCAAGACTCGCGTCAAGCGAACTCTGGCATCCGAATATTTCGTGTTTCCCAAAAAGGCGGCACTTGCCACCGACGTAGCGCTCAACGAGCAAAAGTTGATCGCAAATCAAAGCGCAAAGGATTGCAGCGTATATATTTCCATTCCGTTTTGTCCCACGCGGTGCAGTTATTGTTCCTTTGTTTCTTATACGTCTCCCAAGCTTCTCTCACTTATTCCCGAATATCTGGAGCATCTTTTGTCGGATATCCGCTTGACCTTTGCCAAGATCCGCGAGCTGGGACTTCGCATTTCCACTATTTATATCGGTGGAGGCACGCCTACCATTCTCACAGCCGATCAGCTTCGAATGCTGCTGGGAACGATTGCGGAAATGACCGACGTTCATTCGCTTGAGGAATATACGCTGGAATCGGGCAGACCCGACACCATTACTGCTGAAAAGATGGCGGTTGCCAAGGAATACGGGGTAACGCGTGTATGCGTCAATCCGCAATCCCTCTGCGACGCGGTTTTGCAAAGCATTGGGCGTTCTCACACCGCTGAGGATTTTTTGCGTGCGTACAGCATCGCAAGAGAATCGGGAATTCCTGTCATCAATACCGATTTGATCGTTGGCTTGCCGGGAGATACCTTTAAGACCTTTTCTGCAACCTTTGACCAGATTGTTGCTCTTCGTCCCGAAAACATTACCGTACATACCTTCTGCGTCAAAAAAGCGGCAGAGATTTTGCGTCAGGGCAACGGTGTTTATTCCTTGCGTGGCGGTGATGCCGGAAAATGCGTGGATTACTCGCAGTTAAAAACCCTTCAAGAGGGGTATCTTCCGTACTATATGTATCGCCAAAAAAATACGGTCGGCAACTTCGAAAACGTCGGCTTTGCTTTGGAGGGCACCGAGGGACGCTACAACGTGTATATGATGGAGGAGGTTCACTCCATTTTTGCGCTGGGAGCGGGAGCGGTTTCCAAAATGGTGGATTACCGTCCTCAAAACGGAGGGAAGCCTGTCATTGAGCGTTTGTTCTATCCCAAGTACCCGTATGAGTACCTGAAGGATCATAGCACCGAGGAAAAGATTGCCGCGATGGAAACCTTCTATCGTGAGCATCATCTTCTTTGATGGAAATCGCAAATGAGTCTGCGGTTTCCGTATTGATTTGAAATTGAGGAAATTGAAGAATGAAAACGATTATTAAAAACGTAACTCTACTCCCCGAATACGGCTTCGAAGGTCGCTCGGTGCACGTTACTGTTGAGGATAAAAAGATCACCGCTATCAGCGAAAGTCTTCCTGAGTTTGTAGGTGCCGAGGTGGTGGAAGGGAATGGAAACTTGCTGATTCCCGCATTTTACAACGCGCACTGTCACGCGGCAATGACGCTCTTCCGCGGATACGGTGAGGATCTTCCGTTGCAACGTTGGTTGGAAGAACGCATTTTCCCAGCGGAGGAGCATTTGACCCACAAGAGCGTCTATAGCGCAACCAAATGGGCAATTGCCGAAATGCTTCGCGGCGGTGTCGTATCCTTTTCGGATATGTATATGTTTGAGGATGCGGTGGCGGAAGCGGTTTTGGGAACGGGCATTAAGGCAAACCTTTCCCGCAGTCTGGTTTCCTTTGATCCTACAGTAGATCCTTCCAAGGATAGCCGCATTGCGGAAGGTCTGGAGCTTTGGCGCAATTATCATAACGCGGATGACGGACGCTTAAAGATTGATATGTCGCTCCATGCGGAGTACACAAACCAAGCGCATTATTGCGCATACGTTGGCGAGCTTGCCGCAAAAAATGGGATCGGAATGCAGTTGCACCTTTCCGAAACCGAAAAGGAGCATAACGAGTGTATTGCGCGTCACGGAAAAACACCAACCGAGTTTTTTGATTCGCTCGGTGTCTTCGAAGCTCCCACAACCGCTGCGCATTGCGTATGGGTAAGCGATGAAGATCTTGCCATCATGGCAAAAAAAGGAGTTACTGCAGCGCATAATCCCGTCAGCAATCTCAAACTCGGAAGCGGTGTAATGCCTTTGAGAAAGATGCTGGATGCCGGTGTCAACGTAGCACTTGGAACC
Source organism: Eubacteriales bacterium (assembly GCA_045120465.1). Taxonomy (GTDB): domain Bacteria; phylum Bacillota; class Clostridia; order Oscillospirales; family CAG-272; genus UMGS1865. Next base: position 66,425 of record JBGVEW010000001.1, read on the forward strand.
GACGGGGTGGCATCCAATAACCGCCTCGATATGCTTCGGGAGATGCAAACGGCGGCAATTTTGCACAAGGGAGTTTCTCGAGATCCCGCCATTACGGTGGCATCGGACATGATTGCTCTTGCAACCCGAAACGGAGCGATCGCGCAAGGAAGACGGGATTGCGGCAGAGTTGAGGTTGGCTATCGCGCAGATCTGGTGCTCATCGACCGTAATTCGATCCACAATATTCCGTCCTATGACGATTACGCAATGCTCGCGTATAGTGCCGAGCGTTCCGATGTGATTTTTACCATGGCTGACGGACGCATACTTTACCGAAACGGAGAATATACTTTGATTGATGAGGAACGTCTCCGCTTTGAATGTCGAGAGGTGTTTGCTCACTATTTCGATTAACGGTTTTGTGAGGTAAAGCATGGGAGAGAAGCAAAAAAACGCCAAAAAAGTCTTTTTTTCAGGAGTGCTTTTGCTCTCGCTCTCCACGCTTTTCGTAAAACTCATCGGACTCCTTTATAAAATCCCCATGCTCTCGTATCTCGGATCCGAGGGCATGGGATATTTTCATTCTGCCTACGAGATTTACGCGTTGTTTTGTATTATCGCAACGGCGGGGCTTCCCGTAGCACTCTCCGTTTTGATTTCCGAAGCGTTAGCGAAGCAAGAGCAAGGTGCTGTTACGCGTATTTACCGCTCTGCCATGACGGTGTTTTTGTTGCTCGGCACTTTCGGTATGCTTGTAATGTGGTTGGGAGCCGGACTTTTTTGCAGATGGTTAAGGAGCGAAAATGCGTATGCATGCATGATCTCCATCGCACCAACCGTTTTTTTTGTTTGTATTTCCTCCGCTGTAAGAGGCTATTTTCAGGGGTTTCAAAAAATGCTTCCAACGGCAATTTCTCAATTGATTGAAGCAGTCGGAAAGCTTGTGTTCGGACTTCTCTTTGCGCATATTGCACTCGAAAACGGGTATGCCACTCCACAAATCGCCGCAGCGGCAGGATGGGGACTGACGCTTGGAACCGCCCTCTCTACGCTTTATCTCGTCCTTGCAAAGCACCGTTTTGATCACGCCAACAAAATGGAAACGACCAAATCTTTGTCGGCTTCCTCGATCGATTCCCACAAGATCCGCGTTCGTCTCGCTCGCTTGGCAATTCCAATGACCTTTGGCGCATCGCTTTTGAGCTTTACTAAGCTTTTGGATATGACCATGATCCTTCGCAGACTTCAGAGCATCGGGTACACGGAAAGTGGTGCCAACGAAGCCTTTGGAAGCTATACGACGTTGGCACTTTCGGTATATGGTTTGATCCCAACACTCCTCAATTCGCTCTTTTTGCCGCTCGTTCCGATGCTTTCCGCTGCAATTGCGGCAGGGAAACGCGAGAAGCAAAACGAAATCGTTGCTACCTGTTACCGCTTGACAGCTTTTTGCGCGTTGCCCGCATCGGTCGGCCTTTCCGCCTTTTCTCGTCCTATTCTTTCCATTCTGTTTTCCAATGAGCCGGAGGCGGTTGCTCTTGCCGCTCCGCTCCTTTCCACGTTAGGGGTATCGGTCTTTCTTTCCTGTATGATCAGCGCGACCAATTCGGTGTTGCATGCCTACCAAGAGGTTAATAAGCCCATATTCTCCATGTTCTGTGGAACGATCGTCAAGGCGATCGTTGCTTACGTGCTAATCGGGAACGCATCGGTAGGAATCATCGGCGCGCCTGTCAGCACCTTGCTTTGCAATATGACGGTCGTGACACTGAATTTCATCTTCTGTATGCCGGTTTGCAAAAAAATTCCGTTTTTCAAAGCGTTTTTCCGGCCTCTTGGTTTGTCTCTTTTGTCTGTTGGCTCGTCATACTGTTTGTATCTGTTTTTGTGCGATCGCATGGGTGAGAGCAGTATTCCGGGCATTTCCTGTATTCTCGTTGCAATGCTTCTCTACGCAATGCTCTCGCTTCTTGGAGGAGCACTTTCCAAAGAGGATATTTGCTCACTCCCCATGGGGGAACGACTTTGGCGATTGCTTTGCAGATTGCATTTATGTAACGTCGAAAAAGAGTGCTGAAAACCTACTAAAAAAATGAAAATGTTGAAAAAAGTCTTGCAGAAGCGGCAAGAATATGATAGAATAAAGGTATCATATCTGAAAGGTGTACTCCATGAAAAAATCGGAATGGATCGATCGTGCCGCTAAAAACAGCGGTATAACCAAAAAACAAATAGAAGCGGCTTACGACGCGCTTGCCGATGCGTTTTACAATGCGTTGTTGGATGGCGACACGGTACAGATTTCGGGCTTTGGTTCCTTTGAGGTGCGTACCAAAGAGGAACACAACGGTCGTAATCCCAAAACAAACGAGACCATTACAATTCCCGCATCACGCCGATTGGTATTTTTGTGTGGAAAGAAAATGAAGGAAAAAATCAATGAGACTTGACAAATTTTTAAAGGTATCGCGCATCATCAAGCGCAGAAGCGTTGCCAACGATGCGTGTGATGCCGAGCACGTTACCGTTAACGGCAGACGCGCCAAGGCTTCGTACGACGTTAAGGAAGGGGATATCCTTGAAATCACCTTTGGTCAACGCACGCTTCGCGTGCGCGTTCTGGACGTGAAGGAGCATACCCTCAAGGCTGATGCCGCGGGACTTTACGAGGTTCTTTCTTAAAAGTTATATTTTACCTGCCTATCGCATACGATTGTAACAAACCAAACGGAAGAGGTGCGATATGGGTACAGATACGATCAAACAAACCGAACAAGGAGCACATCGAATTACGTTGACAGGGCGACACACGATGGAGATCTGCGGTGTCCGTGACGTCATCAGCTTTGACGAGCAGATAGTGGTGTTGGAAACGGCGGACGGTGGTCTTGAGATCCTCGGGGAAAATCTGCACGTCCGCGTGTTAAGTCTTGAATCGGGAATTGTGACTTTGGACGGTCGCGTGGATTCCGTTACTTATACAGACACCGATGGCGAAAAGATCCATCATAACGGTCTTTTTTCCAGGCTGTTTCATTCGTAAAAGATGCTGATCTCACAAACGGCGCTTGCACAGCTTTGGGCGTGTTCTTTTTTGGTCGGTATTTTGTTCGGGGGCGTTTGGGATCTGCTGCGAATTCCGCGTGTCTGGCTTGGCGAATCCTCCTTGATCAAGGGATACGACCGTTTGCGAATGAAACCATTGCGGTATCTGAAGCAGAGGACGGAACGAAAGTCGAGTCGGGCGTTACCGATGCTTCGCTTTTTAGAGGATTTTGGATTCTGCCTTGCAGTAGGGATCACAATGATCCTGCTGTTCTATCAGATCAACCTCGGAAATATCCGTATTCCGGCATTTATCTGCGCTTTCGGTGGCTTCTGTTTGTATCGCGTAACGATCGGAAAAGCAATATCACCTATATTGGCGTATCTTGCGTTTGGTATCGAGACGTTTTTTCGATACTTGTTCTTTTTGATCGGGCTTCCGGTGCGGTTGCCGATCAGATTCCTATGTAAAATGATCCTGCACTTTTATCACCGTTCTCGAAACGCAGGGTTGCATCGCGCAAGAGTGCGACAGACGCGCCGTTTTTGGATTGCGCTTGCAAAAAACGGAAGCGGATTATTACCAACGGAAAGTAAGGAAGTAAAATAAAAGGAGGGCTCTTGTGAAAGAGGAGAAAAAACAGCAATTTAGTCTCAGCCTCCTGATGCGTATTTTTTTAGGACTTTTAGTCATCGTTTCGATTGGCGTTTTTGCCAATAGTGTGATGTACTATAATGAGCTCAATCAAGAGGCGGAACAGCTTCAGATCGCTCTTTCCAATTTGGAGGAGACTCGCGCGGAGCTGGAGACGCTATTAGGTTCTGCCGAGGCGGTCAACCGCTTGCTCAAGGATTACGATACCTGCCAGGCGGTACTAAATTCGGGTACACAGGCAGGAGACATCCTATCGGAATACCAAACGCGTTTGGAGGAGATCCGCAACCTTCTCAACTCCTCCGAAAACCGCGATTACATCACGCGTGTGGCGCGTGACGAGCTGGGACTTTATTTTGCGGACGAAGAAATTTTTTATAATGATATCAATTGACGATTGCGAGTGAGAAACATGGCTGAAAAAAAACAAACGGGACAAAAAATCATTGCGCAAAACAAAAAAGCTTTTCACGATTATTTTGTGGAAGAAAAATACGAGGCAGGCATCTCTTTAGCGGGGACCGAGGTCAAAAGTATTCGCGGAGGCGGAGTCAACCTCAAGGATTCCTATTGCTCCTTTGAGAAGGGCGAAATCTTTGCGGTGGGAATGCGCATCAGCCCTTACGAACAAGGAAATATTTTCAACACCGATCCAATGCGCGACAAAAAGCTGTTGATGCACCGCCGCGAGATTTTAAAATTGCAGGGCTTTGTACAGCAAAAGGGATACACGGTCGTTCCGCTGTCTCTTTACTTTTCCGGAAGTCACGTTAAGGTAGAACTGGGACTCTGTCGCGGTAAAAAGTTGTATGATAAACGCGAAAGCGACGCAAAACGCTCGGCAGAGCGCGATATTGACCGTCATATGAAGGATCGTTCCTACGAGGGATAATGGTGTTTTATGGATGTAAAAAGAATCAAATATCTGTTTTTTGATTATGATAATACCGTGCGCGTGGATGGCGAAATTACGCCAAAGACGCGCGAGGCAATGAACAAAGCACAGAAGAAGGGATATTGGTTGATCCTTTGTACGGGGCGTGCCAGAGGCGCCAAATCGGCGGAAATGGACGTGATCCCGTGGGATGGAATGATCTTTGGCGGTTGCGATATCTACTTTGACGGCTCTTGGTGCGAAGAAAAGATCCTGACCGAGAATGAGGTGCGCGCGTGGGTGGAATATTCCATGCGGACGCATCGTCATTTGGCTTATGAAGGACAAAATAAAATTTTGATGTTCCATTTCGAAGATCGAGAAGAAGATTATACCGACGTCGAAATTGCAAAGCAGGTAAGTGAGATCATCGAGCAGATGCCTCAAAATCCCGCCACCAAATTTTCTGTGATCGGTACTGATTTTGATCCGAACACCTTTCCGAAAACGCGTATGAATCCAATCCTTCATGCAGAATACGTAGAGGTGTTTGGTGAGGGGTGTGACAAGGGAAAGGCTATTTTGCGCTTTTGCCGGTTGATGAACGCATCGATCGAGGAATGTGCGTGCTTTGGAGACAGCCTCAACGATTATCCAATGTTCACGGTTTGCCCCGTCAGTATCGCAATGCCGTGGTCGCCCGATGCACTCAAGGCGGCGGCTACTTATTGCGCAAAAGAAAAAGAAGGGGTCCAAGAGGGAATCGAATGGATTCTATCAAAAGTATAAGGAGTAATCAATATGAAAAGTTTGCAGTTTGAATCAAATTTGAGACGTGAAACCGAGCGCTACTCCAAGGAGCTGACTCTTCCGGATTATCCTTACCGCGCGGACGGTAGCTTTGACCGCGAGACAGCGTTGCATACCGTCTTGTGGGAAGAATACGGCTTTGTCAATGCCGATGGTCTTACGGTAAAGGGAGCTGTTTCTACAACGCAGGAAGACCAGTTTGCCGGCAAATGCCGTTGGACAACCGTTGAGTTTACCTTTGAAAAAAACGGAGACAGTGCATCTTTCCCTGTACATATTTTTACGCCGTATGCCAATCCCGATGCGGAAATGATCGTTGAGATCAACTTCCATCCCGAGCTTCCCAACAAGTATTTTCCCATAGAGGAACTCATGGATCGCGGTGTTGCGGTGGCACACGTCAATTATAAGGACGTAACGAGTGATGACGGTGATTTTACCAACGGCATCGCACGGTTGTTGTCCGATCGAACCGATGCACATGCGGCGGGTAAAATCGCACTGTGGGCTTTTGCGGCAAGTGAGATCGCAACCTATCTTTTGGAAAACGGATATGCTACACAGGATCGCCTTTACGTTGCGGGACACTCTCGCCTCGGTAAGACCGCGCTTCTAACGGCGGCACTTGACACACGCTTTGCTGGCGTTCTTGTCAATAATTCCGGATCTTGCGGAGCGGCAATCGCACGCGAAAAGACAGGAGAGACGGTGGAACGCATTTGCAAGGTGTTCCCGTATTGGTTCAATACGCATTTTCACGGATATAGCAACAGGGAAGCGGACATGCCCTTTGATCAGCACTATCTCGGAGCTTTGGTTGCTCCCAGAAAGCTGTGTATCAACACAGCGGAGCAGGACACGTGGGCGGATACCGACGCGCAATACCTCATGGCAGAGGCGGCAGACGTGATTTATCGCAAAATGGGGCTGGTCGGCTTGGACGTAGGGGATAAGATGCTCCGGCAAGGGGAGCGCACCTTAACGGGCAATATCGCATTCCTCAAACGTGCGGGCACACACTTCTTCAGCCGTGAGGATTGGAATTTCTTTATTGATTTTATCAGAGCATAAAGGGGAACGCCCACCGCTGATGCGGTGGGCGTAAAGCGTTAGATGGTACGATGATATGTATAGCTGTGGTGCTATGCGCACGCTACGGCGCAATTGCCGCAAGCGGCAATTCGCAGGGGACGATGTCAGAACTGCGCAAAAAAGAAGCATGGGTTGCTTGGCAACCCATGCTTCTTTTTTGTGAAAGGGCTACGAAAAGGATACAAAATCCTAATGGGTTCATTTTGCAAAATGGGTTCAATTTTTTTAGAAAATGGGTCCGCTTTTTTGCAAAAAAATGGGTTAAAATTTAACGAATGGGTGCAACCCATATTTAACAAAACTGCTTAACGTATGCTGTCAGTTCTGTGATAAACTTTGGAAAATATGTTTGATCAATGGAATTTTCAAATTTTAATTCTTGCCAAAGACCATCTGCGCCATTGGAATGAAGTGTTCCTGAAATGTGTATATGTCCTAATCCATCACCGCTAAAACAAATACTTTGTTTATTGCCAAACGGCTCTAATATTTTTGTACTTCCTTTTAATGTGGAATACAATTTATTCAACTCGTTACAGAATTCTGAAATTTCTTTTATGTCAACATCCATCGATGTAGATGCAGAAAATCCCGCACTCAAAACAAAAACCGAAATGATAGTATTTGTTGGCTAAGCAATATCAGATTCAAACACTTGAAAAGTCAATGATAATTTAAAGTTTTCGCCCTCAAGCACAAAAGTATTATCCATTTACTTTACATCCAAGTTTTGTCGTGTTAATAGAAGAAATCAACATTCGTCTTATTACACCGCAATCGTGTAAAAGAGCTTTCACACCATCATCAGTGAAAATCTCGGATTTTTGCATAAGTTCAAGCCAATATTCTGTTTCATAGCACTCTTTTAAAGCAATCTGCAATTTAGAAATAAAGTCAGCTTTGCTATGAGCATATTTTGCCTCACGAATATTAGCACCAATAGATGTCGCACTACGCTCCAACTGATTTATAAGGGAATAATGTCCTTTAATACCGTCAGTCACTTTTAAAATGCTGACAGCAAAATCCATAGATAAGTTTGCAAGTTTGTTTTCTGCCATAATAATCACCTCAAATTAAGTATAGCACAAATCCGAAAGAAAAGCAATAATGAAATCCTGCTTTGCATGATGAAATCCGAGCAAGCTCGGATGAAATCTTCAGCCTTCGGCTTCAGATGAAATCAAATCCGCCATCTTTAACCTGCCGCAAGGCAGATTTCATCACGGAGTGATTTCATCCACGACAGTGGATTTATTCCGACGAAGGCGGATTTAGCTGAAAAAGACTCGGAATTGTATCCAATCCTGAGTCTTTTTCTGGTGGAGCAGGTGTCGCCATAGACGAACACCCCTCCTTTCCTTCATTTTCGCCCTCAAAAGCTTCTTCAATATCGTTAAGCGGGATATTGTCGATGCTCAAAGGCTTCTTGCTCGCGTTGATGATCAACGTGAAATGGTCATCGTACAGATAGACCGAGTGTACGAAGATGTTTATGAGTGCTCTGCGCTTATTAAAATCATCAAGCGGCATTTCGCAGATGAAATCGAGAAAAGCGTAAACCTGCGCTTCGGTTAAACAGATTTTCTTGTTATTCTCAATAGCGAGCTGTGTTTCCAATTCGGTTTTCTCGGCTTGGCGGCGGTTCAGTCGCTCGGTCAGCATATCCACCGCTTGTCCTTGCTCGATACCTTTCCAAAGGTTCTCGATGGCAGCATCAACCTCCTTGATCGCTTTCTTGATTTCCTTTATTGAAAGGTTATCGGGGCTCTTGTTACATTCCTCCGCAACCCGCTTGGCAATATAGCGTATCTTATCCTCGGTGAGCATTTGCAGGCATACCTCGATAACGCGGTTTTCAATATACTCTTTGCCGACAACCTTCTTGTCACATTTGTTTTTGCGAGCATTCTTGCAGTTATAATAATGGTACTGCTTGCCCGACTTTCCCGTGCCGCCGTAGCCGACCATCATTTCCTTGCAATGACCGCAGAAAAGCTTGGTTGTCAAAAGGTATTCGTTTTCACCGCGAGTACGCGCGGGTGCGGATTTGTTCTTGTTCATAAGTGCTTGTACCCGATAGAATAAGTCGTCGTCCATAATACGCGGCATTCCACCGGGCTTTTCCTCTCCTTTGTAAATATATATTCCGATATAGCGTTTGTTTTTGAGAAGATGGCTGAGGCTGTTGTAGGTAAACTCGTTACCAATCGAAGTCTTAACCTTTCTTCGTTGCAAGTCCTTGACGATCTCTGCTTTGGTTTCGCCGCTTGCATATCGTTCGTAGATCTCGCGGACAATTGCCGCCTCTTCCTCGTCAACAGAAAAGGTACGGTCTTTGTTTACCTTGTAGCCAAGTCCGGGATTGCTGCCATTGGATAAGCATTTTTCGGCGTTGATTGCCATACCTCGGTTTATCTTCTGCGCAAGCTCTACGGAGTAGTATTCCGCCATACTTTCGAGAACGCCCTCAATGAGAATGCCCGAGGCATCGTCCGAGATGTTTTCCTTGGCGGACATAACTCTGACGCCGTTCTTCTTAAGCTTGGCTTTGTTGATTGCGCTGTCGTAACGGTTACGGGCAAATCGGTCAAGCTGATATACAAGCACACCCTCAAAGGTATGCTTGTCGCTATCTGCGATCATTCTTTGAAATTCTGCGCGGTTATCAAACTTACCGCTTTGAGCGCGGTCGATATATTCACCCACAATGGTGTAATTGTGAGATTCGGCATATTCGTAACAGACCTTTAACTGTCCTTCAATGGATTGCTCGGTCTGACTATGGCTTGAATATCGAGCGTATATTACTACGTTCATTGTAATACCTCCTATTTGTCCTAATATAATTATAATTATTTCTCTTGATAAGTCGATTGTACGGATGTTTGAACACCCGACGCAAGCGCATCGGGTGTCCTCTCA
>JBGVEW010000002.1:0-53439 GCA_045120465.1 Eubacteriales bacterium
CGATACCAACGTTGTTACCGGGACGGATTGCTGTTCCTCTCTGTCTAACAAGAATGTTACCAGCGAGAACCATCTGACCGTCTGCTCTCTTAGCGCCAAGACGCTTGGATTCAGAATCACGGCCGTTCTTTGTAGAACCTACGCCCTTCTTATGAGCAAAGAACTGTAAACTGAGCTTCAACATCATTCTTTTCCTCCTAAAATTTTTGGATCTCTTTGTGAGAATGGATTAGATGAATTATTCTTCGTACGGCTTATCTTCAACGGCTACGTCAAGATAATCCGCATACTCCTCAAGCATATCACTGAGCTGACAGTAGTACCCCATCATGATTCCCGAAACAGCGTATCTCTTGTAATCGTCCGACTCAAACTCAGGCAGTGCCGATTTGGCACGTACAGTGATTTTGGTCGCACCCTCATTGATATCGTAATCAACAGAGGAAGAATACGCAACCTCGATGGTGTTGATAAGAAACATCGTCATGGAAGAGATGGCGGCACATACAATGTCGTCCCCCGCTTCCGCATAACCTGCGTGACCCTGCTCCTCGAAGCCGTAGAATACTCCACCGCTTCTGAAAAACGTGATTTTGGTCATGACCGAACCGATTTTACAATCAGCCCTCGATCTTCAGAATCTGAACCTTGGTGAAAGGCTGTCTGTGACCGATCTTCTTCTTCTCGTTCTTCTTCGACTTGTACTTCATAACGTAGATCTTCTTGTTCTTACCGTTCTTAAGAACCTTGGCAGTAACTTTAGCACCATCTACGTTGGGAGCACCAACAACAAAGCCGTTGTCGTTCGACAATGCCTTAACGCTGTCGAAAACGATCTCGTCTCCTTCGTTAACGTCGAGCTTCTCAACAAAAATAATGTCCTGCTCGATTACCTTGTACTGCTTTCCGCCGGTTTCGATAACTGCAAACACGAAAAGCACCTCTCTTTCTGATAGACTCGCTGATGGGGGCGGTGTCTTTTGGACACACTTAAAAAAGCCTTTTTCAAGCGGCATATTATTATATCATATTTTCCATATGCTTGTCAAGTGTTTTTGATGATATTTTTCTGCTTTTTTTATTTTCTATGACATTTTTAAGGTGATCACGGTATGTCCTGCGTTATCCTTGGAAAGATGACACGATTTCCATCCGTTTGGAAGCGCCACGCACTCCCATCCCGTCTTTAAAATGCGGTATTCCCCGCTCTCGTACCAAACCTCGGGAGATAATGCGTCGAGATATTCCTCATACGTCAATCCGCTTTCCATCATCAACCGCGCGTGCGGTTGTCCCACGTAGCGCAAATGCCACGGCTCGTAAGAAATTCCCGTTACGTCCTCTTTTCCGCTCGGATAACGGACGATAAAACCGTATTCCCCGCAAATGCGGTTGACCTCGCACCCTGCCTCGGTTTTGAGGAACGCCGATCCGCCGTACCCCTTAACGTAAACGTCAAGTGCCAATCCCGCCTCATGCTCGCTGCAACCAACAGGCGCAACGGTTCCTGCCTCTCCTTCCTGCAAGAGCGTCTCCTGCTCCTCCTTCGTGCGGTAATCCGCGGAAACGTAGATGCGCATTCCCGTTCTTGCCTCCACCTCGTCTCTGAGAGCCGCATATGCCGCAATCATATCCGGATGCATTTTGGTGCCGTTGTATTCCCTCAGCGTGGGAACGTAATCGTTTGGCAATGGATGAGCGGCATTCACCAGCATCAAAGATGCTGTTTCGGTAACGTTGGGCAACCGTCGCAGATCCGAAAGCGTCAAGAAACTGCAATCCGCACCAAGCAAAATCGGTTTCAGGTCAAGAGGTGGTTTCCACCTCAAAGCAGATTCGATCAAAAAACGCCAATCGGGACGCATCCAAAGCGCGCACACGGTGCCTGACAGAAGCACCAAAACCAGCACCATTGCAATCAGCCGAGAACGTTTTCTTCCTTCCTTCATATATACTCCTCTCGAAAGCACGGGGTGAGACAAAATGCGTGCTTGCATTCCGCTCACCCCAAAAGACTTACGCGTAAACAGCTTCCCAAACGGGATAGAGAGTAATATCTCCCGCAACCATCGTCAGGTCGGTAAACAGTCCGTTGACAGCAGGGTCAAACGTCCCGTTGACCGCGCTCCATCCTACAAAGCGATACTCAACGATTCCCTGCTCGTTTTCCTCGTCGGTGGGACGTTTGACAGGTTTATCCGGGAAGTGCTTTGCGGCAGTGGCAAAGGTTTCACCGCGCTTTACCAATACCGTTTGCGTGGAAAGCAGATTGCTCCACACCACGTTCTCTTGTCCCACAATCGAAAAAGTTACGCTGACGGGCTCGTCAAACACGTCGAGATCGACGATCAACTGCCATACACCGCCGTGCATCATGTAGATTGCGTTGTCTGCGAGGTCAAAATAATAATCGCCTTCATTTCCCGCGGCATGCGTATCGTTTGGATTTCCTCTGCCGTTTTGCCAGGGAGTAGGCTTATTGAAGGGAACCTTTGCCGTGGTATTGTCGGTGTAGGTGATCAGCATCAAAAATTCCGTGCTGTTTTCGGGGTTTTCAACCACCTTGATATCCTGAATACCGACACCGCGCTTGATGACGAAGGTATAGGGATCCCCCTTGTTCATAATGACGTTTACGATCGTATCCCCATTCTCGTTGTGCTCGTGGCGAATGGAGTTGATACTGACCACGGCAGGGATCCAGAACGGATGTACCGTTCCGTCGGAAAGCGTCACCGTGATGCGCGTTCTTCCGTCGGACTCAATACTCGGAACGATGCTCTCAATGCTGACACCGTCCTTAACGTCGATCGGCGAGGTCGTCGTACCGTCGGTCTTTTCAAAATAGAAGCGCGTACCGATCTTTTTGCCCGTCTCGTTCAAGAGATCCTCGGATTTGATATCCGCAACACCGATACCGTCGTAAAGATTGACACTGGCAAGCGGCTCTTCGGAATCCGTTAGATAGAAGGATACGGTGGTGCCAAGGCGCGCTCCTGTTTCCTCGTCGCGCCACTCCTCTTGCAAAATACGCTCAATGCTCTTGCCGGGCTCCCCTGCCTTACCGGGCTTAATGATAAACGGAGTCAGCTTGGTTTCATCTTCATTATCCAAAAGAAGGGTTACCGTTGTTTCGTTGGTTTCGGGATCGATAAAATATTGCAGATTCTTAATGCCAACGCCCACATCACCGTCAGCCCCCTTGGGAAGCAGAACCATCTTGGTGGAATCATCCGAGAAGGTGATCTTCAAATACGGATCACCGTTTTCATCATCCACACGCTCAGTGGAAACGATGTGAATACCGTCCTTGACCTCAACCTTCAGGGGATCCATGTTGTCGTCGGTATAAGTGATCGTCATCGTCTGCGTGCCCTTGCCATCGGAAGTCAACCGAATGCCCTCAATTCCCGTTCCGGGATCGCCCTTGTCACCCGTGTCACCCTTGTCACCCTTGTCACCGGGAACGGTTGGAAAGGTAAAGGACTCGGGATCGGCGTCCAGATAGTAGAAGGTCACGCGAACGGAGCCGTCCTTGAGCGTTTCGATTTCAATATCCTCGACCGCGAGCGATTCTCCCCCGAGAAATCCGCACGAGGAAAACGTCGGTGTCACCAGCGCGACGATCAAAACGATACACAATAAAAATTTCTTTTGCATTGATTTACCTTAGGTTATCCTCTCAATTCCGAGACCTGCGGGGTCTCTCCAAACAGATAACCGTTTCCTTTCATACATACAAATCGAAATGGCTCTACACCGGTAACAACCGTAACCATTTTTTGAAGCATTCCGCGAAGCGAGGACAAGCTTGCAAGCAAATCGTTCGTGTCGATGACCGTTTGATATGCCAGATAACTGTCTGACCATTCCACCGAAAACTCGGAATTCAGTGCCTCTGGATTCTCCAAGCCGTCGAATCGAACGGTGGAAAGATTCAAGCCGCCGCCGTAAAACGCAACCGCAACGTTGAGATAATCCGCACCGTTATGCGAATAAATACTTCCATGGCTTGCCGCATCTGCATACAGCATGGATTTGAGCGGAAAGATATCGTCGATGGTAACATCACGGTCTTGTCCGATCAATTCCTGTGCGATCACGGAAATATTCTCCTCAATCAGCCCGTTAAAATCCATCTCCTCGGCGGTTTTATAATCATAGAATTTGGTCGTTCCCGTGACGTGCAGATCGACGGGATAGCTGATCCCCGACACCTTGGTAGGAGTCATGGGAACGAGTGCCACTGCCGATTCGTCAAACGCCGAAAACAGCTCGGCAATGATGGAGGGTGATTCGGTATAGAGGAACGGACCGTTAAACGAGCTTTCCATACAAATGGAAGCAATGCCGCTACGATAGAAAAGCGTGTCCCGCACCTCAACGGAGCCTCCGTAGGAAAGAGATTCTACCCCACCGTTCAAGGCATCCTGCAGAGTATGCAAAGCCTTTTTCATGGTTTCGATATCGTATTGCTTCATCAGATACGCATTGAGCATCCCATCCCCCGCTCCCTCGCCCGCTTTGAGAAATTCATTCAGCGTAACGGTATGCGTCGCACCGTTTTCATCGGTCAGGGTAAAGGTCTTGTCTCCATCTACGGGAATGAATTCGTTACATCCCGTAATGAGCAAAAAGTTGAGTGCGTTTTGCAAAAGGCAGTTATCGATCACCGTATTTTGCGAGGAAAAGGCACGCATGACGTGCTTTCCGTTCTGTAGGATCGAGTTGGAGACCGTAACATCATCGCCCAACACCTCCAAAACCGTTCCAACGTATTGAAGGTTGGAAAAAGTATCTCCGATATCACAGTTTTTGAGATTGATATCGTTGACGCGAACGTGATCCCCCTCTACGTACATACCGATATTATCCTGCCCGTAGGCGGTAATGATCGGCATATCGTTGGGATCTCCCAAGGTATAAAACGGAAGAGGACCTCGAAACAGATTGGCGTTGCTGAGTCCGTAGGAAACGTATCCGTCGGCTGAAACAGTTGCCGCATACGGGAAGGTCAGGTTGTGCAGATTGATCGTATAACCGTTTCCGTAAAAATCTTTTTGCACGTGGAGTCCTACGTTGACCGTATCGGTAACGGAACGGTATTTGGAATGTCCCTTCACGTATTCGTTCCATTGGTCGATATAGGCGCGGTTATAGGTCGTTTCAAATTGATAAATATCCTTGGCAAAGGAGAAATCCCCCGTTGCCACGTTATAATTTTCATAATACCCAAACAGCTCTACGTTATTGGCGCGCTTTAAGGGCTGTCCCCCTTGCATAACGATCGAGCCGTTGGAATGTACGTAGGTGTTTTGGATGGATTCAAAGGACTTGCGCAGCACCACGATCTCTCCCTCTTGCGAGCGGTTGGTACAGTTGAGCAGATCGTCATAGCTATAAACGTTGATGCCGTTGTCCACCACCTCAAAACGGTAGGTAAACGAGGTTTTGGTATCATCCTCAACCGTACCCGCCGTAACGGTAAATTCTGCGTGCCCTTCCTTTAAGATGCTGACAGAGCCGTGTGCGGGGTCAACCTTGATATTGGAAGTCTTGCTCGAAACTTCCATCGTCTGCTTCATTGCCTCGGGCAGACAAACGATTTCCAGTTCGATTTTTGCCCCTACCTTTTGACCGTCTTTAAGATCGTATTCTCCGTAATACAGAGCATCGTCAACGTTGTTTTGTGAGCTTTGAATTTTGGTACGCGCAAAGATCACGCTGTTTTTATAAATGATACCCGTGGTACGGCGCGTAATATTTCCCTTTGCGTTGGAGCAGGTCAAAGAAATCTCTCCCTCGCTATGGGTGCGCAGGTAATAGCTGCCGTTATCCTTTTCAACCGTTGCGTGCGGTTCCTCTGCTCCATCGGAGTTTTTCACCGCCCACACCAATTCATTGCCCTCCGCAAGCGGAAAATTGGAGGTTGTAACACCAACCGCCCGCAAAGGATATCGCGCATCTCCCAGCTTAAACGCCTCAATATCCGAGTAGCTCCAATCGATATACGCGATATCGTTTTGGAACACCTTGAAGGTGATATTCACCGTCATAACCCCCAAAAGCGCAATGACGTAAGGCAATAGTAGGAGAATGGCTATGTTTTTCTTTTTCATATCAGTTCACCATTTCCAGATCTATAAACAGATCCTCCAGTTTGCGTTTGATACGGAAGACGTGCGGTGCGCCCAATGCAGGGAACACGATGCCTCCGATCAGATAAGCGACCCAAATCTCCGCGCCAAATACACAACTGACCAATGCCACCGCAAAAAAGGAGAACGGAAGCAGATAAGAGTAGGTAACGGAGAGGATCGTGGAACGGGGACGGCTGTTGGTGATACGCATTTCCTCCTTGAGAGAAACGATATCAAAAATCGCCAACAGAATCCACGTCATAAAAAGAGTACAAAACGCCGTGAGCGGTGCCAACGTACCGCTGAAAAGCAGGACTGCTACCGTGACGAAGAGAGATGCGGTAGAAAGACCAAACGGAACCAACACCTTGATCGCAAGCTGCAGTAAGGGATCGACAGGGATCGTTTTCATGATCCGCACGTTTCGCTTCTCTATTTGAATATACTCCGATGCCCCTTGATTGATAATTAAGGTAAAGAGCATCACGATGAGCATGTCGATCAGCGGAAGCAATTCGGGAAGCGCGATCATATAGTAGGAAAACGCGCCGGAGGTCAAAACCGAATTGAGCGAATCGAGAACGACATATACCAAAAACGGCTGTATGATCAAAAGCCCCGTAAAGGAAAAAATGTTATTGGAATCCTTAAAAAGCAGAAACAACTCCTTTTTGATCAGCGCGACGTAAGGCTTGGTCATACGAAGCGTATCACGGATCTTCCCTCTCTTTTGCGTAATCGCAAGGCTTCGCAGATACGCAAAAGAAAAAACGATGAGTGCAGTCCCCAAGATAAAGATGCCGCCCGCGATGCAAAGATAAGAGAAGAGACGGACCATGCTTCCCAAAAAGAAGGAATCGACCAAAAAGTTGAGCGGAACGAGGTATGCGCGAAGTTGGATGAGTGTATCGATAGAATGCTGGGTAAAGATGGCGTTGATGTTGTTATTGACGACCAGCTCCATAAAAATCCCCAGCACGTAGCTGTACACGATACAGCCTCCCACCATCAAAAGCAGCGCCAACAAAAACTGCACCACCGTGTGCTTTTTGAGAAAATCCGACAGCAGCTTGTAGGGATAGACCAACAAGAGTGCGATACCGCCCTCAAAAAGGAAGGAAAGAACGGGGTAAAAGATACCCGCATAATAAAACCACATTTGCTTTCCGACCAAAATTCCATAGGAAACCAGGATGGGATATACCAGCAAAAAGGTCAATACGTAGTGTGAGAAGAACAGAAAAACCAGCTTTGACGAAACGATCTGCCCATTGGTGACCGGACGGCGCACCAATTGCTCGTTATCCTTTTCGTTGAAAAAGAGTTTAGATGCTTGCATGGTATCGAGCAGGATCATCAAACAGGAAATAATAAACAGAAACAGCGTCAAAAACGGAATGCTTGCATTGTGGTACTGTCGGATCTTATCCAGTATCGTGGTAAAGATAAACAGCTCGATCCCCACGGCAAACGCCGCCATGAGAACCGTTGCCAGCGTGGATAAAAGCCTTTTTTTGACACTGCCCTCGGCTGAAAACAGGAGCTTAAAATCCTTGGCAATGAGTGTCAGCATGCTTTACCCTCCATAGATCTTGAGGAATAACCCGGGAAGCTGCTCGCGCTTCTTTGGATCCTTCTTCAGATCGTAAACCACCTGCACCACACCGTCGTTGATAATCGCAACACGGTCGCAGATCGCGGAAACCAGCTCGATATTATGCGAGGTCACAAACACGGTTTTTCCGTGATTGGCGTACTCACGCATCATCTTTTTCAATTCTTCCTGCGCCATAATGTCAAGACCGACGGTAGGCTCGTCCAAAATCCAGATATTGGGATTGTGCAAAAGGCTTGCCACAAGGCAGAGTTTCTGCTTCATACCGTGGGAGTAGCCCGAAATATGATGTGCGAGATCTTCCTCCTTCAGTTGGAGGCGGTTGCACAAATATTTGTGGTTGCTTTGAAATTCGGTTTCGGACAAATGATAGATACTTGCCACAAATTCCAAATAATCGTATCCCGTCATCACCTCGTAGCAAGTCGGTTCACTCGCAACGTAGCCGTAAGACGCCTTCACGTCAACCGCTTCGCGGCGCACGTCGTATCCGCCGACGGTGATATTTCCACCGTTAAAACGCTTGGCACCGATCATACAATCGATGGTGGTGGATTTACCGATACCGTTCTTTCCAATAAAACCAAACAATTCACCGGGATAGACCGTCAGGGTTAACCCTTTGAGCACCTGCTTTGTTCCATAGGATTTATAAAGATCGTGGATCTCGATGGCGTACTCCAATTCGTCGGGCTCTTTTTCATGCACAACGGGATCGGTGACAGGCTCTTCTTCAGCGAGGGCGACTTGGTGAGAACCGTTCACGGGGATTTCAACCGCATCTCTTCCCTCTTCTGCCGTTGCACGTACCGACAGCGAATCCGCCTCATCGGCTTCCGTCTCCTCACCGCGCTCCGCGCGGAGAAGCTCACGCACTCTTGCCTCTGCCTTGGCTTTGGCTGCCGCCTGCGCTTGCGCAGCCGCTTGCGCACGTGCCAGCGAATTGGCACGCGCCTGCGCCTCTCGCATCGCCTTTTGTCTGCGGCGCATCAGGGAAAGGGCCTCGGCATCGCGGTTCCGCTGCTCCTCGGTCGGTTTATGCTCTTGCTTGTTTGCCATAGCCATTTCTCCTTAATTTTAAGAACCAAAGGTTTTCGTTGCCCTCGCCATCCGTAAAGAACGCATATGACGATCCGCATCCCGCGCAATGACGCACGTTATTTTCGTCGATATTGACTGCGGACTTTTGACAAGCGGGGCAGAAGGTGCGGTACAAGGCCACACTCGCGCGGCTTCCGGATAGCTTGCAGGAAAGCCACTCGTCCATGACCTCCTCCTCGGAGAGCGGATTGTGATAAACTGCCTCGACCGTTCGCTCTACGTATGCCATATTCCAAAGCGAGATGGCTTCAACGGTCGTGTAGGGCGGCTCTCCCGCCCCTACCTCTTCCAGATCCGCAAACGAGCTTTGCGGACTGAAGATCAACAAATGTGTCGCGCGCTTGGCGGCACTGTATTTGACCAATTTATGTTCGACGGTCAAAACGATTCCTCTGTTTTCCTTCCACAGAGCCAGCTCTATGCGATAAAGCGCATTTTCCAGCTTCATAGCGGATGGGATCAACGCCTTGTTTTCGTCGAATTTCAATTCACCGGGATCCTCACACAGCACGAAATTTTTGGCACGGAGCGAGCGCAACAGCAACATATAATAATGGATACTGAAATCACGCAACAACGACTCCTTGTCGGGATAGGTGATGAGGGAGCGGTAAAATTTAAAGCAAAGGTTATAAAGACGGTCCTTTAAGAGAATATTGGTGGGATGGACCGTACGCAACGCGGTATATTTGCGGTTGATCGTTTGATAAAACCGCGTGTTTTGGATGTAGCCGATCTTCTTATTCAGCTTACGAAGCCCCGAAAGAGCAACGGAAACGTTGTGCTCATCGAGGGACAACTGATCCTGACCGCAAAAGGTTTGGATCAGAGTAGAATAAAAGCTTTCGTATTTTCCGATCTCTGCGGCAAGCAGCTTTACCAGCATTACGATAAAACGGTTTTCATAAATGCACAGATCGTCAACACTTTGATGGTAGTGCACGTATTCCGGAACCATATGCGCTCCGTCCTTCTTCCAAAGGCGAGGATCTCTCAGAGTCTCGCGGAAGGTTTCGGCATTGGCGGCGTTGGCAAACTCGGTGCGCAACACGATATCCTCATGCTCGGTGGAAATATGCGGATGCCCTGCGATGGATGCGATAACGCTGAGAATATAGGCAATTTCGTCAAAATACTTCAAGTCGCTCTGAAAGGAAAGATCCTGCAAAGGCTCAAAGGAAAGGCTTTCGATACGTTCATAGAAAGCACCGTACGTATCGCACGCTTCGGCATCGCTATTCAATTTTGCTACGGTACGCTTGAGATACCCTTCTTCAACGATTCTCATACAGTTACAGTCCCCTATTCAACAAACGGATTCTTTCACAGCGACACACGCCGCTGTGAAAGAATACTCAAAAATCAAATCAAAGCTTTCTGATCAAATTGCGAATGGCTTTTTCGGATCTCTTAAAGACACCCAGTCCGTACGTGGATTGGAGCAGCTGCATCAGCTGATTGAGCGCGCCCTTTACGTACTCTTCAAATCTTCCCTCCAGCTTTACCAGCACCTTGCGCGCAAACAGGAAGTCGAGAATATCCTCCTTTGCACCGCCGCAAGCGATAAAGGTGGGAACGAGATTGTCGATCTGTGTCATGATACGGTTACCAAAGGTAATGTCGAACTGATCGTAAACGAATGCGGTCAGAGTCTCCAGCTTTTCGTAATCGTTCTCGGTCATACGGTTCTCCTCGTTTGCAATCGCCTCAGCATAGAGGGATTGGAGTTTGGATGCGCTGAGCGAGATGGGAGATACCTCATCCGTTACCTTGAAGGGCTTGTTGCGGTAATCGAAATCAATGGTAATGGCACGGTCGTAAACCTTGTCCGCGATGGAAAAAGTGGAATCGTCCTTGTTCGCCGTTCCGACGAAGTAGCAGCCGGGGGTGATGCGGATGGTACCGTCGGAAATCTGTTCCGGCGGAACAAAGCCGTAAGGCACCTGCAACAAACGGAGCTTCCACTCCTCCTTCGGATACTCCAATACCGACAAAAGATCTGCAAAATAGTACTCTACGCGCGAAATGTTCATCTCATCCAAAACGAACACGTGGATCTGATCGGGATGGTAGTTCGCGTGATAAAGCTGGAGCAAAAAGTCGGTTTCGGAATAGATCTTGGAAAACTCGTTAAAGAAGCCGAGAATGCTGGATTTATCTCTCCAAGTTGCCTGAACGGGGGTAAAGAGCAATCTTGCTCCGACAAACTTTGCAAAATAACGAGGAAGCGAGGATTTACCCGTTCCGCTAAGTCCCTCAAGAATCATAAACTGGGATGCGGAAAATGCACTGATAAAGACACGGATGGTGTCCATATCAAAGTACAAGCCTTCCTCTTTTGCAAGATAATTGCGGAACTTAACGCACAATTCCTCAAGGGAGATATCAACCGACTCACGCTTATGGCGCACGGTATAGTGATAGTGAATATCCATTGCGGAAAGTGCCGGGAATACCTGCTCGCGGTCGCCCAGCTCCTCGGTGGAATGAATCCCCGATACCGAGCCACCAACACCGCCGACACCGCCTCCTACGGACGCAGAAGCGCCTCCGCCTGCAACCGCTCCGCCACCAACGGAAACACCGCCAAAGCCTCCAAAACCTCCCATGCCGGGCATCCCCGACATCAGCTCGTCGGAATCAAAGCTGGATGCTACGTCGATTTTCTCGTAATCTTCATCCTCTTCCACCACGTCGATATCGTTCTTTCCGAAGAACTTAAAGGGCTTGTCGATGAAAATGAAGTTGACTACAAACATAATGATCGCCGCGCAAAGTCCGCCAACCATGCAAAACAGGATGGTGGAGAGTGCCACGGTATTCCACAAAAACAGAAGCAGATTGCCAACGTTTTCCGGCGTTTTGGGGGATACCATCAAAACCGAAACGCCAACGGACAGCAGAACGCAAACGATAAAAGATACACCGTATGCGATCCATGCCTTCCAATGGTAGGTTTTGATCTTGTTTTGGATTGCGTAACGGCGAATAAACAAAACCGCCGCCGCAAACAGTGAAATGTAAACCGCTACGAGGATCAGGCCCACGTATCCCGCACCCGAGATATCAACGGGGGTAAAATTGAGTGCCGTAGCAACCTTATTGATGATATTTCTGGAACTGATAATGCTATGCGTACCCTCAATGGAGATACCCGTAAACAGCACGACGACCGAATACAGCAGAACAATCGCAAGAACTATCAGATTTTTACGCGTAAAGTAATAATTTCGTTTCAAGGCGTTTTTTCGTCCCCTTCTTCAAAATTTATAAACAGCTCTTCTTCCGTATGCTCTCCGTCGGCATCCAACACGCGGATCGCCGCGGAATCAGACTTTTTCAGGTAGGACGTGTCTGTAATTTCGTCCTTGCCGATGAATCCTTTTTCATTAAAGTGATACGCATACCCCTTGTAATAAAGCGTTTCGGTAAACTCTGCCGAAAGCTTTTCCGCCCTTTGCGTAGGATCCAGTCCGATCGTTTCGCAAATCCGCGCCAAGCGTTCCCCTTCCCGCGCACTCATTTCTGCGTTGCTGCGGTCCAGCATCAAAAGGCAATAGACGAGCGACATCAGGGTAATCATTCCGCCAAGCGACTGAAAGAACATGATCAGAGCTCCGAGCGTTGGAATCTTGGTATCGGTATAACGTCCGATCACGTCCTTGACCGTTGGCGAATAGGCATCGCTTTGGTTGTTGGAGTCACCGCGCGTTTCATAGCACACAGTGCCGTTTTGATCCTTGATGCCGATGATGCGATGGATCACGTTCTTTCCCGTATCATCTACAAACGCGATCACGTCGTAAAGCGAAAGCTCCGCCTCCGACTCGACACGCTCTAAAACGATCGTATCGTAGGTATCGAACTGATTATTCAGATCCATCGTGTCGAGATACGCATTGGCGCGGTTGCGCTGGCTCATAGAACCCGATGCCACCACCATCAATGCGCGGTCGCCCACCATCATCACGTTTCCGTTGATCCGATTCCATATCGAGAGAAGAAAGAGCGGAATCAAGAGAAGCAGCAAGGCGTAAAAGCATACCCCCTTGACGGCTTTCCACACTCTTCGACGTCTCCTTACCGCAGGCTGTGAGGAATAAATATATTCATCCATCAGCTCAACGTCGCGTTTTCCCATAGCAAGCTCTTTTAAGCTTGCTTTTGCGTAGCTGCGATACAGAATGGTAAAGATCGCGGAAAAGGTGATCACGCCCACGGCAGTTGCCAAAGCGGCAATAAGTTCAAAAGAATTCATGGCGTGATGTCAAAATACAATCAGCTTGCGGAAGCAACAACGTTGATGTGGATGGTACCACTGTAAGTTCCACTTTCGCCACCCGCGATAACCGCGCGGAATGCATTCATCTCGTCCTTCATCTGCTGATTTTCAATGTTCTTACCGACAACCGTCTGCGTAGTAGCGGGAGCACCGTCCTCACCCGCTACCGCACGAATGCCGTTGACTTCGGTGTCATAGAACTCGGAAGGATTCTTGCCTCCAAAGAATTCGCCCCATTCCAGCTCCAGCGTGTAAGAGAAGGTCGCCTTACCGGTTTCTGCGCTGTAATTGTAGTTGAGGGGGTTCTGTGCGATATTGTTCTTATCGTACTCAACGGTAAGCGTGCCTGCCGCAGAGACGGAGTTTTCAAATCCCTTGACCTTGATGTAACCCGCGGAGATCGCGCTGCGAAGCTCGGTGGGAAGCGTAATGGTAAGCGTCAGGTTTTCCAATACGTTTGCATTGGTGATCTCACCGCTGATGAGCATGGTAAGCTGCTCGCGGCTTTCTGCATCCGCGCGGATACGACCCGTGTTGTCGGTTGCGGGTGCGTCAAAGGAGAGAATTTGGGTGGTATCCCAAGACTTTTCAGCGTCATCGTTCTGGATCTTCCACTGATCAATGGTAACCACCATGGAAGCATCGGTTACGATACCGACCTCAACGGGAGCGTCGTGATCGACCTCGCTGTTAGCAGACATGACCCATGCCGAAAAACCGGTGGAGATCAGTCCAACTGCCATAAAGATAGATACTGCAAACATAATCAGCTTGCGATTGTAGGATCTTCTTGTGAATTTCTTCATCATCGAATACCTTTCTCAAGTCCTTGCTTGAGAGTTCCTTTCTTGGTTTGTTTTTGCTTTTTGATTTGATTTGTTGTTTGTCTGACTTTATATAAACCGGAAAGATCCGGGAATTTTAGGTGGAAATCACCCAATGGCTTCCGTTCCATTTCAGCGTTTTTGCCAAGCCGCCGCTATAGAACAAAAGACCGTCGATGGCACACGTGGTTGTACCTGCTACAATATTTGCCGCCGTAACACCGCTCGTTGCCACGTACGTACCCGCATAGAATACGTACTGTGCTCCGGTGCTTTTATCGCTCACAAACTTCGCGTTCCGCCCTGCGGTATCCTTGTGAACCGTAACCGAAATAAACGTGGGATTGAAGGAAATAAGACCTTTACCAACGGTGGATTCCATCGGGCTGTCGCCGTATTCCGGCAAGACCGCCCCCGAAAGGATCACGTAACTCTCTCCTCCCTCGGCAGTAAAAATACCGTTTGAGGGATCAAAACGCCCAATGACGGGAGCCGTCATGGCTTCGTCATACAAGTACGCAATACCATTCGATATCATCGGCAAAGAATAGTAATGACGGATCATGGCGATCTGATAACCGGAGCCGGCGCCCAGAATTTGACCGCCGCCTACGTTACCCGTAGTAGAGGTGCCAATTGCGGCAAAAGATCCGTACGTACGCATTTTAACACCTACGTCGGCAAAATCCGCCGCCTCAAGATTTGACGCGTTCCACGCCACGCTCTCATCCATATTGGAAAGCTTAAACTCAGAAACGTTGATACAGCCTGACAAAACGTAATCGGCATTGTTTCCGCCCTCAAATTCAACCGTTCCGAAGATATTAACGGTTGCTGAGCGATAGTAGTTCCAGAAGCGGCTAAAGACTGCGCCGTACACCATGCCGTACTTGTTGCCGTTAAAGGAGCTTTGGGCACTTTGCAGGTTGTATGAAGAAGCAAAAATACCCGCGGAAAGATACTTTTTGACCGCCGCGCAATAATACATACTCATTCCAAGCGCGCTACCCTTTACGTCACGGAAGGATTTTTGTGCCGCCACACCTTTTTCCTTGTAGTAAGACATTTTTAAAACGCTGTTTTCGTCAAGCGTTAAGGTTGCACCGGGCAACACGATGATCTGCTGTTGCAATTCAAATACCGAATCTAGCAGAACAACGTCGGTCATCGGGCTGATCGGAAAATTGACACGTCCCAGATCCAATACCGTATCGATCGTAGCTTCAAGGATGCTGACCTTCAGCGTATCTTTCAAAACAATTTGAGGTGCTTGAAAATTGATATAAACGTCCTGGAAGGTAAACACGTTTTTGACGTTGACAAGCTGTGCCTCGGGATTTTCGAGTACTGACTCCGAAGCAATTCCGCTTCCCTTCAGATCGTTGAGCATCGTCGTGATCCGAACCGCTCCCCGCGTGCTCTTCCCCGCCTCGGGAATCACGTCGGGCTTGATGGAAAAGAGTGCGTTGGAAAGCCCAAACACGGGCATATAATAGTTCATCATACCAATGTCGGGATGCAGATACAGCATCGTATATCCGACAAAGGTCCCCGTTTGGGTCGTAACAGTATTGTTTACGTTGGTGCTGACCGTTTCCAGCTCCACGGTCGTTTGCATATAGGGGATATTGTAGTCCTCAAAGGGAGAATATCCCATGCCATAACTCTTAAGCGTATGCTGGAGACCGCTCAAACCATAAATCAGCAACTGCGTATAAAGCTTACCCGTAGGACGGACAACGATCTTTCCCGTTCCGACCGAGTCGTAAACGTAGCCAAAGGAATGCAGTGTTCCCTCTACGTAAAGCGTATGACCGTTGAGGTCGAGCGCCACGTAATGATCTACAATATACCCCGTCGGTCCATGGGAGCCGTTTGCATAGTTCCCTGTATATCCACCGATAAACACCTGCGCGTTTTTCCCAATGGTAACGTCGTTTTGTAGCTTTACCGTATAGTCGCGCACGTTGTTGTCCAGCGAAGCGGACTCGTCGGTCAGATCGGTCTCATAGAGAAACGTTCCATCCTTATCGCGCAAATCCGCAACCGAGTTCTTTAAAATTTCCGGCTCAACGCCCTCTCGCGCGTCCACGTCCGTGCGGCCGTCGTTCATTGCAAAATGCAGGATCATCCCCTCGGGAATCGAAGAGTAAAGCTGGAAAAAGTGTTCCTGATTGGAGGTGGTGCCGTTGGTGGCAGTCATATTGTAATAGGTCTTATCGGTTTGAATCGTTTTGGAAACGACGTTCAACGTCGGATCGGTTGGAAGTGCCGCACCGGGAGCAACGCCGACGACGGAAAGCTTCCCTCCGGCTTGAATTTCCGCATTCAAATCCTGACGCGCATCGTGATTGAAGTCACCGGGATTATTGGGAATAAAGTGCACCCAGATTTCATCACTCGCCGGGGTTTGCAAAGAATATGGGAATTGAACGCGTGTAGCGCCTGTAAGATCGATCCTGTTTCTCTTCGCGTCCCCTTCTCCCTCGGCACTGACCGTAACACCCGTGTAAAAGCCCTCAACGTACTTGAGGTAGGGTCTAACCGTATCGGAAAGAGAGCCGGTCAGTGTTGAAAGCGTGGGAGCATTCACCGAAGCACCGACCCCCACAAGATTGGAAACCGTGTAAGAGGTATTTGCAATTTCGTAGCTACCCCCCGAGGTCGTTGCCTTTTCGGGCGGGATCTCAATAAAAGCGTAATAAGAAAGCTCGTAAGATGCGTTGCAGGAATAATTGCATTGCTTTGCATTGTGCTTTCGCTCGATAAAACCAAGAATTTTATCATATACGTGATTCGTTCCGTTTACCGTGTTACAGCTTGCAGATGAGGGAGCGACCGACGTATGTGAATGAGGCACGGCATAAAGCAATGCTCCCGTCTCGTCGTCGAGATTGACCGCGTTGGAAACGCTTAATTTTGAGACATCGGTTGCTTGATAATTGAGGATGCTCGTAGAACCTCCGCCAAACGTAACGGAAAAAACGACCGTTCCCATCTGAAGCGTTCGGTTCACACCGTTGACCGCAACCGTACCCGTTGCATTTTGTGATTGCGTGGCTACGGTTTGCGCGGCGGGGGCATTTTCGTATCCGCTACACTCGTTAGACGTTCCCGTACAGTACTCATTCGACGATGCCGTTACCGTTGCCGTATAGGTCGCGGTGTGCGCTGGAAGCAATCCCAGTGCCGCCATCTTTTCCTTCACCGCCGCCGCATTATTTTCAAGACTCAGCTGTCCCCCTTCGTAAAAGGGCTCGCCGCCATTGTTATATGCGTCCACGGTGTAGTACTTGTAGTTACCCGTTGCGGGCATATAGAGGTCGTTCGCAAAATAGCGGAAGGTCAACTTACCGTCTCCGCCCCCCTTAGTCGCCTCCATCGTTTCGGTGGGGGTGATACGCCAGTTGGCAAAAAGATCGGTGGGAAGCATAGGAAGAACACAGCCTACGAGCAATACGATTGCAAAAATGCGTTTCCAATGATTCCGTTTTACGTATTCCTTGATGCGCACGGTCTGTGCCCTCCTTTCTTCTTTCGTTTGCCGCTATGCGGCATAGTCGGTTATTGGATTTTTGCGGTAAACGTGTAGGTCCAACCACACGGAATGTCGATGCGGGGATCATTCGCTTCAAATTCCATTTCCGCAATGACGATTGGTGTTTTGATCGTTCCGCTTGCATCCTTGACCATGTAATCCTTGACCAGATTATAAAGCTGAACCAACGGAATCTCAATCGTCAATTCATCTGCGCTGACGTTACCCATAGCGTCGAAATTATTGGAAAGATCCACCATGATATATCGGTTTGGATAATCGTTCAGCGTCAACTTGCAAAATTTGGGAGCTTTATAGAAGGTCGTAACACCATTTGCCGCGGTAAAGGTCTTGGGTACTTCTTTCGTTTCCCCCTTCTCCACAGTAATCTCCTTTGCCGAGCAGGTCAAAAGCAGCATTTGCTGACGGTAATCGCTTTTGTTTGCCGCCATTACCGCGGGATCAACGCGCAACAGCATGGAAAGCGTGCTGTTGGTAGGCTGATATACGACTTGACTCCCCGACACGAGCGTTTCAACGTATTCAAACGAAGTGGCTTTTAACCCATCCGCCTCCGACATCAGTGCCATGCCGTATTGGTGAAGTGCCAGCCCCTCGACATCATACGCCTCGATTGACAGCGACAAAGAAGGGTCCGCTTGGTCAACGACCACCGACCATGATGCAAAGCCCGTACAAAACAGCGAAACGACCATCAACACCTCAACCAGTGCGATGAGCTTTTTGGACATCATTGCTTATCCGATCAGTTTGCCGCGATCACGATATCTGCCGCAACGGTAAATGCGTATCTGACATCAGATCCGTTCAACTCACTCACCTTTGTAAGAGCCGATTCCGCGATCTCCATCCACGTCATATCCGTCAGCTCTGCGGATTCATACAAGGGATGATCGGTCGCAACCGCCCCGGCTGCTTTGGTATTGAAGTAATCCATCGGGTTCTGGCTGTTAAACATCTGTCCCCAACCAAAGGTCAAGGGGAATGTCAACTGACCCGAGGTTGCATCAAAGCTCATTCCCTCAACCGATCCCGACGTAACTACGCCATCCTTAATGGTGATCGTTTTGCTCTGCGAAAGGGGGAACGTGACATAATCGGTGTAATCGGCAAGCGTCTGATCCTGCCAATCCGCAGCCTCGGTAGTTCCAACGTTTTTCTGGATCTTAAAATCGGAAATTGTCAGCGTAATCGTTTCACTTCTCGATGCCTGATTGATCGTCGCCCAGTTGGTGATGGTTACGGTGAGCTTAGTGGAAAGGTTCTCCACCGCCCCGTCAACCAAAGAAAGCCAATGATAGGTCGTGGTTGCGGGAGACTTGGGGCTACCAAAGGTGATTTTTGCATTTTCATCAACCTGCGCGGACATCAATACCGAGTTGTTTTCAACCGTATATACCAGGAACTGTCCGTTCGCCGCAGCGTTGGTAGGGGTGGTAATGATCCAGGCTGCAAAGCCGATTCCTACCATGCTGACACAAAGCATGAGCGCCAAAACGGGTGCCATCCATTTCTTTTTCATCGTGTTTTCCTCCTGAAAGATGAAATTTTGTTGGTCGTACATAATATACAAGAGGTAAGAAAAACCCAAAAATTGCGTTTGGATACTCTGCCCCCATTGTCTGTGACATTATATCACAAAAAAGGCGAATTGTCAATAAAAAGCACGGATTTTTGGGTATATTGACGAGAGTTCGGGGCAATAATCAGACCCATATATGGTAATATATGGGTCGTCTTGTTTTTTTTGAGAATTTTTCACGTGGCAAATCCCAAAAATCCACCTTTTTAAAGCAATCAATCGCCGCTTTGGTTTCGTTTTTTTTGTGTTTTTAACAAAATAATGGAATTTATATCCTTTTTTTCTTCTTTTTGTAAGATTTAGAAAAAACTTTTTGTATTTTGTTGATAAAAAAAGAGCCAAAAAGACTTTTGTGGAGACGTTCAAACAAAATTTTCGTCATTTTTTCCCTTCACGGTGCCCTTCCCAACTTTTTCCTTGAGACTTTAGGGATAAAAACGCATTCGCGTACCAATAATAGGTGTAAACCCAACAAATATCCCATTGGAGGCTCTTATGAAAGCAACCGGAATCGTTAGAAGAATAGATGATCTTGGACGCGTCGTCATCCCCAAGGAGATCCGCAGAACCATGCGTATCCGTGAGGGCGACCCGCTGGAGATTTATACCGACCGAGAGGGCGAAGTCATTTTTAAAAAGTACTCCCCCATCGGGGAGCTTGCGGCATTTGCCGCGCAATACGCGGAGACACTGCACAAAACCTGTTCCCTCTCCGTTATTATTTGCGACCGTGACGCCGTAATCGCTTGCTCGGGAGTACCGCGCAAGGATTACAGCGACAAAACGCTCTCCGAGGAATTGGAGAAAATTATCGAAAGCCGTTCCCTTTACGTCTTTCAAGAAGGACGGGAGCCCGTCCCCGTGCTTGCGGAGGGCGGCACGTACTTTGTCAACTGCGCCATGCCGATTATCAGTGAGGGAGACGTTGCGGGATGCGTTGCATCGGTCAGCGAGCACCCTGCGTTAAAGCGATCCGAGATCCCATCGGCGGAGGTGGAATCCAAGTTGGTTCTCACCGCTGCCGGTTTTCTCGGCAGACAGCTTGAAAGCTGATCCAAACCACAAAGGGGGCTACCGCTTTTTTGCGGTAGCCCCCTTGGCTTTGAGATTCCATCTCCGATTTATTCGAAGAAAATATCACCCATAAAATTGTCCGAGCTTGTCAGAATATCCTCGCACTCCAAACTCAAAAGTGTTACAATGGGTTCTTCATAGATTTTCATATCCTGCATCTCCTTTTCTGCTTTTCGATTTTCCTTGGCTTACAGACCGAAGAACTCCTTACCGAAGATCTCGATCAGAGCCTCGGAAAGTTTTTCTGCTACGGTAGCTGCGCCGCCGGCGGAAGGATGAACGCCGTCGGTTTTGTCAATCACCCAATTGGAGGTTTCTACAATGTGTACGCTATTGTCATATAGAGAGTACACACAGGACTTGATCTCCACGCTCTTAGCCTGGCTGAACGGAATCATGTAAACGATCTCTGCATTGGGATAGAGCTCCTTGAGCAACGCGATCGTGCGAAGCAGAACCTCCTTAAAGGTCTCCGAATCCGTAGAGCGATCGTTGTGTCCGTGATTGATCACGATCACGTCGGGCTGAATACCGTCGTTGACGGGACGGTTGTTCGAGTAGTACTGAATCGCGTTCTCCATCGTATTGAAGGAGCCGGGCTTGGTAATCCCCGATGCGCCGTAGCCTACGATATACGGAACTGCATTCAAAGCCTCTGCAGTCAACCAGGAGTATGCACCGGTCACGCTGTTATGCTGAGACTTACTGCCCTTTTCCAGTGCCGCCACGCCCTCGGTAATGCTGTCACCAAAGAAGAAGATGACCTTATCCTCGGGTTTCACACCGAGCATTTCTCCCCCCTCGGAAACCGTGATGGATTTAAGCGCAAAGCCGCGCTCTTCATCCCATTTTCCAACACTTTCGGTTACGGAATCGGTGATGATGCGAACGATGTGATAGCCTGTATCGGGTAGCGAGATCTCACCGTTGGTAACGAGCTGACGGACAGGAGCGGATCCGTCGATCGAATAGGAGAAATAAGGCGTATCAACGTCGTTGACGGTGGTCAAAGTAAAGTCCAGATTAACTGTCTCTGCACCGTTTACCATAAAGTAAATCACGCTGCCTGCGTTGAGCGTTACCATGTGCGTAACACCGTCGTATTCCTTTTCGAACCAACGTCCCATAAAGTAGGGTTTATCATCCCCCGTCAATACAAATCGGTTGCCGATGTTGGCGGCAATGCAATCCTCCGCGCTCGCATAGGGTGCTTCGGGAAGGGGGACGGACTCCTCTTCCTCCTCGGGCTGCTCCTTGGGAGTTGCCAAGGTCTCCTTCAAGAGCGGGAGCATATGCTCTGCCATAATCTCCATACCCTTTGCATTGAGATGGCAGAAATCGGTGGGCTTGTTAGAATAGATCTCGCGCCATGCGGGATCGTACATATGGATATCGGTGAGTGCGGGATCGCCTGCATCGATCAGCTTGACGCGATCGTCATACTTGTAGTTGGTCTCGTAAACCGCCTTCATACCCTCTGCCGTATAGTCAAGGCGGTAAACGGTTTCGCCGTTTAAGGTCTTGCTTCCGTCATAGTGCCAAGAGGTGATGAGAACGATGGTTGCGTTGGGATACATCTCCTTCAGGGTCTGAATGATCACGTTCATCGCCCCCAACATGGTGTATTCATCCTTGGAGGTAGGCGTGCCCAGAGGAACGTCCTGACCCCAGTCGTTAAATCCGCCTTCCAGGAAGATCAGATCAACGTCCTCAGGCGTTTTGCCTGCCGTATTTCCCATGTTGTAGAAGCTCGAGCTGCCGTAAACGTAGTTCGGGTTATTGAGCAGCTGGTAGGACATCGACATATGGTTGCGACCGTCCTTATGTCCCATCGTCCAACCGCCCTTACCGAGGTTCGTCAGATTCCAGTTGCATTCCCGAGCGAGAAGTGCGATCCACTGCTCGTATCGCGCAAGATCGTCACCGTAGAACAAGCTGTCACCGATTGCGAGAACGTTCAAGCCGTGAAGCTGACGATCGCTCTCAGCCTCCTCGGAAGTGGGAGGAAGCTCGCCTGCCTTGAATTTTTCCAGAATGCTCTTGTGTGCCGCGCTCAACGTTTCCGCGTAAGAGGCGTTATCGAGAAGCGTGGTTGCTACGGTGCGTACGTCTGCCGCCTGCGTGTAATCGGAGTACAAAAGGATCACGTTGCCGACCTTGGTAACGATCTTAACGTACCCTCTTCCGAGGAAGGTACGCCCTACGTTCCCCTCGTAAAGGTCAACGATCGATCCAACGAAGTGCGTGGTGGCATCGTCGTTATCATAGGAATAGTAATGGTTGTAGGTTGCCGCTACGCGCAGATACGCCTTACCTGCCGCCGCCATGGCTTCCATCGTCAATTCGCTTGCCACGTAGTCAACGGGAGCGATCAGCGTACCGAATTCCACACGGTCAAGCGCCCCCTCTGCGACCAGCGCGTAAAGCTGATCCAAAAGTGCCTTATCGATGCTCGTCGCAAAGCGCAGACCCGCGCTCTCGGACAAACGGATGGAATTGGTGGGCTCGGTGAGGAGCATATCCTCATACTCCGAGGCATTGAGGTAAACCGCGTTGTAATCGGCACCCGTGGGAATGTAGAAGGGGGTCTTGTAGAGCTTTTTGCCCTGATATTCCACGTACAGCAAATAATCAAGCGCGATCTGCTCATAGGTCTGCAGAGTATAAACGTCTCTGTCGGTGCCGTTGCTGACGAGCTTGGAGAAATCCGCCTCGCCAAGATCACTCGTTACCCATACGTTTGGCTTTGCACCGTTGATGACGCTGAGGGAGATATAGTTGCCCTCGGAGTCTTTCGTAAAGATCACACTGTCATAGGAATTGACCGAATACATCCGGAGGTATTGGAGAGAATCCGTAAAGACCGTACCGCCGCGAATCTCAAAGGAAGCGTGGATATCCTCATCACTTTGATGATGAATAAAGGTTGCATTCTTATCAAAGGAATCGGGCCATGCTCTTGCATCAAAGGTACAACCGTCGAGAAGAACGTTCACATCCATAATCCCCGTTCCGTTGTTATCTGTCTTCCAACAGAAGAAGAAAATATCTCTGTTAATTGCAACGGTTTCGGGATTGAAGCCGAACGTACAGTTTTCAAAGGTAAAGTTGATGGTCTTGGCAACGCCCGGTATATTGGACACGCTGAAGATCAATCCCTTGCCGTTGAGCAACGTACCGTTCTGAACGGTCACGTTGGTAGTAAAGTTTCCTGAGTAGGTCGTGTTAATACCTGCTTGGAAGATGTTGGCATCGGCAATCATCGTATGACCATCAAGGTCATAAACGACCTCACCGTTGCAATATCCGCACCACTCGGAGGTGTTAAAGGTCTGGGTTACCGTGTAATCCTTGCGCACCAACACCTCTACGGGCTTGGCAGAATTCTGTGCCAACGCCGCCAGTACCTTGGTGTTTACTTCTCTCCAAGAATCCACTCCTTCAACAAACGCACCGTTTTGGAAGATCGCAAACGTACAATTGGCATAAGTTGCGGGGATATCACCGTATTTGGTGGTAACAAAAGAATCCAACGCGTAAACGTCTCTTTGTTCACCGTCGGTGACAAGCTTAATAAAGACGCAGTTGCCGTCCTGATCGGTCTCAACCCCCTGCGTCGGGCGCGTGCCGTTTGCAACGCTCATGGTTGTATAGTTTCCGGTTGCGTCCTTGACAAACAGCAAAGATCCCGTGTAAAAAGACAACAATTCGGGAGCATCCGTAATGATCTCACCGCCCGTGATCGTTACGGTGGGAACGACGGCACCGTTTTGGCGGAAGAGATTGTAAGCAGTTCCGGGCTTTGCGGCTTCCCAGCCTCTGACGTCAAAGGTACAATCCGTAAAGCTCATAATCAAATCGAGCTTACCCGAACCACCCCAGTTTTGGAACAGATATCCCTGCGAGTGCGCAACGGTGTTCGTACTGCCGAGCGTAACGCCCTCAAAGGAGATCGTCATCGTTTCGGCATAGGCGGTTTTATTTTCGGTTGCAAAAATGTGCGCGCTGTTTGCAAGAAGCGTACCGTTTTTAACGATGATGTTGGGGTTGCAAGAACCGTCGTAATTGGTGTTGTCAATTCCCGCCTCGAAAATGGTTTTGCTGGCGGACAGCGTAAAGCCGCCAAGATCGTAGGTTACCGTACCGTTCATCCAGCACAATCGGTTCAAAATATTGACGGCATCCGAGGTCGCGTTTTGACGAAGGAGAATCGTAACCGCGCTATCGGGAGTAACGTTTTCACGCGCGGCTTGATTTGCGGCGTTCCAGGAGTTGGTACCCGTCAGGAATTTTCCATTCTGGAATACAACGAATACAGACGTCTCGTACTCTGCGGGAATGGTACCGTACTGCGTCTGAATCGGCTTTTTGGTGAGGATGGGAAGCGTATAAACGTCTCTCACTTCCCCATCGGTAACGACCTTGGTAAAGCCCATGGTACCTTCCTCGGTAGGAACGGTCCAAGCGGGAACGAATCCGTTTGAAACGTTGATCGTTACGTAATCGCCGGTATTCTCGTCGGGGTAGAACATCACACCCGGGAGCGCTCTTGAGTGTGCGATCAAAAGCTTGTTCGAAGCACCGACAGTAAACGCACCGCCGTAAATTTTGACGTTCATCGGCATGTTGGTGCTTGCATACGCCGTGTTGCTGTAAAAGACCGTGGGCGTTTTGGTAGAATACTCGGTGCCGTTAGCATCCGTTCCCTCCGTGGGGAAGGTGCTAACGTCAAAGCTGCAGCCGATAAAGCTTGCGTTCAGCGTCAGCGCTCCATCAGTTTGATTTCCCTGCGCGCGGATCATGATTTCTCGGTTGCAAAGTGCGGTGGGGGCATGATAACCAAAAGTAACGTTTTCAAAGGTAATATCCGTCGTCTTTTTCGCAAGCGCACCGTTGCTACCGGAAAGAATGTAGTTTTTACCTTGCAGAAGCGTTCCGTTGGTGACCTTAATGGTAGTCGTTTGGGGAACGTCAACTCCCGAGGTCAGTCCCATATCAAACAGAACGGCATCGGCAATCATCGTGTATCCATTCAGATCATAGAGAACCTCGCCGCTCATGTGGCTGAGCTTTGCGGCGCTGCCAAGGGATGTCGTAGACTGAATGGAAGAAAGCAGAAGCACCTGCACAGGCTTGGTGGAATCTGCATCGGTTGCCTCCTTAACAGCGTTATTTACGTCATTCCACGTGTTGTATCCGCCAAGAAAAGCTTTATTTTGGAACACGGCAAACACAGCCGATTCCGTTCCCGCGGGGATCGTTCCGTATGCGGTGGTAATATCCTTTGCTAAGGGGGCGGGCAGCGCGTAAACGTTTCTGTCCGTACCGACCTTGAGCAACTTATCAAAGGAAAGCGTACCGTGATTTGTGGGAACGGTCTTGGTGAGAGTCAAGCCAACCGGCACAGACGCGGTAGCGTAGCTTCCTTCATCATTGGGAAGGCACTTAAAGGAGTCGGTTGCTTGAGGCAGTCTGTAAAGGTTGATACGGGAAACGTCGCCAACCGTAAACTCGCCGCCCTTGAATTCAATGCTTACCAGCATATCGGCATCCGATGCGTGATAGATAAAGGTAGGCGTTTTATCGGTATAGGTCTCAATGGGATAACCCGTAGCGTCAAGTGTACAGTTCTTGAACACAATGTCCATATCCATAACGCCAGTTCCGTTGCCATCCGTTTTCCAGCAGAAGAACAGAATGTCGTTCCCCTTGACAACACTTGCCTTATTGTAGCCAAAGGTACAATTTTTAAAGGTATAATCGATCGTCTTTTCGGTTCCGGTTTTGTTGTATGCACTGAACAACAGCCCTTTGCCGTTGAGCAGCGTGCCGTTTTGAACGATCACGTTGGTGGCAAAGTTGCCCGTATAGTTCGTGTTGGTGCCTGCGTTCAGGATGTGGGCATCACCGATGATGGTATGACCGCCCAGGTCAAAATTGACCGTACCGTTCATATGACCCAACCAATCGTTGCTACCAACCGCCTGGGTAACGGTATAATCCTTTTGCACCAGCACGTTGACCGTTTTTCCGGGGTTACTGTCAAGCCATGCTCTTGCCGAAGCATTGGCACTTGCCCATGAGTCGGTTCCCGACAGGAAGTTCTTGTCACCGTCAAAAAGCACGAAGGTATTCCCTGCGTTGGCAGCGGGAATCTCTCCATACTCCTCGGCTGTCACCGACGCACCGCTGGCAAAAACCCAGATTGCCATGGTCGAAAGCAACAACGCACCGATCAAAAGAACCACCAAAAATCTTGTGCCTTTCTTCATCGTTTTTCTCCTCTCAAATCTCAAAACATTTGCTGCACCTATGGTGTCAAAGAATACAGCTAAATGAATTATATCACAATACGACCGTCAAGTCCATTGCATTTTGTCAGGTCATTTGCAAAAAAAGCAAACAACAAAATGATAAAGGCAGGAAAAAATTTATTTGCACGCAAAAAAGAAATCAAATGTTTTTAGGCGTTGAGGAGACCTAACCTATTTTTATTGGAGAATCAAACGTGAAATCGGTCATTGTAATTGCTCATTCTCTCACCAAAAATGAAAAATCGGAGAAAAAGAAAAGAATCGGAACCCACAAAAACTCCATTGCATTTTGTCATATCATTTACAAAAAAACGACAAAGGATCATAATCTCTCCATCTTAAAAAGGCAGCGGTAGGCTTTTTCGTGCCGGAAAACTTGTTGTTTGCCTCGTAAGAGGCAAACAATGGCGGTGTGCAACCGCCAAAACAAAAAGCACGGGGGTAAGTCAAATACAGAATGCATTGACCCACTCCCGTGTTTCTTTTTTGGGAAAATCAAAAACGAAGTCGATTGCTGTAATTGGTCGGCAACCCCTCGCGGTAAAGATGCGAATCGTTGGAAAGCTGAAGAACCTGCGGATACACGATTCCCTCCTGATTCGGGAATTCGATCACGGTCATACCACTATGGGAAATATCAAACCGCGCAGAAAAAATTGGATACGGAATATCCAGCAAATTGCTCAAAAAAGACATGCCAAAACGGATATAAAAAAGCAACATAATGTTTCTTCCTCGTGCGAATTTGCGATACGTAGTACGTTATTTGCGCTTTTGAAGTCAAAGTCCCAAGTCCGAAAGAAGTGCCGCTGCACTGTCAACTTCCTTTTGGGAAGCGGTTGCATTCAGCTGCAGTTCCCTTGCCACGCGCTTAGCTCCCCCTCCAAACAGGAGTGAAAACCAACGCTTGATCTGACAAAAGGGATATAGCCACGGAAACTTTTTCAAGATCGGATACTGCTTTTTTAGATGAGAGAAGGGCAAGAAAATTCTTCCCAACAGATATCCAAAGCCGCCGCGTTTGGCACGTCCCATCTGCACCTTTTGCTCGGTGGTTCCGTAAATACCGGACTGAAAGATCGCATCACCAAAGCGTTCGGTCAGGGGATCTCCTGCCTGTCCCGAGAACCACACCTCGCTCACTCTCTCCGCCGCCTCTGCAAACCGCAAAAGTCCGCCTTTTTTTAACAACGCATTGCGTTTTTGCGCGTCAAACTCCATTTTGTGATTCAAAATCCAAAGATCAAGGAAGGGGCGCACACCGCATCCACCGTTTTCAAAATGCTTTGCCATGTGCGCAACGTGATAAAAATAGTACATCTCGTCCGAGAGGGTATAAGTCGCACGCGTGTTTTCGGTCAAAGATGCGTGTGACCAGACACCTTCCAATACGGGAACGCTTTTTGCCGCTCTCCCCTCTTCAACAAGATCAAAATGAAGTTCTATGTGAACGCCCGATGCGGAAATCAAGGATACGTCGTGCGTTCCCTTGCCGTGATAGCGGTAAGCGTCGTTTTTCGTCAGTGCCTCAACTGCGGCATCCAAATCCTCGGTATGCACCAAAACGTCAATGTCGCAGCTGGTGCGCATCCAAGGCTCGGGATACAGGGAGCGGATCACCGAGCCCTTCAGCGGCACGAACGGGATCCCCGCCTCCTCCAAAAGTCCGGATACCTCCTCCAGAGCATAGCGCAAGCCTTCCGCACGGTAAATGGCAAGCATTTGCTGCTTTTGGAATTTACGGGCGATCTCCCCCTCTCCCAAAAGCCCCGCTCGCTCCAAGCCGTTTGCAACGAGATGCGCCATATCGTGTACTTTCGCCAGTTTATAGAGTGCCGCCAGTTCTTCATCGGACAACGCTTCGGGCAAGCAAAGATCCAACTCATTGTTGCAGATCTCTTTGCGAACGAGATCCAGCAGCATTGTCTGTTCCTTCATATTCGGCACTCCTTTCTTGTTTGTGTTACGCTTGATAAAACTCGTGATACCACTCGGCAAATTTGCGCAATCCCGTGCGCAGAGGCGTTGCGGGACGGAAACCGAGATCACGTTCCAATGCCGAGGTGTCCGCGTAAGTCACGGGAACGTCGCCTGCCTGCATGGGAACCAGCTTTTTGTGCGCTTCAAAGTCATAGTCCTCCGGCAACACCTTTGCGCGGATCAGCTCCTGCTGCAAAATGTCCACAAAATCCAACAGATTTTCGGGACTGCTGTTGCCGATATTGTAAACACGGTACGGAGGAACGGGAAGTCCGTCCTCTCCATCGGTCTTTTCGGGAGCGGTACGCATCACGCGCCAAACGCCCTCCACAATATCATCCACGTAAGTAAAATCGCGCTTGCAGTTGCCATAATTGAAGATCTGAATGGTCTCCCCGCGAATCAGCTTATCGGTAAAGCCGAAATACGCCATATCGGGTCTGCCGGCAGGCCCGTAAACGGTGAAAAAGCGCAAGCCCGTAGAGGGGATGTTATACAATTTGGAATATGCGTGTGCCATCAGCTCATTGCTCTTTTTGGTTGCCGCATAAAGGCTGACGGGGTTATCCACCTTGTCATCCGTGGAATACGGAACCTTTTTGTTGGAGCCGTAAACGCTGGAGCTGGACGCATAAACCAGATGCTTAACGGGATAATGGCGGCAAGCCTCCAGAATATTGTAAAAGCCGATGATATTGCTCTCCACGTAAACGTCGGGATTGGTAATGGAATACCGAACCCCCGCCTGCGCTGCCAGATTGACCACAACGTCAAACGAGTAGGTTTGAAACAGATCATCTATCAGTGCGCGGTCGGCAAGATTCCCCTTGACAAAGATCCATTTTGCATCGGGCGTTTTGTCCGCCAGCTTTTGAATCTCGCCCAAACGATATTCCTTAATCGTGGGATCGTAATAATCGTTGACGTTATCCAATCCAACGATGCAAATTCCTTTTTCGCGCTTTAACAGCTCCAAAACGAGGTTGGCACCGACAAATCCTGCGGCACCGGTGACCAAAACGGTAGCACCTGCCAAGGTGACATTTTGATTGAGCATATCTTTTCTCCTATGATTCGTGTAATTCAATGGGAAGCCCATCGGGGTCCTTGACAAACGTCATATATGCACCGTCGAAGGAATCGGTTCGAATCTCTTCGGGAGCATAGCCAAGCTTTAAAAGTCGATCGCGGAACGCCCCAATTTCGCATACGTGTAGTGCTAAATGGCGCAATCCGTAGGCCTCGGGGTAGCTGGGTCGCGCGGGATGATCATCGCATACGAAAATCTCAAGCGTGATTCCATATCCCGAAAGGAACAGGATTTCATCCTTACGATCGGCACGAACATGATTTTGTTTCAGTTCAAAGCCCAGCCCCTGCGTATAAAACCGAAGCGCCTTTTCCCGATCGGACGCAAGAATCGCAACGTGGTGCAATCCGAGAATCATTTGGTAATACCTCGATAGGTTTTTTGTACCTTTTCGTAGCTTTCGAGGTTACCGATATCGTAGCGGCTTCCGGGCATCTCCATCGCGTGAACGGGAGTTTGCGTGGAAAGCCACGCGATATAACTGCCGGGTGCATCGGTTCCGCACCCTGCGTCAATTCCCTTTTGCACCAGACGTGCATCGTTTTTCGTATAGAAATAGAAGGGCGGACAGCACCAATTGGACTTGGGCTCCTTCGGTTTTTCTTCCATTCCGAGAATCAGATCGCTGTCGTCAATCTCAACGATTCCCGACTTGCAAAGGCGCGCGCGATCCGCCTCAAAATAGCGCATAATGCAGGACGTTCCCTTCTCTTTTGCGTATTGCAAAAAGCGAGTCAGACTAAAATCCAATACGTTATCGCCTGCAATTACCAACATCTCATCGTCAAGCTTTAACAGATCGATCGCAAACTGAATGTCCTTTACCGCACCAAGACGCGTCTCGTTGGAGTCGGTTCCGTCATCCACCACCGTGATCTTTTGCGTTTTTTCCGCCGCCCATTTTTCAAAATGGTGCGCAAACTTGTGGTTGGAAATCACCACGTACTCATCCACAACGCCAAACGTGTCGATGTCATCGATCAGCCAATCCAAAATCGTTTTTTCGCCTACTGTCAAAAGCGGCTTGGGGAAGTTTTCGGTCAAAGGATAGAGTCTCGTGGCGTATCCTGCCGCCAAAATCAAACATTTCATAATTTTACACCGTCCGCACTGTTACAAATGTATGCGGAGTACTTTCCTTTCAAATTCGGGAATGCTTCGAGATACTTGCGTTCAACGGCTTCAAGAATCGATTCCTCATACGCGGGATTGATCAAAGCCATGCAACAGCCCTTAAAGCCCGCACCGGAGAAACGACCACCGTAGATCCCCTCGGTTTCGGCCATGATCTCGTAGAGCTTTTTGAGTTCGGGAGAGCCCGTCTCATAATTATAGATCGATGATCTTCCGCTTTCGAAGGAAAGGCGTCCAAAGGTCTCGATATCTCCGCGTCTCCATGCCTCCGCGCCCTGTTGCACACGCTCAAACTCGGTGTACCAATGCTCCGCGCGGCGACGCCACGTTTCGGGGAGACGATCCTTGTACTGTTCATAAACCTCGCGTGGAACGTCACGGAGATTGGTCTCCTCAAATTTTCCGTACGGCATCCCGGCAAACGCCTTGAGCGCGTAAGCCGCACCGCGGCACTCGTCAACACGCATATTAAATGCAGATCCCGCAAGGCTACGCTCCAAACCGCTGAAAAAGATTGCAATCTTGTAGGGCTTCATATCGGGATGGGCGGGAATGAGCTCGTAGCTGTCGTCCAGCATGTCCATGTAGAGAAGGTGATCCTTTCTGCAATAGACCTCGCAGGATTGATCGAGCTTGCCGCAGGAAACGCCGACGTATTTGTTTTCCGCTTCCTTGGCGATCGTAATCAGCTCCTCGGGAGTCAGAGAAATCCCGTTCATCGTGCAAAGTGCGGAGAGATAGGTAATAATGACCGCCGCCGAAGAAGAAAGACCGCCAATCGGCAATTCTCCATCGAGGACCGCACAAAGACCGCGACGGAGCGGATAGCGCTTATAGAGCGCGATGGTTGCACCGCGAAGGTGATCTGCCCAATCATTCTCCTTGGTTTTGGGAGTGGCTTCTACGTGCCATTGCGCACGCTTGTCGAACTGAAGCGACTGAATTTCGATCACTCCGTTTTCCTTGGGACCGTAGGCAATGTGAATCCCCTTATCGATGGCAAAACCCGTAATCTTGCCCAATTGATGGTCGCTGTGCGCCCCTAAAGGACAGATCCGATATGGCGTGAATGCCGTGTATTCGGGGGATTTTTTGTAGATTTGTTCAAAAACAACGGATGCGTTCATCATATTTGTTTTTACCCTTCTAATTCTTCTATAGTAAATAGAAATTATTTTTCAAGAGGTTATACTTGCTACAGGAAAAGGTATTATTTTTCACCTATCAAAAATCTTGTCCATTTAAATCTCATCAAAAACATGGAAAGAACCAGAGGAACTAACATGGCAACAATAAAATTAACATCAGCATAGAATATTTGCTCAAAGCAGAAACCACTCTATTATCTTGACACTTGAAACAATATGCGAATTTTTGAAAAGTGACAAATTTCATCAATGCCCTATAGTATTCATAGGCACCAAATAAAATATTTGTATTCCATTAAATTTATTTTTGATATAACTTGTTTTTAATCTTTCCGAAAAGCGGTTTTACGAATCCTAAAAGCTCTGTACGTGTTCTCGGGAAGAAACCAAGCAAAATAGCAAAGTAAACCAAAACACAGATCAAAATAGATAACAGTTGCCACCCAAAGCCGACACTCACCATTTGTAAGAAGTATCCTGTAATCCCCATCAAAACGGCAGAAATCGCCATTGGGAGAACGTTGCGCACGACCTTTATCATGCTAAAACGGTAAACAAACTGCATAATAATCAAAGCAGCCAGAACCCCCTGCAAGCGCACCAATGCACGTGCCGTGTATAGAGTCTCGAAGCTGTAATTGACACAAATCATCAAAACCGGAACAACAAACGCCAAGTGCAATATCTGTGCAAAAAGGGAGAGCTTTGGATTTCCGCGACTGCGATAAACCTCGCTGGCAAAATTGGAAAAAACGATCATTAAGGCACTGGTCAATCCCCAGATTCCAATAAATCCGGATGCCTCCATCCATTGATCTCCAAGCAAAATCTGCGTAACGAGATCGCTGAATAAATAAATGCCAACGCCCATTGGAAGCACAAATACCGCCGTCAAGCGTTGAAAACGATAATACGTATCCTGAAACAGCTTTTCATCATTCTGATATCTTGAGAGTGCTGAAAACAAAACCGGAGTAATTGCAGAGGTAATGATTGCCATATAAGCGTTGATCGTAGCCATCGCGGTTTTGTAAATTCCAAGATAGTAATCGTTCAAAACGTTTCCAACGATAAAAATACCAATGTAAGAGGTCAACCAAATCGCAATGCTTTCCAAAAGTGTCCACGCACTAAAGGCGAACATCTCTTTGAGTAATGAAAAGCTATAATAGAATTTTGGTTTCCATTTAGAACGTGCTGTAAGCACCACTGCATTGAATAGATTGGAAACAAAAGTACCGATGAGCAATGCCCAATAGTTACGAAGCCATAAAGCCAACGGAATCGTTACCACAAGCGGAATGAAAGAGGTTCCAATTCGAACAAAGAACAATGTCTTAAAATCGAAATCACGCTTGTACCGCGCCATCTGGATGCTGGAAAAAGCCGCCACAATGATCAAAACGGATGCAATGCTGATAGAATTCCCCAATCCGGGACTGCCGACTAAAGAAGCGATTGGATCTTTGAAGAAGATGATGATCAGGCAAATCAGGGCGGAAAAGGATAGGTTTGTCCAGAATGCAACATTGGTACTGCGATTAAGTGCATCCTCATCCTCAAATTCGTGCTGAACAATATATTTTTGAAAGCCTGCATCTGTAAACAACTCAGCAAAACTGATGACCATCGTAATAGTAGCTACCACGCCAAACGCCTCAGGCGCAAGCACACGCGCAAGCACTAAGTTAACGATTGGGGAAATCAATTTTGCCATGATCTCCGTAACCGATGACCAAGCGGTGGCTTTGCCGATTTGCTTGCCTATATCTTTTCCCATTTCTACACGTTCCTCACTCTACACAACTCGTTTCATTCACTGTTCAATATACACACGATCTACTCTGGGAGAAATATCGCATACAATTTC
The DNA here is from genome assembly GCA_045120465.1 of Eubacteriales bacterium. GTDB lineage: Bacteria > Bacillota > Clostridia > Oscillospirales > CAG-272 > UMGS1865. The sequence goes on from JBGVEW010000002.1 coordinate 33,714, forward strand.
ATAACCAATCGTCCCTATCATAGACGCGATCATATCCGCCGTAATGACCTCGGTGCTACTTTGACCAATCAAAACGACCTCGTCTTCAAACTGAACGTTTGGAATATTGGTAACATCGACCATCATTTGATCCATGCAAATCTTTCCAACAATAGGAGCCTTTTTTCCGCGAATCAAAACGTATCCTTTTCCTGAAAGTGCTCGGGGATATCCGTCCGCATACCCGGTTGGAATTGTTGCAATACGCATTTTTTTCGGTGCAAGATATGCACGTCCATAGCCAATCGTTTCTCCTTGCTCAACCGTTTCGATCATCGAAACGGTGCTTTTCCATTTTAAGATCGGTAGTATTTTGTCTGGCAATACTATATCTTTACTCGGATATAATCCGTACAAAACGATTCCGAGGCGCACAATATCATGATAGCGACTGGCTGCATTCAATCCTCCGGCAGAATTCATGCAATGAATAAACTCAAAATTCAAATCCTGCATTTTTTCTGCAAGTGCCTCAAAGGTTTGAATTTGCTCTCGAGTAAAGCAAACGTCACTTTCTTCTATGCTATCCGCAACACAAAGATGCGTAAAAATACCCGTGACATCAAGTTTTTCGGCATACTGCCGAATCGTATGTTCACAGTCATCAAGATTCTTCGAATTCAATCCAATACGATTCATACCGGTATTGATAGCAAATTGACATTTTACAGATTTGCCGGCTTTTAACGAAAACCGTTCTGCATAATCCTTAGAAAGCAGCGTTTGTGTCAAATCATATTTTCTCAAAAGATCCACCGCTTCTACCGGAGTATATCCAAGAATTAAAATGTCACCTTGAATCCCTGCATCGCGCAAAGATATTGCTTCTTTAATATTAGAGACCGCAAAAAGCGAAACGCCTACATCCTGCAAACACCGTGCCACAGCAACGTCACCGTGTCCGTATGCATTTGCCTTTGTAACCGCCATAATGCGTGTTTGATTTGAACATATGGAAACATACGTTTGATAATTTTGCTTCAATTGTTTCAGGTCTATTTCAACCCAACTTCTTTTATACTGCATCTGCGCGCTCATGAATTCATATCAACCTTTCGGCGTCAAAACAAGCATTTTACCGATTTCCAAATCATGACTTTCATCTTTAAACTGTGTAAATCCTGCCCCAGGGGAAAATGTTAATTCAGAAAAATATACCTCTCCATTGATTTCATAAAGATCCACGCGCAAAAAATCCATACCTGCAGATAATTTTCTGGCAAACTCCACCATTCGATCAAAATTTTGAGGTTTGGGTGGGAGCTTTGCAAACGGTTTATAGTCACATCGCTCATACGGGGCAAATTGCCAATCCAAAGTCAAAAAACTAATTGCCGCAGTAGCATGGTTTTCAAGTCCTGTAGATACATACAAAAACTTCGGTTCACCATTAAAACAATAAAATTTATAATCGGTCAGTTCCGGTTGGGACTTATCCTTCATATACTGCTCCGCAATAATTCTATGCGGAACGTCTTTATATGGCCACTCGCGCCACATATAATAATATTCGCGTTCCTGCGACCAATTGATTTTTTGTCTTGCTTTTTCTATGTCAAACGTTTTCTTATCTCTACAAATACAAACTGCTCCGCTATCATGAGCACATTTTAAAACAAACTGATTAGGAAGAGACTCAAAGTCGATATCATCAAAATGATCCCATACCCCCAGCGTTGGAATAATATGTTCTTCTCCAATCTTTGCAGAAACATACTGCTTCGCAGCATATTTATCCACCATCGTTGTATATTCCGGCTTATGATCATAAATCTTCAACCATTGAATTTTCTCATTGAAGGTTTGCGGATTCTTCAGATTTAACTTTTTTCCTGTTTTTAGCTTATAAACCGCAGACAAATATTTCTTATCCGAAAGTTTTCTTCCCCAGGCGGATTGCAATCTTTTCATTTTCAATATCCGCATTGCTCTTACAGGATGCAATAGATGCGATATAATTTTCCCTATTTTGTTCATTTGTTCCCCCTGTTTATTACCGTTTCGATATATTGCAACCACGTATCTGCAATGACGTCGATCGAAAGCGTATTTCTCAAGCGCAATCCTTTCTTAGAAAAGCGATGAGCAAGCTCTGCGTCATCGGCAATTTGTGACATTCTTTCAGCCATGGCATGTCCGTCTCCAACGGGAACCAAAAATCCGCTAACCCCATCTTCAATCGTCATACGCGCACCACCAATCGGATGGTCTGTGGAAATGCAAGGTACTCCCATTCCAACGGCCTCAATCAACGCATTGCTCATCCCCTCATAGTCGGAAGACATGACAAACATAGATGCTTTTTCGATTTTGGAGATCACATCGGTTGTAAATCCGCGCAGAAAGATCTTATCTTGCATGCCTTTGCTTTGGATATATGCGCTCAATTCCTGTTCCATGGGACCGTCACCGTAGATCTCTGCAATATAATCGGGGTGTGCCGTGTAAAACTCACAAAATGCATCAATAAACATTTTTTGATTTTTTTGTGTAACCAAACGTCCCACATTGACGATCCGTTTTTCCCTCTCGCCAACGTATGCTTCCGGCAATTCCGGATTGATGGGATTCATAATCACCAGGCTCTTTTTTTGAATGCTCTTACTGAAAAAGGCTTGCGCGTCGGGCGTTTGGAACACATATCCTTCCGCCATTGGGTAAGTCATTGTGCGTAAGATTCGATAGATCTTCCCTTTGGGATCTACAAACGGATTGTTGCGCTCACTGATGATTACCGGAACTTTAAGTGCATATGCCGCCAATATCGTTTCAATATTTGCATTGGTCAAGAAAGAAATTACAACGTCAAAACAGTTCTCTTTCAAGCACTTGCGAATTGCCTTTACACGCGAAGCAATTCCTTTGCTTGCGTGAGAAAGATCGATCAATCTTATATTTTCCTTCAACGGATATACACAATCAGCACTTTGCGTGGTCATAATCGAAACATTATGACCTTTTTCATCAAAATAATTTGCCAACTCTGAAACGACACGTTCAGCTCCACCACCGCGCATACGTGCCATTGAAAATGCAATATTCATCAATATTCCCACCTTACATTTTCTTTAAGAATCTTTGCAGGGCTTCCGCCAATTAAAACGTTAGGGAAATCGAATGCCTTTGTCACCAAACTGCGATATGCAACCACGCTCTCGTCAGGAATAACAGAGCCTTTCAAAACATCCGTATATGAACAAAGCCATACATGATTTCCAATTTTCACTTCTTGACTTTCCGAAACATTCCCGGTTGTTTGATCAATAATTCTGTGACCGTCATTATCTCGAATATTTACATTCCACCCCAAAGTCACATCGTTTCCAATGCAAATACCTTTTGAGCAGGCAATAAAGCAATTTTTGTTGGTCGAAAAATTCTTTCCTAAAACAAGAGTTCCATCATCAACTCGTATGGAACTCCCCTTACTGATCCCGGCTTTTCCTTTAAATACAACTGTTGCATTTCGAGCGATCGAAAAATATGAATACTTTTTTTCAACCACCCCTTCGGATCCGCCAAAGCCAAACGTCACTGTTCCAAAACCATAAGAAGGTAAAATAATCTTTCCTTGTACTCGTATCTTGGCTTTTTTTGATATTAATACCGGAAACTTGAGTCCCTTTACTCCAAAGTGACGCAAATTAAATATCAAAGATTTCCACAAGGATATTTGCACAATTCTCTTGAGCAACATGATAATCTCCTTAAGCTTCTAACATATTCGGGGCACTCGACTTGTCCTGTGAGGAATCCGCCAACCCAAGAACACCGTATAATACCAAGCACAACACATATTGATAGAACGCATCATAATAGCTGACCATGCCCATATCCGCCACCAGCATAGCAATCAACATTGCTTTCATAAAGGCGGTTTGCTTGCCGGATACACACTTTGTAAAAAGCATTTTTGCAAGATATCCGTAATATAAAACAAATCCCACAAGCCCGGTGCTGACAAGAATTTCAATAAAATTATTATGTGAATAAACAGCCTCTCCTGAAATGAAACCGTACAAATTTGCAAATCCACTCGGACCATAACCCAAGATCGGTTTTTTTGCAAACGCCTCCATTCCAAACTGCATCATATTTTGACGAATTTGCGAGCTTCTATCACCGCCTTCTTCAAAAAACGCTTTCAGCATATCTTCAAAACGGTGACCAACAAAATCATATAAGAACGGAACATTGTAGATTGCATACAGTGCTCCGATAAGCAGCAAGACTGCCAGCATGACGTTTCGCACTTTATGAGACTTTGAAGAACGCAATATATAAAGCAACAAAGTTACCAAAATGATAATAATCGCCTTTTTAGATCCGGACAACACCGCAGCAAAAGCAAAGAAAAGCATCAACGCCAAGGCAAGCAGTTTTGACCACATTCCCGCTTTGTGAGAAATTACCAATCCAATATAGAACGTAAAAATCACGCCAAAAGTTGCCATCAATCCAACTTGGTTTGCGTTCCACGATTCATTCACCGCATTAACACCCAGGCGTTCGCCTTCAGCGAGCATCTCCACGTCCACAAAACTGAGCAAATAGACCGTGTTGAAAAAAAGTGCAACAATGCATATTTTCATAAGCAATTTGATGTTCTCTGCGCTTTCGGAAATTTTAAAGCCGATCAAAATCACCACGATGGATTGTAACAAATATCGTTTAATAGTAGAAAACGCATCATTTCGATCAATTGCATATACCATCGAAAACAGCAAGAATACGATAAAAAGTACTCGCCATGTCAAATATGATGACAACACAACTTTTTGCTTGATCAGCAACTCAAACGCCAATGCTACCGCACAGATCGCATACGGCAAGTAATAAATCAGATTGCTTTTGGTATTGAGCAATTCACCATTCGTAGCGCAAACAAACGCCACAAACAATGCAGCAAAGCTGAACGCATCGTGTAATTTGATTCCGTTTATTTTAATCATTTTCTTCCCCCATATAGAAGAACGGCATTTTTGACAATTTCAGCGATATCATATCCCTTCGCCCGCACTTGCTGTGCAGAATGAGAAACACGCTCCCGATTTGCCAATTGAACAATTTTGTTTGCCCAAATTTCTTCGGAATCGGACAGCTCCAAAATATGGAGACAATCCGTAAGACGAGTCTCCCGAGAAGCCGCATTCGAAGAAACAAGGCAATGAACTCCGGACGATTGTGCTTCAATCAACGAAATACTGACCCCCTCATAGAAGGATGGCATTACGTACACGTCAAATGAGGAAAGCAACGCAGGAACGTCTGTTCTTGTGCCCGCCAAAACCGCAACGGCAGAAAGTCCCAATTCATTGATTTGAGCTTGCAAACTCTCACGCAACGGACCATCTCCGGCAATTAACAAGCGCAAGGAAGGATCCTTTTGATAGGCATTGGCAAACGTTTGTATAATCCACTTTTGGTTTTTTACTTCTGCCAATCTGCCAATGTGCCCGATAATTTTATTTTCTTCCCAACCAAATTCCGTTTTAATCGCCATGCGCTTTTCCATGTCAAAGGAAAATTTAGAGACGTCAACACCGTTTCGAATGATATAAATACTATCATCATATTTTTTGCCGTAGAGATACTTTCCCGCTCCTTCAGAACAAGCTACCTTTTGAGTAGCATAACGGTTGATTAAAAAACGCATAAAACCGTTATAAAGATTTCGCGGAAATGCCGTTTTGGTGTTGCGGCGGTCACTATGACCATGAGAAATTCTAACAGGGATGTTCATTTCTTTGGCAGCTTTCATCACAAGACCGGAATTGAACAGTGAATGCGCATGCACAACGTCATACGGACCGTATTCGCGCATAATTCTTTTCATTTCTTGGAGATATGTTCCCACTCCATCATGAGGATACGGAATATGGAATACACGCCCTCCTAATTCCTCTACGATTGCCTCTAAAGGCTCAACTGTGTCACCATAAACCAAGTAATCAAAAGAATATTGATTTCTATCACAAAAGCGATAAAGATTTAATGCAACGGTTTCAAGCCCCCCCACACGGAGAGAACCCGTAACCTGCAAAACGCGAATCTTTTCTGCCATAACGTCTCCTTTAAACGGTAAATTATACCTTGCTTCTGATTTTCAGTACCGTCTTATATTTCAAAAATGATAAACAATAAAATACCAATGCTTTTTTCAAATTACCATTTTTGCGCAACGCTTTTGCATACTGTCTTGCAAGCTTGCCGTTTCCATTGCGCATTGCCTTGTTGATCAAAAGCGTGTACTCGTTATTTTTCTTCGCTTTTATTTCTTCGGGCGTGAGCGTCTCGTATAAATCGTGATACTTGCTATTGATGTACTCGAAGGAATCAATATATTTTTGCGTCAAGGCAGAAATCTGTTTAGAATTGGTATAGTTGTAGTAGTTAATCAATTCTTCTGCTACTACTCCAACCTTACAATGCTGGCAGAATCTGATCCAAAGATCGTAATCCTGCAATGCGCGTAAATTTTCGTCAAACATTCCGGTTTGAGAAATCAAAGACTTTTTCAGCATGACAGTAGAAGTAGTACCAATATAGTTATCGAACAAAATCTTTTTGCTCATCTCCCCGGCCTCGCAAGACTTGGAAGCATATGAAATCTTCTCATTGACATAAATAATATGGACACCGGTGTACACCAAACCGATCTTGGAATCAGATTCCATCACCGCAACCTGTTTTGCAAGCTTTTCGGGCAACCATTCGTCATCGTCATCCAAAAAAGCCACATACTCACCTTGCGCCGCTTCGATGCCGGTATTGCGTGCAATGTTTCCGCCTCTTGCAGGATGATATTCAATAAAGCGAACTCTGCTATCCTTTTTGGAAATCCCCTCTACAACAGCCTTGGTATCATCCGTAGAACCATCTGATACAACAATGATCTCCAAATCGCTATAGATTTGTTCCTGAACACTTTTGATGGCTCTCGGAAGCAAATCGGAACGATTATGCGTAGGAATAACAACACTTACCATACTTTTACCTCTTTTTTCAACTTTCAATAATCTCGCATTACAGATTTACAATGTAGAGCCCTCGGTGCCCTTCAAAAACAGAATCGAAGCACACTGATTTTCCATCGCGGCTCCATCTTGGATGAAGATCGCAACGGGTATCGTTATCGTATTTGAACGGCGCGAACACACGCGCAATCACGCGCGCTTCTTTTGCTTCGGGATCGGTATCCTTTAAGATCTTGATATCGGCTACTCTTGCGCGGTTGGGATAAGAATCCGTCACCACCAAAGTTCTGTCCGGAGAATAGCTGGGATGTCCGTCATTGCTGAACTGCGACCACAAATGCACATATTCCGTAGTTTTATCGCGCATCAGATAATAGCCTGTTCCGCCATCGTGTTTATTTTCAAATGCAATGATCTCCTCGTCGTTTTTCCAGAAGCAATGCGACACCATATCGTCATCGCTCAAAACGTACATATCACTGCCATCTACGTTGCAGGTGATCAAACGCGTATATTTGCGTTGCCCATTAAACCAACGGTACAGCACCATAAAGCGTTTGCCATTGGGGCTGAGCATGATATGATTGACCTTGTGCACGCTCCCCTCTTCCTGCATTTCTTTACGCGGTTGGAAGGAGGCAAAATCCGTATATTTGAGCAAGGGCTGAATCTCACCGCTCTCCAAATTGATTATCCAGATACAATCCTCTTCGGGCAGTGCCACGTTCTTGGTTTTTTCGGGTAAATTATAATATCCGTATCCGGGACGAAGCGAATACAAGCGGGTAAAATCCAACGTAAGTGCCATTTTTCCGTCGGCGGTTACCGAATAGACCGGCATTTCAATGATCTGCTCCTCACCACTTTCGAGATTGAGAACGACGGAACAAAATCTGCCGTCGCGGAAATCATTATACAGAATCTTACTTTGATAATCCGGTCCCAACCATTGGAGCATACAACCCATCTGCACGTTCCATGCGCGCGTTTTTGCCAGCTTGCGCACACGACCTTCCTCATTCGCACCTTTTTCGGTATCAATCAGAATAATATCCGCCGTTTCCTTAGGAGAAACGTCGCTCCATGTGTTTTCAGCGCGCATACAGAGCATATATCTCTGTGTTGCATCCCACGGAGATTTATCATAGTATCCGAAAAAGTATTCCTTGCCATCATCGGGAGAAACACACACAATGTTGCCCTCCGATTTGATCTTTGGAGAGATTGCATACATTCCCAACTGATATACACGCTTAATAATCTTCTTAAGCCACGGGAATTTATTCAGCTGATAATTGATTTTTTGTTCTAAACTCATCGCTTTTATCACTTTCTCAAAAACTTCTTATACACCCAATGCTGGAGCTTTACGGGCATCAGAAACATTGCGGTTTGGGCAATGGCTACCGTTGCGTAGTCACCAAAGCTTGCATATCCCATCTTGCGGAATTTCTTGATCGTATTGATGTAACTCTTGGTATTCTCCCAGCTTCTGCGACGCTTTGCAAGCGCATTGTTCGAACGGAAATACAAAAGGGATTCCTCGATATTCCCTGCAATGCAACCGGAATACAACATTCTGCCAAACAGATCAACGTCCTGATTTCTTCTCAGGTCACCGTATCCGCCAACCGACAGTACCTTGGACTTTTTATACATCACCGTTGGATGATTGAACGCGCTGCGGCGCTTTGCAAACTCATAAATGTCCTCATGGCGGGTAGGCACGACGCGTCTGGACACGATTTCATTGGGATCATCAAAGAACTCATCCACGGAAGAACCGAGCAGATCAAGCTTTTCGTTTTCTTCAAACGCCTTCAACTGCTTTTCGCAACGGTCGGGCTTGGCGATATCATCGGTATCCATGCGCGCGACCAACTCGTTTCTGCAATACTCCAATCCGAGATTCAACGCTTTTCCCAAGCCGATATTGACCAAGCTCGGAACAACGTGGAACAGCTCGGGCTTTGCCGTGACGTACTCCGAAAGCACCGCTTCCAGCTCATCGGTCAAGGGGCCATCCTTTACAATAACGATTTCATCCGCCAAAACCGTTTGGTTCAGCATACTCTCAATGGCACTCTTCAGGTATTCGGGGTTTTCCTTGGCATACAAAGACATCAACACGCTATACTTTTCCATACCGTTTACACCTTCAACAATTCTTTTGCTTCCGCTTGCTTTTCATCATAGGTCGCTTGATCGACCTTGCCTTCTTTCATCAACCAGTCTCCAAAGTCCATATCGCTGACGGTTCCCTCACGAACCGTATCACTGCGCTTCAGAACCTTTCCGACCGTTTGCAGGATGATCTTGACATCCCCGATAAAGGTAATGCCCTGATCGATGTATTGCAGATCATACTCGAATTTTTGTTCCCACGTAATATTGTTTCGACCGTTGACCTGCGCCAATCCCGTCAAACCGGGACGAACGTTGTGACGTCTTCTCTGCTCCGCGCTCATAAACGTCATATCGCGTACAAGCTGAGGTCTGGGACCGACGATGGAAAGGTCTCCCACCGCGATGTTGACAAGAGACGGGAGCTCGTCCAACGACGTGGAGCGCAGCCAATTGCCGTATTTGCCAAGACGCTTTTCGTCCGGCAACAATTCTCCATCCGCTCCTCTTGCGTTGCTCATGGTTCTGAGCTTTACCAAGCGAAAGATTTTCTCTTTTCCGTCTTTTCCCTTCTTGCCGGGACGCGGTTGCGTAAAGAACGGATTTCCCTTCATCACGATCGCACCGACCACGATCAGAATCAAGAGGATCGGTGACAGAAGGAGCAACGCGAACACCGACAGCATCAAATCGGTCAATCTCTTAAAAAACTTAGCGTACATTTTTCTCTCTCCGCAAAAAATTATTGAAAGCAGCTTCTCACGATTTCGATCACGCGATTCTGCTCGTCGGGAGTCATCTTGTTATCGCTCGGCAAGCAAAGACCTCTTGCAAAAATATCCGCACCAACGTCCATTCCTTCGCCCGCGATATAGGCGTTGGTCTTGGCACGTCCCGATCCCGCACGGGTAACGAACTCGTGCATACGGTACATCGGTTGCATATGCATCGGCTTCCAGATCGGTCGTCCCTCCGCGTTGTAGCGCGCCAGCGTTTCCAAGATCTCGGTGGGGCAGGTCTTTCCCTCCTCGGGCACGTAAAGAGCCGTTGAATCGTCTCTGACCTGTCGGCACATATAGTCTCGATCAATGATCATGGCAGACAACCAGTAGTTGGGTTCTGTATCGGCAACAATGGGGTTCATCTTGACGGGCAGATCCGCAAATCCCTTGCAATATCTCTCGTAAATCGCCCTTTTTTGCGCGATGTGCTCCTCCAGATAAGGATACTGACCGCGGACAACTCCCGCAACCACGTTACTCATGCGGTAGTTGTAGCCAACCTCCTCATGCTGATACCACGCTGCGTTTTCCCGCGCCTGCGTGGACCACTTCCGCACCTGATTGGCAACTGCAAGATCGTTGGTCAGCAAGCATCCACCCGCCGATCCGGTGATGATCTTGTTTCCGTTATAGCTGATGGCGGAATAATCGCCAAAGGAGGCACACTGCTTACCGTTTACGGTAGCCCCCATTGCCTCGGCGGCATCCTCGATCAAAAGAGCTCCGTGCTCGTGGCAGATCTCGCGGATCAAATCGATCCTTCCGGGAAATCCGTAAAGCTCGGCACAAACCACCAGCTTGACGTCCGGATACAGCGCAAACGCCCGCTCCAGTGCCACGGGATCCATATTCCACGAATCCTCCTCGGTATCGATGAAGATTGGAATCCCCCCCTCGTAAACAACGGGATTCAAGGTTGCGGCAAAGGTCATATCCGAGCAAAACACGCGCTTGCCTTCCAGAGCCCCGTGACTAATCGCAGGCTTTCCGTACAGCGTTTCCCCCGCGTGCTTCACCGCAAGGTGCAAAGCGGCAGTACAGCAGGAAAGCCCCACCGCATATTTCATTTCCGCCTTTTCCGCGGCGATGCGCTCAACCTCGTTGATGTTTTCTCCAACCGTACTCATCCAGTTCGTTTGATACGCTTCCTGAACGTATCTCATTTCGTCACCGTGCATCGTCGGAGTTGCGAGCCAAACTTTTTTATTGAATCTCTCCATTTTTACATCCTCGATCCGCTTTTGTTGATTGCCCGACAGACGCGCCAAGCAAAATCCCTTCTTGCACCAACCGAAAAAAATCGCCCACCTCAATGATCACACGTGTGGGCTCTTGATTCTATTGGATATGATACGGTAAATTGATATATTTATTACATTATATTTTACCATCTCACATTATACCATAAAAAAAAGTACAAGTCAATAGCAAACACTTGTATTTTCTCTTCATTTCTTATAAAAACTACAGTTTTTTCAGGATTTTTATAAAATTCGTCAAAAAAAGTCGAAAGTGCTTCACTCGGTCGCACTTTCGACTCCTTTCAAACTGCGTTCAACTGCGCTCGGATGCTTCCTCCACAAGTCGTGTGGAAGTAAGCCTCGTTCGCCTGTAATACAAGAACAAGAACGCGGAAGCACTAAGCCATCCCAAGGGATAGCTCATTGCCGTCATAATCAGCCTGACGTTCTCCTCCAACACCGTAAAGCTCTGTATCCACGGAATGATGCAGTAGGTGGTAACGTACAAAAACATCTGACGCAAGAACACGAAGGAGGATAGCATGATGATCATCGGAGCGCGGCTGTTTCCCGCTCCGCGCAACGCCCCCGCAAGGATCTGATTGACACAGCACAACAGATAAAACGGGGAGATCCAACGCAAAAGCAGCGTTCCAAACGCAATCACTTTTGCCTCCTTATTGAAAAACCAAACCAAGTGCGGTGCAAAAATCATGACAGGAAGCATCAAAACCGCAGTGCTCGCCATGGAAATGAGCAATGCGCGCGTAACCCCCTCCCGTGCGCGTTCCTCCTGATGGGATCCCAAATTTTGCGCCACGAAGGTCGTTGACGCCAGCGCAACCGATTGCATGGGGAGAAGGATCAATTGATCGATCTTGCTATAAGCCGTCCATCCCGACATACCGTCGGCACCGAAATCATAGATGTAGGATTGCACAAAAATATTGGAAAAGCTCGTGATCGCCATCTGCAACGCGGCGGGAATACCAACCTTGAAGATCTTCCCAAGAATTCCAAAATCCAAGCGCATGGCACGCAGATCGATACGCACACAGTTTTTTGCTCTTATCAAAGTCAGGATCACGAGACCGGCAGACACCGCTTGCGCGATGATCGTTGCCAAAGCCACCCCCGCAACACCCATACCAAACGCTAAAACGAAGAGCAGATCCAACACCGTATTGAGAATTGCCGACACCACAAGAAAATAAAATGGACGCTTGGAGTCCCCGACCGCACGCAAAATTCCCGCACCGACGTTATAAAGCATCAAACCGATCATACCCGAAAAATAGATGGTAAGATAGGTGCTTGCCTCAGAAAAAACATCCTCGGGCGTTCCCATAAGGCCGAGCATCAATGGGGTCATCAAAACACCGATCACGGTAAACAGCCCCCCAAAGGCCAGCGTCATCAGTAGCGTCGTATGCACCGCATCGCGCACACGGTCTTCCTGCTTGGCACCGTAGTATTGGGAAATCACAGCCCCCGCTCCGCTGGCAAGACCACCGAAAAAGCCGATCAGGAGATTGGTGATCGGTCCGACCGAACCGACTGCGGAAAAAGCCGTGTTCCCGACAAAATTGCCAACCACCCACGTGTCAACCATATTGTAAAGCTGTTGAAACACGTTTCCAAGCAGCAGAGGGAATGCAAAATACAACAAATGAAGCACGATATTTCCGCTTGTCATATCTACGTCGCGCCGTTTGTTTTGGGCAAACAATTTTCTCACTGCCATAGATCCCTCTCCTTCCACTCTTTTTCGTTCGGGCTTATTATAACACGATCGATCCAATAAAGCAATTCTTTTTTAAAAAAATCAACAAAAAAAGGCGGACGCATCTGCAAAAACGCACACACGTCCGTAAAATATCAGTTCCGTTTCCAAACGCTGCTTGAGAACAAAAGGAGCAACGGGAAGATTTCAAGACGCCCCGCCAACATATCAAAAATCAGAACGATCTTCGAAACCATCGTATAAGAACCGAAATTCATCATGGGTCCAACCCCCTCAAATCCGGGACCGATGTTGTTAAAGCACGCCATGATCGCACTGAAATTGGTACCGATCGAAAAATTATCAAACAGCGAGATCAAAAGGAAGCTGACCGAGAGAATGATCACGTACGCCGCCAGATAACCGCTGGTATTGGTGAGCACCTTTTCGTCAACGCTCTTGTCGTTGATACGTACGACCTGCACGCGGTGCGGATGAAGCAGATTATGAATGTTACGACGCAGATTCTTAAAGATCAGCAAAATACGCGCGCACTTCATACCACCGCAGGTACTTCCCGCGCAAGCACCCGTAACCATCAAAATCAGCAGGATTGCCTTTGAAAAGGCGGGCCATAGGTCAAAATTGGTCGTGGAATATCCCGTGGTGGAAATGATACTTGCCACTTGGAATGCCGAATGGCGCAGTGCTTCTCCAACCGTTTCGTAATTCCCCGCCGTAAAGACGTTAACCGTGATCAAAACGATCGAAGTAATTACAATACCAACGTACAGACGCAGCTCTTCATCACGAAGCACCGATTTGAACTGCCGAAGGATCAAAAGATAATAACAACTGAAGTTGACGCCAAACAACAGCATAAACACCGTTGTGACATTTTGAATATACGGGCTATAGCTTGCCAAACTGTCGTTTTTGATGCCAAACCCGCCTGTTCCCGCCGTACCGAGTGCCGTACAAACCGCCTCGAATACGTTCATATCTCCAAACAACAAAAAGAGGAAATTAAGCAGTGTCAGAATAATATACGTCGAATACAGCACAGTTGCCGTTTGACGCATTTTGGGAACCAGCTTTCCCACCTCGGGTCCCGGGCTTTCCGCGCGAAACAGGTGCATGGTAAAGCCCTCGTTCTTACCGCCCGGAACGAGCATCAGAAGAAAGACCAGCACTCCCATGCCGCCAACCCAATGGCTAAAGCTGCGCCAATATAAAATTCCTCTCGGAAGCGACTCTACGTCAGACAAAATCGAAGCACCCGTTGTCGTAAAGCCCGAAACGATTTCGAACAACGCATCCACAAAATTCGGGATCGCCCCCGATATGACAAACGGCAACGCGCCGATCAGACTCATCAAAATCCAAGCAGACGCCACGCAAACGAATCCTTCTTTTGCGTACAACACGCCAACGGTTGAACGCGAAAGGTATTTGAGCACGACGTATAGGACCAACGAAATTCCCGCCGCCACGGAAAAGCCGAGAACCGCTCCGCTGCTTCCGTCAAAGATACTGATGCCGAGAGCGGGGATAAAAAACACCGTTTCGGCAAGACAGATCAAGGAAAAAAAGCGGCACATCATCTTATAATTCATAACGGTTTGCCCCTTTCCTCAAGGTCACGCGAAAATATCGTTGAGAGACAAAATCACCGAATCACCGTTGACGATCACCACTACGCTATCCCCTTCTTCAAAAACCGATTCACCGTTGGGAATGATGATCTCGTTGCCGTGCATAATGCAAGCAAGACGGATATTGGGACGCAGCTTGATCTGACGCAAAGGCTCACCGCAATGGAAGGTGTCGGGATCAACCTCAAATTCGATGGCTTCCGCCTTACCGTCCGCAATATTGTGGATCGCCATTGCCGCGCCGTCTTGATTTCGGATCGCACGCACGTAGCGAACGATGGTGTTACAACAGAATTTTCCGGGAGAAATCACACTGCCGAGCGGCAAGGAATCTACAAACGCAGAGGAATCGGATTGCGCAAGCTTGGCAATGATCTGCGGCACACCGCGGCTTCTTCCGTAGAGAGACAGAATGATATTCAGCGCATCTCCCTCGGTCAGACACACCAACGCATCGGTATCGGAAAGTCCTTCGCTTTCCAAAAACATCTGATTATTGGCATCCCCTTGGATCACCGTGGCGCGTGGCAACAGCTCGGACAATTCCCGACAACGCTCCGCATTCTGCTCGATGATCTGCACCTCGATCGAACGGCTGTTTTTTAGTTCCTTCGCGAGGTAATAGGACATCATTCCGCCCCCCGCGATCATCACTTTCCGCACGCGGTGCGTCACGATTCCAAGGCTCTTGAGCATGATCGAAAGCTCGTCCGACGGTGCGGTCACGAAAATACGGTCTCCCGCTTGCAAAACGAACTGACCGTCGGGAATGACCGACGCACCGTCACGCAATACCGCGCAAACCAGCACGCGGCAATGCAAAATGCCATCCAACAAACGAAGCGGAACTCCCACCAGCTTACTGTTGGCATCGATCTTTAATTCCGCCAATTCGACCTTTCCGCCCATGAGAGATTCTCTGGTCAAAAAGCCGGGATATTTCAGCAAGCGCACGATCTCCTCTGCGGCATCCTGCTCGGGATTAAAGGTCATGGAGATACCGAACGCATCGCGCAATTGATAGACCTGATCCAAATATTCGGGGTCACGGATGCGCGCAATGGTGTGCAGCTTGGGGTTGAGGCTATGCGCCGTCATACAACACAAAAGATTCAACTCGTCGCTTCCCGTACAAGCAATCAATACCTTTGCTTTTTTGACGCCCGCGCGGCGCAGAGTCTCCATCGAGGCGCAGTTTCCCTGCACCGCCATAATATCATAGCGTTCGATTCCCGTCTCCAAAACGTGCGGATCGGAGTCCACTATGGTCATATCATACCCTTCACCACTGAGCATATTGACCAGCGTTTCTCCAACGTCTCCGCAGCCTGCGATTAAAATTTTCACAACTCGACTTCCTTTCTTTTTGGGGTACGTGATGCGCCTTACGCATCCAGATATGCCGCAGCAGAGAGTGCCGCCACCGTTCCGTCCGCGGTTGCGGTGGTCAATTGGCGCACCTCTTTTCGCCTTCCGTCTCCCGCGGCAAAGACACCCGGAAGTGACGTAGCACAATGCTCATCGGTTACAAAATAACCGTCGGCATCCAATTCCACCATCCCACGGAAGGGCTCGTTTTGCGGTTGATAGCCAATCGCCTCAAACAAGCCCGCAACGGGCAGGTCAAAGTATTCTCCACTCGTCACGTTCTTTAATTTCAAGGCTTCCAAACGGGTCTCTCCCACGATCCGATCAATTACGGTTTCCCCGATAAATATAACGTTTTCTTTGGAAAACATCCGCTCCGTTAAGGCACGTTCCGCGCGCAACTCGTTCCGACGGTGGATCAGATAGACCTTGGAACAGAATTCCGAGAGCACCAAGGCATCCTGAACGGCGGTATTCCCGCCACCCACCACGGCAACCTCTTTTTTGCGGAAGAACATTCCGTCACAGGTCGCGCAAAAGGAAATACCGCGCCCGATCAACGCCTGTTCGCCCGAAACGTTAAGCTGTTTATGCTTGAGTCCCGTAGCGAGAATGAGTGCGCGGGCTTGGAGCTCGCCCGCGTCCGTTTGTACGGCATAGCCGCCCTCGCGCGCCGCAAGTCCCGTTGCCATGCGATTTTCGATGACGACCCCGCACGAAAGAATTTGGGCTTTGAGATTTTCGGCGAACGTATAGCCGTCGGTTTCGGGCAAAGCGGGGTAGTTTTCGATGCGTTGGGATTGCAAAATCTGCCCTCCCGTCATCTCCCTCTCTAAAAGGAGAACGCTTTTCCCCGCACGTGCGGCGTAAAGTGCCGCTGTCATGCCGGCGGGGCCTCCGCCGACAACAATGATATCGTACGTCATCATATGACCTCAATCCAAACTTTATTTTACCCGCATCGCGCGCACGCGATCGGCATTCGGAGTCACGATACAGGACCAGTTGGTATGGTAAATGACCAATCCGGGCTTGCCTCCGGCAGGCTTTTTGACGTTGCGAACAAAGGTATAATCCACCTCGACGTTTTGCCCGTCCGCCCCCTTGGAAAAGCACGCCGCGATCTCCGCCGCCTCTGTAAAGTTTTCGGCATCGGGCTCCTCACCGTTGCAAAGCATAACCGCGTGAGAGCCGGGAAGATTTTTGACGTGGAACCAATAGTCGCTCTTGCTTGCCAGCTTGTGGGTAATGTATTCGTTTTGCACGTTGTTTTTTCCGCACAGGACGCGGTATCCCCCGGACGTGCGGAATTCCGCCACGGTAGGTGCGGATTGTTTTTTGGAAAGCGTATGGTTCTTCATGCGCGACACATATCCGGAACGGTAAAGCTCATCTCGGATCTCTGCCAGATCCGCCGCCGTTTCCGCATGAGAAAGAGAATCAAAAACGGTATCGATGTACTGCAATTCCGTTTCTCCGATCTCTATCTGGCGCGTAAGCTCCACCTTGGCGCTCTTGGTCTTATTGTATTTTTTGTAATAGACCTGCGCGTTGGCGGAAGGCGAGAGCCGCCCGTCCAAAGCGATCTCGCAAGTGCCGTAGCTTCCGTCCTCGTGCCAATCCTCATAATCGGTCAATTCCGCGCGTGTCATACCGCGGGAAAGCTGATAGAGATTGGCGGTGATCAAATCCGCGCACTTCTTATACTCCGCTCCCTTTTCGCAATCTGCCAGCTCCGCACGCTGAAGCTCCAGCTTTTTGCGGATACGCGCATCTGCATTGGTCAAAATACGCAACACGTCGGCTGCACGCCGGCGGATATGATTTTCGCGGTCACGTGTATGAAAAAACTCATCCAACAAAAGTCCCGCGCTCTCGTATCGACGCAGTTCAAAGTCCGTTCCGTAGTGCGTCAACTCGCAAAAAGCATATTCGCAGGGCTTTCCGTTTTGCAGGATCATACAAGGCGAAAAGCTTGTGTTTTGAATCATCTGCGTGATCTCGCAAAACGCGCGATAAAGGCGTTCGGGGCGGCTCTCCCCCAACGGTGTATCGGTCTTTCCCGTTCCGCGATACGCGATCTCGCGCGCAACCGCCGCAGAAATGCCGAGAAATGCCGACGTGATCCATTTATCGCAGGGGCGATCGGCGCCGCCCGCCTCCATCATTGCAAGAAAGCGTTCGTAAGGAAGGTCAAACGGTGCGACCTTATCCTGCTTTGGAGGCAACTCGTATTTCATACCGGGGAGCACCTGACGAAGCCCCGACGTAGAGAAATCGACGATATGCAATGCGGAAACGATCTTTTTTTCCTCGTTGGCGAAAATCAGGTTGCTGTATTTTCCCATGATCTCGGCAATGAGATATCGGCGGCATTCAAAGCCCATCTCGTCACGCGTTTCAAACTCCAGCGTTACCACGCGTTCAAAGCCTTCCTGCCGCACGTCCGAGAGCTTTGCCCCCTGCAAATGCTTGCGCAGAAGCATACAAAGCATGGGCGGCGTCATAGGATTCTCTTTTTGCTCGGTGGTAAAACCAAATCTCGGATTGTTCGATCCCGCGTTGATCAAAAGCCGCTTTCCGCCCTCAAGACTGCGCATTTGTAAAACAATCTCGTCACGCTCGGGCTGAAAAACCTTTTCAATCCTCGCTCCCAACGCCTTTTCCCGCACCTCTGCGATCACACAGGCAAGCATTCCTGCATCAAAAGCCAATTTTTTCCGCCTCCCCTCTCATAAATCAAAAACTTTCAAAAAATATTATAACATAATCTTGCTTTTTTTACAAGTAAATGCTATAATAATTTTAAGAAAAGTTTGGAAAGGAGTTTGGCAAGCATCGTTTGCCGACGAATTTGCATGAAAAACAGAACAGTGATCGGAATTGACGTTGGCGGAACTACCACCAAAATCGTCGGTTTCCGCAAAAACGAGACCGGAGAAAAGGAATTGATCGCTCCGCAATTCGTACGCGCTACCGATCCCATGACCTCTATTTACGGTGCGTTTGGAAAATTCACCGCTGAAAACGGATTGAATCTTTCGGATATTGAAAAGATCCTGATGACGGGAGCCGGTTCTTCGGTTATCAAGGACGGTATTTACAATCTCCCCTGCGTTTCCGTTCCCGAGTTTTCGGGAAGCGGCATCGGCGGTCTCTATCTTTCGGGGCTTTCCGAGGCGATCGTCGTCAGCATGGGAACGGGTACGGCCATTAACCACGCAAAAAAGTGCGGGGATAAGTACGAGATCAAATATCTCGGTGGTACGGGCGTTGGCGGCGGCACGTTGGTTGGACTTTCCCGCAAGCTCTTGGGAGTGGACAACGTTGACCACATCGAGCAGCTTTGCGCAGAAGGAAATCTGGAAAACATCGACCTTCGCATCAAGGATATCTCCCGCAAGCACAATTACCACGGCATCAATGAGAACCTGACCGCGGCAAACTTCGGAAAGGTCTCCGATATGGCAACCTCATCGGATCTCGCCCTCGGAATTGCCAACATGGTAGCCGAAACCATCGCCATGCTATCGATTTTCGCGGCTCGCGCGCATGGACTTTGCGATATCGTGCTGATTGGAAACCTCACCACCATAGCCCCCATCCGCCGCGTTTTTGAGGACCTTGGCGACGATTTCGCCGTCCATTTCATCATCCCCGAAAACGCTCAGTTCGGCACGGTCATTGGTGCTGCTTTGAATGAGGGGTAAAGATATACCGAAAGACCTTGGAGAGGGGAACTTTTGAAAAAGCCCCCCTCTCCAAACCTCTCTCCCCACAAAACCTTCACAACAGACAGAACTGGGGGCGCGTCCCC
>JBGVEW010000003.1:0-10935 GCA_045120465.1 Eubacteriales bacterium
TATTGTCCCCCCAAAAAAACACGCCCCCCCACACCCCCCACAAAAAAACACCGTGCGCACAAAACACGTTTTTTCGACTTTCGTATTGACTTTTACAATTACGGTATGATATACTGTATATAAGTAATGGAAGAAATCTAAAAAACGGATCGGATGGAATGAATCAAGCAATCAAAGCATATTTTACTCCCGAGGCGGTAGAGCGGTTGCTCGCGTTTTATCGGGAACACAAAAGAGAATTGCCGTGGCGGCAAACGAAGGATCCTTATTGCATTTGGATCTCCGAGATCATGCTCCAGCAGACTCGCGTGGAGGCGGTCAAGCCGTACTATGCACGTTTTTTGGAGGTTTGCCCGACTGTTCGAGACTTGGCGGAATTGAGCGAGGAGCGTTTGTTTAAGCTATGGGAGGGTCTGGGCTACTATAGCAGAGCGCGCAATCTCGGGCGCGCCGCGCGACAGATCGTAGAGGAATACAACGGCTCTTTGCCTGCCGACTACGAGGCACTTTTACGCTTGCCCGGTATCGGAGACTATACCGCGGGGGCGATCGGATCGATCGCGTTCGACTTGCGCCTTCCCGCAATTGACGGAAACGTTTTGCGCGTTTTGTCACGCGTGACGGGGTCGTATGACGACATTGCCGATCCCGCAACCAAAAAGCGGTTTCGGGAGGAGCTTTTGGAGGTGATTCCCAAGGACGCAGGCGACTTTACGCAAGCCATGATCGAGCTGGGGGCTACCGTGTGCGTCCCCAACGGAGAGGCGCGATGTGGGGTCTGCCCTCTGGCATCCGTATGCGAGGCGGCAAGGAACTCTTTGACCGACGTTTTGCCGGTCAAACGTGCCAAAAAAGCAAGACGTGTCGAAAAAAAGACGGTTTTGCTGATTCGTGACGGAGAAAACACCGTGCTCTCAAAGCGTCCGCCACGCGGGCTTTTGTCGGGACTTTACGAGCTTCCAAACGCGGAGGGGCATCTGAACGAACGGGAGGTTACCGAGCGTTTGCGTGCGATGGGGCTTGAACCTGTCCACGTGGAACGTTTAGAGGATGCCAAGCATATTTTTACGCACGTCGAATGGCACATGATCGCGTATTCGGTGCGGATCTCCTCGGACTTTGACGGGTTTGAAGGAGGGGAAGGAATGTTTTTGGTTTCCAATCAACGCTTGCACGCGGAATACGCCATTCCGTCTGCGTTTTCGGCATATACGAAATACCTTTGAAAAATCAAGAAAAGGAAAGAGCAATATGAAACACGTATTTATCATCAACCCCGCGGCAGGACAGGACAATTCCTATGAAAACATTCGTGCGCTTTTGGATGCGCAACGGGTCAAGGTGGACTACGAGCTGTATCAGACGCAGGCTCCCGGAGACGCTACCGCGTATATCCGTCAGTATTGCGAATCCTACAAGGAGCCCGTTCGTTTTTACGCTTGCGGCGGTGACGGAACGCTCAACGAGGTCGTCAACGGTGCGGTGGGATTTCCGCACGCGTCCATCGGCTGTTATCCTTGCGGATCGGGCAACGATTTCGTCAAGTACTACGGCGGTAAAAAGGTGTTTTGGAATCTTACCGAGTTGCTGGAGGCAAAGGAAGAGTACATCGACCTGATGCGCGTCGGCAATAAATACGCGATCAACGCAACGCATTTTGGATTTGATTCTTCGGTTGCGCAAACCATGATGAACGTGCGCCGCAAAAAGTTCATCGGCGGTAAAAACGCGTACACCACGGGCGTTGTGGTGGGGCTGTTCAAGGCGATGCGCAATCAGTGCTTCGTTACGGTGGACGGTGAGTTGCTCAATCCCAAGGGGGAGATCTTGCTTTGCACCATTGCCAACGGTCAATACGTGGGCGGCGCATTCCGTTGCGCGCCCCGTTCCTTGAATAATGACGGAATGCTTGAGGTATGCGTGGTACATCCCGTTTCCCGTTTGAAGTTTATCAAGCTGATTGGAAGTTATCAGGCGGGCACACACCTGGAGGATCCCAAGTTTGCTGACGTATTTACTTATAAGCGCGGCAAAAAGATCGAGATCGAAGCCCCCGAGGGCTTTGTGTATTCCTTTGACGGAGAATTGATCCGACAAAACCGCTTTACGGTAGAGGTCGTTCCCGCAGCATTGCGCTTTGCCGTTCCCAAGAGCGCGGAATATCTGCCGGGGGCACTCCATATTTCCAAATACGAATCCGAGGAGACCGAACTTGCACGCTGAATACGGATGGTTGCGGTCGGAATTTGACAGAGCAGAGGCGGAACGCATCCAACGGGAGCTTTCCGCCTCTCCCGATTCCTTTTTGTCAAATTGCCAAGAGCAGACCGCGCGTGTAACGGGGGCGGTGCAGGAGGTTTTGCTTGCGTCGGAGTCGGTGTTTTTGCGGTGCGACGAAGCACGTCAAGCATGGCTGACCGAGCTTGGGATAACGATTGATGCTTTGCCGATCGCAAGGTCGGTGTTCCGTTCGGCACTCTCCGAGAAAGAGTTGTTTGCTATTTGCCGACGGCTGCCGCGCCTGGAGTCGCAAACGCGGAACATGACGGCACTGTGCTCGGAACTGCTTCGCTTGCGGGAAAGTTTTCGGGAGGCAAGTGGAAATTTGCTTGCCGTTCGCGCGCGAATCTTGCGGGGAGCGTGCGAGTGCGCGGAGGAAAAGCACAGAGGTGCGCTTTGCGATCTGCGTGCCCGATTGGAGCTTGCCGAAAAGGAGCTGACGGAACGTGCGCGCGAGGTGCAGGGCAGGCGCGACGTGTGGGGTGCTTTTTGTATGGAGGAGCTCCCGCGCTTTTTGAAGGAGCTGCGACGGGCGGCGGATCTTGCCAATGAGGGAAGGGGCTGTGATCTTGCGGCACTTTACCGCATCGTCGGGGAGATGCGACACCGTTCGGAGCACGTTTTTTGAGGGCGTATCGTGAAAAAACGGATTTTTGAGGATTTTTCGCAAATTGAGGCGAAAAGTCCTCTTTTTCGTCTCTTTTTGCGATAAAAAATGTAAAAATCGTGAAAGAAATTTGATTTTGCATATTGATTCTTTTTTATATCTGTGTTAAAATATAAATATAGAATAAGGTCCTGTATCCAAAATGTGGAAAAGCAGGATAAAGCTGGTATTCAACCGGCGGAACGGGGGGCAAAAGCTTTGAATCTTCAACACTTTTTTGCTATGGCAGTCCATTTGAATCTGAGCGTTGAGAGCTCATTCCTGATTGCGATTGCTGCGCTCGCGTGCGTCTTTGGCGCAGAGATCGCGGGGATCTGCATTCTCATCAGCAAGATCTCTCACGCGCGCCGTGAGCGGCTTCGCATCGAGGAGGAGGCGGACGGCGAGGGATACGTCGAGGAGGCGGACAAGCACAATTTTGCGGCGGCGTTGCTGTTTGGCGCGGTTCCCATGTCGGCACAGCTCGCTTTGCTGGTCTTGGCAATCGGAACGGCTGTGGGAGCTTTGGTATTCGTCGTGCTTCTCATCGTATTCCGTGCGCAGGGCTATGCGCTCGTTTCCGCACGTGCGTTGCGCACCGAGGAATCGGAGGAGGAAGCTCCTGCCGAATACACCGTACCCGAGGAGACTCCCGTAGCGGCTGTTGTGACGGAGGAGCCTTTGGAGGAATCCTTTGAGGAGCCTGCCGAGCGCTTTGCCGAACTTTCCGATGAGGATGCGTCCGTTGAGGCACTCTTTGCCGAGGATGCGCTGCAAGCCGAGGAAACGGACACGGAGGATGCGGTTGAAGAATCTGCGGAGGATGAGAGCTTTGAGGAGCCCACCGTTGCGGAAGCACCTGCAGAGGTACCGGTTTCGGTCGTTTACCGCAATGAGTCCGTTGGCATGGGACAAGCTCCCGGCAACATTCCCGTTTACAGCTCCGCATACCCTGCGGGTCAGATTCCCGTGATCGAAAAGTACGTTACCGAAACCTACAAGGAGATCATCCGCGAGACCAACACCACCACGACCTCCGCCGCGAACGGACAATACAGCCCCGCTACCGAGGAGATCCTCAAGGCGATCGCAGAGCTTATGAAGCTCGGAACGCAGCTCCGTATGGAAAAGGAGCTGGCGGTTGAGCATCCCGCTCCCGAGGGGGGCGAGAGTGTTCCTGCTTTTGCCGATGAGAACGAACACGAGGCGGACGAGCCGGACGACGAGGATGCCGACGTTGAGGAAGCGGATGAGCTTGACGATGCGGAGGATGCTTCCGAAAAGAGTGAGCTCGAGGACGATTACGAAAGCGAATTGTTTACCGGCAACGAGCGGATCGTCGGATTTGACGAGGAGACCGGTTGCTACATCGTGGCGCACTATCGCAAGAGCTTTGAGGCAAAGCTGATTCAGGCGCGCCGTGAAACCAAGAAATATTACAGCGAGATCAAAAACGCGCTCCTCTCTTACGAGGGAACGAAGGATCGCATTTCCTGGACGATCAATACCTACACCAACGATCGCACGCAGGTAGCGAAGATCAATATGCGTGCGCGCTCTTTGGATCTCTACCTGGCACTTGACCCCGCAAGTCTTGAGGACAGCGTTTACCACGGACGTGACGTAAGCGCAAAGAAGAAATACGCCGAGACCCCCTTCCTTTACAAGGTCAACTCTCCCCGCAAGCTGGCACTGGCGCTTGAACTGGTACAGCGCACCTGCGAGGAGCTGGGACTCTCTCCCATTGATATCGAGCCCGTTAATTACGAGGAGCAATACTCCTTTGAGGCAACCGAGGATCTGATCCGCCGCGGATTGATCCGTGAATATCTGCGTGAGGAAAAACCCGCTGTTAGCTTTGAGTTGGATCCCGATCACGCACCCGAGCTCCCCGAGGAGGATGGAAGCGTGATCCCTGTAAACGCGAACTTTACCTGGGAGTTTGACAACGAGCAGACCGAGGTCAAGCAAGAGCCGAACGCTGAGGAAGAACCCATCGTTGAGGAAGAACCTGTCGTTGAGGAAGAACCTGTTGTTGAGGAAGAGCTGGCAGCCGAAGAAGTACCTGCCGATGAGGAAACGGTTGTTGAAACGGTAGAGACGCCCTCCGCATCGACCACCACGACTACCACCCACGAAACGGTAAAGACCACCGAGCGTCACTATACCGAGCGTTACTACGGTGCTCCCGTACAGCAAACGACTTATCAAATGATTTCCGAAAGCACGCAGCCCATCGAGGTCTCCGCGCTTGAGGCTGCGACCGAGACGGTTGCGGAAGAACCCGAGGAGGAGACGGTCGAAGTCTCTGCCGACGTATTTGAGGAAGAAGCTCCCGTTGACACCGCAGAGGAAATCGAAGAAAACGAAGAAATCGAAGAAGCCGAATCGGAAGAGGAAGCCGAGGAACCCTTGGAATGGGAAACGCTTGATTCTGCCGAAGAGGCTTACGAGGATGAGGAGACCGAAGAGGTTTACGAGGACGAAGAAACCGAAGAGGTTTACGAGGACGAAGAAACCGAAGAGGTTTACGAGGACGAAGAAACCGAGGAGGTTTACGAGGACGAAGAGACCGAAGAGGTTTACGAAGACGAAGAAACCGAAGAAATCTACGAGGACGAGGAAGAGATCGTTTACGTGGATGAGGACGACGATGAGGTCGTTTACGTAGATGAGGACGGTAATGAGATCGTTTACGTAGAGGAGGAAGAGGAGGAAGAATTCGTCGAGGAAGAAGAGGAAGAAGCACCCGCGCCGGTCGTCAAGCCTGCGGTGACCGATTCTTCCGTAGCACTCCTTGACGTTTGCTGCTTTGACGATCACTTTGAAAACGGTGCAATCGTCAATCTCGAAACCCTGAAGCACGTCGGTCTTGCTCCCGAATCCGCAACCACGCTCAAGCTCTACGCCAGCGGCCCGATTAAGGGGCAGTACACCGTAGAAGCAAATCACTTTACCCTGCAAGCGATCGAAGCGATCAATGCAACCGATGGCACGTCCATCATGATTCGTTGAAAGGAGGCGTATCGAAATGAAAAAATGGAATAAAAATCTTTTCAAGGCGGTGCTGCTCTCCCTTTTGGCGGTGCTGATGATCGGGACGACGTTGGCGGTCGTTTCGGCAGACGGTGACGAGGTTCGTGAATTGACCGTTGTATTGGACGACAACGTACAGTCCTGCCTGATTGAGATCAAGGAGCAGAACGGAACCGAATGGTCTCGCCTGGATTCCTTTTCAACCGATAAGACCGTAAACGTTCCGTATAACTACAGCGTTCGCTTGACGATCACCCCCAATGCGGGAAAATGGGCAACCTTTACGGTTGAGGGCGGCTCCAGCTACGTGAGCAGTCCCGAAACCCAGTATCTCCAATGGACGTCCTTTAAGGAGCCTTGTACGGTAAGCGTCAATTGCATCGATCGCATCTATTCGATCGTTGCGCTCAACGACGACCGTTCGAGCATCAATTTCCCGTTGGAGGTTCCGCGATACAATCTGGTCAGCGGCAGCAGCTTCTCTCTGGAGCAGCTCTTTAACAAGACGCTGAAGTATCAGTTTGGTACGGAGATCCTGACCGAGCTTCCCACGGTGGAGCGCGAGGATCACGTGTTTGGCGGTTGGTATATCGTGATGGGTGAGGGTGCAAATGACGTTAAGTTGATCCAGCCCGATCCCGAAACTGGAAAGTGCCTTTTGCCCAACAACCTGACCCTCAACGATTATCACGATCTGAGTGGCGTACTCAACGTATATCCCTGCATGATCCCCGTGACCTACGACGTGTACCGCGAGGACTGGGTGTACGATTCCAACACCAGCGGAAACCGCGGTGAAAGACTGGACAACGCCACCCACCAGCAAGCAATCGTCAATTCGATCATTTCCGCATTAGATCGGAATTTTTGGATCGATGATCCCGCGGATGCATACAAGACCTATAAGGGATATCTGCTCCGCACCGATCTCAACGGTCAGCACACGGTAGGCGAGCCGCCCGCAACCAATGCGCACTACAACACGGTGTACCGTTATTTCGACCCCATCACTTACGAGCTGGTTTATTACAAGACCGCTGCGCACGATCTCTTTACGGAGGAGGAATACCTGCCCGATCACGCGACGTATATTTACTCCAATCCCACCGCCATCAACGCGCCTACCCGCAAGGGCTACACCTTTACGGGGTGGACGGTAGAGATCTACGATGCAGAAACGGGAGCATGGAAGGCGGTCGGTGCTGCTACGCAGCCGAACTTTACCATTGGTAACGAGAACGCGGGATACAACGAGGAGGGTAGATACGACGGCAACGCGATCTACGCATCCGACGCGCAGGAGGACGGCAAGTATCAGATCCGTCTGATCGCAAACTGGACTCCCAATACCTACTCGATCACCTACAACTGGAACGTTCCCGCGGAGCTTGCGGATCTGATGGAGACTCTGACCGAAAACGCACTGCTCCTTTCGGACTACAAGCAGTTTACCTTTGACCAAACCGATGCGGCAGGTGAAAAGATCTTTGCCATCCCCGCACCCGTTCGTCCGGGTTACACCTTTGTGGGATGGACGTTGCTGGTGAACGGTGATGACACGACCGACACGCTCGTTTTGGAAAACGGTGTTTTACAGCTTCCCACCGACCGTTATGCGGCAGACCTTACTCTGGTTGCCGTTTGGACGGAAGAGGAATATTTCGTCATTTTTGACGGTGCGGGCGCTACGACCGCTCCCGACGCTACCATCCGTCCCGCAGTCAAGTACGACGCGTACCTCGTGATGAGCGATGCAGAGCTTGCTCTGATCGTCCCCGCTCGTACGGGACACACCTTTAAGGGATATTACAGCGAGCCCAACGGACAGGGAACGCAGTATATCGCTTACAACGACGGAAAAGCTACGCTCACCGGTGCCAAGTGGAAGGTGGACGGTGAAAACGGCTCTACGGTCACTCTCTACGCATATTGGGAGGTCAACGATTACGAGATCGCAATCGGCGTGGACGGCTTGACCGATCCCGATGCGCTCTCCGGTGTCGTGATCACCGTAACTCCCGAGGGCGGATCTCCCTTTACCGTTGACATTAACGGCATCTTTGAGCTTCCTTACGGAACGCGCTTTACGGTGACGGTTCAATCGCCCGTCGGCTATAAGATCGTTGCGTTTGACGGTTCCGAAATGCTTCCCGGACACCGCAAGGAGTTCTCCTTTACGGATTTGACCGTGGATGCGTGGGATGCGGGATGCAAGATCTTTACCGCAACGGTATATCCGATGCGCGAATTGGAATTGACGCAATCCAACGTCGATTATCCCGCTGAAAAGCTTCACAATCTTCCCGCGGGCAAGTATATCGTTTACGACGAAAACGGTGAGGAGCTTGCAACCTTCCGCATCAATGCGCAGTCGCTGACGTACGATATCAGCAAATGGTTTACCACCGAAAGCAGATTCGTCAACGTGGTATATTGCGGTGAGGACGGATTCTCCGACAGTGATCCCCTTACGTTTGAGCTCAAGGGCAGACCCGCCGCTCCCTCTTACGTGAAGGAAGGCGTTGGAGAGATCATGGTGATCACTCCCTCTACCTATGGAATCATCGTTGAGATGGCAACCTCCGCAAAGGGAAAATACGAATTTGCCTGTGTTGAGGTTGGGGCGGATACACTTATCAAGTACACCTCTGATTTTGAATTCACCGATCTCAAGCCCGGAACGCGCTACAAGATCTACGTTCGCCGCGCGGCAACCGCAACCGAGCCGCACGGTGTTGAATTCAGCGATATTTACTTTACCTTTACCGTTGATTATTTTGATTCCGTCAAAAACGAGTTGGAGCAGCTCAAGGGCGAAAATCCCGGTCCCATTACGTCCGAATTGATCGACAAGGCACTCCAGGAGATCGAAAAGCTGGGACAAACCGTTCCCAACGATCCCAACGGAACCAACAACTATTATCAAACGGTACAAACCATTATTCAAACCATTAAAGAGAAGGAATTGCAGATCGCAATCGCTAAGGACCGTGCGATCATCGACCTGACCAAGTTCCGTGACAACGCGCTTGCGTCCGACTCCTTTACCAAGGAAAAGGCAGAGGAGCTGAAGGCACTTTGCGATCACGCAATTGCTTCCATTACCGAAGCAACAAGCACCGAGGATATCGAAAAAATCTACAATTCCGCGCTTCTTGCAATGAAGAACGTGCCCGTTCACAATCTGACGGATTCGGAAAAGCTGATCTTCGTGCAAAGCACGCTCGGATTGGATCAGGAAAGTGCCCTGACCTTGATCCGCGACGTGGATTTTGAGACCTTGAGCCGTTTGGTCAACGAGGCGATCCGCACCTCGGGTAAGGTTGCGGTCGGTTCCTTTATGACGCAGGAGGAGGCGGAAAATCTGCTCCGCGCTTTGGAGGTCGTTGCTTCCTATCGATTTGAGTTGAGCAACGGGGATCAGATCCGCGAGGGCGACGTATTTACCGTTCGCTTGACCATTCCCGAAAATCTGCGCTCGATGACCGGACTTCAGGTCGCGTATTACGATGACGCAACGGGCGTGATCGAGCTGCTGGAATCCCACGTGGACGGAGACTGTTTGATCTTTGAGGCAACGAGAATCACGGATTTCGTGATCCTTGCCGATCCTACGGTCGAATTGACGGGTGTGATTATTGCGCTTGGTGCGATCCTGTTCTTCCAGATCCTTGCAATCGCAATCATCCTTGTCAGCCGTGTACGCGCAAAGAATGCGGTAACGCACGCAAGTGTCGCGTTCCCCGCGGCATTCCTCACCGTTCATTTCCTGCCTGTTAACGGCGAATGGATCGCGTTGATCATGGCGGCAGCCGTCGTGGTGCTTCAAATCGTGCTGATGGCACTTCTCCTTTCCTCGGGTGTGGTACACCTACCCAAGAGACGAAAGGGACAGCCCGCGGCAAATGAAGCGGAGGAGCAGACCGATTCTCCCTATGCCGAGATCGATCCGAGTCTTGCTTATGCGGATACCTCGGCAGACGCGCAGACCGAAGCGGACGATACCGCCGACGTGGAAGCGGATTTTGGCATGGCAGCGCTCCTGATGAATACCGATGAGATGTCCGACGAGGATCCGTTTATGATGTACGGAGACGCGGAGAGCGAAGAATTTGACGGTGAGGACTTTATCGAGCCCGCCGCAACCACTCGCTATTCCTTGCCCGACGAGGAGTTTGCCGCTTTTGACAGTGACGAGGAAGCCGATGCGTATGCAGAGGTCTTTGCCGAGGACGAGGCGGACGAATACGCAGAGGATGCATACCTTGCCGCAGAGGGTGACGAAGCCTTTTATGCGGAGGAGGAATACGCAGAGGATGCGTATGCCGACACCGAGGCGACGGAGGAAGAATACGTTGACGACGTGATGTATGAGGACGGATTTGCAGACGAGAACGCTCCGCTTTATTCCGATGACGCAAATGCGGCTTACGGTGAAGATTTTGAAGCATCCGAGGATGTTGATTCGACCGAAAACGAATCGGACACCGAGGCGGTGGATGAGGAAGCGCTGTTCGAGGAGGAGCTTTACTTTGCTCCTGCCGAGGAGGAAGCCGACGATACCGATCCGATGTATCGGTACGACGAATAATTAAATCTGTAATGATTTTTCGGGGTGAGCCGAATGCGTTTTCGCATTGGACTCACCCCCTTGTTTTTGGGGGCGGTGGTCGCGGCACCGCAATTGTGAAATGCAGAAGCAGAAACACCTCATCACCCGACTCCGTCGGGAGCTTCCTCTCAAGGGGAAGCCTTTCAATCAATAACCCACGCAAAACTAACTTAGTGGAGCGTTTTGTGGTCGTGGGTCCCAAAACGCTCGCGGGAGCAATTCTACTGTCAGCGTACAAGAGTGAGAAATCAAATAGAGTCTGCTCTGCACGAAGGCTTAAGACACACGCAGAGCATGAAAAAAGGAACCGATATGAGAGCGGTTCCTATAGAGGGTAGGCTATCAAAAAGGCGGTAAAAGC
>JBGVEW010000004.1:0-5985 GCA_045120465.1 Eubacteriales bacterium
TCGCACAAGTACAACCCCTCAGTCAGCTTCGCTGACAGCTCCCCTTACACAGGGGAGCCTACCGCTGCGGCGGAAACTGTGCAAAGCTAAAGCTTTTTGGAACCACCAGCACTGCTGGTGGTTTTCGTTTCACAAAAAAGAGGGTGGATCAAATGCCAATCACATTTGATCCACCCTTCTCGTTTTCTATCATTCTTCCGTGGTTTCGGCTTTTTCCTCATCCACAGGCTTGCGGTGCATCACCATCTCGACCTTTGTCAGGCGTTGGATGTCCTTTTCGCGCACGGTCACGGTAAGATCCTCGTCGGAATAAGTCTCTCCAACCTCGGGCATCACGCCAAACTTTTCCATGACAAAGCCGCCGATCGTGCCGCTTTCGGACTCGATATCCATATCAAAGCGTTCCGCAAAATCGTCAAGGCTCGCGGAGCAATCCACAAGATAGGTATCCTCACCGATCTTTTGCAAAAAGTCCTCCTCAACCTCGTCGTGCTCATCCCAGATCTCGCCTACCAGCTCCTCCAGGATATCCTCCATGGTAACGATGCCGAGCGTGCCTCCATACTCGTCGAGAATCACGGCTACGTGCGTCTGATTCTTTTGCAGGGTCAAAAGCAGCTCGTTGATGAGCACGCTGGGCTGCGCGTAAACGACGGGCGTCAAGAGATCGTCCAGATTACGCGTGGTAACACCGTTTTTGCCAAAGAAATCCTTTTGATGTATGACACCGACAATGGTATCGATACTGTCACGATAGACCAGCAATCTGGAATACTGCGAATTGGTAAAGGTATCTGCGATCTCGTCCATTGTGGAATCGACCGAAACCGCCTCCAGATCCATACGGTGCGTCAGAACGTCGTCGGCACGGCGCTCGGTAAACTCGATCAC
Source organism: Eubacteriales bacterium (assembly GCA_045120465.1). Lineage (GTDB taxonomy): Bacteria > Bacillota > Clostridia > Oscillospirales > CAG-272 > UMGS1865. The sequence continues at coordinate 892 of JBGVEW010000004.1, forward strand.
ATTACGGAGCAGATTGCTCTCGTTTTTATCGATGCTTCCCTCCTGCTCGACCTCTTCAACGAACATGAGCAGCTCCTCCTGCGACATCTTTTCCTCTTCCTCGTCCTTTTTAAAGAGCTTGGAAATCAGCTTTTTCCATTGGCTGAACAGAAAGTTGATGGGTGTGAGCAAAACGATGAGCCCACGGATCAGGGGAGCGGAAAACATGGCGAACTTTTCGGGAAAATCCTTTGCCAGGCTCTTGGGGGTGATCTCACCGAAGATCAGTACCACAACCGTTACAACGGCAGTAGCGACCGTGGGAGCGAGATCGGTATTTCCTACCATCACGTTGATAAAGAACACCGTTGCGATAGAGGAAAGCGCGATATTAACGATGTTGTTACCAATGAGAATGGTAGAAATCAGCTTATCATAGTCGTCCGTCAAGGAAAGCACTAACTTTGCCTTGCGGTTGTCTTTTTCTGCAAGTGTTTTGAGCTTTGTTTTGTTTACGGTGGAAAATGCGGTCTCGGTTGCCGAAAAGTATGCCGACAATATAACGAGCACCGCCATGATTGCGATCAACATTACGAATAAAATCTCCTTTTACATATTCTAAAAAGTTCGGTACTTACGGATGCTTACGGGTCGTTTTTGCGTTCAAAAGATCAGGGTCTTCTGTAAAAAAAACGCAAAAAGGCGCACCCACCCCGTCCAATGCGGTGTAGATGTCGCGCCATACTCTCAGAATATGCAGTTACAGGGATACAGTTCGCATCGTCGCTACTGTCGCCGTCCATGTTAGGTTCTTATCCTCCTTCTTTCAAGATTGCATTCTATTGTATCACACTTTTATCCGTCTGTCAAGGCTTTTTGCAAAAGATTTTGCTTCCCTCAAAAGACAAAGCGGGGAAGCCTCCCTTTTGTGGGGCTTCCCTGCTCGTTTTTTTCGTATTTTTGAATCAATCGTCCTTGCGCTCAATACGGATCGTGGTTTGACGGTTGGGGGCTTGTGTGGGGCGAGCTTGCGGTGCGCGCGCGGGCTGCTGCGGAGCCGTCGGGCGAGCCGTTGCGGGCTTAGAGGCAGGTGCGCTCTGTTGCGGAACGATCATCGGTCCCGACGCCGCGGTACGGCGTTTGAGTTCCTTTGCAACCGGCGTCTCGCTCATATATGCCGCCTGATAGGATTGATCGGTCTTAAAGCTGCGCTTGCGATCCACCTGATTGAGGACGACGCCAAGCACCTTACAGCCGCTCTTTTCGATCTGATTCTTAACGCCCTGCGCCACACGGTATTTCACGTGGCCGATATTGATGACCAGCACCGCTCCGTCGCAGAAGCTGGAGATCACAGCCGCATCGATGACCAGTCCGAGCGGGGGGGCGTCGATGATGATATAATCGTAGTGTTCGCGCTCGCTATCCAAAAACTCCTTGAATGCGGCACTGCCCGCAAGCTCGGTGGGGTTGGGGGGATAGGGGCCCGAAAATACAATGTCAAGTCCCTCAACGTTGGTATGGTAAACGGCACTTGCCGCATCGACCTGACCCGAGAGGATCTGGCTGAGTCCATACACGCCTCTCTCCTTGGTGTATCGGCTGACCATAACCGATTTACGAAGGTCCGCATCCACCAAAAGCACCTTTTTTCCGGACTCCGCAAGGTTGCGGCAAAGGTCAAAGGAGACCGAGGATTTTCCCTCGTGGGCAAAGCAACTCGTAACGATGATCACCTTTACGTTCTTGCCCGAAAACAGGATGTTGGCGCGCAAGGTGTTAAACGCCTCGCGGATAAAGTAATTGGAGCTGGATTGTTCATCCCACATCAATTCAATGGTTCTCATGACATCCTCCCTTGATTTGAAGATTGCGAATTCTCGGTCACACCGTAACCGTAGTACGCGCCTCTCATCTTTTTACGGGTTACGTCCTGACGGTTGGGGATAATTCCCAGCATACTGACACCGAGATATTTTTCAACGTCCTCCGCGGTGCTGATCTTATCGTCCATGATATAAAGAACGAAATACACACCGTAAACCGCAATTGCGCAAATAAACGCGATCAGGGCGATCTTTAAGATCGAAACGGAATTGGAAGGAGCGACCGGCTCGGTTGCGTGGCTCCATACCGTGATCAGCTTTTTGTTGGCATCGTCGTTTTTGGAGTTGATACGGTCGCAGAACACATCTACGAGCTTATTGACCAGCTTTTGCGCACTGGAGGGATTGCTTGCGGTTACCGAGATCTTCATAACGCGGGTATCGGTCTCGTGAGAAACGCCGATCATGTTGCGCAACTGCCCGGGGGTGATCAAAAGCACCTCTTTGTTGATGACGTCCTGCAACAGGTCGTCGGTCAAAAGAAGCTGCTTATAGTCGTTGATCAATTGCGTACCGATCGATACGTCGGAGGTAGAGGTAGCACCCGAGGACGACGCGTTACTACCCAACGCCCACACAATAGCCTCTGCCGTGTACTCCTCCTCGTATGTCACCTTTTCAAAAATATACATGCCGGCAAACACGACGATCAGCACCGCCAGCATCAACCACCAGCAGCGCTTCAGGATCGACCACAGGTCTGTGGCACGAATCTCAATTCCTCTCGATTTTTCTTCCATGGTAAACTTTCACTCTCCTCATCTTACTCTTACAGTTCCATATCCTTTACCACGCGCCATGCGTTGTTCCACACAAGGTCACTCACGGTTTGCGGATCGCAGTATTTTCTCAGCTTTTCCATACAAACGCTCATTTTGGGCGGGCGCGACGTCAGATTATGCGCATCGCTCGACACGATGTGTGCCAACCCCTCCTTAACAAGACGCTTCCATTGCATTTTGGCAACCGTTCCCCAATCTCCGTTGGCGGAGGACGCGTTGATTTGCACGATGCCGCCCTCCTCCACAAACTCGCGGATCCACGCGAACTTGGTAAACAGGCAACGGTAACGCTCGGTGTGCGCCAATATCGGACGGTAACCCATACTGCGCAAACGGTTCATCGCGCTCTCCAGCTCAAAGAAATTGACCCGTTCGGGAAAATCCACCAGCACGTAGCGGCTCTGTGCAATGGTGCGGCAGTAGCCCTCCTCCAAAGCGGAAGCGCATCCGTGGTGGTATCCCAATTCGTGCCCGAGGAACAGATACATATCGGGGTACTTTTTGGCGGCGTATGCCTGCAAAACCGCAAAGACCTCCTCCGATTGCTTGGAGGTATCGCCAAACAGGTAGGGCGAATAATGCGGTGTCAGGCAAAGTGCTCTGACCCCATCGGCGTAAGCCATTTCCAACATTGCAAACATCGTTTCACGATCCTTTGCGCCGTCATCCACACCGCACAGCATATGGCTGTGCATATCGAAAAAGGGCTTCATGCTTCCTCCTCCGTAGCCTTCAAACATCCTCGTATATTTTTTCGGATTCCGAATTATTATACCACAAAAATCGGGATATGTCTACATCTATTTTCAATTGTTAACAACTGATTCATATTCAAGGGACAAAAAAGAGGGGAAAACCCACAATGGAGCTTTCCCCTTTGCATATTCAGTAAAAATTACTGAAGCTCTGCAAAATACTTGATGGTGCGAACCATCTGGCTGGTGTAGGAGTTCTCGTTGTCGTACCAAGAAACAACCTGTACCTGATAGGTGTCCTCATCGATCTTTGCAACCATGGTCTGGGTAGCATCGAAGAGAGAACCGTAGGTGATACCGATAACGTCGGAAGAAACGATCTGATCGGTGTTGTAGCCGAAGGATGCGGAAGAAGCAGCCTTCATAGCCTCGTTGATGCCCTCCTTGGTGATATCCTTGCCCTTCACAACAGCTACCAGGATGGTGGTAGAACCGGTGCAGGTAGGAACTCTCTGTGCGGAGCCGATCAGCTTGCCGTCGAGCTCGGGAATAACCAGACCGATTGCCTTTGCAGCACCGGTGGAGTTGGGAACGATGTTCTGTGCGCCTGCACGTGCACGGCGGAGGTCACCCTTTCTGTGGGGGCCGTCGAGGATCATCTGGTCACCGGTGTATGCATGAACGGTGGTCATGATACCGGACTGGATGGGAGCGTAATCGTTGAGTGCCTTAGCCATGGGAGCCAAGCAGTTGGTGGTGCAGGATGCAGCGGAGATGATCTTGTCATCAGCGGTGAGGGTGTTCTCGTTTACACTGTAAACGATGGTCTTGGTTGCCTTATCTGCGGGAGCGGAGATAACAACCTTCTTTGCGCCTGCGTTGATGTGAGCCATGGACTTCTCCTGAGAGCAGTAGAAGCCGGTGCACTCGAGAACAACGTCAACCTTCAGCTTCTTCCAAGGAAGGTTTGCAGCGTCCTTTTCAGAGTAGATCTTGATGGTCTTACCGTCAACGGTGATGGTACCTGCCTCGTCGTCAGCGGATACTTCGTGGTTGTATCTGCCCTGAGCGGTATCATACTTGAGAAGGTGAGCGAGCATAGAGGGCTTGGTGAGGTCGTTGATTGCAACTACCTGATAACCCTTTGCGCCGAACATCTGACGGAATGCCAGACGGCCGATACGACCGAAACCGTTGATCGCAACTTTTACGTTTGCCATTGGAATAATCCTCCGTGATATATAAGATTTGTTGATTGCGACCTTCCTTGATTGGAAAGCCTTTCCATACAGTATATATTGTACCGCATTTTTCCCAAATATACAAGAGTTTTGACGAAATTTTATCAAATTTGTAACATTCGATTGATTTCCTCCGCACAAAACGCGCCCCATGTGTGCATTTTGCATGACACAGAGCGCGTTTAACAGTTGCACAAATCTTTCTTCTGTATATTACACCGGTACCCCGAAGAATGGTCTGCAATTACAATTGGAGATTACAATGATTCTCTTACTTCCTCCACCGTCTATTTCTACTCCGAAGCCGAGCCTACCTTGAACGCGGACGGCACGGGATATGACGGAAACTACTGGTACTACAACGAGAACGGTGAGCCGGCTATTTGGACATTGACCACAACAGAATCATTTCAACACTCCAACTTCACGTTTTTTTCATTCTTTTTTTGAACGTTTTTGCGTGGGTGTGGGGGCTTGGGGGGGGGGGGGGGGGGTTTTTTAAAAAAAAAAA
>JBGVEW010000005.1:0-1799 GCA_045120465.1 Eubacteriales bacterium
CCAAGCTTTTCGGTGTATTCAAGGATTGTGTTCTTGACTTTATCGGAGATTGAAAAGGTAGGATATACGCTGATCGAATCTCCCGAGTGGATACCGGTTCTCTCAACCAGCTCCATAATACCGGGAACGAACACACGCTTACCGTCGCAGATCGCATCGACCTCGACTTCCTTGCCGCGAATGTATTTATCCACAAGCACAGGCTTATCCTCATCAATCTCAACGGCGGTTTTTAGATAGTTTCGGAGCGCTTCTTCTTTCGCGACAATCTGCATCGCTCTGCCGCCAAGAACAAAGCTGGGGCGAACGAGCACGGGATATCCAATCTCTTCTGCCGCTCTGACACCAGCTTCAATGCTCGTTACCGCTCTGCCCTTCGGTTGAGGAATATGCAGCTCGGAAAGAAGCTTTTCAAATGCATCCCTGTTCTCTGCCTTTTCAATCGCTTCACAGTCGGTTCCGATAATCTTTACACCGCGCTCGGCAAGCGGCTCAGCCAAATTGATTGCGGTTTGACCGCCAAGAGTCGCTATGACTCCCTCGGGCTTTTCCAGCTCGATCACGTTCATCACATCCTCGACGCACAGCGGTTCAAAATAGAGCTTATCCGAGCAGGTATAGTCGGTGGAAACGGTTTCGGGGTTGTTGTTGATAATGATCGCCTCGTAGCCTGCCGCCTTGATGGTCTGTACTGCATGAACGGTGGAATAATCGAATTCCACGCCCTGACCGATACGGATCGGACCCGAACCAAGTACGATGACCTTTTTCTTAGTGGATACGACCGTCTCGTTCTCTTCCTCATAGGTGGAATAGAAATACGGAATGTAGCTGTCGAATTCGGAAGCGCAGGTATCGATCATCTTATAGACGGGGACAATGCCTGCCTTGCGGCGGAGCGTATAAACCTCAAGCTCGCTCGTCTCCCAAAGCAGTGCGATCTCTTTGTCAGAGAAGCCCATCTTTTTTGCCCTGCGAAGCGTGTCAATGTCATTCTTGCTTACTTTGATGTTTTGCTCCTCGTCAACAATGTTCTTGAATTTGCGGATAAAGAGCATATCAATGGCAGTTGCCGCCGCAATTCTACCCGCATCACATCCGAGGCGCAGAAGCTCTGCAATGGCGTAGATACGGTCGTCGGTTCCAATCTTAATATAATCAAGCAGTTCTGCCTCGGATACCTTATCAAACTTTTTGTGATGCAAATGGAAAAGTCCGATTTCAAGAGAGCGGATTGCTTTCAAGAGGCTTTCTTCTATGGTTCTTCCGATACTCATGACCTCGCCTGTCGCCTTCATCTGCGTAGAAAGCGAGTTGTTTGCATCGGCAAATTTGTCAAACGGAAAACGGGGCATCTTGGTAACAACATAATCAAGAGTGGGCTCAAAGGATGCGGGCGTGTTGGCAATTCTGATCTCATCCAGCGTCATACCCACACCGATCTTTGCCGATACACGCGCGATTGGGTACCCACTTGCCTTAGACGCAAGCGCAGAGGAACGTGACACACGGGGATTGACCTCGATGAGATAATATTGGAAGGAAAATGGGTCAAGTGCAAACTGTACGTTACATCCGCCTTCGATCTTGAGTGCACGAATAATTTTGAGCGCACTGTCACGAAGCATATGATACTCCTTGTTGGTAAGCGTTTGCGAGGGACATACCACGATGGAGTCGCCCGTGTGAATACCAACCGGATCGATATTCTCCATATTACAGATGGTAATGGCGGTATCGTTATGATCCCGCATGACCTCGTATTCGATCTCCTTGAAGCCCTTGATGCTTTTCTCTAT
>JBGVEW010000006.1:0-6717 GCA_045120465.1 Eubacteriales bacterium
AAATCAGAAAAACAATCCCTCCGTCACGGCAAGCCGTGCCAATTTGCTTGCAAATTTTCTCCCATTTACACAAGGGAGGCTGAAAACAGTAGCCACATCTGTGGCAGTGGGGCAACTCCCGCAAGTGGCGGATAATTCGACGAGCCTATAGGCTCAGCGTGTGAAATGCCCAAGGGGGCTTGTGCAAGCCACCAGCACGGCTGGTGGTCATGACTTCACAATCACCGCCAAAACAGCACCTTCATCGCAAGAAGGGCAAACGCGAACACCGCGGCATACGGGTGCAGACCGATCATCATCAGCAGCACCAAAGAGGTGCTAAGCCCCAACGAGATCCACGCCCGACTCCGTTTCCACCACGCCCGTTCGCACCCCTTCAGCACGAGCGTCAGAGCTCCAAGCAATGCGCTTCCGACGATCAGTACCGCAGACAGGATCTGAAACGAAAGCCTCACTCCGCCCGATGACAAGAGCGAAACCGCAACCGCCCCCGCTTCCTCTCGCGCGGCAAACAGAGGCAAAACGAGGAGCAACAGCATGGAAAGATCCAAGCACCCAAACACCGTATTGCGGAGCCTTGCTCTGTCTCTTTTTTGGTCCTCCTCGGCAAGCGCGACCGCCTCATTGGTGGAAAGCAGCTCGTCCAACGTCACCGAAAAAAAGCTTGCGATGGCTTTTAAGGATTCGATATTGGGATATCCCCTTCCCGACTCCCACTTGGAAACGGCAGTACGCGAGACGTAAAGCACTGCGGCAAGCTCTTCCTGCGTCAGCCCCTTTGCACGGCGGAGCTCCGATAACTTTTTGTGAAATTCCATAGTGTTCCTTTCCGATCAGATCAAACACACGCCGTTTTCGTCCATGGCAAAGGGCTTGGCGCGCCCCGAACGTACCGCATCGATGAATTCCCGCTCGCTGCCAATCGGCTCGTCGGTCGCCATGCCGGCATAGGGATATGCTCCGCCGCCCGAATGGTTATCCGTCCCCGCAAAGCGAATGAGGTGATAGTTCTCGCAATACTGCTCCGCCAAAGCGTTTTCAAAATCGGTGCGCCTTGCGTTATAGACCTCAGCACCGTGAACACAGCGCGGAAAAAGGCGGATGTGATCGATATAAGACGCCTCACGATAGGGGTGCGCCTGAATCAGCAAAGCTCCGTCCGCCATCATCGTTTGGAGTAGCTCGGTCTTTTTCATCTTGTCCATATCGGGGTGAGCGAGACACCACGCCTCGTCGATCCCATAGACCAAAAAATCCGTTCCCTTGTAGCTCATTTCAAAGCCTTCAAACACCGAGAGCCCGATCTCCTTGCCAATCTCTTTTCCTTCCTTCACAGCGGAAAAATACGCCTTGACGCGCTCCTCATAGGGGAGCTCACGCAATTCGTGCGCAATGTTGCCATCGATGAAATGGTCGGTCATAAAAACGCCCGCATATCCTGCGGATCGATAAAACTCCAAGGTCTCACGAATGCCAACCTTGGCGCAAGCACTCATAGGCGCTGTGTGTACGTGCGTTTCGTAAAGATACATACTGTTTGATTCCTCTTTGATTCTCGTATTGGTCTGCCAAAGGTCTTGGCAAAAAAGCGGGGGAAAGCGGTTAGAATTTCAGATCCCCGTAAACCGCGATTTTGTCCACCTGCTTGCGAAGCGTGCGCGCATCCACGCGTTCCACACGTCCGCCGCATCTCTTTAGTGCCGCCTCGCACATATCCGTCCGATAATAGGTCAGCTCCACGGTCATCGGCAGATCGAGTCGATAGAGCGGAACCGTTTGATACTGTTGCAATGCCTCCTTGACGGTACAAACCAGGATCTCGTCCGCGTTTTCGTAATCCGTGGCAAGGTTGCGCACCTCCGCCTTTTTGACAGCCCCCGTAAAGATTTCGGGAATATATTCCTTTGCCTGGCGGCAAGCCGCCTCGTCACCGATGCAGGCAACGATCGGCACGCCGTACGCGCCGCAAAGCAACGCGTGCAAGGAAAGCTCGCTCATCTCCACACCGTTGACCTTGTGGCAAAACCACTCCTTGGAGGAAAACGTATGATCGAGAAAACCGCCGATCGTGCCCGCGCGCGCGTGAGCGCCCAGCTCGATCAGGCAATCGATCTTTCCCGCGCGCAAAAGCGTCTCCCATCCGGGAACGTCGCATTTGACGGCACGCGGATCGATCTTTTCCTCATACACGTTTTGTCCGCCGCCGTGTCCGTCCAGATAATACACGACGTCTGCCCCTGCCTCAAAGCACGCGTCAACCGCCAGGTTGATGCTTTTGCACAGTGCTTCTCTCGCAACGGGGTATTTTTCCCCCTCGCGGTCCATAAATTCAATATCGGTCACTCCGGCAATTCCTTCCAGATCCGTCAAAACCAAAACGTTCATAAGCTCCTCCAAAAAAACAGATGTTATCGGGGCGTTCAACGCGTCAGGCGTCCGCTCGTTCCTTTTCGTAATGCTCAAATCGACCGATCAGATAATGCCCAACCTTTGCCATGTACGCAAGTCCGTCGAAATGAAGCTCCGCGGGAACGTTTTTGATGAATCCCGACGCCTCGTAATTTAAGTTTCCGCGATATCCGATATCGGAAAGTGCCTTCATCACGCTTTCCCAATCCACCTTCCCGTAATAGGGCAGAGTATGCGTGTCAACCTCCCCAACATTATCGTGGATATGCGTGCAGCCGTTGACCAATCGATGTCCGAGCGTTTGAGCCGCCTCTGCGGGATCGACCCCTTGCAACAGGCAATGCCCCACGTCCAAGCAAACCGTAAACACCGGATCGTTCAGCTCGTCGTAAAGACGGTTGAGCCGCTCGGGGGTAGAGGTAACCGACGCGCGTCCAACGTTCTCAATGGCGATTTTGATGCCGAACGCGCGCGCATACGGAATCAGACGTTTGTAAAAATCAAGATTCAAGTCGTATAAAATTTCGGGGTTTCCCTCGACGGAATAATCCAAATGCGTGTAAGGATGCACAACGATCATCGGTGCACCGAGATACGATGCATGCTTCATTCCGTTGACGATCTCTTCAAATCTCCGCTCCGTTTTTTTCTCATCCTGAAAGCCCGACGGAAACGGTGCGTGCGCCTGAGAGATCGCAACTCCGCATTTCGCGGCATATGCTCCAAGCTCGCGGTAAAACTGCTCGTCATGCGCGTCGGTGTAATATTCCGCAACGTCGGTATTAAAATCCATTCCCCGAATTCCTACCCGCGCAAACGCATCAAAGGTCTCCTTCATTCCAAAGGTATCGTGAAATTGAATCATGTTTGAAGAAAGTAACATCATTTTTTCCTCCGTTTTCGTTCTACGGTAGATGGTTGCGGCAATGGCATCCATCATCACTTTGCCCCATTATAGCATACGAACGGTGGATTGTCAAGTTTGGAAGGAGAGATTGCGGGGCGGATTTACCGCAAAAGCAAAAGGGGTGAGTCCAATGCGAAAAACGCATGTCACTCACCCCTGTATGACCCATTGCCGCAAGGGCTCTCACCCATTCTTACGCAAGGCACACACAATCTTTTGCTTGATATGTTTTACGTCCTTCCAAAAACCTTTTCCGTCAAAAATCATACAAAGCAGGAAGGAAAGCGGAATTACGAGAACGAAAACGGGCACGATCAGCCAAAACCAAGGCCAGTATTTTTCCTGTCCCGCAAACGGCCCTACGGGAACGGTTTTGAAGAACTCCGGTGTAAAGATCGCCAAAAAGCTGCCGATCGCATCGTTTTCCCCGGGCCCCCAGATATAAGAGGTGTTTTTATATCCGATTTCAAAAAACGCCTCGTCCGAACGCAACGGAATGAATCCCAGCTCGGCTTGGAAGATCTGATTCAAAATGATAAAGAGCATCAAAACCAGCAAGCCCGTGGGAGCGACCCATACGCGCTTATAGGAGAGCTTATGGTGACCCAGCAACACGCGCAAAAGCGGAATGCCCAACAGCATCCAATGGTGATAGTAAAAACGAAGAATGTCCAATTGCTCCGCCATTTGATCCACCTTTGCCATCGGCTCCTGCGGATATACGAAGGCGATCAAGCCGCTAATGACACCCACGTAAAACATATAGTCCTTGGCGGCATCTTTTTTGGAGAAGAACAGGAACGGAAACAGCGCGATATTTGCCGCGCAGATATTGACGAACCAACTGTCACGCAGCATCCGCGCCTCGTCCACGCTGTACGGCGGGATATAGACCTTTAAAAAGTGAAGAAGAAAGCCGACGGCAAGAAATAAAAACAACACGGTATTTTGGCATTTGACCGAGCGGTTTTTCAGTAAAAAATAAAGTCCTACCGTCAAACCCGCGCCAATGATCAACCAAAAGAAATACCAAAAATTCAACATGGAAATATACATTGCAATCTTCCCTCCTTTGATTTATCACTATTATAACACATCTTCTTCACATTTTCAACACATAATACGATTCTTTTCTGCCAAAATCCGACTTTTTCGTATTACATTTTCACCCGTTTGCCAAAAAGAACCGTCCAATCAAAAAAAAAGGGGGACTCAGCGTCCACCCCAAAAAGATCGTTTTTTGAAAATCGGTCATACAAAACTGACACCGCCCGAACAAGCGATGTCAGTTTGTTGTTTGGTATTCCATGAAGGACGATTGCTCCCTTTGCACCATATGAGGCAGTGCAAACGCTTCGCCTGTAAGGGCACATCCAAACGCGCGGAAGGATTTCGGATAACGGCGATCAGTTTACCAGCCAACCACCGTCAACGTAGATCATCTGCCCCGTTACGTAAGAGGAGGCGTCTGCCGCGAGATATACCGCTGTGGTTGCCATATCCTCAGGCGTTCCAAGGCGTCCCACGGGGATCTTCTCCTTATATTTTGCCACGACAGCCTCATCGGAAAGGAGAGGTCTTGTCATCTCGGTCATACAGTAACCGGGACCGATCGCGTTTACCGTAATGCCGTATTGAGCCCACTCGTTTGCAAGGGCCTTTGTCATCTGCGTGATAGCCCCCTTACTGGAGCAGTATGCGATCATATTTTTTAAGCCGACCATGCTCGAAATAGAGCCTACGTTAATGATCCTACCCTTGATCCCGTTTGCCACCATCCATTTTCCAACAGCCTGATTCATAAAGAAAACGTACTTGAGCTGCGTGTCTGTAATGCTGTTCCACTCCTCCTCGGTGTACTCAAGAGCAGGCTTTCGGATATTGATACCGGCAGAGTTGATCAGAATATCGATCCGACCAAAGCGATTTGCCACCTCCTCAACAAAGGCGTTGATGGCACTCACTGAGGTAATGTCCAATGCGATCCCCTCAACGGTGCTTCCGGTTTCGGCGGTAAGCTCGGCCGCAGCCTGCAACAAAGCCTCCTTGCCGCGGCTTGAAATGACAACGGTAGCGCCCGCATCGGCAAGCCCTTTTGCCATACCCCTGCCGAGTCCGCGGCTTCCGCCAATGACAACGGCAACTTTGCCTGTCAGATCAAATAGATTTTTCACGATAACCACCTCGTTTTTTTATATTGATGTCGCAACGAACTTATTCTACCCTATAACGGCATAGTTGTCAAGCACTTGGCTACCTCATTCGACCCAATCACCGTATTTTCGTTGTGCCGACCTTTGATCGGAAAAGCTACAAATCCCCTGCAACTTCATGACCCATTCAAAATTCGTTTGAGATAACCTTCACCCCAAACAGGATCTTACCGTTTTCCATATCACGCGCGCTGCAATCGAACTCCCGATAGCGGAAGGATGCGAATGATCTTCATGATATAAATCGTTTCTCGGCTCATAGTCCAAAAATACTTTTCCCACCTCTGCCACGCGCATATCGTAGCGTTTAGCGGCGTTGTTGTATGCAAGGCTAAGCTGTTCGGTCATTTCCTCGCGCGTCAGCGCAAGCTCCTCAAGTGTTGAACTTCCCACGTTTCTGCCCCACGTCGCGTAAAGGACAAAATGATCCGCATCAATCAGCGCCTTCAGATCCCGCACACCGCCATAAAAATCCTCTTTATCTTTGATCGGATTTAGACTTTGCTCCTGGATCACAGCAACGTCATACTTTTTTTCGCTGATTTCCCGGCGCAACAGTTTTCCCCTCTCATGTTCCGGATCCGCATATTGATGAAGATAAGCACCGCCTTGGGTGATAGCCGTGACAGTAACGTTGTAGCCTGCTTCCTCTGCCGCTTTCTGAAAGTAGGTCTTGGGCATATCGTTAAAGTACGTATAGCTGTTTCCAACAAATAAAATGCTAAAGCTTTTTTGCATGATCTTGCTCTCCATTTTTTATTTTCATGTCAATTATAACATAAATTCATGATTTTTTCAAGCGAAATATTCACCCGCGGTAATTGTGAAATCATTTCCTTGCGAAAATTGTAAAAGATTGCTCCTTCGTAGTCATGTGAAATAAAATCGAGCTCCAAACACGCCCTGCACGTTTTGGTACTCGAACCAAAGCGACATATTTCACCAAACAAAAATCCGCCTTCTTTAGAGTGTCACCCTAAAGGACAGTTTTGCAAGAATACGGTATATCTCGAAAAAGGTATGCCGTATTTTTGCATTTGTGTCCAAAAATGCAGTGCTTGTCAGGAAAATTGATAAGGAATAGGTGAACTAAAAAAGGCTCCCTTGTGTAAAGGGAGCTGACGCCGTAGGCGGCTGAGGGATTGTTTTGAATGAAACTCTAACCTTTTACAATCCCTCCGTCACGCT
>JBGVEW010000007.1:0-4663 GCA_045120465.1 Eubacteriales bacterium
AAGGTTGGGGGCGCTGCATAAGCACGACGGCACCGGATGGCCTTTATCTTGTAGGTCGGACACTGATCCCGACGCATAATACTGACGATCTAGTGGGCCACCTCCTGGAGAAAGCGGCGCACGGCGGTGATCAATATCATGTTATCAATTACCCGGCGATCGCTGAGCATGATGAGAAGTATCGCAAAGAGGGCGAGGCCCTGCACCCTGAGCGGTATAACCTGTTAGCACTTACGGCGATTAAGGCACAAATCGGATCTGAATTGTGGGCCGCGATGTATCAGCAGCACCCGGTACCGGAGGGCGGCGGAACATTCAAGAAGGCATGGATCCAATATTACAAAGAACTACCGCCGTTTTTTGACAAAAAGGTTCTGTCATGGGATATGACTTTTAAGGACTCAAAAACAAGCGATTATGTGGTAGGATCTTGCTGGGGACGCTATCAGGGATCGTTTTATCTTATTGACCAGGTTCGCGGCCGCTGGGATTTTGTCGAAACTCTGCAGCGGTTTTGTGATTTCGCTCGCAAACATAACAGTGTAGTTAGAAAATTAGTTGAGGAAAAGGCGAACGGAGCGGCGATAATATCTACACTGAAAAAGCAGGTCACCGGACTGATCCCGATCAATCCTACAGAAAGCAAAGAGGCCCGCGCAAGCGCGATCGCAACCTTGTGGGAGGCCCACAATGTCTATATCCCGTCACCGGAGATCTGCCCCTGGGTGCAGGATTTCACCGCCGAGCTTTTAAGTTTTCCGGCCGGTGTTCACGATGACCAGGTGGACTCCATGACCCAGGCATTATCCGATTTACAAACCGGCGGCCGCATTTCCGCCGACAATATGGCCGCTTTACGCGTGAGGAGGTAATATGGCTAAAGACAAAAAGATTTTCACTGAGGACCTTGCGGCGGCTCTGCGTACCCCGTTTGAGTCCGGTAATGTGGGACCGATCAAAACCCTTGAGGACGTTAAAAAGTTTTTTGCGCTGCCGCGAACAATGGCATACGACAGCAAAGACCCCGCCGAGGCTGAGCGCCTTAACGCTGAAAAGCTGGCGCAGGACTCCGCGTTTGAGTTTGGCTTTACCCAAATATTCGAGAGCCTGATGCAGCACAGCACCGATTTAGGTCAATACCCTTCACAGTCCTTTATCGGCTACGGTGCACTGCAGCAGATAGCGCAAAACGGCATGATCCGCACTGCGATCCAAACGGTAGCGGATGATATTACCAGGGAATGGATAACGATTACCGGCGGCGACGAAACCGACAATGAACTGCTTGATACGCTGGCGGAAAAAATGGACGGGATGAACATCCGGCGACTCTATAACCGCGCCTATGCTACCCAGGGCTATATGGGCGGCGCCTTTATCTACATTGACACTGGAACGGATGATCCGTCACTGCCGTTGCAGGTGAGCGATAAAAGCGACGAAATCAAACAGGGTACAAAGGTTAAATTTGTGCTCATTGATCCGGTGGTTGCCGCTCCCGGCATTTACAACGCATCCGATCCGCTCAAAGAAAATTACATGAGCGATCCGGACTACTGGCTGATTTTAGGCCGCCGCGTACATCACAGCCGCCTTATTATCCTGCGTGACAATCTGCCGCCTACACTGTTACGGCCGGCGTATAATTTCCTGGGTATTCCGCAGGCGCAAATCCTATGGGATTATGTGCTGCACTGGAACCGCGCCCGCGTGAGCGTTGCCGGTATTCTCGAAAAACTTAATCTGCTTGTTTATCAGACCAATACCGAGGACCTTTTGACCTCTTCCGACGGCGTGCAGCAGATGGATGCAAAGATGCTGGCGCTGAGCAGATACCGCAATAATGACAGTGTAGTGGTATGCGATCGTAATGCGGAGGACATCAAAAACATTACCTTGACAATCTCCGGCGTGACCGATATCGTACGCCAGCAGCTTGAATTTATCGCGGCGATTAACCGCACTCCGGCGGTTAAGCTACTGGGCATAAGTCCATCCGGTTTTAATGCGACGGGCGAGAGCGATATTAGGAACTATTACGATCACGTTATGAGCAAGCAGGAACTCTTACGCGACGGCATACAAAAGATTTTAGATATTATCCAGTTAACCACCACAGGCACGATCGATCAGTCAATCTCTTTTGAGTTTAACGCCCTGGGCGCCGATGATGATCAGGCGGACGTACAGACCGCCGCCGCCCGTGTTAGCATGTTAAACAGCTTACTGCAGACCAATGTTTTGAGTGCTGAGGAAGTCCGCAAAGCGGTTAAGGAAGATAAGAAAACAAAACTCGGTTTTATCCCCGACGATTTACCGCAGCCGAACGCCGGCGCAGAAGTGGGAACCGCTGAGGACCTTGCGGGAGATCCGGCAATTAAGGCGTTGTGGATGCTCGGTGAACCACCGGCACCGAAAACCGCCGCAGAGCCGCAGATCGATCAAAACGTGATAGCAAACTGGATGGTTGAGCATGAGTCAGACGCGCCGCAGGCCTAGCATTTTTTCAAAATCCCGCCGCCGCTACCGCCGAGCCGTGGAGCCGAATCAAGGAAATTCACGCAAATATGCGAACTTGATCACGCAATCAATAAATCGCGTGAATCAGGCGTTGATTTTAGTTATATTATATAACTTGAGATCTAGTAATTACGCCGGCCGTGTAGAACTTGCACAGGACGCCGGGATCGGAGACTGGATCAAAGGGTTCACCAAAAAGGCCGCAGATACCGCCGCGGCGCTTATGGTTAAGGCGCAAAGCAGCATAAAGGCGGCTGCGGACTGGTTCGCCAATGCAACCGTACGCGATACGACCACCGCACAAAAGGATGCATTGAAAACGGCCGGAATGAGCGAAGGCTTTATCGCGGAGCACTGGACCGAGCCCACAGACTGGGGTCAGTATGTTGCACCAGAGGTCCGCGGAATGATCCCAGGATTTATCCGTGACCAGACGGAACTAATAAGCAAAATAGGCGGGCGCGAACTGCAGAAGATCCAGGACATCATGGCCGAGAGCCTCCAGGCCGGCGTGACTATCACGGACATTGAAAGACTGCTGCGGAGCGTTGAGGGTTTTGATCCGGCACGGGCTAAGCGTGTAGCCCTTGACCAGTCGATTAAACTTAATCAGGCTATCCAGCGCGGCAACGATTTAGCCCTGGGGATAACCGAGGCTGTTTGGATCCACGTACCCGGACAGTACACGAGCCGCGAGGCCCATATTAAATTAAACGGCCACGCTTATGACCTGCGGACCGGAATATACGATCCGGAGGTTGAGAAAAACATCCAGTGTGGTGAACTGCCATTTTGCCGGTGCATTTACCGGGCAAAGATGCCGGAACTAATCGCGAATGTGACGCCGCCGCTTAAGGCAATGCGGACGTACATCACAGAGGCACCGGAGAAAAAAGGCCAGCTGGAGCTGGAATTTGAAACAAAGCCTAGAAAGCGGACCGTTAAGAAAAAACGCACATATACAAGGCATAAGAAAGTTACTCCGCGCGGCGTACAGATGCAGTTAGATTTTGACATGGCGCAGATTGAAAAGGAATTTACGCCGCAAACAATTAAACCGAAGAAAACCGGAAGGAAAAAGAAAAAATGATCGTTGATACAATGGCTTTTGATGCTAAGAGTGTTAGATCTATCGACTCTAACGGTTTTATGCACATCAAATATTCACCGTTCACAAAGGAACAGGTCGCACCGTATTACGGCCGTGAGATCCCAGGCTGGGAGGCCGCGGGCCTCCAGGCCGATAAAACCTATTACGGGTACAGATCTGCGGAGGAACTGAGCAAACCGGAAACCGTGGAGAGTTTAAACGGGATCCCGGTACAGTTCCGCCACCATCCTGACTTTGCGGACGCTCCGGCAAAAGAAACCCGCGTCGGAGCCGCTGGCACTGATGCAGAATGGAAACGCCCTTATCTGTTTAACTCTATGACCATTTATGACGATAAGGCCAAGAGCGTGATAAATAACGGCTTTATGCGTGAGTTGTCCCTGGCATATCAATACAAGCCGGAGTTTAAAAAGGGCACGTTCGACGGCAAGCCTTACGATTTTATAATGCGTAATATCCGCGCCAATCACATTGCACTGGTTGAAGAGGGCCGCGCGGGAAAAGATGTGCTGGTTTACGACTCAAAACCAATAACCAAAGCTGAGGTAATAAAAATGGATGAAAAAGAGATCTTGAAGAAAGCCACCGCGGCACTGCAGGCACTTTTAGCCCTGCAGAAAAAAAGCGAAGATACGCTTGACGGCGCCGTGGACGGCATTATAGGCAAGCTGGGCGATCGTGTGACTGAGGATGAGAAAAAAGAGATCCGCGAGTCAATCATGGCCCTGGGTGAAAAGTTCAAAGGCGACGCCTGCAAAGACGAAAAGCCAGAAGAGCTGAAAGACGAAGAGGAAACCGAGGAGACCGCAGAAGTGGAAACCGAGGAAACCAAAAAGCCGGAACTGGCCGAAGGTGTGGAGTCCGCAGAAGGTGAAAGCGACGACGAGGACGAAATCGACGACGACGAAACCGAAGAGGACGACGAAACCGAGGCCGAGGCCGAAATCACCGAAAAAGTAAAGGCTGAGGACGGAGATCTCGACGAGACCGCAGAAGTGGAAACTGAAACCGAAAAGGTGAAAGATACCGACG
>JBGVEW010000008.1:0-7416 GCA_045120465.1 Eubacteriales bacterium
TTTGCATCCCAACACCAATCTCCGTCAAGAAATACACTATTCGGTAAATCCTGTTTGAGCTGTTGGCACACAGTTGTTTTTCCAACTCCCATAGTGCCACCAATCATATATAAAGTTTTCATCATTCACACCTACAAATTCTTATTTATCGTTCTGTTTATCACCGGTTTCGCCACAATAAAGTTAGCACAAACCTTAAGCCACGCAGGCTCCTTCCACCGCTAACGCGGTCCCCCTCTCTCTCGGAGGGAGGCTTTTACGGCTACATCAATATACTCGCAGACCCCCGGAAAGTTTGCGTTGATCTGTCGGTTTGTAAACCTTATGACTTTGAGATCATACCCTTCAAGTATTGCAAGAGTCATATTCTTTTCGTTGTAGTCGAGCGACATGCTTACTCCGCCAAAGTTTTTATCATTTCCATTATATCACAAATCGGCAGAGGAAACAAGTTCTCTGCCGATTTTTTGCACCTGCAAATTCTCCGTTAAGAACAACGGAGAAAGCGGTTGGGGCGTCTTTTATGTCAGATTCAAGAGCAAAATAGATGCGCATCCAAATATCGGTGTGAGCAGCTCTCCGCGCTTGAGCTTTTCGTGAAACAACAGGACGCTGCAAAGCATCGTCAGCAAAATGACACCGATGTTCAACGTTGGAAAGAACACGGCACCGGGGAGCATTCCCGCTAAAGCGGTGTTCAAAAGATTACAGCTTCCAAAGGCAATTCCGATGCCAAGTGCGATTGGGAATGCCGCTTTTTTCGTATGGAGGTGGTATTCCTTTTTTGAAAAAAAGGAAGCGAGGACAGAAATTGCCGATGCCAACAGAAAGGCGATCAGCAAAAAATGCGCCCGTTCGTTCGCTACGTCAGAGCGTTGTTGAAGCTTTTGTAAGATTCCCAATCCGCCGGATGCCAAGGTTGCGGTGAGGAGTGGGAACGGATTTTGCTTTTTTGTTGACG
The DNA here is from genome assembly GCA_045120465.1 of Eubacteriales bacterium. Classification (GTDB taxonomy): domain Bacteria; phylum Bacillota; class Clostridia; order Oscillospirales; family CAG-272; genus UMGS1865. The sequence continues at coordinate 962 of JBGVEW010000008.1, forward strand.
CGTTGGATGGATTGACGGTTACGTTTGGAAGTAGGATTGACAAAATCGCACAAACAACACCGCAAACGTCCAATGCCGAAAATGTTTCCGACCAAATTACCGCTCCCGATACCGTTGGTAAAATAAAGCCCATGGAATATACGGTCGAGCAGAGCGCGGTATTTTCCTGATTGAGCGAAACGGTGTAAAACCATTGCGCAAGAATCAAGCAGAGCGCGTAAAGAAGCGCGTACAAGATGGTTTTTGGGGAAGGGTGTGCCGGGGCGACACCGCCAAACAGTAGGATTGCAAGCGTTCCGCCGAGAAACAGGATTGATTGCCGCGTAAAGAACGCTCTTGTTCCAAACACAGCGGAGGAGAGACGTTTGGAGAGCAGATTGCGCCCTGTTGAAAGTAGGATGCTCAGCGTCAATAAAAGAGGTGCCATTACAGATCTCCCAAAATGATCCGATGCAACCGCTGACTCAACACGGTTCGTGTGTCGTCATCTACAAGGCTAAAGCGGTTTCCGTCATTGGGTGTGCTGAGATAATTCCAGACGCAGTACGGGATTCCCCATTCCTTTAAGATTGAAATCACGTCACGCATCCAGTTTTCGCGCCAAGAGATGTGCGCATGTCGGATCGTTCCAAATTCTCCGCACCACAACACCTTGTCGGGGTGCGCATCGATCCAGTTTTTGGCGGGCGTGAGATAGCGGCGCAGATAGTTGACGTCCATGCGGGTCAGATCGGAGTAGGCGTTTGATTGATGCTTGACTGTGCGATAAAAGTCTCGGTAACGCTCAATATCATCACACGGGTATGGCATTTCTCGATTGTAAAAGAGCTGCTCGGCTTGCAGCACACCGCGCTGATGCGTAAATTCGTGCGGCGCGTAACAATGAAAGGTGTAGATCACGTTTTCGTCATCCCATACGCGGAGCTGAGGGAGTGCCGGGGGATTGCTCCAATCGGTGCATCCAACGATGATGCTCCGATCGCGGTTTTGCTGACGAATGGCGGAAATCGTGCGGTCTGCCAGCGTGTTCCAATCCTCAGCAGTTGTGTTAACGACCTCGTTGAGCAATTCAAACGCTACCTCGCCATCTGACGCAAATTCTTCTTCAAGTTTCATCCAAAGCGCGATAAAGCGATTTTGCAATTCTGCGTCTGCAAATAACCCCCGTTCCTCTAAAACGTCGCAATAGTTGCCCAGCGCCTTGTGCATATTGAGAACGATCCCGAGGTTGTATTTGTGACACCAATCCACAAAACGGTGCAGGATTTCCAGCATTTCTGCGCGGTATCGGTAGGGGGCTTCTTCCAATACGATTTGGTCAAAACCGAGACGGATGTGATCCATGCCGAGAGATGCAATATAAGCCACGTCGCGCTCGGTGATGTAGGATCGAAAATGCTCCATATCTCCTACGGTAAGGATCATTCTTTGATCTGCGGGTAGTACGTGAAAGCGTTTATAGTTGGTCAACCATCCGCCAATGCCAATTCCTTTTTGAAAACGGTTCTTTTGGATCATGATTTTATCACTCCTTTTGGAATATTATATCACGTTTTTGATCGGTAAAGGTAGGTTTTTACAGCTATATACTTGTATAAAAGATCGTTTTGTGATACAATGGATACGAGGTGATAAGATGGATATCAAAATCAATCGGACGCCGGAGGACACGCTCAACTATCCTCTGCATACGCACAAGAACTACGAAATCATGCATTATACGAACGGAACGGGAGTTATGCGCACCGAAAAAGGAGATTTTTCGTTTTCTGCGGGTACGGTGGTCATCGTTCCGCCGCACGTTTTACACGGATCGACTTCCGTGGAGGGATTCGTCAACGTTTCGATAGAGTGGGGTTTTCGCGGCCTGCTTTCCTTAGATGCCCCTTTTGCGATCGACGGAACGGAGGACGGTGAGGGAAACGCGCTGATCGAAATGATCTGGAACAACCGTTGCAAAAACCAATCCTATCTGCAATCGCTTTGTATTGCTTATGTTCAGTACTTGTTGCAAAAAACAAAGATCGAAAATGAAATGTCTGCTTGTATCAAACGGATCGTGGAGCGCATTTCCGAGTGCGCGTTTGACCCCGATACAGACGTAACCGCTTTTTTGCGGCAAAGCGGCTTTGCCGAGGATTACGTCAGGGCGCGTTTTAAGGCGGAGACGGGAATGACACCGATCGGCTTTTTGACCGAGCTTCGCATTCGTCAAGCCTGCTATCTGATCGATATCTATCGGAACGTACTTTCTCTTTCGGAGATTGCCGAGCGTTGCGGTTATACCGACTATATTTATTTTTCCAAAAGATTCAAGGAGCGGATGGGGTGCTCGCCGCAGACGTATAAACGGATATAACAAGTGGGGGTCTCAAATACAAAAATTTGAGACCCCCACTGTGGGGCTTGGCAGATGTGAGAGCCCCGTTTCGTGTTACCCCTTCATCATCTGCCGATATTTTCCGGGAGTCATGCCCGTGTGGGATTTGAAGTAGGTGTTAAAATAGTATTCGCTGGAAAACTGCATCCGATCGCTGATTTCGGAGAGGGGAAGGTCGCTGTCGGAGAGCAGTCGGCGGATGTGCGCGATCTTTTGCTCACGAATGTATGCGTTGAGCGTCATTCCTTCGGCGCATAAAAACAGACGCGTGAGCTGCTTTGTGCCAAGGTAACAATAGGCGGCAACCTCCTCAATGGTGGGATGAAGCTCAATGTTGTCGGCAATATATTGGCGCGCCATTGCCACACGCAGGTCGATCTCGCTTCCGTCCTCCGTTGAAAGAGCCGAGGGCTTGCGCCGAAGCATAACGGGGCGGAGAAGAAGTAAGAGGGTTGACATGGCGTAGGCTTCGTAAAGGCTTCCGCCGCCACCGCGTGAGGTGTGATCCTCTCGCAACATTTCTACCGTGGACGAAAGCCCTTCCACCGCAACTGTCTGCAATACCCGATCCGGAACGGTAAAGGGGGAGGTGGGGGTCAATTCAAACATCACACCAAGCTTTAAGGTGTCGGTTTCGGTTTTGACCGCGCAATGTCGCACCGATGAAGGGAAGAATAAAATGTCCCCTTTTTTTAATCGGTATTCGACCTCTCCCACGCGATAGACCTGCTCCCCCGATAAAAGAACGTGGAGCTCAAGGCAGGTGTGGTAGTGCTCCTTGTAGGTCACTTTGGCACGATCACTTTTGAGATCGATCAGCTTAAAACAGCAGTTTTTAATGCCCATCTGTTCAAAAATCGGACTTTTTGACGCTTGTCTGAATAAGATCCTCATATCTTGGGTCTCCTTACACCATCCGTTGGTATGCTCTGTTGACGCATGGACGCTTTTTTATACTATACCACATCTTTTTTTGATTTGCAAGAGAGAATGTCCTTTTTTTGTAAAAAAATGTCCGCGGATAGAATTGAAAAGAGAAGATCACTTTGTTATAATATCGGTAGAATCCAAACATTTTGCAAAAAAAGGAGATTGACATGGAAATTTTTCCTACGATGATTACCCCTTACCGCGCTGACGGTAAGATCGATTTTGAAACGGCTGAGAAGTACGTGGATTGGTATTTCCAAAACGGGATGGACGGCATTTTTGCAGTTTGCCAATCCAGCGAGATCTTTTATCTTTCTCTTGAGGAAAAGGTCGAGCTCAACCGCCGCGTGTTTGCGCGCGCAAAAAAATGGGAGAAGGAAAGCGGCAGACCCTTTACCGTAGTCTCCTCCGGACACACGAGCGATGCTTTTGAGGATCAGGTCGAGGAGCTTTGCGCCGTAGCCGCATCCGGAACCGATGCGCTCATCCTCATCACCAATCGCCTTGACCCCCACAACGAGGGAGACGACGTGTTTATTGCCAACGCCGAGCGATTGATCGCGCAACTCCCCAAGGATGTGCCCCTCGGACTTTACGAGTGCCCGCATCCCTACAAGCGCCTGGTTACCCCCAAAATTTTGGAGTGGTGTATTTCCACGGGGCGCTTTGCTTATATGAAGGATACCTGCTGCGATGCGGCGCTCATTGCCGAACGTTGCCGTCAGCTCAAGGGAAGCGGCTTTAAGCTCCTCAACGCAAACTGTCAAACGCTTCTCGAAAGTATGCAGAGCGGCGGCGACGGATATTGCGGCATCATGTGCAACTTCCATCCCGCGCTTTACGCGTGGCTCGGAAAGAACTTTGAAAAAGAGCCAGAAAAGGCGGCTTTGGTGCAATCCGTCATCGGCACGTTCGGCTTTACCGAGGTTGGACTCCCGTATCCCCTGACCGCAAAATACCACATGAACCTGTGCGGAATCCCCACCGAAAATCTTGCACGCAACCGCGCGTCCGAGGAGCTGACCGACTACGGCCGCTCCTGCATGAGACAGATGAAGCTTGCAACCGACGCGCTGGAGGAGATCTTATGAGACTGATTCGAAAGGATTTTGCTTTTACGGGAACGCCGACGGTACCGTCTTGCCACGCGTCCACGGTGCTTAAGCTTCGTGACGGTACGCTTCTCTGTGCTTGGTTCGCAGGTACGCGAGAGAGTGCCGCAGACGTCAGAATTTGGTACACGGTATGCCAAAACGGTGCTTGGACTCTGCCCATGCAGATCCCGTCCGAGCAAACGATTCCGCATTGGAATCCCGTGTTGTACGAGATGCGTGACGGTACGGTTTGCTTGTTCTATAAGATAGGACACCATATTCCCGATTGGAAAACGATGCTCGTAACCTTTGACCAAGACCTTCACCCGTCCGTGCCTCGTGAATTGATCGAGGGCGACGTCTCCGGCGGAAGAGGTCCTGTCAAAAATAAGCCGATCGACCTTTCCAACGGCAGCACTCTGGCACCCGGCTCCACCGAGCGTGGCGAGTGGCTTCCGTTCGTGGACCGTTTGGATGGGGGCGTGTGGCAAAAATGCAGCATCCCGAGCGAGGACGGAGTTGCATTGATCCAGCCTACGCTGTGGGAGTCTGCCCCCGGATGCGTTCACGCATTGATGCGAAGCGACCGCGGCTGTATTTACCGCAGCGATTCGTTTGACTTTGGTCAAACGTGGAAAACGGCGTACCCCACTCCCATGCCCAATAACAACAGCGGCATCGATTGCGTGCGCACCGATGACGGAACGGTCGTTTTGGTCTGCAATCCCATCGACGTCAACTGGGGCGTACGTACTCCGCTGACGGTGTTTGCTTCAACCGATAACGGAGAGCACTTTTGCGAAGCGTTATGCCTGGAAGAGGAGGAGGGAGAGTATTCCTACCCCGCCGTGATTTGTGATGAAAACAAACTCTATATCAGTTATACGTGGAAGCGAGAGGCGATCGTATGCTGTGAAATTGAACTTGACGATAGAAAGAGGGAAGTCAAATGAACCGCTTGCGCGAAAAAGTCAACCATCTTGAAAAAAGTTGCGGCACGATCGTTTGCATGAGCGATCCCGCATTGTGCGAAATTCTCGGAAACGCAGGATACGACTACATCTGGATCGATATGGAGCACACGCATCTGTCCTACCGTGACGTGCTTACCCACATCAGCACCTGCCGCGCCGCGGGCGTTTCTTCGCTCGTCCGCGTGCCGCAAAACGACCTGACCGCCACCAAAAAGGTGCTGGAAATGGGGCCGGACGGAATCCTTTTCCCAATGGTGCGCTCGGCAAAGGAGGTCAAGGAGCTGATCGACATGACGCTCTATCCCCCACACGGCACGCGCGGATTTGGCCCTATGCGTGCCATCGGCTACGGGGCGGAGAGTGCGACCGAATACACCGACCGCAAGAGCCTTGAGCTTTGCCGCTTCGTGCAGATCGAGCACATCGACTGCGTGGAGCACCTTGAGGAGATCGTCAACGTCCCCTTTTTGGACGGCTTTATCTTTGGGCCGAACGATCTTTCGGGCTCGCTCGGGATGATCGGTCGGGTGACCGACCCCGCCGTGACCCGTGAGGTCGAGCGCGCGGTGGAGATCCTCAAAAAGCACAACAAGTATTTCGGCTTTGCCGTGGGGTATTCGCAGGAGATCATCCGCCATTGGGCATCCTTCGAGCCTCACACGCTCACCACGGGCGCGGATTGGAACTTCGTTTATGACCTTGGCGTGCAGAATCTGAACAATCTCCGCCGCTTGCATCTAAAGAAGTAATCGGATCACTCCCCAAAAGAGAACAGAGCATGGTTTCCATGCTCTGTTTTTTTGTTGTGAAACGAAAACCACCAGCAGTGCTGGTGGTTCCAAAAAGCTTTAGCTTTGCACAGTTTCCGCCGCAGCGGTAGGCTCCCCTGTGTAAGGGGAGCTGTCAGCGAAGCTGACTGAGGGGTTGTATTTGTGCGAAATCAGAAAAACAATCCCTCCGTCACGGCAAGCCGTGCCACCTCCCTTTACACAAGGGAGGCTGAAAACAGTAGCCACATCTGTGGCAGTGGGGCAACTCCCGCAAGTGGCGGATAATTCGACGAGCCTATAGGCTCAG
>JBGVEW010000009.1:0-4090 GCA_045120465.1 Eubacteriales bacterium
TTGCCGTGACGGAGGGATTGTAAGAAAGCACTCTCAAACAACCCCTCAGTCAGCTTCGCTGACAGCTCCCCTTACACAGGGGAGCCTACCGCTGCGGCGGGATTGCTCAACGGCAAAAGCCTTTTTTGAACCACCAGCTTATCTGGTGGTTTTCGGAAACAAAAAAGAACCACGGTCACCTGACCGTGGTTCGGGATGTTTGATTGATTATGCGTAAACGTAGATGCAGATATCCAACTGTCCGCTTGCGTAGCAAGCGAAAAGCTTGCTTTGGCTATTATATTTCATCAAATTGCGAGTATAACTTCCATTTGCTTTAACGGTTGCAACACCGGAAGAAGTAATCGTAATCGACCAGCTACCGTTCGCATTGTTCGCAGTTTGAGTTTTCAAATAGTTACTGCTACTACTTGCCGCGTAAAGATATCCACCGTCAACCTTAAAGCCAAAGGTTCCGGAAACCGTACCTGCCTCCAAAGTAATGATCTGAACGTCATCACCAAACGTAACTGTCTTGTCGGCGGTATTCTTTGTGACAGTCGCTTGTCCACGATTATTCTTGTTCTGCGTTGTGCTCATTGCCACATTAGATCCGTTTGCAACAATGACGATCTGATCACCAACCTTCAACTGCGAAAGATCGGTTACGAGTCTCCAAGCCTTAGGTTCGGGTTCAGGCTCGGGTTCAACCTCTGTTCCACAAGGGTTGCAACGATATTGACAAACGCCGCGGTAACCTTGTAGCCTGCGGCAACCTCGTCTGCGGTCAGACGGGTCTCACCAACAAACCATGCAATCTCCTCTCCCTCATCGGGAACGAGGTCGGTGGTCAGCTCAATGAACTCACCGATGGTGTACAGAGCACCCTCACCGTTGACGCGGATGTAAGAAAGCGTATCGATGGTGGAGGTGGCTGTCTCGTGGACGACCATGTCAAGTGCCTTTGCATAAGTAATCAGCGCGTTGTAAAAAGCGGTCTGCTCTGCGCTGACGTTGGTAGAAACGTTGAGACGCTCGTACAGATACTCCAAAACGCTGTAGTCCTGCGTTGCAACGGCATCGGTGCCCTCAACGGTTGCGGTTGCGGTAAGCACCTCTGCAATGTTCTGCGCGGGAACGCCACACAGAGAAATGAACTTGTAGCACTCAACACCGTTGATAACAACCGTACCGTCGGCAACGGTTTCGTAGGTGTTGCCCGCCTTGTCGGAGATGGTAACCTTTACGGTAGCACCTTCGGGAAGGTTGGTTGCCTTGACGGCATACATCAGCTTGAGGTTATCGTCGTAACGAACGTTGTTGGATACGAACTCAAGCGTGGGTTCGGTGGTCGCTGCGGAAACACCGAAGCTTGCCAATGCGCTAACCATCATGACACAGATCAGCAGCATGGAAACAATTCTTTTGAAATTTTTCACGTTTTTAAATCCTTTCTAAATCTGTTTTTGAGGTCGCGGAAATCAGGTCCAACCGTTGGAGTCTTCGTTTCCTCCAAACAATCCACCGTTGATTAAGGAATTACCACCATCGGATGCGGTTAAAACGTCTTCGTCAGCCAAAAGCTCGACGTCAACTACCAAAGACAAGTACGTTTTTTTCATACACTCACTCCTTTCTCAGTAACGTGCCGAAAAGAGAAACACACACTTTTCCACTTTTCTATAATCACGTATATTGTATCATACATCCTCTTTTTTTACAATAGATAAAATAACAAAAAAAGACAGGATACGCCCTGTCTTTTTTGTATGCTGCGTTACTTTTTGACCAAAAACGAAGTTTTAGAGCAATTATGCATTGATGTTTGACAGCTCCTCAACGCGATAAGCGCGAGACCATGCGGTTTTTCCTTTGCCGTTGAGCACAGTGACGCGCACGTAGGAATCAGCCTTACGTTCCGCGCTTTGGGTTTGTTCAAGATAAGCGGTCAGATCGAATTCCGCCACGGTCAAAGGCTCGCCCTCCTTGGCATCGACTCGCTTGGAAAAACGTCGCTCGGTGGAAAGAATAACCGAAGCCGCGGGAGACGTTACAACGCGCAATTTACCATCCTCAATGGAAAGTTCGTGAATTTCGGGCCCCGTCGAGGCGTAAAAATCACCGTTTTCCAGTGCCTGCATGACGTCGGAATACTCCAAGCGGTCAGCCCCTACCATCGTCCAGCCGCCAAAGCAATCGGAAAGCTTGTGCGCGTCGTCGGTGGCAAGAGGAAAGACGAATTCGCCGCGACGCAACAGCGTTTCCATAGGGTGAACGGTGTCCAGATACCCCATTCTGTCACATCCCGTATTGTAAACCTCTACTCCCCAGACGCCCTTGAGCTCTGCATAGTCGTTTTCATCCTGCAGCGACCACGTGGGATGGTTATAGGAAACGAGAAAGCCTTCCTCCTTGGCACGCGCAATGATATCGTTCATGCACTCCACAGAATAGGTGCGCTGACAGCTATGACGGAACTGCTCCTCGTTGATATACGCTTTGATATGCTCGATCTTTCCCCAAATGTAATCCACCATAAATGCAGAGCTGACCGCGTTTTGGGGATCCTTTGCATAGAGATTGAGGTGGTAGGTGCGATTCGAACTGGCCGGAAGCCCCTCTGTTTGCTCTCCCGTTGCAATTTCGAAGGACGTGATGGGCAAAAAGGACTCGTCGCGCAGATCGTTATGCGGAACGATCGCCTCGTGGTCGGTGTACGCCAAAATGGAATATCCTTGGTTCTTATATGCCTCTTTGACTTCCTCGGGGGTCATGCGCCCATCCGAAAGAGTGGTATGCATATGCAGGTTCGCTTTATAGTAGTGTGCTCTTTGCGGTAACAGATGGCGTTTCATGTGTGCTCTCCTTTATATATCAAATTTGACAAATCAATTTTTCCAAAGGTGCGTATCCTGCTTGCGAGGATTTCATGGACAGATCAGCTTGCGTACAAGCCTCCAAGGCGCGTTCCAAACGGCGATCCCCGATCTGCCGCAGGCTCTTTTGATACAATCCCACCTTGAATTCATGCAGCTTTAAAAGTGCTCCCATTTCGGAATTCGGAACGCCCTCCTGCGTCATTGCGCGAATGGCGATCATATCGCAAATGACCTTGAGAACGTCCCCCATCACGAACAAGGGATCGATCCTGCGAAAGCGGTAATCCGCCAAAACAGACAAAGCCGCTTCATTTTTTCCCTCCATAATGGCATTGGTAAACGCAAATACGTCGTACTCGTTGGCGGGGGTGCAAACCAAGCGCATATCCGCATCGGTAACGGTTGTGCGACCGTGAAAAAGCACGTAATAGCTGAGTTTATCAATCTCGTTTGCCAAAATGAACATGCTATGCCCGCAATACTCCGGAAAGCGCGTGCAAAACGCACCGTCCGCCTCGACACCGTTGTGCAAAAAATGCTTTTGCACCCACGCAGCAAGCTTTGCCGTTGTGCAACGGTCAAACTGAACGGGCGTGAGGAACTCCGACAGTCGGGTCAGCAACTTGGAAGGTGACTTTGGGATAAATCCGGGAGTAAAGCAATCCGATGCAACGGTAACGATCAACACGTTGTAATCGTAATCCGAAAGTGCCGCCAACACCTCGCACAATTCATCCACCTCGTTGGGTTTCATGGTGTTGAAATTCAACCCCGAAAGGGTCACCAGCTTTTGCTCTGCCATCATGGGCATCGGCATCAGGGCATCCAACAGCTTTTGTGGAGTGTAATCGATCGCGTCCAGCTTCATTTCGTTAAAAAACGCGCACGTGGGATCGGGGCAAAGCACTTCCCTTGCCTGTTTGATAGAAAAGCTCTTGAGATAATCTTCGTCTCCAAAGAACAAATATCCCGATCTCAGTCCGCTTTTCAGCTCCTTGCGAAAATCCGATTCCCTTAACAGCTCCATCGCTTCTCCTCCCCCTTCGCGTTATCATCCTATTTATTATATCATGATTTTCCTTTGCCGTCAAGGGGAATCAAAACAAAAAGAGGCTGAGTCCATTGAAAAAGCCCCCACGCGAAAAAGAAAACAGTAGGCTTTTTCGCGCCGGGGAATTTGTTGTTTTTTGCCTCTTATAAGGTAAAAATGGCAGTGTTCAACTACCAAAACA
>JBGVEW010000010.1:0-14569 GCA_045120465.1 Eubacteriales bacterium
AGAGCGGCTGATTTCCGCCATTGACAGTGCCGTGAAAGGAGAAAATGTTATGAAAGCATTTGACAACAGCGAATTTGAAAAACATAAGGCAGAAGCCAAAGAAAAATGGGGTAGCACGGACGCATACAAGGAACATGCAGAGCGGACCAAGAATTACTCCAAGCAAAAGTGGAGTGACCTTGCCGTGGGAATGGACCACATTATGGCGGAGTTTGCGATATGCATGAAAAAGAGCGAAACGCCTGATTCCGAAGAGGTACAGAACCTTGTGAAAAAGCTGCAGAGCCATATCACCGAGAACTACTATCTTTGTACAAACGAGATTTTGGCAGGCCTCGGTCAAATGTATGTTGCAGATGAGCGCTTCAAGAACAACATCGATAAGCACGCTGATGGTACTGCTGCGTTTATCTGTGAAGCAATTACCGTATATTGCCGCAAGTAAATTTCAATAGGTCGAACAGTTAGGAAATAAGAATTTGAAGAGATAAGAGAAATGACAAATCACGAAATATTAAAGATTGCAATGGCGCAATCTGCCAACGATCTGTGCGCCGATGCGAGTGACTTTGAAAAAGAAGAAAACATAATTGTGCTATCAATGCAGAGCGACAATGCAAGGAAGTATTTGAAGCTTCCGTTTTTCTGTCAACTCGTTTCTTACGGGAACAACGTTGTAGCATCGGTTTCTCCGGAATTTCGTGAGATTGCCGAAATTTATATAAATAAATATCCTATCGAGCACTTATTTGAAACGCCCAATCTACACGTTTTGAACGATGCTTTGATGGAAAAAGGGCAAAAAATTTGCTTTATGGCAGAGTATTTTTTGCCGGATATGAACGTTCTTCGTCCGCTTGATTGCTTCTATGAACTTCGCATCTTAACGCAAGAGGACTTTGTCGATCTATATCTCCCCGAATGGTCGAACGCTCTTTGCGACAGCAGAAAACACCTTGATGTACTTGGCGTTGGTGCGTATGACAAAGGAAAGCTTATCGGCCTTGCAGGCTGTTCAGCCGATTGTGATACAATGTGGCAAATTGGCATTGACGTGTTGCCGGAATATCGCAGACAAGGTATTGCCTCGGCTCTTACAAGTCGACTTGCTGTCGAAATTCTTCGGCGCGGTAAGGTTCCGTTTTACTGTGCCGCGTGGTGTAACGTAAAGTCTGTTCGCAATGCGATAAAAAGCGGATTCCGTCCTGCATGGGTAGAAATGACGGCGAGACCGTGTGATACTGTCAACGAAATGAACAAATAAGAACTTGTCGGAGGTTATGTATGCTTGAAAAAATGAGTGATTTCTTTGAGGCAAGACTTGACGGATATGATAGTCATATGATGACTAATATCGAATGTGCAAGTGAGTTCTATCCTTTTACGGCAAAACAATTACCGACCGCTGAAAACTGTTGCATACTTGATTTGGGTTGCGGTACAGGATTGGAACTGCAAGAATATTATAAGCTTAATTCTTCGGCAAAGGTTACGGGAATAGACCTTTCGGAAGGAATGCTAACCGAGCTTCAACGAAAATTCGTTGGCAAGGATATAACCTTGATTCTTGGCTCATATTTTGATGTGCCGCTTGGTGAGAATGTGTTTGATGCCGCTGTGTCTGTTGAAAGTCTGCATCATTTTACAAAAGAGGAGAAAATTCCCCTATATGCTAAACTTCATACTGCACTGAAAGAAAACGGTTACTTTATACTGACGGATTACTTCTCCTTGTCAGATGACGAAGAAGAGATGCATCGTCAAAACTTGATTGCCTTAAAAACAGAACAAGGTATTACCGATGACGAGTTTTACCATTATGATACACCCCTCACTGTGAAACACGAGATTGAAGCATTACTTGAAGCAGGTTTTTCCAATGTCGAGGTTTTGAACCATTGGGGAGCAACATACACCGTTAAGGCAGTTAAATAACTGACAAATTCCAATTTGTCGAACAGTTAGGAAAATAAAAATTTGTAGGTGAATGATATGACAACAAGAAAGGTTGTTGTACTGCCATACGATGTGGCATGGCAATCAGCTTTTGAAAAAATAAAGGGTGAGATTGAAGAAGCGATAGGCGATTTGATTCTCGGCATTGAACACGTCGGAAGCACCTCTGTCGAAGGAATGTCTGCCAAGCCTTGCATTGATATTGATGTGATTATTAAGGATTACGCGGCATTTGACGCGGTGGTTGACGGTTTGAAAGCAATCGGATATATCCACGAGGGCGATTTTGGTATTACGGATAGAGAGGCATTTAAATATTCGGGCAAAGAGCATCTGCAAATGCATCACTTGTATGTATGCCCGAAATACTCGGAAGAATTGCACCGTCATATTACATTCAGAGATTTTCTTCGAAGCAATCCCGAAGCTGTAAAAATGTACAGCTTGATAAAAGAAAAAGCCGCTGAATTATTCCCACATGATATAGACGGATACATAGAATACAAATCACCGTGCATTGAAGAACTGTATAAAGAATGCGGTTTGAAATAAACAAATTCCAATTTGACGAATAAAATAAAACGAACCCCGGCAGACCTTTAAAAATCTGCCGGGGTATATTATTTGTTTACTGCGGAACATCTTTTGTTCGTAAGGGAGACCTACGGTCTCCCACGGGCGAACACAGTTCGCCCCACCGTGTATCGGTAAAAGATTTTGTGATTTCTCCGCTAAGAGCATCACCCGTTTGCGGTTGGGACGTTTTTGATTCCTTATGATTCTTTATCAAAATCGACCAGGTGGACGGGCTCGGAATTCAAATTGGAGCGTCTGCGTTCTCTCTTGCGCTCCTCGATCGTCTTACCGATCACGCTGACCGTTGCGCATCCCGAGGATCCGCACAAAAAGAGCATCCGCTTCAAACGTCTTGCCATATAGTCGTTTTCCACCAAAAGGCGGATCTTTTCCTCATTCTTGCGTTTTCCAAGTCCGAACGCGCCCCATCCAAGCTTTTTGATGCTGTGCGGAATCAGCACCTCGCGCAATGCGGGCACATCGGCAAAGGCAAATGCACCGAGCTCCTCAACACCAAGCTCGACCGTCAATTCCGAAAGCCGCGTGCAGCCCTGAAACGCACGCGCACCGATGCGGCGGATGCGCCCCGGAATATGAACGGCAGAAAACGAGGTACAATCACGAAACGTTCCGTTGCAGATCTCCTCCCATGACGTGGGAATGGGGGCTTCTTTGAGCGAGATACAGCCGCGAAAAAGATCTTTGCTTGCCACACGCAAGGCATCCGCCTCTACCGTTTCCAGCTCTGTGCAATCGCGGAACGCGCCCTCTCCGATCTTCTCCAAGCCAAAGGGCAGCTCCACCGAGGTCAAAGAGCGGCAGGAACGGAATGCGTGATCTCCAATGCGATGCAAGCTGTTGCCAAGGGTGATCTCTCGGAGCATCATGCAATTTTCAAACGCACTTTCTCCGATCGCGGCGAGCATATCGCTGTTTTCCAGCGTCTGCAAGCGACTGCACCCCCGAAAGACGCCAAAAGAAAGCCCGACGTTGTTGCCAACAGGCAGAGTAACGGTTTTGAGGCGGTCGCATCCCAAAAACGCTTCCGCTTTGATTGCAGACGTTCCGCCGGGAAGCGTCAAGGACTCCGCGCGGCTCTTAAAAAAAGCACGCTTTCCCACCGTTACAAAATCGGATGCCGTCAGATCGGCATGGATCGCCGCGCTCCGATAGCGGAGAAGCTGCCATTTTTTGATTTTTACAATCTCTTTCATTGTTCTCTCCTGATTCCCTTCCGTCATATCCATTCCGTGCACATCAGTGCCTCGGTGCATACCGTTTCCTCTTCGTTAAGAGTACGGTAGAAAAATCCTTCCTCTCCTTCGCTCCGCAAAACCGTGAGCGTGTGACCAAACGCCGCCTCGTGCAAAAAGGAAAACATCATCCCCGTAATGCGGCGGCGGCAAATATCGGGGGTAAAATCGCAAAACAGATCGGGATAATGCGTATTGTTCATATGCCCGTTGTAATCGATGTCGGAGTAAACGATTTTCCGTTCTCCCGAATTTTCCATCTCCTCGCGTCGGGGAAGATGCAACCGTCGCGGCAGATCCAACTCCAGCATCGGCTCACTTTCCAGCTCATATGGCGGTTCGTCCGCGCGCATCAGTCGCTTTTCCAAAAGATTCATCAATCCCCAAACAGAGCTTGCCTCAACCGCAACGCGACCGTTTTTTAAAATACGGAAGCAACGGTTGTAGCGAAGCCCGCGCCCCTCGCAGACCCATGTCTCCACGTCGATCTCGTCGCCGGTATGCAAGGATTCGTAAATACGAACGGAGATACTGCTGAGCAAAAAAGCCAATCCGCGCTCGTCACGCAAAGCATCCAAGGAGACTCCGGCATCTGCCAACTGAAGATTTGCGGTCTCTTGCAGATACATCAAAAGGCAGGCGGGACGGACGCAGCGATTGTGATCGGTATCGTGCCATTTGACTGTATAACGCTTTGTAAATTTCATGTTGTTTCCCAATTCCTGAAAATAGCGTGCAAAAGGGAAAACCTCTTGCGAAGTTTTCCCTGATGCACAGAATGTTTACGAATGATCAATCCGTTTGGGGATTATTCGTTCGTTTCGTCCTTTTTAGTTGCATCTTCAGATGCTTCTTCGGTTGCTTCCTCAGCAGCCTCCTCGGTTGCTTCCTCAGCGGTGACCTCTGCAACCAGCTCGTCAACCGTTTCTGCAACAGCCTCGGCAACCTCATCGGTCTCTTCGGCAACTGCTTCTTCAACGGTCTCCTCGGTTGCTTCCTCGGTAACTTCCTCAGTTGCTTCCTCGGTAACTTCCTCGGTTGCTTCCTCAGCAACCTCCTCGGTAACCTCGATCGCATCCTCGGTGTCGGCGGAGACGTTGAGCTCGACCTCTGCATTTTCAGCATCGGCGGTTACTTCAACCTCTGCCTCGGTTGCTTCTTCCACAGTCTCCTCGACAGCTTCCTCGGTTGCTTCCTCGGTTGC
This sequence comes from Eubacteriales bacterium, assembly GCA_045120465.1. Lineage (GTDB taxonomy): Bacteria > Bacillota > Clostridia > Oscillospirales > CAG-272 > UMGS1865. Next base: position 4,990 of record JBGVEW010000010.1, read on the forward strand.
TTCCTCTGCGTTTGCATATGCGGACATATCCTCCTCATCGGAGTTCAAGTCAATCGTTTCTTCCATAATATCCTCTTCCTGATAACCAAAGAAGCGAGCGATTGCGAGTCCTGCAGCAGCTACTGCCATGCAGACTGCGAAGAATCCGGAAACGATTGCGGTGACACCCTTAAGGAACCAGTTGGGCTTGAGCTTGCCGCAGATGTAGAGCGTGTAGAAGAGTGCGATGAGCAGGATCAGAACGAGGAGCACCAAAACGACGATCAGGATGATCAGCGATACGGTGTTGTCTGCCTCTGCGGGCTCAAGAACTGCAAAGAACAGATTCTTGTACTCGCCCTGCTTCCACTCCTTGAGCACCATACCCTCGGGCAGGTTTGCAAGGGCATCTGCCTCGGTTGCGTACTGCTTACCGTTGAGGATATAGATCTTTTGATAGATGAGTGCGCTGACGATTGCCTGAACCTTGGCATCAAACGCCTTGAGATCGGCACCGTTGGTTTCTGCGTTCAAGGTAAACGCGTAGGTCAGAACCAGCTCGCCCTTATCATTGAGTGCGGAAGCGATCAGAGCCATGCCCTTGGGTGCATTCTCAAGCGCCGTGATATCCTGCATCAGCGTGTAGCCTGCGGGGATGGTGACGGTGTAGAGGATCTGCGTACCGTAAGGAGCCTTGACCTCGTTGCCGTCAACACCAACGTATGCGAGAGTCTTGAGCGTGTAAGTAACCGTGATGTAAGCATCAGCCGCCTGCATGGTGAACTTGCCGTCGGTAAGCTCTACCTTGTTACCGTTGATCATAACGGTTACGGTAGCATCCATGCCAACCTTATCCAAAGGAGTTACGGTGATCACGGTTCCCGCAATCGCGCTGTTACCGGTGATATCAAGGGTAACGTTGCCATCGGTGTAAACCGTGTACTGACGGTTGGTGTAGGTTGCCTCAAATGCAACGGAGGTTGCATCGCTTGCAAAGAGGGTTGCCCACTCCTCAAGCGTGTATGCGGTAAGTGCCTTATCGCCGTTCATCCAAACGATTGCCTTGGTAGGATCGTTCAGATCACCCAGCTGTGCGAGAACGTCTTCGCCAAGCGTTGCCAGCTTGGAGCCAAGCCATTCGCTGACGGATGCCGTCAGAGTAGCGGTTGCAATAACGTTGCCATCTGCATCCTTCAAGGTAAAGGTCATGGTAAAGGTCTTTTCCGCAACGTCGGGTACGAGGAACAGATAAACGTCCTGCGGATCTGCCGCGAGGTCGAGTGCATCGTTGATGCCGCTCCATGCCCAAGTACCGCTGACAGCCGTGGTAGGCTGATGTCCTCTTACCGCATCCCAAGTGGGAATATCGGTGGAGAACTTGGTGTAGTCGATGTAGCTATCGCACTTGCCATCTACGTAGAAATAGATGTAGTAAACCTTTGCGGTTACGGTGTGCTGCAGCTGTACTGCGCCGGCGGGCATTACGATGGTATCACCCTCGTGATATTCCGTATTCGCGCCAACGATCTTTGTGTACAACAGTGCCAAGCCGTTGAACTGCGACTTCCAATCCATGTTACCATGGGTCAGCTCTTCGCCTGCCGCATACCAGCCCTCTGCGATCGGGAAGGTGTTGACAAGCTGCTCCAAAAGCTCGGGCAGAGCGTTCGGGAACTGCTGAAGCATTGCGGCATCCCACAGGTGGGAGTTTGCATAGCTGAGCCAGTACTTGTTAACGACTACGATATCGGAGAAGTGCGTGGTGGTAAAGGTGATCCAGTTTTCATCAAGACCGAGGTTCGTAACCTCTTCTCCGTTGATGTAAACGAAGGTCTTTTCAACGCCGGTAACGTTCTTACCCGCGAAGGGAACGCGGATGGTTGCGATACCGTTATCGAAGAAGGAACCGTCCACAACGTCACCAAAGACGAAGCTTACGGAGAAGTAAACCGCACCGCTGTTTGCCGCGAATGCAGGTCCGTCGAAGGAATCGGTTCTGCCCTCGTTAAACTTAAAGTCAACGTATTCAACGCCGTTGGCGTCAAATGCGGTCTGCAATCTGATAGCCAAAGCCTTGACCAGATTTGCATCGAAGTGAACGTAATAGTCGGAGCTGTCACCGGTCTCCATGGTGAATCCATAAGACTGATTTGCCAGCTTTTGGATCAGAGAGAGTCCGAGAGAGAGCTCGACCTCGTCTGCCCACTCGTCCTGAACGATATGAAGAATACCGTTTTCAAACTTGAAGTCATAGTGCTCGCCGTAGTTCTTACCGTCGAGCTGAACGTTCGCGTTTTCGTAATCCTTGACGATCTTGACGTTGACAACGATATCATCCTGAACGGAGTAATCGACACCAAGATCCGTTTCCCACTCTACGTGGAAGGAATCGAAGATCCACTGCAAGTGCTCGGGCATATGGTCAACGTAGCTTTGGAAATCGCTCGTGTGGAGCTCCATAAAGTTGCCGAGAATGGTATTGATACCAACCGTGTAATACTCGGTACCAACGATTTCATCGGTAACGTCGCGCTCGTAAACCTGAACGGTAATCACGGGATAGTGCCAGGTGATGGTCATATCCCAAAGGATATCAGCAGCGAGATTGATGCGCACGTCACGTGCCGCGTCAACCACGGTGAACCATGCGGGCTTGAAGCCGTCTCTTGCACCTGCGTAGCCCTCAAGGATCGCAAGGATCTCGTTGAGGCTGTCGCCGTCACCGAAATCGAAGGAATCCAGAAGCTTGTTATCGGGATCGACAAGCGTTACGGTATAGTACTTCCAGGTCAGGGTCAGATCCGCATTTACGGGAGTGGTGAAATTCCACTTTGCGTTACGATCCAACGCATTGTTGACAATTGCGTACCATGCGGGGGTCAAGCCCTTTTCCGCAGCACCTGCCAACAGCTCCATTGCATCCTTGTAGTCTGCCAGCGTCTGATCGATGCCGAGCTCAAACGTACCGAGAGGTGCGAGGGTCTCGGGATTGACAACGGTCACCTTGAAATACTTCCAGGTGATGGTCAAGTCGGAGTTGATTGCGGTATCAAGGCTGAATTTCTCTGCCAATGCACCGTTTTCAACGATGTACCATGCGGGCTTCTTTTCATCGGTTGCGCCTGCGAGCTCATTCAGAAGAGTCTCGAATGCAAGGAGGTTATCGCCGTCGTTAACGGTAAAGGTGCCCTCAACCTGCATCGTCTCGGGATTGAGAACGGTAACGGTATGCGTCGTGGGAGGAACTACGGGGTAGGACCAAGTCAGATACAGGTCACCCGTAATTGCAGTTGCAAGGTTGTACTTCTCGGTGGAAGCCACGCCGTTTTCAACCAGATGCCAGTAAGGCTTCTTTTCATCGGTTGAGCCTGCGAGCTCGTTCAAAAGTGCCTCGAACGCAAGGAGGTTATCGCCATCGTTGACAACAATGGTATCACCTACCTGCTGCATCGTTTCGGGATCGAGAACGATAACGGTATGCGTCGTGGGAGGAACTGCGGGGTAGGACCAAGTCAGGGTCATGTCGCTTTCAACGGGAGTTGCGAGGCTATACGTTTCCTCGGATGCAACACCGTTGACAACGAGATGCCAATCGGGCGTTTTCTCGTCGGTTGCACCTGCAAGCTCGTTCAAACGATCTTCAAACGCCAAGAGGTTGTCACCGTACGGAACCGTCAGCGTGTCGAGAACGTCACCGGTCTCGGGATGAACAACGGTTACGGTGAAGGTAGTGGGAACGATCGCCCAAGTCAGCACCATATCCTCGTTGACCACCTGATCCAGCAGCCACTCGGTATTGGTGATTGCACCGTTTTCAACAACGAACCACTGAACGGTATCGGTGTTCTTGAGAGCGGTCTTGCTCTTGAGGATCTCCAGCATTTCGCTCTCGTATGCCTCAAGCGTCTCGCCCGCGGGGAGCTTGATGACGCCTGCAACGCTCATATCCTTAGGATTAAGGATGACAACGTCAGCCATGCCGTCATCCAGATCGGGGATCAACTGAACGTCCTTTGCGGGCATATCCTTGTAAACAACGTTCGTATGTGCATCCTTCCAGCCGTTGAGCTTATTGATCGGATTTACGGGAGCGTAATCCTTCATCAAAAGGAGATCGGTACCTGCGGGAAGGAAGGTCTTGTCAATGAGCGTACCGTTTTCATCGTAGAAGGAAGCCTCGTACAGACCCTTTACAACAACGGATGCATCGATTCCAACGTTTACGGTGGTATCCTTGATCATACCGGAAACCATGGAACGGATATCGTCGATATACTTAGTATCAAAGTCGCGCTTGGAGAGAACAAACTCGATCAGCTTATCAACCGCCTTATCCAGAACCTTCTTGGGAGAGAAGGTGATGGACTTATCGTAGCCGAATACGCCGTTGCCGAGGTAGAACTCTGCTACCTGAAGGGTATCCAGCTTTTCGCCGATGCTCGAAGCCAGGAGACGGTCTACAACCTTCATCACACGGCTCTTGAGTGCGTTGTAAAGTGCTTCGCTGTTTTCCACCGCGTCAACGAACGTGGTGTAGAGGTGCGCGAACGGATCCTCGGATGCAGCGGCGTCCTTAAGGATCTTTTGCAGATCTACGTCGTAGCCCTTCTTTGCGGCAAGCTCGGTGAACAGATCAACGATCAGAGCCCCCTCAACCTTTGCCAAAGCGTTTTCGATCTCCTCGGTAGAGGGGATCTTGGAAGAGATCTCACGACCGGTCAATTCCTCTACCTTTGCCACGATCTTATCTACCGTGGGATGGTTGGGAATCTCGGTCCAGTTTTCAATGATCAAATCGGGAGTGACGTCGGAAAGGTCAACGCCGGTCTTTTCTGCCAAAAGATCCAGTGCCTTTGCAACGTACTTTTGCGTAACGATCTTGTTGTAAACGGAATTCAAATCGCGTCCGGTGATTTCCTCTGCCTTCTCCACGATCTGCTCAACCGTGGGAACGGATACGTTTGCCAGCTTGTTGAGGATCTCCTCGGGGGTCACGTCGGAAAGATCGACCCGGGTCAGCTTTTCTACCAGATCGAGAACCGTTTCAACGTACTTGGAAGACATGACCTTGCTGTATGCCTTGCCAAATACCGCGGGATCGACCTTATCGAGAATGGTTGCGATTTGGTGTACAGTAATATTATTGAAGAAATTCGAAACGTCGGAGAGGTTCGCATCGTAAAGTGCGAGCAACTCATCCTTCAGAGCAACCAGCTCGGGATCGGCATCGTTGCCAAGCTCCTCAAGAACCTTTTTGATGGCTCTTGCGAACTCTGCGGGAAGCTCGACCTGAACGGTGAGGTTACCATTATTATAACTATAGGAAAGGAAACGGTCAAGGAGAGACTGAAGCTTCTTTGCAGCCGCACTGATCTTATCCGCACCGCCGTCGAGCACAACGTTCAGGTTGAGCTCCTTGGTCTTGCTGACGCCGTTCGTTGCGGCGGAAGCGTAGGTAATGGAGAGACTGAAGGAGAAGAGTTTGCCGTCTGCGCCAACCTTGGAGAGATCCTCCAGAGTGGGAACAACGGTCTGGATTGCTGCGAGCAGCTGCTCGGAGTTGATGAACAACAGGCTTGCAACGGGCTTTTCGGTGATGACGACACCGTTGATCTTGATCTCCTGAACGTTCTTTGCCAATACGTTGATGATATCGTTCAGGCACTTGATGTACTTATCGGGAGTCAGAGCACCGAGGATCGCCTTAAATCCTCCATTATTATAAAGCTCCTCTACGATGACCTTGACGTCAACCAGTTCGAGAAGCTTATCCATGCCGATGGCATCGATCAGCCCCGAAACGTTGAAGATGGTTTGCAGCTTACCGCCGGAAACGATCGCCTCGATAATGCTTTCAAGGCCAAGCTCCTGCATCAGCGCATCAAAGTCGGTTACGTACTCGGTAAGGATCTTTTGATAGGTCAGAGTGGTTTCTTCAACCACCTTCTCCACACCGCCGATTGCTTCGATGGCGGTCGCGTAGTCAATGTTGTTGTTTGCATCCTTTTTGAGGCAGTTGGTGATCTGGCTTGCGGTCAAACGATCGTTATGCATCAGATCGAGAAGCTGACGCTCCAGCTCGGCAATATCCGCCAGCTGATCATAGGAATGACCGGCCCCAATCATTGCGTCGATGGAAACGATACCCTCGGTGATCATTTCGCCCAGCGTAAAGAGAGGCGCATGACCGGGAACACCCTCGAGCATTTCCTTGCGGTTGAATACGTTGTTATTGAGAAGATCCTCAACGCTCAAAAGCGCGTCCAGATTTCTCTCGGGAGCACCAAAGAGGATCTCTTTGTAGTCCACAACGCCCGCGGTCTCGAGCTCGTCGATCGTAAACAGCGCATCTGCGCCGATCATATCCGCAACGTTGAGAATATTCTGTTCGATCAGCTTGGTCACGTTGTAGGCAGACGCATCGTTAAAGAGCAGCGCGTTCAGATCAACTGCCTTCTTCAATAGAGCCTCGTACACACCGGTAGGAATGGTTTCTTCCTCAAACAGCTTTTCGAGATTCAGCGCGCCGTTTTCCCAATAATGGAGATAGGTCTCCATGGGGAATACGTCCTTCATGATCTCCTGCGCTGCCGCCTCATCAAGATATGCCTCAAAGCTTGCATAGCCGTTGGTCTCGAAGGCATTGATCAGCGCGGTCTCGCTCAAGAGATTCTTTGCTTTCAGGGTTGCATAGTCGATATTTTTGCTTTGAATGAGAAGCTGGAGCCGGGGCTTGTGCACGTAAGAGGGGAGCGCATCCTTGTGCGCCTCGTCTTGCAAAAGGCTCTCAACCGCATTCTCGTTGACGTAAGCGTGCAGATGGTCGATCGACCAACGCTCGTCGTTATAGTGCTCAACGATAAAATCGTGAAGCACATCCTCGTTAACGTACTGCTCGAACAGCACCTCGTAGGTAATGGTCGTTTCGATATACGCCTTATTGATCGCAGCCGCAAAATCAACACCCTCAAGGTGAATTGCCGCGTTGAGATCAACGATTTTTGCAAGCTCGTTGGGAGAGAGTGCCAAAGCAAGCTCTGCAAGATCGGTTGCGTAATCTGCAACCAGCTTATCGGTATCGATCAGATCGACCGCCGCAGCGATCGCATCCTCGTCGATATACTGCATCAGCGCGTTATAATCCTTCACGTAGCTCTGCAGATCGTCGATTCCCTTGACGAGATCGATCAATTTGGACTTTTCAATTCCGGAGAGCAGCGCGCTGATATCGATATACTCCATCAAAAGCTCGGGAGTAATATCTTCCTTCACCGCGTCAACGATCGCCTGGAAACGCTCCTTGGGAATGATCTCATACAGTTCATCCTTTGAGAAGATGCCCTTAAGACCGTTCACGGAGATTCCGTCGATCAGCCCTTGCAAGTCCTTGTTCTTGATGTAATCCAAGAGACTTTGAGCAGTAACGGTGACCGTTACGTCGCTTGACGAAACGTTGCCGTTTTGCTTGTTCTCGGCGTTGACATCCAACCATGCATCGGCAAACGCACTGACGGGAAGCACCGTCAGCAGGGTCACCAAGGTCAGAAGCATGGCAAGAACTCTGTTGCACATTTTTTTCTTCATACCAAAACCTCGCTTTTCGTATCAGATTTCCGCCGCTATGCAATCGGCGGACTCGTTGCTTTGATTTCGATGCCGTTTTTTCTCACACACGTGTGTATTTGCGCGCGCAAGAGCCAAAAATGGCATAGAAGTGCCTATACATATCAATATAATACCATTAACACGCCAAAATGTCAATACCAAATCACCACTTTTTTTACTTTTTTAAAAAGTTTTTTGCGTTTTTTCGTCCTTTTGCCCGAGCTTCTTCGTCATCTTTTGAATAATTCTAATTCTCTTTCTAAAATATGGATTTTTTTGCGTTTTTTGCCTGTTTTTGCTCCAAAAGCAAAGTTTTTTGAACCCTTTTTCTATTGACATGCACCGTTTTATCCTTTATAATATAGGCATAACCAAAAATACGCAACGTTCCGTAAGGAGGATTTGATATCGTGAATACTGTAAAAATGGCAGTCATCGGCCACGGCCAGCGCGGCAGAGGATTGCTCAAAGACATCCTTTTGAATATGCCCGACGTCGAAGTCATTGCCATCTGCGACAACTATGCCGACCGCGTGGAAGCGGGACAGGCGGAAGTTGAAAAACGCACCGGAAAGCGCCCCTTCGGATCGGTCAATTATATGGACGTTCTCAACATGGAGGCACTGGATGCCGTTCTGGTTTCCACCTCCTGGGAAACGCACGTAGAGGTCGCAATCGACGCGCTCGAAAAAGGGATCCCCGTAGCACTTGAGGTCGGCGGTGCATACAGCATCGAACGCCTGTGGGAAATGGTTCGTATGCAGGAGCGCACGGGCACGCCCCTTATGATGATGGAAAACTGTTGCTTTGGCAAGACCGAGCTTTTGGGCACCTCTCTGCTCCGCAACGGGCTTTTGGGGGAAGCGGTGCACTGTCACGGCTGTTACGGTCACTACCTCGCCGCCGAGATCGCCGGCGGCAACAAAAACCGCCACTACCGCCTGCGCAACTACCTCTCCCGCAACTGCGAAAACTATCCCACGCACGAGCTGGGCCCCATTGCAAAGGCACTCAACATCAACCGTGGAAATCAAATGCTCTCCCTCGTTTCGGTCGCCTCCAAAGCAGTGGGAATGAAGGACTATATCAATCGCCACACCGACGCCTATCCCGAATTGGTCGGAAAGGAATTCCGCCAAGGGGATATCGTCAATACGATCATCACCTGTGCCGACGGATCGACCATCACGCTCCGTCTTGACACCACGCTCCCCCGCTCCTACGCGCGCGAATTCACCATTCGCGGCACGCGCGGTCTTTACGAGCAGGCGACCAATTCGGTCTATCTCGACGGTGAGCCCGAGCTGTGGGAAACGCACGAATACTATCAAAAAGTCGCCAACAACGCATCCCGTTTTGAAAATGACTATCTCCCCGCCGTTTGGAAGGACATGACTCCCGAGAACATTGCAATCGGTCACGGCGGCATGGACGGCATCGAATTCCGCGCCTTTATCGACGCGCTCAAAGCAGGAAAAGAGATGCCCATCGACGTTTACGACGCAGCCTCCTGGATGTCAGTGACCGCGCTTTCCGCGGCTTCCATCGCCATGGGCGGTATGCCTCAGGCAATCCCGGACTTCACCGGCGGTCTGTGGACGGTTCGTCAGCCCAAGGACGTTCTGGAGCTACCGATTGTAAAGTAATCAAGGGGAGTTTTTATGGGGAGTTTTTCGTGGGGGATTTTCGTGGGGAACTTTTGTAAAAGTTCCCCACACCCCTCAAAACTTTTACCGCATTTTTATAGCCTACCCTCAATAGGAACCGCTTTCATATCGGTTCCTTTTTTCGTACTCTGCGCTTGGTAAAAGCGTGGATGCAGCACAGACTCTACTTACTTTCTTTCCCTCGCACGCTGACGGAAGAATTGCTCCCGCGAGCAATTTGGTACCACCACCCAAATTGCTCCACAAAGTTAGTTTTGCGTGGGGGATTTTCGTGGGAAACTTTTTGAAAAAAGTTTCCCACACCCTTCAAAAACTTTTACCGCCTTTTT
>JBGVEW010000011.1:0-16523 GCA_045120465.1 Eubacteriales bacterium
CAAAGAGGCGGAGGACGAGCTGATCCGACTTTTTGCCAAGAAGTTTTTGGAGCACAGGCGGGCGATGCTGGATGCCGAGCGGAAACGGGGGTGAATTCATATGACCGATTCGGAATTGATGCGCGCCTTGGAGTGTTGCAGTGATAGAGACGTGGCGAGGTGCAATCTTTGCCCTTTGTTTTTCCTTGGCGAGGGGCTCTGCCGACAGCGTCTGACGAGAGCGGCTTTTGTACGCATCAAAGCATCGGACGAAAAGATCAATCTGATATTACATATTTTGAAAAAGGAGATTTGATATGAGCAAGCAAAAATGGAAGGTTCAATGCAACGTCATCGCGGGGATGGGGGAGATGTACCGCGCAGCACGGATCATTGACCCAAGTCAACCCGAGCACAGCGGGAATCTTGAATTCTACGGCAACTATTGTGAGGATCTTGATGCCGTGGAGGAGACGGTCAAAGAGCTGAACGAGAAAGATGAGGGAGAGCGATCGGAAACGCTTCGCCTCTGCACCTGCCCCATCTGCGGAACCAAATTTGTGCCGACACCCGAGTGGCACTGGACTCACGGGAAGCGAAAATTCTGTCGCTATCACTGCTATCTGAAACGCGCGACGCTCAAAAAGCCGAAAAATTACCGCGAAGAGCGCAAGGTCCGTCAGCTTACGCTGTCCGGCGAGATCGTGGCGACCTATGCCAATGCGGGAGAGGCGGCACACGCCGTCGGGTACCCAAGGAGCACGATCCGCGCCGCCTGCAACCGCGGTCAGCCTCTGGGGACGGGCTACCGCTGGGAATACGTAGGGGAGGATGCTAATGAAGAGCGAAGAGTGAAGAGTGAAGAGTGAAGAGTGAAGAGATAAGGAAGATTTTCGCCCGTGGCGAAAATCAACCATCACTATTCACTATTCATTATTCATTATTTATTATCTTCTTCGGTGGATACGGTGAAAAAGATGAAAACAATTCTAAAAGCGATCATGAATTGGATCCTTCTGCTCCTTACGGGGCGCGGCCCCATTGCCGACGAGGCGGTGGATGAGGGGATTTGTGACTTTTCGGGACAGGGGAGAGATCGGTATGGGAGATAACAAAAATATATCTGATCAAGCATCCGACAAGCTGCTTGGAGAGATTGAGAAGGCAAAGAAGGTGTTCACAGAAAAGGGAACGACCGAAACGCTGATGAAGCGTTCGATGGTCGATCCATTGGGGCAGATGATGATCCGCTTTTGCTATCAAGATGAGGAGTTTGCAACCGCCGTCCTTCGTTCGGATCGGGAGCTGCACCAAGTGGTGAACGAGGTTATGAAGAACGTCACGAGAGATAACCCGTCACTATCGGATGCCGAAGCGTACGTGTTGGCGGTCAAGTGCTATCTGCCCGCCGCCGAGGTCAGCGTCAGCATCCGCGTGATCCTACCCGAGGAGCGGGATTCCGATCTCCTTCTCATTGGAACCGGTATTGAAACGGATACGAACGAATCGCGTGCGATGATCCTCGACTTGTTTGATACGGGGGAGGTATAGTCATGGGAATGTACGTATTTAAAATGTTCCAAAAAGGACTGAAATGCCGCGGGTATCAATTCAAGGTCGGTGTCAACGAATGCGAGCACGCGACCTGTGTAAAGGAAGGCTTTCACGCAGCGGAGAATCCATTGGATTGCCTCTCCTATTATCCGAATTTTGACGAGAGCGAATGCTGGCTCTGTTATGCCGACGGTGACGTGCACGAGGATGGATCGGACAGCAAGATCTCCTGCACGCGCCTTGAAATCTTGAAGCCGCTGGACAAGTTCTCGTTTGTCTATGAGGCGTTGCGATACATTCAGACTCACCACAAGCGTCCGTTGAACGAATATGTCAAGCGTGACCGCGGAGAGACCGACCGCAACGGTTTTGTGATCGTGATCGGACGGAACCCCATTGCGAAAGGAAAGCGGGACGGAGATGTTCTTGGGTGGCTTGTGGAGGATGAGAACGGTGTCATCGTAGACGGCGGTGCTTCGATGGTCTCGCAAACGGCGGTGCATCCCGGAAAATGGTACGGAATCGATGGGGAGGTGGACGCTTTATGAGAATGACACGCGCACAGATCGAGGAATGGTATACGGAACAGAAACGCCCGAATCTTGGCGGTATCGTGTTCCGCGCGATTCAAAACGAGGGACGTCTGATTCTCGGCGCATGGAAATCAAAGGCGCGAGTCGGAATCTACGTACTCTCCGAGAACGGCAGGCACGCGGTGAAGCGTGTGGGAGGAGAGTGGAGCGCCGGCGGGATCTATACGCTGTTCGATTGGCATCCGTGGTACGGGCTCCCGAGAGAAGCCTACGATGAAAAACGCGTGCACTTTGCAAACCAAACAAGCTGCGACACGGCAATCCCGTTTTTACAGTCGTGTAAAAACGCTTGGAGCGGTGACTCCAATATCATTCGGTGGATCCTTCACATTGAGGAAACCTTTGGAGAGAGTTGTCGTCGGACACGAGAGATCAACAAGCAAAAAAGGATCGACGCCGTCATTGATGCTCTTCCGCCTCTTCCCGAGGATCTTTACGCATGGGCGCATGAGACCGCCTTTGACGGAGCGCATTATATGTTTGGCACAAAGAATTGTGACATCTATTATTGCACTGCCTGCGGGAAGAAGCACGTCAAAAAGCACCTGCGTGACCGTGAGCGAACGGTCTGCGCACGGACGGGAAAGCCCGTCAAGGTGGAAAAGAGGACCGACGCGATCGTGCGGGAGTGCCACGTGCAGGTCATTCAAAATATGCCGGACGGCAAGAATGCCGTTGCGCGTCACCTGACACTTTGGCAAACGTGGAAGAGATCAAATATCACGCAAAAACACGGGGAGCAAATGGTGATCCTGCTTCCAAAGGATGGGAAAAGCTCAGCGTCTAAGTGGTATTATCACGTGCGCGGAGGATATTTGGGTAACGAATTCTGGACCGACAGCAATCTTGCAAATTACCGTGTGCGTAGGGAATATTGCTACCCGCACACGGTGGTGGAGGGCTTGCGTGATACGGTCTATTCGCGACTCGGTCTTGAGATCGCAGCGGCGCGCGGCTGGGAGCTGCAATACAACAACTTGATGATGGCGTGGACACAGGGACAGATCGAGTATCTGATCAAGGGAGGATTTTATCAGCTGCTACGCGACATCTCCGATACGGCGCGACCCGGGCATTTGGGAGGCTTGTGTTCGGTTGGAAAGAACGTGCAAGAGGCTTTGATGCTCTCGGGCCAGGGGGTGGCAAGACTCCGCGCCGCCGACGGAGGCCTTGGATATCTTCGTTGGTTGCGCAAAAGCGAGGAGAGCGGCGAGCGCTTCTCCGAGGAGGTGCTTGTATGGCTTGGTAAGCATTTCCCGTATGGGAGTGAGATCGATTTTGCCACCCAACACATGAGTTACACGCGCATCGTCAACTATCTTTCGTCGCAGATGAAAAAAAGCCGACTGCCTTTGATCAATCTGCTCCACAAATGGCGCGATTACCTTAATATGGCGAAAAAGTTCAAGCTCGATCTCTCGCGCGAATCGGTGTACCGTCCCAAGGATCTTGCCGCGGCGCACGCGGAATTGACCGAGATCCTCAACGCAAAACGCGACGAATTGGAGCGGGAGCGGATCGAATCCGAGTATCCCGCCGTAGCTCCTACCTGCGAACGGATCAAAGCCCTTTACGAGTGGTCGGACGGAACGCACGCGGTGGTGGTACCGTCGGGTGCGGGAGAGATCATGCGCGAGGGGCGGCTGCTTTCTCACTGTGTGGGAACGACCGACCGCTATTTTGACCGTATTGCGGAAGGGGAGTCATACATCCTCTTTCTGCGCAAATGCAAGGATGTAACGGCTCCGTGGTACACCATGGAGGTGGAACCCGGGGGAGCGGTCAGGCAGCTCCGAACGTACGGAGACGATGAAGGGAAGGATCGCGCAGAGGCAAAGAAAGCGTTGATCGGATGGCGTTCGGAGATCACAAAGCGTTTGCGGTGTGAAAAAGGCGGAAAGCTCGAGCTTCGTGCCGCCGAGACCAGCAGAGAAAAGCGTCTTGCGGAGTTTGAAGAGCTGCGCCGCGGCGGAAACGTGATCCGAAACGGGCGACTTGCGGGGCAGCTTTTGGTCGAAGTATTGGAAGCAGATTTCAGAGAGTTTAACGAAGAAGATGCCGCATGCGCGGTGTGATACATAAAAGAAAGGAAAAAACATGAGCACAGAAATCACAAGAACACCGATGCTGATCGCGTCGGAGATCAATGCGATCAAACAACAGACGTATGACGTTTTGAATGGTGCGCTCACCTTTGCCAAGCGTTCCTGCTTTGAGATCGGCAAGAGGTTGGAGGAGGCAAAGGCACTGCTTCCGCGTGGCGAGTGGGGTGCGTGGCTTTCGGAGAATTTTGAATACTCCGAAACTACCGCAAGAGACCTCATGCGCATCTATCGCGAGTACGGAAACGAGCAGATCGATCTGCTTTCCGGCAAGAGTGATGCCGAGATCTTCGAGGGGCTGTCTCAGTCCCGTTTGGTTGAATTGTTTGCGCTGCCAAAGCCCATGCGCGCCGAGTTCGTTGAGGCACACCGCGAGGAGCTGGAGTCGGGCGAGATGTCGGTGCGCGAGATGCGTGAGGAGATCCGCCGACTGAATGCGGAGCTGGAGGAAAAAACGGATGAGCTCCGTGAGGAGGGCGTTCTTTACAATAAGCTCCAAGAGGAGTGGCGAGAGGCGGAGAGAGAAAACGAACGTCTGCGCGAGATCGAGGACACCGCCAAGGAGCTGAACGAGGAAAACAAGGCATTGCAAAAGGCTTTGAAGGACATGCAGGATGCGCCGAAGGAGGTACAGGAGGTTAGCGTGACCGTCCATGAGCCGAGCGCGGAGCAGATTGAGAAGATACGCCGTGAGGCACTTGCCGAGGCAGAGGAGAAGCACAAGAACGATATCGAAAAGCTTTCCTCGGACCTTGAAGAGCGCGAAAAGAAGCACAAAGAGATCCTTGCCGAGGCAGAAGCTGCTGCAAACCGTAAGTTGAAAGAGGCGCGTCTGGCATCAGATCCTCATGCGTCGCGCGTCTCCTATGCGATGGAAGCCATTGGACGTGCCATGGGAGAGATCGATGGAGAGATCCGCGCGATGGAAGCGGAGAGCGCCGGCAGTGGGATCAAAATGCGTATGCAATGCGAGTCCGCACTCCTTCGTCTTTTGAATAAATTCGGGTGGCAGGTGTGATGAATCCGTACGATGCTGCCGAGATCGCCTTTCAGAACGGCTATAAAAAAGCGGCGACGGAGATTTTTGAGGAGATTGAGGACATATTAAGCAATATCGGATATTTTGACGAGCTTGATTTTCGTTCACTCAAAAAGAAATATACTGCGTAAATTATAATACGTTTCTTCATTTATTATATATGATTCTTTCGGGGGAGAGCATGACACAAAGAGAAGGAGAATTGGCGGTGCAATGCGCGGCACTGTGCCGCCACCGCGACGTTATTTATACCGCGCACAGCCTGGTCTATACCAAAAATCCGCGAGGGAATCCCATATGGTCCATCGTCTTGGCGGATCGAGGGGCAGCCAACAGTGTCGTACAAGCAGCCCTCTCCGACGTTTCCGTCGTGCAGTGGAATCTGCCTTTGGAAATGGTGGAACGCTTGCTGGAAGAGTGAAAAAATGCAAAGTGCAAAATCAGGAATCAAAAAACACCTCATCACCCGACTCCGTCGGGAGCTTCCCCTCAAGGGGAAGCCTTTCAATCAATAACCCACGCAAAACTAACTTTCGTGAGCGGCTGGCGGTGGTGGGACCCAGCCGCTTGCGGGAGCTAATGCTTCGTCAGCGTGCGAGGGTAAGAGAGTAAGTGGAGTCTGCTCTGCACGGTGGCTAACGCCAAGCGCAGAGCAGAAAAAGAGGGAGTGCTATGAGAGCGATTCTCGTAGAGGGTAGGCTAACAAAAAGGCGGTAAAAGCTTTGAAGGGGTATGGGGAAACTTTCTCGAAAGTTTCCCCATAAAAACCCAACGCAAACTAACTTTCGTGATCATTTTGGGTCGTGGGTCCCAAAATGATAGCGGGAGCTATTGCTCCGTCAGCGTGCGTGAGAAGAAAATCAAGCAGAGTCTGCTCTGCACGAAGGCTAACGCCAAGCGCAGAGCAGAAAAAGAGGGAGTGCTATGAGAGCGATTCTCGTAGAGGGTAGGCTAACAAAAAGGCGGTAAAAGCTTTGAAGGGGTATGGGGAAACTTTCTCGAAAGTTTCCCCATAAAAAACCATGCAAAACTAACTTAGAGGAGCAATTTGGGTGGTGGTCCCAAAATGATAGCGGGAGCTATTCTTCCGTCAGCATGCGAGAGAAACAAATTCAGCAAAATTGGTACTGCAACAAGGCTTTTATCAAAACGCAGAGCACGAAAAAAGGAACCACTGTGAAAGTGATTCCTATTGAGGGCACGCTATAAAAGGCGGTAAAAGTTCTTGAAAGGGGTGTGGGGAAAACTTCTTTTAAGAAGTTTTCCCCACAAAAACTCTTTCGTCCCCCAATCCCCAACGAAAACGTTATAATACCTTGCTCAAAAACTCTTTGGTGCGAGGGTTTTGAGGATTGGAGAAGAGCTCGGAGGGGGGAGCGTCTTCGGTGATTATGCCGCCGTCCATAAAGAGGATGCGATCGGCAACTTCGCGGGCAAAACCCATTTCGTGCGTCACGATGACCATCGTCATACCTTCGTTGGCAAGCTCACGGATCAGATCTAGCACTTCACCGACCATTTCGGGGTCGAGAGCGGAGGTGGGCTCGTCAAAGAGCATCACGCGCGGATTCATAGCGAGGGCGCGAACGATTGCGATACGTTGCTTTTGCCCGCCGGAGAGGGTAGAGGGGTAAACGTTTGCTTTGTCTTCAAGCCCGATACGACGAAGGAGCGACATGGCGGTTTCGATGGCTTCTTCGCGGTTTTTGAGTTTGAGTTGGATCGGAGCCAAGGTCAGGTTTTGCAGAACGGTCATGTTGTTGAAAAGATTGAAATGCTGGAATACCATTCCCATTTCGCGCCTGGCTTCGTTGATGCCGATCTTGTTTGCGGCAACGAATTCGCGCAAGGCGTTGTGGTAGTCCTTTCCTTCGTGATGCTTTAGCAACCGTCCGCTTTTGATGGTTGACAGGGGATCGGCATCTCCCTTTGCCACGAGATGGGCATAGGTTTTGGTGTGTGTGATCAATTCGTCGTGGAGATAGGGGTCGGCGGAGCTGATCAGATGCCCGTTTGCCCAAATTTCACCCGCGGTAGGAACCTCCAACAGATTCATGCAGCGGAGCAACGTGCTTTTTCCGCTTCCGGAAGGGCCGATGATCGCAACCTGCTCACCACTCTTGATCTCGCAGGAAACGCCCTTTAACACGCGGAGCGTGCCGAAATCCTTGCAAATATTTTTAACGCTTATCACTTGCTCTCAACCTCTTTTCGATCAGCTTGATGGCAAAGGTCAACAGATAGACGATTGCCAGATAGAACATCGCAACCACCGACATGGGAACGATGTAGCTTGCCATGTTGTTGCCACCGCCGATGATTTTTGCCGCCATTGTCAGGTCATACATACCGATCATGCTGACGATGGAGGTCTCCTTGATCAAGGCGATCAGCTCGTTTCCGATGGCGGGGATCACGTTTTTGATCGCTTGCGGAATGACGATGCGAAGCATGGTCACACGGCTGTTAAGTCCCAATGCGCGCCCTGCTTCGGTTTGCCCGATATCTACCGACAAAATTCCTGCGCGAATGTTTTCGGCAACGTATGCACCGGAGTTGATACCAAAGGCAAGAATGCCCGTAACCAGCTCGGGAAAGCCGCGGATGGCAAAAATGACGTATGCCATGATAAATAACTGGAGTGCCATAGGGGTTCCGCGGATCACGGCAAGATAAACGCTGCAAATGAATTTGGGGATCCGCGTCCATTTTGTCGTTTTGGAGATGGAGATCATGGCAACGACGGTACCGAGGATCAAGCCCAGAATTGCCGCCGCCACCGAGATGATAAGCGTTGTTTTTAAGCCTTCCCAAATGCTTTTCATATAGTCGGCATTGGAAAACAGCTCGATTACTTTGTTTAAAAAATCCATGTTTTATCCTTTTTTATTCATGCTTGTGGCTGCCCCAAGCACAAGGCTTGAGACAGCCGCAAAGATTGTTTCAAATTAGTCGGAAAGCCCCATGTGGTTCATAACCATCTTTTCAATTTGGGATTTGCCGCTTGCATCCTTTTTGAGCAGCTCGGTGAGAACCTCGTTGATCGCGGTGAGCAGCTCGGTGTTGCCCTTGGTTACGCAGATCGCGTACTGCTCTTCAACCGGAGCGTCTTTGTCATCGGTGTCACCGGAGTAGTAGAGGGGAACGCAACGGAGCTTGCTGTTCTTGGCAACGATATACTGCGCGGGGAGCTCGTCGATGATGACTGCGTCGATCTGATTTGCGATGATCGCGTCAGCCGCCAGTTGCGCGTTGTCGTAATTTTTGTGCGTGGTGTTGGTGTTGAGCAAAACACCGTCGTAGCCGTAATCGCTGTCTGCGGTTGCGTTGATCTCACCGTCGGTGTAGATCCAACCGGTGGTATCGGTCTGCGTGCCGATCTTCTTGCCCGCAAGTGCTTCCCAAACCATGTATTCTTTGCCGTTCACGGTCTTGGTTGCAAGGGAGGCATCGTCAGCCTTGAAGATCACGTACTGAACCGAGGTGTAGTAGGGAATCGAAAAATCGACCTTTTCTTTTCTTGCGTCGGTAATGGTGATGCCTGCGGCACCTGCGTCGCAAACTTCGCCAACCTTGACGTTATCAATGATTACCGCGAAATCGACGTTGGTGAATACCACCTCTTTACCAAGCTTTTCACCAACCATGTTCATGATCTCAACATCTACGCCGACGATGTCCTTGCCCTGATAATACTCAAAGGGGGCGAAGTAGGCGTTGGTGTGAACGAGGATGGAATTGTCGGGAGTGTTGCAAGAAGCAAAGGTGGAAATACATCCTACCAATAAAAGGATTGCTAACACGAGGGATGTGATTTTTTTCATGGCGAAGACCTCCAAAAAATGAATAATTATGAGTTTGTTTTGCCTGTGATCCTTATTATAGCGCATAAACATGCATTTGTCAAGCGTTTTTGTGAATTTTTATTTTATTTTTTGTATTTTTTCGTTTTTTTATAAAAAGTGGCTTCCAAATACGAGGTCAGATGGTAAAAATGCGAAAAAAGAGGAGCCGAATTTTTGGTGATTACATATTGTATAATAGGTATATTCCACAAAAATGCGAAAAATGTCGTTGAAATTAACGAAAAACAGGTGCATAAACAGTTTGATTTGTACAAAATGAAAGAAAATTTAAAAAATGTAAAAAAGGACTTGCTTTTTGAATGAGAATGTGGTACAATATGCAAGTAACGCAAGGCCCATTAGTCAAGCGGCTAAGACGTCGCCCTCTCACGGCGAAGGCATGGGTTCGATTCCCGTATGGGTCACCAGTGGCAGCTCAGCTGTCAGATTCTTGTAGGATTCCAATCGAGTTCGGTATGCGGTATATCCGCTGATACTCCTCTCGCTGCTTCGTTTCACTTGGAGCAGATGGATCTCCTCATGACAACAAAGGCTAACAGAAGCCCAAACAAAAAGCGCTCGCGGATCTTCCGCCGAGCGCTTTTTGTTTTTCTCACCGTCACTTTTCGAGCGCGCGGGGGAGTAGGCTCAAAGAAATGAGAGCTTGCGAGGGAACGTAAAAGACCCACGCCAAGTTAAATCCGGGATGAATGATGCGCCACAGCAACGCATCCGCGGGGATGGCAAGATAGGCGTCAAGACAGGAAAGCCCGATGACGGTATCGCAAAGCAAAAAGAGAACGAGCCCCACGGCAAAGATGCGATCCCGCCGTCCCGCCAAAAACGCGTAAAGAATGTTCAAAACGAGATTGACATAATAAAATAAGGAAACGATCGCAACGGCATCGCAGTTTTTTCCAAGTACCACAAGCGTCGCCAAGACGGAAAGAAAGGAAAGGCTTGCTCGGATCATCAGGTGCACGCGGCGTGCGAGGTGCGATTGCGCGTGCAGAAGCCGCACGGCATAGAGGAGCTGGGCTACCGAGAAAAAGAGCATGGCGGGGAGCTGACGGCGAGGCTCGGTGACCACCAAAAACCAATCGGCGCACACGGTGCAAAGGAGTGCCGCTTGGGTGGTGACGTAGGCGGCGGAACGCTCGCAGAACAACGCGCAAAAAAGGCAGGCGAGCACCACCGAAAGATAGGAAAACAGAACGACAGTCTTGCCGCTTGTGATCTGCAACAGGATGCCCAAGGAAAGCTCGGCTGCAATCAATAACGCAGAGGCAGCGTATAATAAGCGTTTGGTACGTTTCACGCGATCTCTCCTTTCCATCCCCAATCGGGATCATGCTATTGTAACATATATTTTCCCGAAATGCAAGAGCAAAACCAAATGCAAAGCGAAAAACGGGTATAGGATACCGATTAAAGCCGACTTTCCACAACTCCACGGAGTTTTCCACAGATCCCCTGTGCATAAATGGGTAAACATGTGGAAAAGTCTGTTGAATATGCGGAAAAGTTGCATTTTGACGGGATTATACACCAAAAAACGACAAATTATGCATACAAGTTGTGGAAAACTTTTCCCCAAAGCTTTTTTGCCAATCTTTCATAAACCTATTGATTTTTGATGGAAAATCCGTTATAATGGTATCAAAAAACAGATGACGCGGAGAAATGAACCACCGTTTGGTGGCAAACGATCGCACGCACGAAAGGAGCAGAAGCATGAATAGGCAGGAGCTTGAGACGTTGATCGCAAAATCGGTACGGGATGCCGATCTGCGCCCCGAGGAGATCCCTTCGATCGATCTTTACCTCGACCAGATCACCAGCCTCGTTACCGATAAGCACAAGGAGGGCTCGGAGCTGTTTTTGGAACGCGAATTGACCAAAACCATGATCAACAACTATTCCAAGGACGGTCTTTTGTCTCCTATCAAGGGCAAAAAGTATAGCAAGGAGCATATCTTGCAGATGCTTTTGGTGTACGAAATGAAAAATACGCTCTCCATTGGCGAGATCAAGCGCGTTTTGCAATATCTTTACCGCTTGCCATCGTATAGCCCCGCACTTCTCGAAGGGATTTACCGCCGTATGCTTGCGGCAAAGGAGTATGACCGCGAGCAAACCGGTGCTTTCGTATCCGATCTTCTTGGCGGGCAATCCTTGAATATGGAAAACGAGGAGGACTTTTTCACCCTCATCATAACGCTTGCCGCTATGTCCTCCTATTTAAAAAACACGGTTCAGCTTTTGCTCGATACGCACTATCCCGATCTCGATGCCGAAAAGACGCGCGAGGAGCAGGAGAAAAAGGAGGAAGCCAAGCGTCAAAAGGCAGAGCAGGAAGCCGAAAAGCGCGCGGCAAAGGAAGAAAAGGAAGCCAAAAAGCGCGAGGCACGCGACAAGGCGGGCAAGGACAACAAGGATAACAAAAATAAAGAAACCGATGAGGAGCGTGACGAGGAATGATCGATTTGAGAGAGGTCAGTACCCCCGCGCTTGCGTATCTCGGTGACTGCGTGTTGGAGATGTGCGTCAGAGAGCATCTGGTCAATCAGGGACTTTCCACGTCGGCGCATCTCAATGCCGCGGCATTGGATTACGTTCGCGCCGCCGCTCAGGCGGAAGCCATGAAAAAGATTTTGCCCATGCTGAACGAAACCGAGGAGGGATACTTCCGTCGGGGCAGAAACATCGGACACACCAACGTTCCCAAACGTGCAACGGTCAGCGATTACCGTACCGCAACGGGGATGGAAGCACTATTTGGATATTTGCACCTGTCGGGACAAAAGGAACGGATCGACGAGCTCTTCCACGCAGCATACGCAGAGCTTTGAAATGCAAAATACGAAATGAGAAAAGAACACCTCATCACCCGACTCCGGTGGGAGCTTCCCCTGGGGGGGAAGCCTTTCAATGAATCACCACGCGAAACTAACTTTTGTGACCACTTTGGGTCGTGGGTCCCAAAGTGGTAGCGGGAGCGAATGCTTCGTCGGTGCGCGAGGGTAAGAAATTAAGCAGAGTCTGTACCGCACAAAGGCTTTTCCCAAAACGCAGAGCACGAAAAAAGGAACCACTATGAAAGCGATTCCCGTAGAGGGTAGGCTATCAAAAAGGCGGTAAACGTTTTTGGAGAGGTTTGGAGAACCTTTTTTCAAAAAGGTTCTCCAAGAAAAAACCTTTTCAAAAGTTTTCCCCAACAACAAAAAACAAAAAACAAAAAACAAAAACATCATATAACCAAGGAGAAATAACGAACATGAACAATCCGAAGATTAAATTTACGATCAGAGATTTTGGAGAGATTACGGCGGAGCTGTATCCCGAAAAGGCGCCCAAGACGGTAGAAAACTTTTTGTCGTTGGTGGAGAGCGGCTTTTACACGGGCATGATCTTCCACCGTGTGATCAGCGGCTTTATGATCCAGGGCGGCGGCTTTGACGAGAGCTTTGAGCAGCACGAGGCAGAGGCGATTAAGGGCGAGTTTGCGGCAAACGGATTTGCGCAGAACGATCTGCACCACGCACGCGGCGTGCTTTCGATGGCGCGCACCAACAATCCCAATTCCGCTTCGTCGCAGTTCTTTATCATGCACAAGGACGCTCCCTATCTTGACCGTCAGTACGCGGGCTTTGGAATGGTGACCGAGGGCATTGAGGTGGTTGATAAGATCGCCGCTGTTCCCACGGGACGCATGGGCTGGTACGATGACGTTCCCCGCACGCCCGTTGTCATCGAAAAGGCAGAGGTGCTTTGATTCGCGCAGAGCGAAAACGAACTGAGAAAGGTTGTATTGTTATGAATACCAAACTGTTAAAGCTGATTACAAAGGACTCCCGTACCTCGCACGCCGACCTTGCCACGATGCTTGGCATCACCGAGGAAGAGGTTGACCGCGAGATTGCCGAAATGGAGCGCGAGGGAATCATCCGCGGCTACAAGGCGGTCATCGACTGGGATCGACTTGACAGCGCGTACGTTTCCGCCATCATCGAGCTTAAGGTGACCCCCAAGGCGGGCTTGGGCTTTGAGGACGTTGCCGCCAAGGTAATGAAATATCCCGAGGTCGAGTCGGTATATCTGATGTCGGGTGTGTACGACCTGAACGTTGTGGTAAAGGGCAAGACCTTTCAGGAGGTGGCAAAATTCGTTGCAAAGGAGCTGTCCACCATTGAGTCGGTAACCTCTACCGCAACGCATTTCGTGCTCCGCCGCTACAAGGAGCTTGACGTGGAGCTGCTTGGAAACGGTCACGACGAGCGAGGGAGCTATTCACTGTGATGAATTACGATAAGATCCTTTCTCCAACGGTTTGCGAAATCAAGCCGTCGGGGATCCGAAAATTTTTTGATATTGCCGAGAGTATGGAGGACGTGATTTCTCTGGGCGTGGGAGAACCCGATTTTCCAACTCCGTGGGAGATCCGCAAGGCGGGGATCCTTTCCTTGGAGGGCGGCAAGACACGCTATACCTCTAACTGGGGCTTGGAAAAGCTCCGCGAGGAGGTCTGCTCTTACGTGAAACGCAAATACGACGTTTCTTACGATGCGAGGAACGAGGTTTTGATTACCGTGGGAGGCTCCGAGGCGATCGATGCTTGTATCCGTTCGGTTGCTTGCCCGGGGGACGAGATCATCATTCCTCAGCCAAGCTACGTTTGCTATGAGCCGATCGCGCGCCTGTGCGGTTGTACGCCCGTCATCATTCGTACCCGCGCCGAAAACGATTTTAAGCTGACCCCCGACGAATTGCGCGCAGCGATTACCGAGCGTACCAAGCTTTTGATCCTTCCGTATCCCTGCAACCCCACGGGGGCGATCATGGAGAGAGCAGACCTTGAGGCGATTGCCGAGGTGTTGCGCGGAACGGATATCCTCGTCCTCTCCGACGAGATCTATGCCGAATTGACTTTTGGCGGTGTGTCGCACGCTTCCATTGCGTCGGTGGACGGAATGAAGGAACGAACGGTAATGGTCAACGGTTTTTCCAAGACCTTTTCCATGACGGGATGGCGATTGGGATACGCTTGCGGACCTGCACCCGTTATGAAGCAGATCACCAAGATCCATCAGTACGCCATTATGTGCGCACCTACGACCTCACAGTACGCGGCGATCGAAGCGTTGCGCAACGGTGACGAGGCGGTTGAGGCGATGCGTGAGGAGTACGATATGCGCCGCCGTCTGATCGTTTCGGGCTTTAACAAGTTGGGGCTTTCCTGCCGCGAACCCAAGGGCGCGTTTTATGCGTTTCCGAGTATTCAGTCCACGGGGTTGTCCTCCGATGAGTTTTGTGAGCGTTTGCTCCGCGATCAGCGCGTTGCCATCGTTCCCGGTACTGCCTTTGGCGAGGGGGGCGAGGGCTTTGTCCGCGCGTCCTATTGCTATTCGACCGAGCACATCCTCGAAGCGCTCCGCCGTATCGGTAAATTTTTGGAAACACTGTAAAATCAATCGAAAAGCGTTGTGGGGGAGCATCTTTTAAGCAGCTCCCCCACAACGGTCAAAAAACAAAAAATCCATAAAAAGAATTCAAAAAGATATGTTCAAACGGCGAGAGGTATGCTACAATAATAGCAACGCAACTTGCGAAAGGAGAAGAACGATGATTATTAAGGAATATATCAAAGCGTTTGAAAAGCTGGGATTTGGAATGTTTGTACACTTTGGCCTTTACAGCGAATACGCAAGAGGGGAGTGGGCTCTCCACTCGACCGACGTAAGTGTGGAGGAATACGAAGCTTTGGTGGGCAAGTTCAATCCCGATCCCGCATGGGCGACCGAGCTTGCAAAAACGGCACGCGCCGCAGGATGCAAATATATTACGTTGACCACGCGCCATCACGACGGTTTTTCGCTTTACGATACCTGTGGGCTCAACGAATACGACGCGCCCCACGGTGCCGCAGGAAGAGATCTGGTGCGCGAGTTTGTGGATGCTTGCCGTTCGGAAGGCTTGATCCCATTCTTTTACCATACCCTGTTGGATTGGCACGAGCCTACTTACAAAACCGATTTTCCCGCGTATCTCCGCTATCTCCGCAAGAGTGTCGAGCTGCTTTGCACCCGTTACGGAAAGATTGGAGGGCTTTGGTTTGACGGTATGTGGGATCGCCCCGACGATGATTGGGAGGAGGACAAAATGTACTCCATGATCCGCTCCCACCAGCCAGAGGCAATGATCATCAACAACACCGGTCTCGGTGCACGCGGTGCTTTGGGACATATCGAATTGGATTCGGTCACCTTTGAGCGCGGACGCCCGGGAGAGATCAATATGGAAGGTGCGCCCAAATACGTGGCAAGCGAAATGTGCCAGGTGTTTGCGGATCACTGGGGGTACGCAAAGCGCGATTACCACTTCAAATCGCTGGAGGAGATCATCTGCGATTATTGCACCTGCCGCCGCTACGGATCGAATTTTTTGATGAACGTAGGACCTATGGGCAACGGTTTGCTTCGGCCCTTGGATCGCGCGATGCTCCTGACGCTGGGCGAATGGGCGGAGCTGCATAAAGAAGCATTGTATCTGCCCCGCCCTGCGGGAATTGAGGTAGAGGGCAAGGAAAAGGACTTTTTGCTCCGCGGCAATGGCTGTTACTATCTCTTCGTGCACGATATTCCGATGGGCGGAGATATCAACGTTACCGAGCGTTTTGATATGCCGGACTATACCGATAAATTCCGTCTTGACGAAGCGATCAAGAGCGTCAAGTGGCTCGATTCCATGACCGATCTGGATTTCACACAGGAAAACGGATGCGTAACCGTTTGCTTCGATTCTCAAAAGTATGGCGAAAGCCTTGTCGTAAAAGTGGCAAAGATCGAAGTGTAACCCTAAAAGAGACCGCCTCCCATGCAAAGGGCATGGATGAGACGGTCTCTTTTTACGCAACGTCAGCGCGAGGCGGTGACGATAGCACCCTCCCGCCGCTTGTGAATTTCTCACCCAAGGGAGAGTCGTTTTGCGCTTGGAATAGGAAAGCCATTGAGATTCCGTGGTATAATCGTTTTACACATGCAAATGTTACTTTTCCTACAAAGGGCTATTGGTAATCGTTAATAGATCCCGCTTCGGGCACAGCCCTCGCGCTTTGCTTCATTCGCGGCACTGCGTGCCCGTGGCTCATTCCGCAAAGTTCGACTACAGGCTTCGCCTTTCGCTCAGGATGACACGAAAAAATGCAAAATGCAAAATGAGGAAAAGCACCATGCAAAACTACTTTTCGTGATCATTTTGGGTAGCGAAGCGACGCGAGCGGGATGAATGACACCACGGTGTGGTGTCAGAACGCGAGCGTGACCGAGCCGCAGCGAGAAGTGGTACCAAAACGCTTGCGGGAGCGATTCTTCCGTCAGTGCGCGAGGGCAAGAAATCAAGTAGAGTCTGCTCT
>JBGVEW010000012.1:0-60630 GCA_045120465.1 Eubacteriales bacterium
GGGGGGGGTGGGTTTTTTTAAAAAACCCCCCCCACAAAAAAATCCTCACAAAACACCGCGTCCTCTTATTCCAATTCAAACGCCCCGGTATAGAGCTGATAATACTGCCCCTTTTCGGCGATCAGCTTTTCGTGATTGCCGCGTTCGATGATGCGACCGTGGTCAAGCACCATGATCACGTCGGAATTACGGACGGTAGAGAGGCGGTGCGCGATGACAAACACCGTTCTGCCCTTCATCAAGGCATCCATTCCCTTTTGGACGATCGCCTCGGTACGGGTATCGATGGAGGAGGTTGCCTCATCGAGGATCATAACGGGAGGATCGGCTACCGCAGCGCGTGCAATGGCAATGAGCTGCCTTTGCCCTTGCGAAAGGTTAGCACCGTTAGAGGAAAGCTCGGTTTCATATCCCTTTGGCAAACGGGTAATAAAATCATGCGCCCCCGCCAGACGTGCCGCGTTCATGCACTCCTCGTCGGTTGCATCCAGCTTGCCGTAGCGGATATTGTCAAGCACCGTACCCGTAAAGAGATTGGTCTCCTGCAAAACGATACCGAGCGAGCGACGAAGATCGCTCTTTTTGATCTTATTGATATTGATCCCGTCGTAACGGATCTTTCCGTCGGCAATATCGTAAAAGCGGTTGATCAGATTGGTGATCGTGGTCTTTCCCGCTCCCGTAGCACCGACAAACGCCACCTTTTGCCCGGGCTCAGCATATACGCTGACGTCGTGCAACACGGTCTTACCTTCTTCGTAGGCAAAATCCACGTCGGTCATGCGCACGTCACCGCAAAGCTTTTGATAGGTGACCGTTCCGTCCGCGTGCGGGTGCTTCCACGCCCAGATGCCCGTATGGTGATCCGATTCCGAAATCGAACCGTCCTCGTTTTCCACGGCATCCACCAGCGTCACGTAGCCCTCATCGGTTTCGGGAAGCGCGTCCATGACACCAAACACACGCTCCGCTCCCGCCAGTGCCATAACGACCGAGTTGATCTGCTGAGAAACCTGATTGATGTTACCCGTAAACTGCTTTGCCATTCCCAAAAAGGACACGATGATACCGGCGTTGATCGCCATACTGCCCGTAAAAATCGACTGAATTGCGGGATTGGGCAGATCCGCCACCAAAAAGAGCGAACCGACCGTTGCGAGAATCACGTACAGCACGTTGCCAATATTCATAATGATCGGACCCAGCATATTTGCCGAAGCGTTGGCACGGTAGGCATTTTCGTAGAGCTCGTTATTGAGCCGATCAAAGTCCTCTTGGCAATACGCCTCGCGGCAAAATACCTTAACGACCTTTTGTCCGTTCATCATTTCCTGCGCAAAGCCCTCACACGCACCGACCGAGCGTTGCAAACGACCGAAAAACTTTGCCGAATTTCCGCCGAAGAACTTGGTCACCGCCGCCATCAAAAAGACACCGACCACCAAAAGAAGCGTCAGAGGAATACTGTAGAAGAGCATGATAAAGAACACGCAAACAACGATCGTTCCCGCACGGATCAAGGTGGGGAGCGCCTGCCCCACCAGCTGGCGGAGCGTGTCGATGTCGTTGGTATAATGGCTCATGATATCGCCGTGCTTGTGCGTATCAAAATACTTGATGGGCAAATTCTGCATCCGCTCAAACAGAGCTTTTCGCATCTTTCCAAGGAAATTTTGCGTAATGCGCGCCATAAGCTGCGTTTCCAAGGTGACGGCAACAAGGGAGATCACGTAAAAGCCGACCAGCACCAGCACTTTGGGAACGATCTGTCCCGCCGCCGCTTCCCATCCAAGACCTGCGTCAAGGGTTGCGGTAATGGTGTTGATGACCTGCTCCATAAAGATTGCGGGAATCGCCGCCGTGATTGCCGCAAACACGATACACGCGATAGAAACGGGAAGCAGCACGGGATAATATCCAAACAGCATCCGCAGCACGCGCACAAGCACGGCTCCGTTGATTTTTCGTTTCATGGGAGGAGGATTCTTACTCATTTTCGTTACCTCCGTTGGTTTGTTGCTCATAGACCTCACGATAGATTTCACTCGTGCGCATCAATTCGTCGTGCGTGCCTGCGGATACGATCCTGCCGTTTTCCATAACGAGGATCAGATCTGCGGACTGCACCGATGCGATACGCTGTGCGATGATGATCTTGGTCGTATCGGGAATATAGGATGCAAAGCCCGCTCGAATAAGGGCATCGGTCTTGGTATCCACAGCACTCGTGGAATCGTCGAGAATCAGGATCTTCGGCTTTTTGAGAAGCGCACGCGCGATGCAAAGGCGTTGCTTTTGACCGCCCGAGACGTTGGTGCCCCCTTGCTCGATCATGGTATCGTAGCCATCCGGGAAGGCACTCAAAAATTCATGCGCCTGTGCGAGCTTGCACGCCTCTACCAACTCCTCATCAGTTGCCGATTCGTTCCCCCAACGCAGATTCTCCTTTACCGTACCCGCAAACAACAGATTCTTTTGCAATACCATCGCAACCGAATCGCGCAGGACCGCAAGATCGTAATCACGCACGTCCACACCGCCAACCTTGACACGCCCCTCGGTCGCGTCGTACAAACGCGGGATGAGCTGTACCAAGGAGGACTTGCTCGAACCCGTTCCTCCAATGATACCAACCGTCATTCCCGAATCAACGTGCAAATCGATTCCCGAAAGTGCAAAACGCTCCGCCTGTTGGGAGTATTTGAAATTAACGCCCTCAAAATCGATCGATCCGTCGCGCACCGTTTTTACGGGATCGGTCGCTTCCTTCATTACGGGAACTTCATCCAACACCTCACAAACACGCTTTGCCGAGGTTGCCGAAATGGTCAGCATTACGTAGATCATCGAAAGCATCATCAAGGACATCAAAATCTGCATACCGTAGGTCAGGAGCGCGGAAATCTGTCCGATCTGTACCCCACCGATTCCCGTAATTGCCATAAAGGAGCCCAGCAAAAGGACCACGGTCATGTTAAAGTACATGCAAAAGTTCATCAAAGGGGTGTTGAAGGCAACGATCCGCTCGGCCTTGGTAAAGTCCTCTGCGATCGCGTCCGACGCCTCGGCAAACTTCCCTTTTTCGTACTCCTCGCGCGAAAATCCCTTTACAACGCGCATAGCGCGCACGTTCTCCTCAATCGACTCGTTGAGTCGGTCGTATTTTTTGAACACACGGCGAAACGCGGGCATGGCGTACTTGCTGATCAGCAAAAGCCCGACAACGAGAACGGGAATCACCACCGCAAAGGTTGCGGCAAGCCAGCCGCCCATCACCGCCGACATAATGACCGAAAACGCCAGCATCAAAGGGCTTCGCACCGCGGTGCGGATGATCATCATAAAGGACATTTGCACGTTGGCAACGTCGGTGGTCAAGCGCGTCACGAGAGACGCGGAAGAAAAGCGGTCGATGTTTTCAAAGCTGAAGGTCTGGATCTTTTCAAACACGTCGTGGCGCAGATTTTTAGCAAAGCCCGCCGAGGCGCGTGCGCTGGTAAAGCCCGCCAAACCGCCGCAGCAAAGCGATACCAATGCCATCAGGATCAAAATTCCGCCCCAAAAGAGAATGTGCCCGATTTCAAGGTCTTTTCCGTCCTGTTGGATGCGGTTGATCAGGAAGGTTGCCGTTACAAACGGAATCAAGGTTTCCACCACCGCTTCACCAATCATCAAGATCAGTGTCAGAATCGTAGGACGCTTATACTCACGGATGCATCTCGCAAGTTTTTTCAGCATCGTAAAAATGCTCCTTTCCAAAACAAATTACAGATATTTATACAGATAGTATTGTACCACAAATTCCCTGTAAAGTCAATTCCGCAAAGCAAGAAAAAAGTGAAAAAGAACGCCCGTCTTTTTGTCGATTCTGTCGGGATTATTTGTTTGCATAAATAAACTAAATTTTATAAAAAAAGAAAGGCAACCACTAATGGTGCGCACTCTTAAGGACAGTTATCAAATATATTCAAAAAAGCGAGCCGTTTCCGCGGCTCGCTAAACTTTTAATCAGCTCATAAATTCAACAATTTTTTCAATGGATGTATAGCTGATTATATCTATTCTATCTCTTGCATTATAATTCTCACTATAACAAAGGGTATAGTCGGAAAGCAAATACGCCCCTGTAAGTTCTCCTGCCTCATAACACATAACTTCCGTTAATAGCCCCTTTGTGTCGTAATTGTAGGCAATTTCACCTACCGGCTCCGTTTGTGAATATTCCGGCATCCATACTTCAACTTTTTCAACACCAAACCCACCATATATTATGGAATAATAACCCCAAATTTCTGTGCATTCATCGTTATATATAACAACTTTTATGACATCACCATCAGTGTCATATTGATACTCATAGACACCATCATCTGCATATCTCATTGTTTTTATTGTGTTGTTGTCATAATAAGTATAAGAGTATATGGTTTCGTTGATCCTTGGTGTTTCATAGTAGTCCGATTGATAAGTATACACAATCTTATTTATGCTACCGTCTGAGTTATAAAAATATTCCTCGGATGAATCGGAATATGATATCTTGCTTAATTTTCCGTTTTTGTAGCTGCAAGTACGAGCACCGTTATATGAATTAGGGGAATCAATTGGAAATCCTTGCAATTCGTTACCTTTTGAATCATATGTGTAATTATAAGTTTTATTATATTCCGGAATAGTTATAGATGTAATGTTACCCTTTGCATCGTAAGAATAGACCTTATCATCGTACTGCATTACAGGACCGAGATTTGATCCGGAAATATATGTGAGATTTCCTTCTTTAATCAGGGTAGGGGCATAAAAGAAGTTGTTGAGCATCTCGTTGGCGAGGGCATAATTTTTGATTTCTTTTAGAATTTCGTACGCTTCTTGAAGCTTCCCATCTTCTATGAGTGAGCATGCCTCGTTATATTTAATTTCATCTGTTTGGGCAAGATTGCTATTCTCGTTCTTGTTATCACCGCAGGAACATATTCCGTCAACATAATTATGTTCTGTTTTAGCAATTTCCGCTGTCTGTTTTTCCCCACAGGAGCAGTATCGTTCTTTTATTCCTTCTTCGGTGCAATTTGCCGCTTTTTGTATTTCCCATTCACCATAAGTGTGGGTATGTGCAGAATTTTCGGAAGTGTTTGGTGTGATGTCGCCGTTGTTGCACGAAGCAAGCAGGAATACTACTGCGAGAAGAAGTGCAACAATGCATAGACGCTTTTTTAACATTTTCTTTTCTCCTTTTGATTTTGTTTTTACTTCCGGTGAAAACAAAAAGTGCGCCAACCGAAGTCAGCGCACCGAAAAACGCAAACCCCAATTGTCGCCAAACAAAACTTAAGAAGCACAAAGAAAACTCCTTGTTACCACCAAAGCGGAATTTGCGTTTTTACCAAATTCAAAATGGCAGTAAACAAGAAAAGGGTATAAAACCCCCTGTATAAAAATAGAGAGCTTTCTTTTAATGCTTCAATATTAAGTTTTGTTTGGCACGATTATTATATCACATTTTTTGCGGTTTGTAAATATATTTTGTAAAAAAAATTACCTTCCGGGCGGTAGAAAAAGCCTATGGCTTATCAATTTTCCTGACAAGCACTGCATTTGTGGGCACAAACGCAAAATACGGCATACCTCTTTCGAAATATGCCGTATTTGCCAAAACTGTCCTTTAGAGTGACGCTCTAACTGCGTTGCCTTTCTCTTCAATAAAGTCGCTTATTTCATGTGAACGTCGATCTGATTGAAGGGGATCTCGATCTTTTCCTCTTCAAAGCGTGCGTGGATCGACTCCAAAAGGTCAAAGTTGAGCTGCCAATAGTCGTCCTTTTTTACCCAGACGCGCAAAGTAAAATCCAAAGAGCTTTCCGCCTGCTTGGTCAGTCGGCAGAAGGGCTCGGGATCCTTCAATGCCAATTCGTGCTTACCCGCCTCCTCCAAGAGGATCGCCTTAACCTTGTCCGCATCGGTTCCGTACGCCACGCTGAATACCAGATCCACGCGCCGAGTATCGTTAATGGAGTAGTTGATGATCGAAGAGGACATGATCGTTCCGTTGGGAATCGTGACCACCTTGTTGTCGGGCGTATGCAGAACGGTGTAGAAAATATCGATATCCTTGACCGTACCCGAAAAGCCTGCCGCCTCAATAAAATGATCGACGCGGAAGGGGTGGAACAACAGAATCATGATGCCGCCTGCAAGATTACTGAGCGACCCTTGCAATGCAAGACCGATGGCAACCCCCGCAGAAGCGATTGCCGCCACGACCGATGCCATGGGAACGCCCATAATACCGATGATCGTAACTGCTAAAATGACGTAAAGTGCAATGCTGATAAAATTCAGCAGAAAATGCGAGGCGGTAGGTTCCATTTTTTGCCCGATCTTACCGTTGCGCAAAGCCTTGATCAACAATTTGATCAAAAATCTACCGACGATGAAAACGATAGCGGAAGCAATCAGCTTCAGCCCCACGTCCTGCAACACGCCAACCATCCAATTCAAAAATTGATCCATAATAAAACCTCCTTTATTGTGTTTTACAAACTGATTATAACACAAAAAATGCGGTTTGTAAATACCAATACCGCATTTTGATGTCAGATATTAACCAAGCAAGCCACTGATAAAGATCTCGATTCCGATCACGATCAAAATCACACCGCCAAAGATCGATGCCTTTCCGGCAAGGCGCGTTCCA
Organism: Eubacteriales bacterium; assembly: GCA_045120465.1. Classification (GTDB taxonomy): domain Bacteria; phylum Bacillota; class Clostridia; order Oscillospirales; family CAG-272; genus UMGS1865. Next base: position 6,695 of record JBGVEW010000012.1, read on the forward strand.
AACTTTTTTCCGATCATAACGCCCGCGGCGCAGATGACAAACGTAATTGCCGCAATCACCAAGGAAGCGATTGCCGCCCGGATCCAATCGTAATCCGCAATGGTAAAGCCCACCGAAAGCGCATCGATTGAGGTGGCGACTCCCTGTACGGCAAGCGCACCAAAGCCCAAGCCTTCGTGACACTCCTCACATTCCCCGCTCTTGCATTGTCCAATTCCCTCCATCAGCATTTTGCCGCCGATAAATGCGAGCAGTGCCAGCGAGATCCACGGAATAAAGGCGCGAAAGGCAGAAAACAGCTCCGCGATATTGTGAATACAAAACCACCCGACCAGCGGCATTACCCCCTGAAACAAGCCGAACATTCCCGCAATGCCAAACAGCTTGCCGCGCCTCATACACGGCTCGTTCAGTCCGTTTGCCATCGAAACCGAAAAAGCATCCATTGCCAATCCGATACCGATCAATGCGTTTTGTAAAAAAAAGCCAAAATTCATATCCTTCCTCCAAAGACAAAAAACAGCCGCTCTCATTTCTTTTTTGCGGCAACAGGGTGTATTATATCACAAAACAACCCTTTTGTCAACCTCTTTCCCCTGTTTTTGACTGTTTTTTGCAATCAGGTGATGACATGATCAAAACAAGAGAGGCAAAGACGATCGCTTGACAAGTTCCTTTGCTCGTGCTATAATAAACAAAGATATGAGAATCAAAAAAGGGGGGACCGGTATGCAATGCGATCAATGTCCGCGCGGTTGTCGGATCGAACGAACGTCCGATACGGTTGGATTTTGTAAAACGGGTGAGGATTTTATCGTCTCACGCGCCGCCCTTCACCCATGGGAAGAACCGCCGATCAGCGGAAAGAACGGCTCGGGAACGATCTTTTTTGCAGGATGCAATCTGCGATGCGTTTTTTGTCAGAACCGTGAGATCAGCCGAGAGGCGCGCGGTGAGAGAATGACCGATGCGCAACTGCGCGATACGATGCTCCGCTTGCAGGATATGGGAGCACACAACATCAACCTCGTCACCCCATCGCACTACGTCCGACGCCTTGCAAGCCTTTTGGAGACGGTCAAGCCGCAGCTTTCCATCCCCGTGGTATGGAACAGCAGTGCCTATGAATCGGCACGGGAATTGCGCGCGTTGGAGGGCTTGGTGGATATCTATCTGCCCGACGTCAAGTATCACTCCTCAGAACTATCCGCCTCCTATTCCGCGGCTCCCGATTACTTTTCGGTCGCGCTCGAGGCCTTGGGTGAAATGCTTCGGCAGGTACCGAGCATTCGCTATAACGGGGACGGAACGCTCCTACGCTCGGGCGTTGTGGTGCGGCACTTGATCCTTCCCGCCTGCCGCAAGGATTCCATCGAGATCCTGCGTTCGTTAAGCGAGACGTTCGGAAGCCACTCCTTTCTGCTCTCCCTGATGTGTCAGTACACGCCGGATTTTGCCATGGATACGCCTTTTCCAAATCTGCACCGACGCGTCACGTCTTTTGAGTACGAATCAGTTCTACGCGTTGCGGACGAATTGGGCTTTAACGGCTTTTCGCAAGCGATATCCTCCGCATCGGCAAGCTTTACGCCGAAGTTTTAAAGCAGCTTGAAAATCCGATATCCCCGCTTATCAGCACAAATTTGTCAGCCACTTTTTCTTTGACACCGAAGGCGCAAAGAAAAAGTTATCAAAAAGAAACGCCGAACAGGACGTTTCGCGCTCTGCGGAGCGCGAGGAGGCTTACGCAGCCTCCACTGCGCCGCCTTTTGAAAAAGGCGGGCGAAAACTTTTATCGCTTTGAAAAAGTGAGGTATGCCGATGGGCGTTACAAGAGAATCACCGATCACCGTTTTACCCGGAATCGGCAAAACCAAAGCCGAATATTACGCAAAAATGGGAGTACGAACCTTGGGAGATCTGCTCCTGCACTATCCGCGCGCCTATGAGAACCGCGGGGAGGTCGTTCCGCTTGCCGAAGCACGCATCGACGGAAAAAGTGCCGTGATCTTAACCGTGGCAAGCGATGCACGCATCGTGCGTCTGCGCTCCCATAAATCCTTTCTCAAATTCCGCGCCTTTGACGAGAGCGGTAGCTGTGAGATCGTCTATTTCAATCAGGACTACCTCAAATCACAGTTTCAGGTTGGTACGGTGTTCCGCTTTTTCGGAAAAGTAGAACGCTCCGGGAAAAAGTTTTCCATGTCCTCGCCCGTAGCGGAGCCTTGGACCGAATACGCCAATCTCCCACCCCTTTGGGCAATCTACCGTATGACCGACGGCATCACGCCCAAGCAGATTGCCAAGGACGTAGCCGCGGCACTCGATCTGCTCGCTGCCGACGCGCCCGATCCGCTCCCCGCGCGGCTATTGGAAAAACGTTCCCTCTGCTCCCTTTCCTATGCCGAGCGTCAGATCCACCGTCCCGATACATGGCAATCGCTTGCCATCGCACGCCGCAGATTGGTCTATGACGAATTTTTCTATTTTTCACTCGGTGCGGCACTCACTTGCAAGCGCGAAAAGCAAAAAGGCGCACCGTCATGTCAAAACAGCGACCTGACCGCGCTTACCAATCAGCTTCCTTATGAATTGACGGGGGCACAAAAGCGCGCGATTGAGGAGATCCGACGCGACATGGCGATGGATACGCCCATGAGCCGAATTCTGGTCGGAGACGTGGGCTGTGGAAAGACCGTTTGCGCCGCCGCCGCAATGCTCTTTGCCGTCCAAAGCGGACGGCAGGCAACCCTGATGGCACCGACCGAAATTTTAGCACGTCAGCATTTTGCGGATCTTTCTCCCATCTTCGCCTCTCTCGGCATCTCCTGCGAGCTTCTCATCGGAGCCACGACGGCCGCCCAAAAGAAGCGTATTAAGGCGTTGCTGGCAGACAAAGACCCCGATCAACGCTTACAGGTCATCATCGGAACGCACGCATTGCTTTCGGACGGGGTGGAATTTGCCGCTCCCGGGCTCGTGGTAACCGACGAGCAGCACCGCTTTGGTGCCAGACAGCGTGCACTCCTTGCCGAAAAGAACACCCACGCACACCTCTTGGTTATGAGCGCAACGCCCATTCCGCGCTCCTTGGCACTCGTGCTCTACGGTGACCTTTCCATCTCGCGGATCGACGAGATGCCCGCGGGCAGACAGCGCGTAGATACCTTTGTGGTGGATGAATCCTACCGCGCGCGCCTCAACGGCTTTATTCGAAAGCAGGTGACGGAAGGCGGTCAGGTGTACGTCGTTTGCCCCGCCGTTGAGGAATCCGAAACTGCTCCCGAGGAGCTGACGCTTTCCGAAATCGGTGAATACGGTTCGCAAAAAAGCGAAAAGCCGCCCCTCAAAGCGGCAGTGACCTATGCGGAGGAATTGGCACGGGAATTTCCCGATCTTTCGGTCGCGTTCCTGCATGGAAAAATGAAAAGTGCCGAAAAGGATGCCGTCATGCGCGAATTCGCGGACGGAAAGTTGCACGTCCTCGTTTCCACCACCGTCATTGAAGTCGGTGTCAACGTTCCAAACGCTTGCCTGATGATCGTGGAAAACGCAGAACGCTTCGGACTTTCGCAATTGCATCAGCTTCGCGGTCGCGTGGGACGCGGCACACGCAAATCCTACTGCATTTTGGTGTCTGGCGGTGACGGATCGACCGTTTCAAAAACCTCCCGCGCACGTCTTGAGGTCATGCATACGACCTACGACGGATACCGCATCGCCGAAGAAGACCTTGCCCAGCGCGGTCCCGGTGACTTTCTTGCCACCTCTGCCGACGGAAGCGTGCGGCAAAGCGGCGGACTCTCCTTCCGCCTGGCAAACGCGGGCGAGGACGTGACTCTGATGTCGGATGCCGCAACGGATGCACGCGCGCTTCTTGAGGATGACCCGACGCTTTCCTTGCATCCCGAACTTTTTGCACAGCTCCAATCGGTATTTACGCTGGAAGAGGGCTTGATCAGTTGATTGAATTGCCGTTTTTTGCCGTTTTTTTCAAACAGCAAAAAAGTGCCATCCGTTGCGTTGCATAACTTGCGCTTCCAAGCGCATACTACGAGCAGTCGGAATTTTTAACACGTACCGCGCTCAACGCGGCACAAGTTCCGCACAACGCAAAAGGAGAAGCAATTATGATAATGGATCGCATTGCGCTGATTCTTACGATCATCGGAGCTCTCAACTGGGGAAGCATCGGACTCTTTCAGTTCGACATCGTCGCGTGGATCTGCGGCGGACAATCCTCTCTTTTGAGCCGCGTCATCTATACGGTTGTGGCTTTAGCGGGAATCTGGTGTATTTCGCTACTCTTCCGTGCACGCGAAAGCTTTGACAAAATCGAAGATTAAGACCAAACAAGGAGGGTGTCTCAAATACAAAATTTGAGACACCCTCTGTGGGGCTTGGCAGATTTGGGCGAGAAGCGTCGAATTTGGGGCGTGAGGCGTACAAAGGTACGTCGAGCCCCAAATTCGGCGTTAGAAAAAGCTCGTAAAAACAGGGAGAATTTCGAAGAAATTCAACCGATTTCCGCCTCATTTCCGATATTTCGGAAAGTGGGGCTTTTTTCTTTTCCCACGGGCTTTTTTCGGTCTCGTCAAATGTGACAGCTCCCTCAAATTGCAAATCCACATGAATTACGATAGAATCCGTTACTCCACGATCTCCGCTTCGACAACGGTCTTTCGCGGGAGCGTAACGGTAAAGCGGCTTCCCTGCCCGAGCTCGCTCTCCACGGTGATCCTTCCGCCCGAAAGACGCACCGCCGACTCTGCCATCGCAAGTCCGATACCGTATCCCCCTTTGGAATGAGAGGAATCCCCCTGATAAAACTTTTCAAAAATATGCTCGCGCACCTCGTCCGTCATACCGATCCCCGTATCCTCAACGGTCACGCAAACCTCCTCCGCGTCCGCCTTCAAAGTCACGCGCACCGTTCCACCGTTCGGAGTGAATTTGATCGCGTTGGAGAGCAAATTGTTCCATATGTGCGCAAAAATCTCCTCGTTTGCCCATACGCGTACCTCCTCGAGCTCGGGAATCATCTCCAGCTCCTTCTCCGTCCAGCTCGACTCCAACAAAAGAATGCATTGTCTCAACTGCTCGTCCAGATAAAAGTCGCTCTTTCCCGTTACGATCTCGCGGTTTTCCAATTTGGAAAGCTCCAGCACACTGGTGGAAAGCCGCGCCAAACGGTCGGATTCCTCCACGATGATACGAAGGTATTCCTCTTTTTCCGCATCGGTCAGATCCCCGTGTAACAGCTCCCGCGCAAATCCGCGCACCGATACGATGGGCGTCTTGAATTCATGCGAAAAATTGTTGATAAAATCGTTTCGAAACAGCTCGATCCCATCCAATTCGCGCACCATGCCGTTAAAATCCGACACCAGCTTTCCCATCTCGCTCTCGGGATTCATTTCCTCAACCTGTACCTTGAAATTTCCTTTTTTCACCTCTCCGACGGCATGGATCAAACGTTTCATCGGACGCAGATAGTAAAAACCGAAGATCGCCGCCAGCACCGTGCCGATCACCGAGCAGATCAAAAGGATCACGATCAAGAGCGAATAGGGATTGAACATCAGTTGCTCAAAAGACGGGAATCGGTCAAACAACGCCCCGAGCAGTAAATAAACGCCGAGTGCTAAAATACCGGAGGAAAGCATGATCAAAAACACGAACCCTGTCAATCGCCACCGCAAGGTGCTCCACGCATGAATGGTTTCGCGTCGTTCGGAATGCCCCTCGCGCCCCTTGCCCACTCGCTTTCTCATTTTGCAACGACCGCCTTATAGCCAAGACCGCGCACGGTCACGATCTCAAAATCGGGATTGCCGCGAAAACGCTCCCTGACACGGCTGACGTGTACGTCCACCGTCCGCTCGTCGCTCTCGCTATCCATATCCCAAATTTCGTCCATCAGTTGTCTGCGCGTGTAGATCTTATTGGGATAGGAAAGGAGCTTGAACAAGAGCAGAAATTCTTTTTGCGGCAGTTCCAGAAGGCCTTCCGCCGTCTCCACCGCAAACGCATCGTAATAGAGCGTGGTTTTGCCAACCGTCAGCTTTTTCTCCCCCGCGATCTGCGAGCGGCGAAGAAGGGCGGCAATGCGCAAAATCATCTCTTCCTCATCTACCGGCTTGACCATATAATCGTCCGCCCCGATGATAAAACCGCGTTTTTTGTCATCCTGCGTCTCTCTTGCCGTTACCATCAGAATCGGGATGGTATTGCCCGACGTGCGGAGTGTATTGGTAAATTCATAACCGTCCATGCGCGGCATCATCACGTCAAGAACGATCAGATCGATATGCTTGTGGTCTAAAACCTCAAGTGCTTCTACCCCATCGGCAGCCGTGGTGGGTTCGTATCCGTAACGTGTCAGCACCGCCTCCATCCAGCGGCGCGCGTTTTTATCATCTTCTACTACCAAAATCCGAAACATAACCGTTCCTCCTTGCAAGCGGTAAAATTCAAACCAACGGACTTTTGATCCTTGGATGTATTTTATAACAAAATTGTGAACTCAATTTCAACAAACCGCCTCATTGCCTCAAAAAAGCGTATTTTCCGCTTTTAGACGGACAAGTTTTTGCTTTTTTTTCAAGGATATTGGGAAAAGCCCTTGACAAAAAATGAAATTGAATTTATAATATTAGTATGAATGTCCGTTTCGGGATTCGTTTTCCCGAAAAATTGAGTAGAAAAGAGGAAAAGTTCATGTCGAAAACTACGGTTTACGGATCGGAAAAGCTGAACGCCATGAGAGGCAGCTACCTGCTGGCTACCTTTAACCGTCAGGAATCGATCGCTCGTTGGAAGCGTCTCGAAACCGCGCGCGGCGTATTCAAGGCTTTGACGTTCGTCAGCGTCCTACTCGGTATTATTGCCGCAGCACTCCTTTGGTTCATCTACCGCGAAGCGGAAGGATACCGCGAGTTCCTGTACGCGGGAATCGGTCTTGGTGCCGGCATCGTGCTTGCCGTCATCTTCGTCCTCATCCGCCTCGGTGTTTCCTCCTCCTGCAACAAGGCATACGTTGCTTGCTACGTCCATGATATGGAAGTGCAGGAAGGCGCGGACGAGATCAAGAGCGAAACGCTCGATCCCGTTTTGGAAAACTCCGTCGTCATCAGCATCCGTTCTCATCTGGCGGCTCCCGTCGAATACGAGGACGTTGATTCCGACGCCCCCATCGACGAAAACGCAATCTACGAATACGTCGAAGAGGACAAAAAAGGCAAAAAGGCCAACAATCAGCCCGAGATCGAGCATTTTTACGGTTCTGTGAACTCCGCAATCGTCTTTATCGACGACGTAGAGGTCGGTGCCGTTGACCTGGGCAGCGAATTCTCCGTATTCCGCGTCAACCCCGGACTCCACACCCTCAAGATCAAGATCAGAAAAGAGTATGCCCACTACGGCAAGACGCTGGAGTTGCAAACTCCCGTCAACCCCATCTACATCGACGGCGACTACCGCATCCTCGCCTACACGCTGGATGCCAAGACCGCCGACAACGTCAATATCTCTTACGCGCTCAAGCTTGCCGAGTATGACGATATGTCCATCTTCAGACGCGAAATGCACAATACCGATATGCTCGAAACCCTCGACCGCGACGCAGATCTCTCCCGCAAGCTCCGCAAGAGAGCGAGACATCTGTACGCAAAGCTCAGCATCCGCGAGCAATACGTCGAGACCTTCCGCAAGCAAGAGGAAAAGCGCTTCCTGCGTGAAAAGTACAACTGGAACAAGTTTGACGATTCCGAGCTTGATCCTAACGTACTCAAGCATTTCCGCGCTGAGGCAAGAGCAACCTATCAGGCAATCCACAAGCTGCAGCAAAACACCAAGATCGCCGCATCGCGCAAGGCAAAGCAGATCGCAAATCTGGAGGCGCACCTCTCCGCTGTGGTTCACGCTCTGTACGAAAAGCTCAACGTTTCCGGCACTCCCATGACGAGCCTGCAGGAAATCCGACTCAAGAACATTCTGCTCTTTGGTCAGGAAAACGTCCGCAGCACCGATTTGGCGCAGGATCTCCGCAACACGAGCACCGATGCACGCATCAAGAACCCCAACAAGCAGGATATCATCGTCAACGTACACAACACAATCCACAAGGATCATCACTGATAAAAATACAAACGCCGCTCGAACGTAATGTTCGGGCGGCGTTTTATGTCATTGCGATAAGAAGATTTTCAGCGGTGTCAGATCGATCAGGATTCCGCACAGAACGGAAATTACCACAAGGATCAGCACCACGCGAAAGGAGTCCTTCAATGGGCGGTTGTTGCGGAACAGGATCGCCAAACCAATACCGGCGTTGACCAAAAGACCCGCCATCACCGCCCCTGCGCTAATCACACCTTCCATAAACAGCGAGGTCAATACCACCGAGGAAGCACAATTGGGAATCAAACCAACTACCGCCGCCAGAACACTTCCCAACACGGGGCGGTTCAAAACCAAGGAGCTGATGCGATCCTCACCGACGATCTCCACACCAAACCCCATTAAAAAGGTAAAGATCAATAAAAAGAGAGTAATATAAACCGTATGCTTGAGTGCCGAGAGGACAAAGCGATCACCGCAATGGCATTTTTCACGCTCGCACAGGTCCTCGAATTGTGCTTCCTCGCGCACAGGGTGGTTACGCCTCCACAAACGGCTCACGCCATCCACGCAAAAGCCCGCGATCACACCGATCACTACTTTACTTCCCAAAAGCTTCAGAATCTGACCAACCGACGCGCCCGAGGAAATGAGAATGGGAAGCATTTCGTCCGACGTGGAAAGATAGACTGCAATGAGCGTTCCCGTGGTAATAATGCGCCCCGTGTACAACCCCGAAGCCGCTGCCGAAAATCCGCATTGCGGAAGCATACCGAGCGTTCCTCCAAGAAGAGGTCCCCACTTCCCCGCACTGCGCAAACGCCGTTCGGTTGCGTCTCCCGTTTTGTGCTCCAGAAATTCCATCAGCAGGTAGGTTAAAAAGAGGAACGGAACCAGCTTGAGCGTATCGATCACCGCATGTGACAAGCTGTGCCATAGCATGTGCCCAAGCTCATGAAAAAATTCATTCACGTCTTTCTCCTCCCTTCCTGCAATCGGCGCAAACACCGTATAAAATCGATTGACCGCAATCCACCGCAAAGCCGTGCTCCGCAAACAGGTGGTTGATAAAATCTGCCGACACGTGGCAATCCAAATGACTCAACCTTCCGCAACGCACGCATTTTTCGTGAAAATGATCGCGGCAATCGCAATGCGTACCGACGTACTGATATACCGAGCATTGACGCTCCTCACTGCGGAATTTTCGAACGCTTTCCTCCGCGCACATTTCCGAAAGCAAACGGTAAACGCTGCTTTTTCCAACCGCGCCATCCCTTGAAAGCGCGTCAAAGATCTCGTCCGCGGTAAACTGGCGGTCGGGATGCTTTTCCAAAAACGAGGAAAGCGCAACTCTCCCCGCGGTTTGATAATGGTTTCGTTTCATATCGTTTCCTTTGAATTTGAGAACAGTTCTCAAATTATAACATAAAAACAAACGCTTGTCAAGAGGTCAAACGCAAAAAACAGAAAAAAGCAACCCTTTTGGGCACCTACCGTATCGCAGGTCGCCGTGCGTGTTGCCTTTTTCTATCTTTATTTCCGATACAAATATACGCCAAAGCCCCAGCCGCTCTTTCCGCCCGCTCTGATATGGTCAACGTAAGCGCGGCGCATGGAGGAGTCATAGGGCAAGCGATTCACGTCCCCTGTGTAAGGGCGATCAAACAACCGCCACAAATCGGGATGATCCTCACCGTAGTCCCCCGATTCCAAAACGTCAAACCGCTTCATAAACGCGTAAACGTTGGAACTTGGAGAAAGAAGCTGCTCGTTGGCGGGATACAACAACCACGAGTGGCAAATAAACGCCACAGGAGCCCCCTCAAAAGCCTTTTCGTAAAATTTTGCCGCCTGCGCAAAAGCAGCGTCGCAGGATGCGGGATCGAGCGGTGTCCCCGTGCGCGGAATGTGAACGTTGATCACGGGGGAGTGTTCCATCAAGGTCACGCCGCCCTTCTCATAGGTGTGCTTGAACTCGCGCAATTCAAACTGCAATCTGCCAAGCGTAAAGCGATCCAGCAAAAAGAATCCGTCAAACCAGGTTGCCACAAAGGTTCCGCAAATCCCCCACACCTCGCGGCACTCCTCCAGCTTGTAGCGCAAATCCATCATCGTATCCCTCCAAAGGGCATCGGAAAGTCCGCGCTCACGGTAATAGACCAACGCCTGACGCGTCATGCACAAAAATACAAGCAGCTTGAGCGTATAGGGATGCAAACGCACGCGGGGTGCCAACGCCTCGGCACGTTCACGCAACGAGGGGATATCGCATTGCATATTCTGTTCATAACAAGACAGAACAGACTCCCACTCCTCCCGCGCGACATCATCCGTTACGATCGCATCGTATGCACGCAACAATTCTCGCGTATCCTTTTCGGAATACGCAAAATCCTTAAAAAATTCTTCCAGATACGTTCTCATATCGATTCCCCTCATTTGATTAAAATACACGGCGCGCCAATACGCGGATCAAAAATACGATCAATCCCAGCACAACCCAAACCAGCGAAAAGGCGATGGCAATGGAATAAAGCGACAGCAACCAAAGATTAAAGATCCAAAGTCCCGAAAGCATGACGCTCTGCACGCCAAACGCCGTTGTAATGCCTGCAAAGATCAAAAGCAAAAGCAAATACCACGGCATTGCCGTCAGTGCCCCCTTAATATCCGCTCCGCTGAGCGTAACGTGTTGGGAAACCGAGAGGATCACGATCAGACCCAGCGTCGGGATCCACCATTCTCCCGTTACGAATGCCGCGGGCATCGAGGTCAAAAGCGAGATCACACCCATTGCGATCTCTCCGATCGAGCTCTCGCCAAACGCCAATGCGCTTGACGTGGCAACGTAAGTATTCCACTGATTCGGAAAGCACAAAAACAGCATCAGGATCATAACTCCCATACCGCTGAAGATCGGTCCGAGTCCAATAAACAGATTTCCAAGCCGCGCCCACAAATTTTTGGGATGATAGCTGTGCGACACGTAGCCGAGCGTCCCGGACGGGTGATTGGGCGGCAGCAGAAGATGCATTTCGGTAATCTTATGCGCAAACAAGAGGCACATCAGCGCGTGTCCCAATTCGTGAATGGGAGTGCCGATGAAAGAAGATACGTACACCACTTTCGACGATCCCGATCCCACCAAAGCCAAAAACAGACGCTCCGCCAGCCATGCGGCAAAGCCGCAGATCAAAAAGGTTCCAATCGTCAGGAGCAAAAGCTGCCCCACATAGATCAAAAAATCCGTTACCATCGATCCATTTCTCCTCTGTTCGACAAATTTCTTACTTTTATTATAACGAATCGAATCGGTTTTGTCAAGCATAAAAAACGCCCGCCGCAAACGAGCTGACGGCGGGTATTTTTTCAGATGTGGTCAAGCCAGACAAACGTTGATTGCTCTCAGTTTTGCGCTGTTCTTGGGATCCGGCTCAGTGTCAAAGGTCACCTTTTGACCTTCGGCAAGGGTCTTAAAGCCCTCAACCTGAATCGCGGAGAAATGTACAAATACATCGTCGCCGCCGTTGTCGTTGGAAATAAAACCGTAGCCCTTTTCCGCGTTGAACCACTTTACTGTACCGTTATTCATAGTCGGGTACCTCCTGAAAAATTTATGTACCCGGAAAAAAAGAAAAATCCCACAAACCTATCGCTTACATCCTAAAATGATCTGCGAATAGAGCCTGTGAGACCAAGGATCCTTATCTCGAATACGATAAAAGTATAGCACACTACAATAAAAATGTCAAGAGATTTTTGGAATTTTTTTGCGCGCCTCTTGCATCTGACGTTTTTTTCTGTTATAATGATGAAAATCAATCATTTTGGAGGATCACCATGAAACGCTTGACCAAAGGAATTCATCATATCGCGCTCAAATGCGATAGTCCCGAAAACTTTCAAGAGACCATTCATTTCTACCAAGACCTGTACGGAATGGAGACCATCCGCACCTGGACCACGGCGGCAGGAGCTCCCTGCATCATGCTCGACACAGGCGCGGGAATTCTCGAAATCTGCTGCAACGGTGTTGACCGTCCCGGAACGGGCGCACTCCGCCACATCGCGCTTGAGGTAGATAGCGTAAACGAGTGTATCGAGATCGCGCGGAAGGCAGGCTACAAGATCACCATCGAGCCTACCGATATCTGCTTCAACTCCGATCCCCCCTTCCCCGCTCGCATGGGCTTTTGCATCGGCCCCGTTGGTGAGGAAGTGGAATTTTTTGAACTGCGATAAGCAATAGAAAGGCAAACCGTTATGCGTATTCTGGCTCTTGGCGACGTTGTCGGGCGGGAAACGGTCCCGTATCTTTCCCGCACGCTTTGGACGTTTCGAAACAAGGAGCATATTGATTTCACCGTTGCAAATGGGGAAAACACCAGCGACATCCGCGGACTCTGTGCGGCAGATGCGGAGGATCTGCTCGGAACGGGCATCGATCTTTTGACTTTGGGCAATCACGCCTTCGGCTATCGGGATCTGTATCCTTATCTCGACGAAAACGGAGACCGCATCATTCGCCCGGCAAACTATCCGCCCACCTCTCCGGGGAGCGGCTACACGATCCTGAACGTCAACGGCTGGCGGTTGCTTTGTATCAACGTCAGCGGCAGAGTCTATCTCGATCCCCTCGCCTGCCCGTTTGAAACGGTAGAGCGGATTTTAGAGCGCGAAAAGGGCGAGTATGATCTCGCACTCATGGACGTTCATGCCGAGGCCACCAGCGAAAAGCTTGCCCTTGGGCGTTATTTTGACGGACGGATTCAGGTCATGTTCGGCACGCACACGCACGTTCCCACCGCCGACGAGCAGGTACTCCCGCACGGCTCGGGCTATGTGACCGACCTTGGAATGAGTGGACCGACCAACGGAATTCTCGGAACGGACACGACTGCTGTCATTTCCCGCTTCCGCACGCAAATGCCCACTCGCTTCAGCGTTGCCGACGGCAAGATCGAGGTGCAAGGGGTGATCTTTGATCTCGACGAATCCGCCCAACGCGTGCGCTCTGTCAAAAGAGTGCGATTTTAACAGAATAATATGTTTGGGGGCTCTTCCAAACGGAAGAGCCTTCACCAAACTGTAGACAAAACGAACGAGTTTCGTCAGTTTGACAAAAGTTTTCGTCCGCCTTTTTCAAAAGGCGGCGCAGTGGAGGGCGCGTAGCCCTCCTCGCCGTCTGCAGACGGCGAAATCCCACCAAAACGGCGTTTTCTCTTTTGCCAAGCTTTTCTCTTTGCGCCTTTTTGGTCAAAGAGAAAAGCGGTATAAACGAATTTGTACATATTAACCAACTCAAAACCTTTGGTCTACTACCTGTTGAGGGCTCTTCCGAACGGAAGAGCCCTCTGTTCTTTTATAAAATCGCAATCAGCTTCTCAAGCGTTCTCCAGAACAGCTCCACCGACGCCAGATTCAATCTCTCACTCGGAGAATGAATGTCCTTCATGTCGGGGCCGATCGAAATGATATCCATATCGGGAAGCTTGGAATAAATGATGCCGCACTCAAGACCCGCGTGGATCACGTCCACACGTGCCTCCTTGCCCATTACCTCACGGTATGCGTTCAAATATGCCTCACGTACAGGGGAAACGGGCGCGTAATCCCATCCGGGATAACGGCTGTAGTGCTTTGCCGTACATCCGAGCATTCTCGCAAAAGTGTCCAATTCATCAATGGAAGCATCCAATCTGCTCTCGATTGCGGAACGCACCGAAAAGATAAACTCCATTTTTCCGTTTTCCGTGCGGATAACGCCGAGATTGCGCGACCATTCGGGGAGCCCCTTGACGTTGCGATTCATCTCCTTGACCCCGTTATCCACCGTTGCAAGCAACGTGACTGCACGCAAGGTATCGAGATCGGAAAGCATCGTCATAGGCGCCTCGGTCTTTTCCGCGCATACCGTAAAGCCCGTATCCTCCGCAACCAACTCCGCACGAATACGTGCCGCTTCTGTTGCGAGAATGACCTTGGCATCCTCAACGTTTGAAACCGCCAACACCGCCACGCACTCACGCGGAATGGCATTATCCTTAGAGCCCCCCTCAAGCGAGATCAGATGGACCCTCTGTTCCTTGCAAAGGCGCGCCAAAACACGTCCCATCAGCTTGTTGGCATTGGCTCTGCCCGTACAGATATCCACGCCCGAGTGTCCGCCCGCAAGACCCGTTACCGATACCCGTAGTGCCTCTCCCGCCATGGGGATCTCCTCATACGCCAGTGTCAGATCCGTGCGCAAACCGCCCGCACATCCCGCGGTGATCACACCGAGATCCTCGCTGTCAAGGTTGACCATCGTCCGCGCCTGAATATGGGAATAATCAAATCCGTGCGCACCGTTGAGCCCCACCTCCTCGGCAACCGTAAAGAGACATTCGATTGCAGGATGCTCGGGGATCTCACCGTCAAGGAGTGCCAGCATCATGGCAACGGCAATACCGTCGTCCCCTCCCAGCGTCGTCCCCTCAGCGCCCAACAGATCGCCATCCAAAAACAGCTTGAGCGGATCCTTCATAAAATCATGCGCCACGTCTCCGTTCTTCTCGCACACCATGTCGGTATGCCCCTGAAACAGAATTGCCGCACGATGTTCCATTCCCTTGGTTGCGGGCTTTTTGATCAGCACGTTGTGCAATTCATCACGAACGCACTCCAAGCCTCTCTCCTTTGCAAACGCCACCAGATAGTCCGCTACGCGCTCCTCGTGAAAGGACGGATGCGGAATGGCGCAAATTTCCTCAAAAAAACGGAACACCGCCTCGGGTCGGCGTCCTTTGATGATGTAATTCATATCGTTGATCTCCTTTTTCGGATTGTTTAGTTTTGTTTTTTCTTGGGAAAACTTTTGAAAAAGTTTTCCCAAACCCTTTCAAAACTTTCACCGTTTTTTTAGAGCACCCTCGAAGGAATGCGTTTCATAACGTTTCCTACAAGGGTGCTCTGCGCTTGGGTGAAAGCGTTTATGCAGTACAGACTCTGCTGAATTTCAAACTTTAGAGTGCTGACAGAGCAATAGCTACCGCTACCATTTTGGTACCACCACCCAAAATGGTCACGAAAGTTAGTTGCCTGTGAAAAAGCGCAGATTATGCGCTTATTTTGCATGTGCGTCGCAAGCGCATCACATTCTGCTACGTTTGTCTCTCGAAATATTGATCGCGCCCTCGTGTAAAAGGTCGAGATTATCAAGTGACTTTCCCGTTCCGATCGCCACGCAGGATACCGCGTCCTTTGCCACGCGGGTTTTGATACCCGTGACCTGCGTGATCAGCTTATCAAAGCCGTACAAAAGGCTTCCGCCTCCCGTCATAACGATGCCGTTATGTAAAATATCGCCCAAAAGCTCGGGGGGCGTGTTTTCGATGACCCAACAAACCGCATCGAGAATCGCCGTTACCGGCTCGGCAAGTGCCTCGATCATTTCCTTGGAACTGATGGTGATGACCTTGGGAAGTCCTTGACGGATGCATCTTCCTTTAACCTCCACGCGTACGGTTTCGGGGTGATCGTACACCGCACCGATCTGCTTTTTGACCGCCTCTGCGGTTCTTTCACCGATGAGCACGTTGTATTTGCGACGCACGTATCGGATGATCGCTTCGTCAAATTTATCTCCCGCGATCTTGGTAGAACGCGACACCACGACACCGCCAAGAGACAGGACCGCCACGTCGGTGGTTCCGCCGCCGATATCGACGACCATGTTGCCAATGGGAGCGTAGATGTTCAACCCCGCACCGATCGCCGCCGCAACAGGCTCCTCGATCAGATAGGTTTTTTGCGCGCCTGCTTCACGAGCGGCATCCAATACCGCCTTTTCCTCAACCTCGGTAATTCCCGAGGGAATACAGATCATGACTCGAGGCGGAAAAAAGAGATTTCCGCACGCACGTCGGATGAAATATTGGATCATTTTGAGCGTGACCTCGTATTGGCTGATCACTCCGTCGCGCAAGGGGCGAACCGCCGTAATGTTACCCGGGGTTCTTCCCAGCATCTGCTGCGCCTCGATTCCCACCTTCAGGATCCGATCGGTGTTGGTATCGATCGCAACCACCGAAGGCTCCTGCAACACAATGCCCTTGCCCTGCACATAGACCAGAACGGTTGCCGTACCGAGGTCGATGCCGATATTGCGGCTGAGCTTCATGCCGCCAAGCAAAGAGGTCTTTTGCTTTTTGGGCTTTTTTTCAACCGCCTTTTTGGAAGGTTTCTCTGCCTTTTTGGGCACTGCGGGTTCTTTGGTGCTCTTCTCCGCTTTTTTGGGATCCTTCATTTTGCACGACCTCCTTTCTCTGTCTCTATGCATCATTATACATGATTTTGATGCTAAAATCAATCGTTTTTTTACAAAAAGTCGCAGTTTTTATCAAAAATCAATGCGTGATCAAGTCTTTGTTGCAAATATCGGTTGCAATTGCCGCGCAAAACACCTGCTTCGCTCCCATTTTGCGAAGAACGCGAACGCCCGCCGAAACCGACGATCCGGTGGTAACGATATCATCCACCAGAACCACGGTCTTTCCCTTACAATCCACGTCTTTTCGTGCAAGGATCGCACGTTTCGCGTTTTGGAGTCGCATGGTGGGAGAGAGTCGCTTTTGCTCCCGCTCTTCCCCACGCCGACGAACGAGCATACTTTGATAAGGAATCCCCGTCACCTCCGACAGAATGCGACAAAGTGCCAGTGCCTGATCGGTACCGTTGAACAAACGCGCTCTGTGCCCTCTGGGAAGATAGGTCAAAACCACCTCTTGAAGGGAACCTTCCGCCTGTGCAAGCATTGCAAGCAATGACTTTGCAAGCGCATCGGCGCAAAAGCGCAACGCATGGTCGTTTTCCCTCTTTTTGATATGATAGATCAGCCGATTCTGAACCAAACGCCGTCTTGTGGGATAATAGTAAACCGTTTTGGCAAATCCCGCGCATTTTGCCTCTGCCATAACCTCCGTCATACAGGTGCACTCGGGCACGGGCTTGGCACACATGCCGCAGGTCTCGAGTGTCTCGTTCTTCCACTCGTCGGAACACTTGGGGCACAGCGCGTCATTCGCATCCTCGTGCGGCAAATGCCAATCCAAAAGCTTACGGCATGAAACGCATTTGGGAGGAAAGAACAACGACCGCACGAACCTCAGTCTTCCGCTTCCGCCAACCATTTACAAAGCCCCGTATAGCGCATGGACTGCCGATTGTTTTCCACCATGGTGCGGATCACACGCTCACGACCGACCAAAATGACCATGCTTTGCGCACGGGTCACAGCGGTATAAAACAGGTTGCGCGAAAGCAGCATGGACGGAGACGAGCCCATTGGAACGATAACAATGGGATACTCGCTTCCCTGACTTTTATGCACCGTAATCGCATAAGCGGGCTCCAATTCCTCCGACATGGAAAATTCGTAGTCCACCATACGGTCGTCAAAGCGGATCTGCATACATTCGTTCGCGGGATCGATCCTCAGAATCGTACCGATGTCTCCGTTAAAGACGCCGTTTCCTACCGTTCCGTCGTCACGCTCCCACGCAATATCGTAGTTGTTATGCGTTTGCATCACGCGGTCGCCCTCGCGGAATACGATCTCGCGGAATTTATGCTCCTTTTGGCCGCGCGTCGGCGGATTGAGAGCTTCCTGCAGGATGACGTTGAGATGCTCGGTTCCCGTCTCCCCCTTGCGTGACGGAGAGATGACCTGCGTTCCCGTTACCGCCATCTCACCATAGGTGCGCGGCAGTCGGGTCGCGCAAAGCTGGGCAACCGTTGCGGCAATTTCCTCGTCGCTCTCGCGGGGAAGGAAAAAGAAATCGTTGTTTTTGATATCCAGTCGCGGCATCTCACCGTGGTTGATGGAGTGCGCGTTGGTAACGATCAGGCTCTCCTGTGCCTGACGGAAGATCTCGTTGAGGCGCACCGTAGCAAACCGACCGCTTTCCAACAGATCGCGCAAAACGTTGCCCGCTCCAACCGAGGGGAGCTGATCCGCATCTCCGATGATCACGATCCGCGCACCCGGCTTGATCGCCTTGAGAAGTGCCGCCATGAGCTGATTATCCACCATTGAAGCCTCATCCACAATGATCGCGTGCTCCTCCAAAAGATTCGTCTCGTCGCGGTGGAAGCGCAAACCCTTGCCTTCCTCGCCGCTGTATTCCAAAAGGCGGTGGATGGTTTTTGCCTCGCAGGAGGTGGACTCGGAAAGCCGTTTTGCGGCACGCCCGGTGGGAGCACACAGGGCAATTTTGAGATCCATGCTCGAAAAAATATGCAACAGCGCACGCACAACGGTGGTCTTACCCGTTCCGGGACCTCCCGTGAGCAGCATCACGCCGTTTTCCAATGCATCAAAGATCGCTTGCCTTTGCAAATTGGCGTATGCGATCCCACTCTCACGCTCCTCACGCTTGATAAAGGAATCAATATTCGCCGTATCCATCACGGGACAAAGCTTATCCAAAAGCAATAGCTTGCGCGCGATGTATTTTTCGTTCTCGTAAAAGGATTTATCGTAAAGATACCGCACACCGTCAAAGCTGACCGAACGGATCTTTTGCGCCGCCAGAAGATCCGAAACTGCGGCTTCGATCTGCTCCTCGCGCGCCTCCAAAAGCTTTGCAGCCCCCGCCACCAGCTTTTCGCGCGGCAGGCAAACGTGTCCGTTTTGCATTGCGTTGGTGCTGAGCATATACTGCACACCGCCGGAAAGGCGTGCGGGAGAATCGGTCTCGACTCCAAGCTTTAACGCCAAACGGTCGGCACGCTCAAAGCCGATGCCCTCAATCTCCTCGCAAAGCATATAGGGGTTGTTTTTGGCGATATCCACCGCACTGCCGCCCCATTTTTTGTAGATGCGCACCGTCATTGCCGCGCCGAAATGCTCACGGAAAAAGATCATCGCGGAGCGAATGCCGGCCTTGTCCTTGAATTCCTCGCTGATCGCGTGTGCGCGCTTAGAGGTGATACCGGGAATCTGCGCAAGCCATTCGGGGTGATTTTCGATCACGTCGAAGGTCTCGTCACCAAACTCATCCACAATGCGCTGCGCGGTTTTGGGCCCGATCCCCTTGATTGAGCCTGCTGAAAGATAGCGCAAAATCGACGCGCGGTCGGCGGGGAGCTGCTTTTCGGATTGCTCCACCTTAAACTGCCGCCCGTACTTGGGATTATGCACCCATTTGCCGTACACCGTTACGATATCGCCCTCACCGATATAGGGAAGCGTTCCCGTAATGGTGATCAACTCGTCGGTATCCGTTCCGAGATCGCAAATGGCGTATCCGTTTTCCTCATTGGAATAAATCACGTGCTCGATGCTGCCCGAGAGCTTGATCAGCCCAGCGTCATCCATCGGCCCTTGCATCAATTGCCCGTCAAAATCCGCCATTCCGCTCTCCTTTCCCATACTTCTATTTATTTTTATAACATTATATTCAGTATACCGCAATGCGCGAGGAAAGTCAAGGAGATTTTTTGCAAAAAAGGAGAATTTCACCCCCCGAAAGCCATGATAACCCCCTTTCAAAAATGCAGCTTTTCGAGCCTTCCCCGCAAAAAAGAAAAGAAAATCAAAAAAATCGTATTTTTTTCAAAAAAAAGACTTGACAAAACACTTTTGCCGTGATATAATATCACCGTTGCGAAAGCGAGAAGTTCGCACACGAACGTTTCGCTGGTGTGGCTCAATGGCAGAGCAGCTGATTTGTAATCAGCAGGTTGTTGGTTCGACTCCGATCACCAGCTCCAAAATTGGTTCACACAGTGAGCCAACTTTATATGGGGGATTTCCCGAGCGGCCAAAGGGGGCAGACTGTAAATCTGTTGTCGATGACTTCGGTGGTCCGAATCCACCATCCCCCACCAGAAAAAAGCACACATTTGTCTTCCAAGACAATGTGTGCTTTTTTCAACAAAATTCGCCTTTGGCGAGTGAAATATGGCTTTGCCATGTGAAATAGCTGCGCTATGAAATATTTGCTTTGCAAATGTGAAGTGCGAATTTCATTTCACATCGACCGGAGCCGCGGGCGGCGTGAGATATTTCACAATTACCGCAAGGAAATGATTTCACATTCGGCATCACTGAGCATTTCATCCCAAAACGATTCAAACAAAGGAGGATTCCTATGCCACATACAAAAGAACAATGGCGCGAGCGTCTTGGAAGCCCGACACAACCGATCCCACACAATGCCCCCACACGCCTCTCCACCCTCAACCTTCCCGAATGTCGGTTGGAGCTTTACTGCCAAGAAAATGGGGTCGGAACCTCACAGCGCGTCCTTCTCGCAATCCCACACGGATTGACCGCTCCCGCTCCCGCCGTTGCGATCCCCTTTTATTTTCCGGAGGCGATGCTCGGCTTTGAACTTTCGGAAACGCGCCAACCGCTTTCGTCCTACGAAGGCATCGACATGATGCTTCATCTCGTTCGCCGCGGATACGTCGCAGCAAGCGCGGATTCCTACCATTTAACTTATATAAAGAGCAACAAGGCGCGAAACGACTTTTCGCGTTGGCTCGACGCCGCTATCGCATTGCGGCAGGATCACCCCGCGTGGAGCGGAATCGGCAAATTGGTTTCGGATACCTCGCGCATGATCGATCTATTGGAAAGCGATGCACGCGTGGACAAAACAAAAATCGGGATTGCAGGACATTCCCTTGGCGGCAAGATGGCGTTTTATACCGGTTGTCTTGACGACCGTATCAGCGCGATCCTCGCCAGTGATTTCGGATTCGGTTGGGATCAGAGCAACTGGCGCGAACCTTGGTATTGGGGAAACACCGTGGAGGACTTGATCGCGGACGGCATGGACCACACCGATCTTCTCTCCGCCTCGCAAAAACCCTTTTGCCTGATTGCCGGTGAGTATGACAATGAGGAAAGCGGAATCATGATGCGTCGCGCACACGGATACGAAACCGATTCCGACCGACTTTCCTTCATCAACCACGCAACGGGACACCGCCCGCCTCTGTGGGCGCTGGAAAAGGGTTATGACTTTTTAGACCGCTTTTTGAAGCGGTAAACATACCATCCTAAAGAACAAATATAAAAAAATGTAAAAAAGCCCTTGACAAGAGGAATTTATTGTGATATAATGTCACTACCTCTGTCAAAGGGCTTTTTTGTTGTGCGCGGATTTTCAGCACGGCAAACGTCGGCCATGGTGCCACCCGATTACGGGCTTGTCCGACTCCTTTCAGAGGGAGGTACAAATAATTTTTATATGGGAGGTGCCGCTAAATGGCTAATGATGCACGAGTCAAAATTACCCTCGCATGCACTGAGTGCAAGCAGAGAAATTATGACACTAAGAAAAACAAGAAAAATGACCCGGACAGACTGGAACTCATGAAGTATTGTAAGTTCTGCCGCAAGCACACGACGCACAAGGAAACCAAGTAATTTCCGGTGTGATCACGAAGAAAGGAATCAATATAATGAAAGTGTTAAGCAAATGGGGTGTAGCCCTTCTGGCAACCCTTCTGATGATTTCCCTCTTTGCTGTTCCCGTGTTTGCAGATGACGCAACGCAGCCCGCAGGGCTCGACACCGCAACGATCGTATGGATCATCGTAGGTGCGGTTCTCCTCGTGGTTGCCGTTGTTCTGGTAATCAAGTTCCGCGAAAAGATCCTCAAGGGCTTGCGCGTTTACAAGAGCGAGTTCAAAAAGGTTTCTTGGCTCTCTTGGGAACAAACCAGAAAGAGCACTCTGATCGTTCTCGTTGTCCTCGTCGCTTTCGCAGTTGCGATCTGCGTGATGGACCTTGCTTTGGGCGAGGCTATCAAATGGCTGATCCTGCGCGCGTTCAAGGGTTAATCGCAAATGAGTGATATCAACGAAATGAACGTAGGTCCGAGATGGTACGTGGCACATACTTATTCCGGATACGAAAACAAAGTAAAAGCAAGTTTGGAAAAAATCATTGAAAACCGTGGACTCGGTCACTTGATTTTCGATATCTCCATTCCTACTGAAATCGTCATCGAAAAAAACGGCGACGTTGAAAAAGAAGTGGAAAACAAGATCTTCTCTTGTTACGTGTATATCAAAATGATCATGACCGAAGAAAGCTGGCACGCCGTTCGTAACATCACGGGTGTCACCGGCTTCGTGGGTCCCGGATCGCGCCCCACTCCCCTGACGGACGAAGAGGTTGCCGCACTTGACATCGAGCAAGTTCAGCAGGTCAAGCTCTCCTTCGCAATCGGAGACAGCGTAGAGGTCATCAGCGGATTGTTTGAGGGCTACAACGGTACCGTTCAGGCAATTTCCGAGGATCTCAAAAACGTTACCGTGCTTATCAAGCGCGGAAACCGCGATATGCCCGTTGAGCTGGAAGCCAGCGAGGTTAAGGCGGCAAACGTATAAAGCACATCCTGCAACAAGCACAGTTGCACGTGGGAGGAAGAAAATTTTATTTCATCATTCTTCCGTAAAAAACCACATTTGGAGGATTTTAAATCATGGCAAAGAAAATTTTAGGTTATATCAAGCTCCAGCTTCCCGCTGGTAAGGCTACTCCCCAGCCTCCCGTAGGTCCCGCTCTCGGTCAGTACGGTGTGGCAATTCCCGTATTCACCAAGGAATTCAACGAAAGAACCAAGAATGACATCGGTATGATCATCCCCGTTGTCATCACCGTTTATGCAGACCGTTCCTTCACCTTTATCACCAAGACTCCTCCCGCTCCCGTTCTGATCAAGAAGGCAGCAGGCATCGAGTCCGGCTCCGCGGCTCCTAACAAGACCAAGGTTGCTAAGCTGACGAAGGAACAGGTTAAGAAGATTGCTGAAACCAAGATGCCCGACCTGAACGCGGCTAACATCGAGACAGCAATGAGCATGATCGCCGGTACTGCACGCTCCATGGGCGTTACCGTCGAGGACTAAGGGGGTAACGAACAATGGCAAAAATGGGTAAAAAGTACGTTGACAGCGCAAAGCTGATTGAAAAGTCCAAGGCTTACGAGGTAAGCGAGGCTATGGGTCTGGTTTGCCAGACTTCTAAGGCAAAGTTCGATGAGACCATCGAAGTACACGTTCGTTTGGGTGTTGACTCCCGTCAGGCAGACCAGCAGGTCCGCGGCGCAATCGTCCTCCCCAACGGTACCGGTAAGAAGGTAAGAGTTCTCGTATTCGCTAAAGGCGACAACGTTCAGAAGGCTCTGGACGCAGGCGCAGAGTACGCAGGCGGCGCTGAGTACGTTGAAAAGATCACCAAGGAAAACTGGTTCGAGTTCGACGTTGTAATCGCTTCTCCCGACATGATGGCTGTTATCGGTCGTTTGGGTAAGGTCCTCGGTCCTAAGGGCTTGATGCCTTCTCCCAAGGCAGGCACCGTTACTCCCGACGTTGCTAAGGCTGTTACCGAGGCTAAGGCAGGTCGTATCGAGTACCGTCTTGACAAGACCAACATCATCCACTGCCCCATCGGCAAGGCTTCCTTCGGTTCTGATAAGCTCAAGGAGAACTTCGACGCTCTCCTGGGTGCTATCATCAAGGCAAAGCCCGCAGCTGCAAAGGGTCAGTATATCAAGAGCTGCGTAATCGCGTCCACCATGGGCCCCGGCATCAAGATCAACCAGGCTAAGCTTGGCTAATTCTTGCCGAAGGTTACAAAGCAAAAATCAAAACAAGCGTTGCATCGTTTGATGCAACGCTTGTTTTTTTAGAAAATTGCGAACACAGGGCGCACAGCTTTACCTCGTCCATCCTTCGCCGCTGATTTCGTGCGCTTTGGAAACCGTTACAAACGCCGTAGGGTCAATTTGCAAAACGATACCCATCAATTGCGTATATTGGCGCATACTGAAAGAGACCATCAGCATTTTCTTTTCTTTTTCGCTATATCCGCCCGTCACCGTAAGCATCGTGGTGGTACGATCCATCTGCTCAATCACAGCGCGGTTGATTTCGGCTCCGCGATCGGTAACAACCTGAGCGACCAGCGCCGCCGTACCGCCCAAAAAGATCTTATCGATCACCATTGCACAGATCATGGCGGATACCACGCCAAGCAACGACAGGATCAAATTGTTCGTGATAAAAACACCAAACACGATCACGCTTGCATCCACCCAAAAGATCGCGGTCGAGCTTTTTACTCTTTTAAAGATCTTGCAGATCAAAAACGCGATCACATCTACACCGCCCGTCGATCCACCGCTCAAAAACGTGACCGCGCATCCAACTCCTACCAAAGCGCCACCTACCGTGGCGGAAATAATCAGCGGTAATTCCGTATAGCCGCTGGATGCCAGATTGAGTAAGCCTCCCAGAACCTCTGCATTGGAAAGCTGCAAAAAGAGAGAGACTCCGATCGGATATACGATGGCAGAAATCAGTGTTTTCATTGCAAAATCTCTGCCCAAACACAAAAAACCGATCAAAAACAGTACCCACGTCAGCACCGTGATGATCATATCCACCGTAATGGCTTCGATGGGAATGATCGCATCGATGACGATCGCAAGTCCGGACATTCCTCCGGTAACCAAGTCAAACGGCAACAGAAAGATCGACGTACCAAACGCAAGGATCAAAGTTCCCATCACCACCAAGCCAACGTTCCGAATTCGATTTAAAAGCTCTTTTTTTTGTATTTTCATACATTTCCCGCCTTTTTTGTTTTCTACATCTTTATTATAGCACACGAATCTTGAAATGTCAACCTCATACGTTCATAATAAAAAAATGCAAAAAAATTCAAAAAAGCTCTTGACAAGAAGGATGAAAAGGCATATAATTAGAAATAAGTTTTCACTTTAGCAAGGTAAATTGCCAGACGAAAACAAAAAACTACACAAATCCGGAGGATTACAGAATCATGAACAGAGTATTCAATTTTTCGGCAGGCCCTTCCATGCTCCCTCTTCCCGTACTTGAAAAAGCAGCGTCCGAGCTGGTCTGCTACGGTGAGTCCGGAATGTCAGTCATGGAGATGTCACACCGATCTCCGGACTACGAAGCAATTATCAAGGATGCAGAAGTCCTGCTTCGCAAGCTGATGAACATTCCCGACAATTACAAGGTGCTGTTTTTACAGGGCGGTGCTTCTACCCAATTCTCGGCAGTTCCCATGAACCTCATCGGAAGAACCGGAAAGGCTGACTATGCCGTTTCGGGTCAGTTCTCGGGAAAGGCATTTAAGGAAGCACAAAAAATGGGCTACGACGTCAAGTGCATTGCCACCACAAAGGATGATAATTTCGATCACGTTCCGCAAATTACGCGCGACATGATCCGTCCCGACGCAGCGTATCTGCACGTTTGCTTCAATAATACCATCTACGGAACCAAGTATTCCTATATTCCCGATACGGGTGATATCCCTCTGGTTGCGGATATGTCCTCCTGCATCATTTCCGAGCCCGTTGACGTCAGCAAGTTCGGTGTGATCTATGCGGGCGCGCAAAAGAACATGGCTCCCGCCGGAATGACGCTTGTCATCGTGCGCGAGGATCTGCTCAACTACGCAGAGGCAACCATGCCCACGATGTTGGAATGGAAGACCATGGCAGAAAACGATTCCATGTACAACACGCCTCCCTGCTACCCCATCTATATCGCAAAGCTGGTCTATGAATGGATCCTCGGCTTGGGCGGTCTTGAAAAGATGCAGGAGATGAATGCTGCTAAGGCGGCACTGCTCTACGACTATCTCGATGCGCAGGATTACTATTTTGCTCCTGTCAAAAAGGAGAGCCGCTCGATGATGAACGTTACCTTCGTTACGGGCGACGCAGATCTGGACAAGAAGTTTGCTTCCGAAGCCGCAAAGGCAGGTCTTAAGAACCTCAAGGGTCACCGCTCGGTTGGCGGTATGCGCGCCTCCATCTACAACGCAATGCCCAAGGAGGGCGTTGAGGCACTCATCGCCTTTATGAAGGACTTTGCACAAAAGAACCCCAAATAACAGAAACGAGGAATCTCTTATGAATATTCAGCTTCTTAATAAAATTGCCGCCGTTGGGCTCAAGGAGCTTGGAAACGGCTATAACGTAGGCGAAGCCGTTGAAAATCCGGACGGTATTATGGTGCGCTCCGCCGTGATGCACGAAATGGAATTTGGCAGTGAACTGAAAGCCATCGCACGTGCGGGTGCCGGCGTCAATAACATTCCGATCGACCGTTGCTCCGAAAAAGGCATCGTCGTATTCAACACCCCCGGTGCAAATGCCAACGGTGTCAAGGAACTGGCAGTGTGCGCGCTTCTTTTAGCGGCTCGTGACGTGGTTGGAGGAATTGAATGGGCAAAGACCTTGACCGAGGACGTTGCCAAGCAGGTGGAAAAGGGCAAATCCAAGTTTGCAGGCACCGAGCTGATGGGCAAGACCTTGGGTGTCATCGGTCTTGGCGCAATCGGCGGCTTGATCGCAAACATGGCGCTCCATCTCGGCATGAACGTGATCGGTTGCGATCCCTTCCTCTCGGTTGAGGGCGCATGGAATCTCAATCACCGCGTCATTCGCGCCGCAACCTATGACGAGATCTATGAAAAGGCAGATTACATCACGCTTCATGTTCCCGCCACCAAGGATACCAAGAATATGATCAACACCGTCAGCATCGCAAAAATGAAGCCCGGTGTCAAGATCCTCAATCTCTCCCGCGCAGATCTGGTCAACGCATCCGACCTGAAAACGGCACTTGCTGACGGCAAGGTTTCGGCATATGTCACCGACTTCCCCACCGAAGAGGTTTTGGGCGTTCCCGGTGTGGTTGCAATTCCTCACCTCGGTGCTTCCACCGAGGAATCCGAGGACAACTGCGCGATCATGGCAGCGCGTGAGCTGGATGATTACCTCACCAACGGCAACATCAAAAACAGCGTCAACTACCCCAACGTGGAAATGCCTCGTTCCTCCGCATCCCGTATCTGCGTTTTGCACGCAAACGTTCCCGCAATTTTGACAAAGATCACCGCGGTGCTTGCGGAAGAAGGCATCAACATTGAAAACATGACCAATAAATCCAAGGGCGAAAACGCCTATACGATGATCGACGTCTCCACGGTTCCCTCCGAAGCGGCCGCTGCACACATTGCATCGGTCGAGGGCATCGCACGAGTCCGCGTGATCTGATCGAATCAAGAACACCAAAGAGGGTGAGTCCAAATGTACGTTGCATTTGGCACTCCCCCTCTTTTTATCTATCAATACACCATCAAAAAAAGGAAAGCTCCGTTGAGAGCTTTCCTCGTTTCTATCTTTTTTATACTTCGGGAGTCTCGGGAGTCTCGGGAGTCTCGGGAGTCTCGGGAGTCTCAGGAGTTTCGGGAGTCTCGGGGACTTCGGGAAGATTGAGCGTATCGATGTATGCCAAAACCTCTTTGGAAGTACCGTTATAGGTAACTTTGATCAGATTTTCGGCTCCGGAGAATGCCTGCGTACCGATGGTAACGAGAGAGGAAGGAAGAATCACCTCTTCCAAAGACTTGCAATTTTGGAACGCCTGCTTTACGATCATGGTCGTTCCCTCTGCAAAATCAACCGTTTTGAGGGCGGTGCATCCAAAGAAAGCACCTTGCTCGATGGTTCTGACCGATGCAGGAATCACGATGGAGGACAACACCTCACATTCCATAAAGAGAGAGTGTGCCAGCGTTTCCAGCTTGGAATCTGCCGGAAGCACGACCTCATTGAGAGAAATGCAACCGTAGAACGCGGATTCGCCGATTTCGGTAACGTAATTGGGAATCGAAATCGTAGTCAACGCATCGCAGTTACGGAATGCAAAAGGCTCAATCGTCATAGAATACTTTGCAATCACAAAATCGGGCTCTGCCAAAACGAAATCTGCGGGCGTGGGGAAGGTGATCTTGCTGATATTGGAGCACCCTGCAAACGCTTCCTGACCAATGGCAACGACAGCCTTACCGTCCAGATGCGAGGGGATCACAACCTCGTGCGCCACGTCCTCGGTGCTCTCAAACTTGGTAATGATAACGCTTTCGCTATCCACGTTGGTGAAGTGGAAGGTATCACCGTTTTTCATCGTGACCTCGGTGATCACCGTATCGTCTTTTTTGTATTGATCGTTCTCGTCTCCGCCGTTTGCGTCTTCCGAGCAAGCCGAAAATGCAAACACCGTCAGCAACGCCAACAACAGTGCCAAAAGCTTTTTCATATCATACCTCCAAAATAAACTTTCATACATATTAAATTATACAGTAATTTTCGCAAAAAGTCAATAGGTTTTCCGCCTTTCTTTGTAAATATTTTTCCATCCACGACACTTCCCGATCAAACGGGCGCAATTTGCACTGCTACGTTGAAAAAAACGAACTACCGATTGACAATTTATTCACTTTGTTGTATAATAATGGATAGAAAATAACAGGGGGGCGTAACATGCTTTCTGCAACCTATAGCGCGGGGCTGTGCGGAATCGAAGGATTTCCCGTAACGGTCGAGTGCAATCAAAAAAACAATTTAGAGGGCTTTGAATTGGTCGGGCTTCCCGATCTTGCGGTTCGAGAAGCAAAGGAACGCGTTCGCACCGCCTGCTACAACAGCGGATACCCCTTCCCCTATGCGCGCATCACGGTCAATTTAGCACCTGCCGACCGCAAAAAAGAAGGATCCGCGTTTGACGCGGCAATTCTGACGGCAATCTTCCACAGCGGCGGAACGATCCGTCGAGACGTGGATCTGAGTGGGAAATGCATCGTAGGCGAGCTTTCTCTCTCGGGAGAGTTGCGCGGTGTGCGCGGAATTCTTTGTATGTGCGTTGCCGCCAAGGAAAACGGATTTGCCGAATTTTACGCTCCCGTTGCCAACGCGGAGGAAGCGGCTGCCGTGGAAGGAATCACGGTTTATGCCGTCCCCAATATGCGCGCCCTTGTCATGCACCTCAACGGTGAGCAGCTCCTCACCCCCGTTTCCTGCAACCATCAAGCTTTTACCGATGCCGCAAACCGTTATCAAGCCGATTTTATCGACGTGCGCGGGCAAACCATGGCAAAACGCGCAATGGAGATTGCCGCGGCAGGCGGACATAATATTCTTCTCATCGGCCCTCCCGGAACGGGAAAATCTATGCTAGCAAAGAGACTTCCGTCGATTCTCCCGCCGTTGACCTTTGCAGAAGCAATCGAAACCACCAAGATCCACTCGGTGGCAGGCGTGCTTCCCGAAGGCGTTTCCCTGCTTTCCATCCGCCCTTTTCGCTCTCCCCATCACACCATGAGCCCCGTAAGTCTTGTCGGCGGCGGGATCAATCCGCTACCGGGCGAGGTCTCTTTGGCAGATAACGGCGTGCTGTTTTTGGATGAGCTTCCCGAATTCCCCAAGCAAGTAACCGACGCGCTCCGTCAGCCGCTGGAGGATCGTCGCGTCACCATTACCCGTGCAAACGGACGCGTGACCTTTCCCTGTTCCTTTATGCTGGTGGGCGCGATGAATCCCTGCCGATGCGGTTATTTCGGACACCCCTCGCAAAAATGCACCTGCAAGCCCGAGGACGTCAAACGCTATATTTCCCGTATCAGCGGTCCGATGCTCGACCGCATTGACATTCAGATCGAGCTCCCATCCCTCTCCTACGAGGAGATCTCCGCTCCCGATGCGCACGCGGAACGCTCCGAGGTCATCCGTGAACGCGTAACACGTGCGCGCGAATTTGCACGAGAGCGCATGAAGAGCCGTTACGGCGATCAAATCTTCTGCAACGCCCAGCTGGATGCCGCAGGCATCCATGAATTCTGCACCCTTGATGCCGACGCGTCAGCACTCCTGAAGGCGGCATACGACCGTATGGGGCTCAGTGCACGCGGTTACGATCGCATCCTGCGCGTTGCACGTACCATTGCGGATCTGGACGGTAGCGACCTGATCCGTGCACCGCATATTGCGGAAGCGATCCAATTACGCAGTCTGGATCGCAAATACTGGGGCTGATCTCTTTCCACAATGCATCGACGCGAGAACGAAAAAGTCCCTCTCAACGCTCCTACCCAAACAAAACTCCTGCAGGAAGGCTGAACTATGACCGATCTTTTATCCTCACTTTTCGTCAAAAATCACCGACAAACCTCCGATCCCCACGTGCGCGCCGCGTACGGTACGATGGTAAGCATCACGGGAATCATTCTCAACCTGTTGCTCTTTGCAGCAAAATTTACGGTAGGTCTTCTCTTTGGCGCGATTGCCATTGTAGCGGATGCCGTAAACAATCTCTCCGATGCGGGCTCCCAAATCATTTCGCTCATCTCCTTCCGCATCAGCGCAAAGCCCGCCGACCGCGAGCATCCCTTCGGTCACGGGCGGATCGAATACGTTGCATCCATGATCGTATCCTTCCTGGTCGTTCTGATCGGATTTGAGTTAATGAAGGAATCGATCGGAAAGATCCTTGATCCCGTTCTTCCCGAGCGAAGCTGGATCGCCGTGGTCGTTCTCTCGCTCTCGATCCTCGTTAAGCTCTGGTTGGGACTCTTTAACCGAACGATCGGAAAGCGCATCGACTCTGCCGTAATGCGTGCCACCGCCACAGACAGCCTCTCGGACGCGCTCTCAACCTCGGCGGTGCTGGTCTCCTCTCTCCTTTTGCTCCTCTTCCCTTCGCTCAATTGGAGCCTTGACGCCTATATGGGCGTGATCGTTGCAATCCTCATCCTCGTCGCAGGCTTCCGTATTCTCAACGAAGCCAAAAATTCCATCCTCGGGGAAGCCCCCTCGCACGAGATCGTGCGCCGCATTACCGAAACCGTTGAAAAGTATCCCGATGCGCTCGGTATTCACGACATGACCGTACACAATTACGGTCCCGGACGCGTGATCGCTGCGCTTCACATCGAGGTGGACGGCAAGCGAGACGTGTTTGAAACGCACGATATGATCGATAACATTGAACAGGAGCTTCGCCGTGAGTGCGGCATCGAAGCCACCATCCATATGGACCCCATCGTCACCGACGACGAACAGGTCTCCGCTCTGCGCCACGAGGTGCTGAAAGCCATTCAACAGATCGATCCCTCCTTGCAGATCCATGATTTCCGATTCGTCAGCGGCGCCACGCATACCAACCTCATTTTTGACGTGTCCGCCCCCTTTGAGGTGGAGCTTTCGGATGAAGAGATCCGCACAAAGGTATCCGATCTCATCAGCCGCATCGATCCTACCTTTTTCGCGGTCATTACGGTCGATCGACTCTGATCCTTCCCAAAACCGCAAAAAAATCAAAAATATTTTTCGGCAACGTATTGCATTTCGTTTTTAAATATGGTATACTATTCTTGAAGATGTGGTTTTCAAAACCACAATCGCAAAAATCATGACCGAAAGGCGGTTTGATTGATGAAAGCTTATCGAAATTATCCCGTAACCGAGCTTCAAACGCTACGCGAGCTTTATCAAAAAAGCTCCGACACCTTTGGTACGCGCACGTTTTTGCGCGAAAAAATCGACGGTGCGTATCAGGAATACAGCTTTAAGCGTCTTGCCGACGACATCGAAGCGCTTGGCACCGAGCTTTGCTCCATGGGACTTGGCGGCAAAAAGATCATCGTAATGGGCGAAAACAGCTATGCGTGGGCACTCTCCTACCTTTGCGTCGCGTGCGGCGTTGGCGTTGTCATTCCCGTCAACCGCGATATTTCCGCCAAAGGCTTAGCCTCCACGATCGAACGCACCCAAGCCGCAGCAATTCTCGCATCCGACAAGTGCTCCGTCGCAGCCGAATTTGCCGACCGTTTGAAACTGATCCCCTTTTCTGCCCTCTCTGCTCTGATCGAAAACGGAAACCAACGCATCATCGACGGTGACCGCTCCTATCTCGATGCAGAGCTCGATCCTGACGAGCTGCGCGTTCTGGTCTTTACCTCGGGCAGCAACGGAATCGCCAAGGGCGTAATGCTCTCACACCGCAATCTCACCTTTAATCTTTCCGAAATGTGCCGCATGATCTATATCGGTTCCGAGGATCATTTTCTCTCGGTATTGCCGTTGCATCATGTGTTTGAATGTACCTGCGGACTGCTTTGTCCGCTCTACCGCGGTGCCACTGTAACCTTTTGCGAGGGACTGCGATATCTGACGCGGGATCTGCGCGAGGTCAAGCCTACGGTTCTGCTCTGCGTTCCGATGCTGGCAGAAACCGTTTACCGCAAGATTTGGTCAACCATCCGCAAGCAAGGATTGGAAAAGCGCGTCAAAGCGGGAATCCGCTTGACTCGCGCAATTCCGGAAGGAAGCTGGCGCGACAACGCAAAGCACAAGCTCTTTGCCCGTATCCACGAAAGCTTTGGCGGCAGACTGCGCTTGATGCTCTCGGGCGGAGCGGCGGCCGATCCCGACGTACTGGCAGGCTTGCGTGACTTCGGTATCCGAGCTTACCAGA
Source organism: Eubacteriales bacterium (assembly GCA_045120465.1). Lineage (GTDB taxonomy): Bacteria > Bacillota > Clostridia > Oscillospirales > CAG-272 > UMGS1865. The sequence goes on from JBGVEW010000012.1 coordinate 39,178, forward strand.
CCTATAGCCTGAGCGAATGTGCCCCTTTGGCGGCACTCAACCGTGACAACTGCTACCGCGATGCCTCTGCGGGCATGGCAACACCGCACGCTCTGCTTGATATTTACGACGTACAGGAAGACGGCGTGGGCGAGATCCGCGTCAAGTCCGACGGTGTCATGCTCGGCTACTACGATATGCCCGAAAAATCCAAGCGCGCCATCCGCGACAACTGGTTCTACACGGGCGACCTCGGATATCTTGACGACGACGGCTTCCTTTACATTGTCGGCGGCAAGAAAAACGTCATCTCCGCCCCGGGAGGCAGAAGTGTTTTCCCCGAGGAGTTGGAAAAGCTTTTAAACAAGAACGAATTCATCAAAGAATCTGTTGTTATCGGCATTCCCAATGCCGAAACCAAGCTCTATGACATCATTGCGCTGATCCATCCCGATTACGCGCAAATGGTACAGCAGTACGGCAAAAACTTTGCCAAGAGCCAGCTCGACCTCGAAATCAAAAAGGCGATCTCCGAAGTCAACGCGGCGGTTCTTCCCTACAAGCGCATCAAGAGCTATCTCGTCAGCCGTGAGGAGTTCCCCAAAAATTCCTCTCGCAAGATCGACCGCAACGGCATTACCGATGCATACACCGCACTGTTAAAGCAAGAAAATTGAAACGTTAATAAACAAATACGTGGGGGAACTTCCGATAGAAGTTCCCCCATCCATTTATTCCATTCCGTCAATATTCGCCTCTGCAAAGCCGCGGCTTACAAGAAGCTTTTCAGCCGCCTCCAAATCATCGGCTTGGATGATCATAAACGCCTTGCCCGAAAGCTTGCTGACACCGGCGTACATATACTCCACGCTGATCCCGTTTTCCGCCAGAGCTCGAAGCACACCGAGCGTTCCGCCGGGGGCATCGTTCATGGTCAGGGAAAGCACGTCGGTCAATCGAACGATCATTCCCTCACTGTTCAAGGCTTTTTTACCGTCCTCGGGGCGATCCACGATCAAACGCAAAATACCAAACTCCGAGGTATCTGCCAAGGAGAGTGCACGAATGTTGACGGCATTCTGTGCCAAAACGTCCGCCGCGGCGCACACGCGCCCTTTTTTATTTTCCAAAAATACAGAAAGCTGTTTGATAATCATAGCGAGTCTCCTTTCGATCAGATCTTTCCTGTGCGGTTGTCGATCACGCGCTTGGCTTTGCCTTCGCTTCGAACAATGGACTTGGGATTCACCAAATGCACCTTTGCGCTGATGCCGAGCATCGAACGGAGCTCCTCCGTAATGGTTCGCTCCAGCTTTTCGATGGCTTTGACGTTATCCGAGAAGAACGCCTCGCTCATTTCTACGTTGATATCAAAAGTATCCACGTTGTTGACACGGTCCACCACGATTTGATAGTTGGGGGTAATGCTGTCGCCGCTGACCTTGAGAAGAACCTCCTCGATCTGCGACGGGAATACGTTAACGCCGCGGATGATGAGCATATCGTCGGTGCGCCCGTTGGGCTTTGCCATACGGATATGCGTGCGTCCGCACTTGCAAGGCTCTGCAATCAGCGTACAAACGTCGCGTGTGCGGTAGCGAATTACGGGAAACGCCTCTTTGGTAATGGACGTAAACACCAATTCTCCCGGTGTACCGTGGGGCAAAACCTCACCCGTTTCTGGATCGATGATCTCCACCAGGAAGTGATCCTCCCACACGTGCATTCCCGCCTGCTCGGTACATTCACAGGAGACGCCGGGACCTAACACCTCGGAAAGGCCGTAGATGTCATACGCCTTGATACCAAGCTTTTCTTCGATCTGCGCCCTCATATTCTCCGACCAAGGCTCCGCTCCGAAAATACCGACCTTGAGCTTTAACTGATCCTTTACGCCAAGATGCTCGACCTCCTCGGCAAGATACATAGCGTAAGAAGGCGTACAGCAAAGCACCGTAGCGCCAAAATCGATCATCGTCTGGATCTGATTGGCAGTGTTCCCCGCAGAGATCGGAATCACCGTAGCCCCCAATCTCGTTGCACCGCCATGAACACCCAATCCGCCCGTAAACAGACCGTAGCCAAAGGAGATCTGAACGATATCCTCTTTTGTGACGCCAATGCCGGCCAGCATCCGCGCCACGCACTCCTCCCACATTTCAAGATCCTTTTGCGTGTATCCGACAACGATCCGCTTACCCGTTGTACCGGACGACGCGTGTACGCGTACAACGTCCTTCATCGGTACGGCAAAAAGACCGTAGGGATAATAATCTCGAAGATCCTTTTTATAAGAGAACGGCAGACGGTGCAGGTCCTCAACACCCTTGATATCCTCGGGTGTCAATCCCTTTTCGTCCATACGCTTACGAAAGCACTCTACGTTTTCGTAAGAACGACGCACCGTTTCCGCAAGACGCGCGTCCTGCAGCTGTTTCAACTCCTCGCGCGGCATACATTCCTTTTCTACGTTCAAAATGCTCATAGCAGTTTCCTCGTTTCGATTTGGTTAAGAGAGGCGGTAGCCTGCCTCAAACGCTTTGAGATTGATCTCCAAAAACTTTGCGGGAACGGTTGTCTTGACCGTTTCGATCCATTCCTCATATGGGATTTCGGTTCTGCGAGCCAGCATACCGATCAGCACCACGTTAACCGCCTTGATGCTGCCCGCTTCCCCTGCAAGCGTCAGGGCATCCACAGGGGAAAGATCCACCAAGTCTGCCAGCTTTTCTTTGATTCCCACAGGATACTCCATCGCGCCCGTGATCACGGGCATGGGATTGATCTGTTGATCGTTAACGATCATTTTTCCGCCCTTTTTGAGCCACGGGAGCGCGCGGTATGCCTCCAAAAGCTCAAACGCGAGAATGATATCCGCCTCGCCCTTGTCAATGATGGGAGAGTGAACTTTTTCACCGTATTTCACGTACGTTACTACGCTTCCTCCGCGCTGGCTCATGCCGTGTACCTCGGAGACCTTGACGTCATATCCCTGACGAATCACCGCATTTCCAAGGATTCGGCTGGCTAAAAGCGTTCCCTGACCGCCTACACCGACGATCATGATCTTCGTCGTTTTCATATCAGTTCTCCTCCTTTTCAATCGCACCGAAGGGGCAAACACCCGTACAAAGACCGCAACCGTTGCACTGTGTCACGTCGATGCGGACGGCACCCGTCTCCCGATCCAAGGAGATCGCGGGGCAACCGAGCTTCATGCAAAGCTTGCACTTGCGGCATTTTTCGGTCACGACACAGTGCCCCGTATATTTGACGCTCTTGAGAAGTGCGCAGGGACGTTGCGCGATGATGACCGACGGCTCCTCTGCCTCGGTCTCTTCCTTAACGACCTTTTCAAAATTCTTAACGTCAAAGGGATCGGCAACCGTAACGCGGTCGATTCCAAGACCGTGGCAGAGCTTGATCAGATCGACCTGTCGGGTCGCCTCACCGCGAATGGTTTTGCCCGTGGTGGGGTTATCCTGATGCCCCGTCATACCCGTAATGGAGTTATCCAGAATGATCACGGTGCTGATGCCCTTGTTGTAAACGATATCGGCAAGTCCCGTAATGCCCGAATGCATAAAAGTGGAGTCACCGATCACCGAAACCAGCTTTTGGGTAAACTCCTTACCCTTGACCTTGGACATTCCGTGTGCCGCGCTGACAGACGCACCCATGCAAATGGTGGTATCCACCGAAGACAGGGGAGCCACCGCACCGAGCGTATAGCATCCGATGTCGCCCGAAACGGTCAATCCCAGCTTTTTGAGGACGTAAAAGGTTCCTCTGTGCGGGCATCCCGCGCACATGACGGGGGGACGTGCGGGAATCGGTTCGGAAACCGCCAAAGACTCTGCGGCATCCTCCCCCAACACCGCCGCACGGATCATGGAAGGCGTGTATTCGCCCAACATGGTAAATACTTCTTTTCCCTTTACGTTCAGCCCCATCGCGCGGCAGGTTTCTTCGATAAAGGGATCCAATTCCTCAATCACGTACAGCGTTTTCGAGGTCTTTGCAAAATTCTTCAACAGCTCCTCGGAAAGAGGCCATACGATACCGAGCTTGCAGTAATTCACTCGGTCGCCAAGCGCTTCCTTGGCGTACTGGTACGCGATTCCCGAGGTGATCACACCGATCTCGCTGCCGTTATCCTCAATCCCATTCAGGGAGCAATCCGCAGCATATGCGGCAATTTTTTTGGTGCGCTCCTCCACCAAAATGTGCTTTTTGATCGCCATCGCGGGCATCATTACGTTTTTGGGAATATCCTTTTCGTAATCCTTTACGGGATGCTCCTCGCGCTCTCCGATCTCCACAAGGCTCTGAGAGTGCGAAACGCGGGTGGAAAGACGGACGAGAACGGGCGTGTCAAAGCGTTCGCTCAAATCAAACGCCGCCTTGGTGTATTCCTTACACTCCGAGGAATCGGAAGGCTCGAGCATCATGATCTTTGCCGCGCGCGCATAGTGACGGGAATCCTGCTCGTTTTGAGAGGAGTGCATCCCGGGGTCATCCGCCACGCAAAAGACCGCGCCACCGCCCACACCGATATAACTGTCGGTAAAGAGCGGGTCAGCCATAACGTTGAGCCCTACGTGCTTACAACAGCTCATCGCGCGTCCGCCTGCGATCGAAGCGCCGATTGCTACCTCTGCGGCAACCTTTTCGTTGGGTGCCCACTCCACAAACACTTCCTCCGCGGGATAGGTCGCCATGCACTCGGTGATCTCGGTGCTGGGAGTCCCCGGGTAGGAAGAAACCAGATGAACGCCCGCCTCGTATGCACCCTGCGCAACGGCGGCGTTTCCAAGCAATAATTTTTTCATGTATGTAAAATCCTTTCTGAATCAGCACACTGCGTTCGCACAAACTCTTAAGGAAAGTTTTGATCAAACTTTCACCGCAAGTCAGTGCAAGCATAGCAGTTGGAACTTACCCCTCGATCTGCTGTGCCACGAGACTCTCTCCGCAATACATTTTACGCAGCTTCGGCTTTTCGATCTTACCCGTTGGGTTGCGGGGTACCTCTGCAAAAATGATGCGTCTGGGACGCTTGTATCTGGGAAGCGGTGCGCAAAAGCGCTCCAATTCTTCCTCGGTCAGCGTCGCTCCCTCTTTGATCTCCACGATCGCCGCCGCGATCTCGCCAAGTCTCGGCTCGGGCAATCCGATCACCGCCACGTCCTTGACCGCATCGTGCTTGCGGATGAAATCCTCGATCTGCACGGGGTAAATATTTTCACCGCCCGTGATGATCACGTCCTTTTTACGGTCAACGAGGAAGATAAATCCATCCTCGTCCTCCATTGCCATGTCTCCCGTCAGGAGCCATTCACCGTGTAAAATCTCGTCGGTTGCCGCCTTATCCTTGTAATAGCATTTCATGACACCGGGGCCCTTGACACAAAGCTCACCGACCTCTCCGCGCGGCACTGCGTTTCCTCTTTCATCTACGATCGAAACCTTCCAACCGTATCCTGCCTTACCGATCGCGCCTACCTTTTCCACGTTCTCAACACCAAGATGCACGCATCCGGGGCCGATCGACTCCGAAAGGCCGTAGTTGGTATCGTACTGATGCTTGGGGAACACCTTGAGCCAACGGCGGATGAGCGAGGGGGGCACGGGCTGTGCACCGATGTGCATCAAACGCCATGCATCCAGATCGTAATCGTTCAGATCGATCTCTCCGCGCTCGATCGCATCCAGCATATCCTGTGCCCACGGAACCAGCAGCCAGACGATGGAGCAGTGCTCCTCGCTTGCCGCCTTGAAGATCCATTCCGGCTTGGTACCCTTGAGAAGTACCGCGCGGCTACCCGACATGAGAGAGCCGAACCAGTGCATTTTGGCACCCGTATGATACAAGGGCGGGATACAGAGGAATACGTCGTTGTGGGATTGACCGTGGTGATTCTGCTCCACGCGTGCCGAATGGATCAGGCTACGATGCCCGTGCAGGATCGCCTTGGGAAATCCCGTCGTGCCGGAAGAAAAATAGATTGCCGCATCGTCGTCCTCAACGATCGTAAGAGCAGGTTCCTCGGTGGAACAGTACCCGATCATGCGATCGTAGCTGTCCGCAAACGCGGGACAATCCTCACCAACGTAAAACATATGACGAATATCGTCAAGACGGTCGCAGATCTCCTCCATACGCCCGACAAATTCGGGGCCGAATACAAGAGTGGAGCAATCCGCCTTTTCCAGACAGTATTTGATCTCCTCCGCCACGTAGCGGTAATTGAGCGGAACAACGATCGCACCCGCCTTCAAAATGCCAAAATAGATGGGGAGCCATTCGATGGAGTTCATCAAAAGGATTGCCACCTTGTCGCCCCTGCGGCATCCGCGGCTGAGAAGAAGATTTGCAAAGCGATTGGCTTTTGCGTTGAACTCTCCCCACGTGATTGCGCGGCGGAAAGGCTTGCCGGGTTCGGGCTGCATCAGGGAGTAATCCTTCCACGTAATGCGGCTTTCGGGCTCAAAGCAGGGATTGATCTCCACCAGAGCCGTTTCCTCACCGTAAAGCGAGGCATTTTGATTCAAGAGGTCAATGATTGTCATGTTCTTTCTCCTTAACGTTTGGTCGCAGAAAACAGAAAACGCCCTCTGCGTAGATTCGCAGAGGACGGCAAATAACCGCGGTACCACCTCAATTGTCGGGAATTCCCGACCGCTCAAAGGGCAAACGAGCCCCCATGCTGTAACGGGCATCCCCGCCGTAGCCTACAGGGCGTGTGCCGTTCGGTACGGGACTTACGAAACGTATTCAACGCAAGGAACGGCTCCGTCTCGCACCCTCCGACGGCTCTCTGTGCCCGCATTCTCGCATCTACTTGCTTTCGGTCAACATCTTTCACCTATTATATCATAAGCACCGTCTCCTTGTCAAGCATTTTTTGCGAGCTTTTTCGCATTTTCATCCGCCTTTTTATGGGTTTTATGCAGTTTTTTTGCATGATAACGCAAAAACTCAAATAAAGCAGTGGGGTGAGTCAAATGCGTTTCCGCATTTGACTCACCCAAAAACATTTAATTGGATTTCCAAACCGTGGGAACACCATTTACGTAGTGCCAACAATTCCCTTCGTCCGTTGGAGCCGTTTCGCTATAGTAGAATACTGTAGCGGAATTGATATTGCTATTATGCAGTCCGACATCCAAACGCATATAATCAAACTCATTGCCCTCATAGTAGATCGTTTGAAAATCGGAATCCAAAAACGCCTTATTCCTTATATATTCGAGTTCCACGGGCAATACAATCGCCTGCACGGTCTTGCAACCGCGGAACGTATCCTCAAAAATGCTCTCGGTGTTGGTAAGTGCAACCGTCTTTAGAGTTTTTGGAATTAGATCGGCGTTATGCATATACCCCGTTCCACCAAAGAAATAAGCCAAGAAGCTTGTTGTCGGTGCAGCGGAGTTCGCACCGACAAAGGGAACGGAAAGAAATTCAAGTTGGTCACAGCCTTTCAAAACATCCACGCCAATTCTTTCAACGCTCTCAGCCATCACCACGTGCGTCAAGGAATCGCATTCGGCAAATGCATACGCACCGATCTCCCAGACTCCCTCAGCCATAGTAACGCGTTCCAAATATGCACATTCCGCAAACGCATACGTGCCAATACGATCCACCCCGCTCGAAATACGGATCTCACGAAGCCCCGATTTGCGGAATGCGGAGTCGCCGATGCTTTCAACGCTGTCCGGCAACGTTACACTCTCGAGGGTAGTACACTGATAAAATGCGAACGGCTCAATCTCTGTAACGCCATCCGGAACCTCAAATTCTTTGATCTCATATTTATTGATGTACTCCGCATAGATTCCACTCTCCACCGCTGCTTGATAGTCATTTTGCGGAATCAAAATCATAATAAACACGAATACTCCCGCAGTGACCAACAAGGCACAAGCGACAAGTCCGGCACAAACCCATTTGATAAACGAACGTTTACCATCATCGTTATCAAAATTGACGTCTGCTTCTTCTGCCGGTTCCACCCCGTCTCCTTCTGCCTCTACCAATTCATTGATATGGTCTTGAAGAATGGTGGAAGCAAGGGGACACGGCAAAAAACACAGTAACAAGCACAAAACCGATAACTTGGTTGGATTCTCATGACCCTTGGTATAGCAATCAACGATTTTAGCACTTTTGTACATCCAATAAAAATAATAAAATGGCAAGAACATACATAGAAACAGTTCCTTTTTGGCAGAACGCTGTTGCACTGACAACCGATTCAGAAAGGAGGTTCTACGGTAAATCCAGCTCAACTCCCACACACCAAAGGTGAATAGTGATGCCACCAGATGCGCTGGGATTGACATGGAATGAGAGGATGCCTTTGAGGATTTGAGAACCAGGGAAAGCGTAGATAAAGCATAGAAACATGCTCTCAGCAAAATCGCAAGCAGCCCCCAAAACCATCCATTAAAGTAGGAATACTCCAAAAGAAACAGTGAAAAAAGGCTTAACACCGCCGGCAAGAAAAAGATACATTTCATCCATGTACCAATCTTAAAATAACGCGAAATTAAACTGTTGCAAAGCAAAAATACCGCACACAGCAAATCAATTGAACAAAATACAATCGTATTTTGATGCGGCCAAATAAGAGACAAGACCAGCAGGATCACAACAGACACTGCCATATTGGCACTTCCAACCGTTAAAAGCAGAGAATCTGCGGTTCCGAATGCCAAAAAGCAAAACAGAATACACATGATGACACCAAACACCGCGCCAAAAAATCCATACGGGTTGATGATCAAATTCACAATTTGAAATGCCAGTGCCAAGATCAAAGCAATTGCCGCCGCAAATATTGTGGGACGGTATAGATTGGGAACTCGATTTTGAAATAAACGCGACATCATGATTCTCCTTTTTTTAATAGATTGCGGGCAATTTCATTCTACCATATTTTTCGGTAATTGTCAATCCCCGATATCCCCCTAAAAAAATCTCACTGTTGCGAGCTTTTTCGCATTTTCATCCGTCTTTTTATGGGTTTTATGCAGTTTTTTGCATACAAAAGGCTTTTCCAACCCCTTTTTTGACTATTTTTCCTTTAAAACGCACTTGACAAACCGCCTGTCTTTTCGTATAATATAATATAAACATCAAAAAATCGACCCCGCCCGACCTTCCATCGGGCTGAAAGGATGGATCCCATGGGAATGAAAGTTGTTAAATTCGGCGGCTCGTCCTTGGCGGACGCCAACCAGTTCCGCCGTGTCGCCGCCATCATCAAGGCAGACCCCGACCGCCGCTTTGTCGTTGCTTCCGCGCCCGGCAAGCGTTTTAAGGAGGACACAAAGGTCACCGATATGCTCTATCACTGCTACGAATTGGCACGTGACGGCAAGGATTTGACCGAATACTACGCCAAGATCTGCGAGCGTTATAACACCATCATTGCCGAGCTTGGCCTCAATTTTGATATTTCGGGTGAGCTGGAATATATCCGCAATGCCATCGAGCATCGCTCGGGTCAGGACTTTGCAGCCAGCCGCGGCGAGTATCTCAATTCCATTATTCTGGCAAAATATCTCGGCTTTGATTTTATCGATGCCGAATCCGTTGTTTTCTTCCGTGAAAACGGTGCATACGATGATGAAAAGACCAACGCGGTATTGACAGAGGAGCTCAAAAAGCACCAGTACGCGGTCATCCCCGGCTTTTACGGGGTCATGCCCAACGGCACCATTAAAACCTTCAGCCGCGGCGGCTCGGATATCACGGGCTCGATCGTCGCACGTGCAGCTGACGCGGATCTCTACGAAAACTGGACCGACGTTTCGGGATGTCTGATGGCAGACCCCCGCATCGTAAAGGATCCTCTCCCCATTCAAACCGTCACCTATCGAGAACTGCGCGAGCTCTCCTACATGGGCGCATCGGTGCTTCATGAGGATGCGATCTTCCCCGTTCGCTATGCGGGAATTCCGATCAACATCCGCAACACCAACGCCCCCGACGCCCCCGGCACCATGATCGTCTCCTCGACCTCGGAATACGACTCCGAGCACATCATTACGGGAATCGCGGGCAAGCGCGGCTTCTCGGTCATCCACATCGAAAAGGATATGATGAACGCAGAGATCGGATTTGGTCGGCGCGTTCTCGACGTTCTTGAGGACAACGACATTGCGTTTGAGCATCTGCCCTCCGGTGTAGATACCATGAGTGTGATCATCGCTTCCTCGACCATTAAGGACGATTTCAAGCGTGAACGCATTCTCTCCTCGATCAACAAGCGCGTCCGCCCCGACAGTGTTGTTATTGAGGACGGTCTGGCACTGCTTGCCGTAGTAGGTCGCGGTATGGTCAAAGCAAAGGGTACTGCGGCGCGCGTATTCTCCGCCATCTCAGCCGCCGGCATCAACATCCGCATGATCGACCAGGGCTCGAGCGAGTTGAACATCATCATCGGTGTTGAAGAATACGATCTTGAAAAGGCAATGGTCGCAATTTACAACGAATTTGTAAAATAAGTCAGTGAAACGGTTGAGGGAGTACTCTTTTCGGAGCGCTCCCTCTGCATTACGGATAAAAAGGTGTACGGCTTGTAAAATTACCAAAGCTCATAGCCGCTTTTTCTTTGCAAAAAGGAGGCGCAAAGAAAAAGCTATCAAAAAGAAACGCCGAAGGATTGTTTCGCCCTCTGCGGACGGCGACAAGGGCTACGCGCCCTTGACCGCGCCGCCTTTTAAAAAAGCTGACGAAAACGTTTATCGAACTGACGAAACTCGTTTGTTTTATCGATAGTCTGTGAGGGAGCACTCTTTTCGGAGTGCTCCCTCTGCATGCTTTACCCTTGTGCGGATTGTTGCTCTCCTGTGGCTGTGGATGCAACCGCGCCGCTGGCATGAACGTAGGTAATTTCCCGCATCATGGCGCGGTCGGCGGCATCCTGCTCGGGAGTACCGAGACCAAAGCTAATAGCAATGGCGGTGTTGACGTGATGCATCATCGCATCGTCCAAATGACCCATTTTTTCTTTTAAACGACGTTTATCCAAGGTTCGGATCTGTTCCAGCAGAATCACCGAATCCTTTTGCAGCCCCACCTCGTGGGCAACGATATCAATGTGAGTAGGTAGTCGCGCCTTGCTCATGCGCGAGGTGATCGCCGCGGCGATCACGGTTGGGCTGTATCGATTGCCGATGTCGTTTTGGATGATCAGCACAGGGCGCAAGCCCCCCTGCTCCGAGCCTACAACAGGGCTCAGATCGGCATAGTAAATATCTCCTCGTCTGACACTCATGCTCCTGCTTCCTTTCTTTTTTGTGGCGGTATTGCTATTCTTCCCACCAAAAGGAAGCGCTTAAACGCTTGTGGGCAATTTTAGAGAAGGAATTTTCTTCCGCCACCTGCGATACTGCTAAAAGGATATGCGCTTTGTGTCGAAATTGCGCCAACGACTTGTAAATCCGTAAGAAATGTGATATACTGATGATACTATCAAACAAGCGAGGAATTATGGGAATCTTTGAAGGAATTTTGATCTGTACCGATCTTGACGGTACGTTGCTCAATAGCGCCCATCGCGTCAGCGAGGAAAATCTCAAAGCGATCCGGCATTTTGAACAGGAGGGTGGAAAATTCACCTTTATCACGGGGCGTCCGCCCATTTGTGTGACCGAAATTTACGAAACCGTGCGCCCCAACGCTCCCTTTGGATGCTTTAACGGCGGCGGCATTTACGATGCGGAAAATCAATGCTATGTTTATACCCAAGAATTACGTCGGGACGTGTGCGAGCTGATTTTTGACGCGCTGGAGGCAATTCCGACAATGGGTGTGCAGGTCAACACCTTCGGTCGTATCCTGTTTTGCCGCGACAATGCCGCGATGGAACGCTTTCGAAGGATCACGGGAGTGCCAAAGCTCCTTTGCGATCTTGACGAGATCGAAGACCCCTTTGCAAAGATCGTTTTTTCCGATCTTGATGTTGCCAACGTAGAGCGTCTGCGCGTATTTTTAGCGGCACATCCGCGCGCCTCGGAATTCGATTTCGTGCGTTCCGAAAAAACGCTGTACGAAATTCTGCCCAAGGGCATCAACAAGGGGAGCATCCTTCCCCACCTTTCCCGCCACCTCTCCATCCCGCTCTCGCGCACGATCGCGCTCGGAGACTACGACAACGACGTTGAAATGCTCCGCACCGCGGGCATGGGGATTGCGGTTGCAAACGCGATTGAAGAAGCGAAGCGTGCCGCCAAGAGAATCACGGTCAGCAACGACGAGCACGCCGTAGCACGTGTAATAGAAGAATTGGAGCGCGGCGAGATCTTGCTGTGAAGCGACAAAAAACAAAGAGCGAAACGCTTTTACGTTTCGCTCTTTGTCGTTTTGGTGCATCAAGCGTCCTTCTTGACGTCCAGAACCTGTTTTCCGTTATAGAAGCCGCAAACCTTGCATACGCAGTGATTCTTTACGAATGCGTCACATGCAGGGTTGGAGCACTTGTTCATGCCGGGCAGGGTGAGCTTGCTGTTGTTGGAGCGTCTCTTGTCTCTGCGCGCGGACGATACTTTTTTCTTCGGTACTGCCATGTCTACACCTCCTCAATTACTTATCTTCCTCATTTTTGTCAAACAGCTTCTTCAGCACGGCAAGCCGCGGATCCGGTTCCACTGTGCTGCAACCGCAATCGCCGAGGCGACGGGGCTTTCCACACTTGGGACATAGGCCGGGGCAATCCTCCTGGCACAAAAAGCGCATGGGAAAGGACAAAAGCAACTCCTCGCGGATCGTTTCGTCAATGTCAAGCATTCCGCTTTGAATCACGGCATACTCGTCCACATTCTCTTCCAATTGCTGTTCGGTCAGAGTCCCCTCCGCAGCGACCGTCCGTTCGAGCTGAACGGCAAAGTCTCCGCTGACGGGCTCCAGACAGCGAGCGCACTCCGCGCGATAAGAAACGGAAGCCTCAAGGCTCAGGCGCATATAGCCCGCCTCGTCGGTTACCTCTCCCACCACGTGGGCATCGCCGTCGAATTCCGCGCCATCCGGAAGATCGGGAGTTAAGAGATAATCAAATCGGATGCGGTCCGTCTCACCGCGAAGCAAGGGACGCATATCCAGAATCATGACCATCTACCTCCGTTTTCGGTTGACATAAAATGCGACATCTAATATTATAACCTCTTATGAGCCATTTGTCAAGAGTTTTTTTGCATTTTTCATAATAATCCGCTTATTTTTTTGTAAAAGATATAAAATGGCTCGGATGATAAAACGCGGCGGAGCCCATGTTTTCATTGACATTTGCGCAGTTGTGTGATATAATTTTTTTGTCATTGCAAATTGACCGACTGTTTTGATGGTCAATTTTGCATTTTGCACTTTGCATTTTGCATTTAGAAAGGGGGGGACGTTAATGAAGGTCGCAGGCATTATTTGTGAGTGCAACCCGTTACACGCGGGGCATCTGCATCTGTTGGAATGCGCGCGCAAAAACGGTGCGGATACCGTGGTAGCCGTGATGAGCGGTTGCTTTGTTCAGCGCGGGGAGCCTGCGGTGGCAGATCCCTTTACCCGTGCCGAGATTCTCGTGCGCGCGGGCTTTGACGCTGTTTTTGAGCTTCCCTTCCCCTACTCCGCGTCTGCCGCGGAGCATTTTGGGCGCGCGGGAGTGGAGATCTTGACGCGCCTTGGTGCAGACGAGATTTGGTTTGGATCGGAATGCGGCAACCTCCCCCTCCTTACCCGTCTTGCCGAGATTGCTGACAGCGAGGAATTTTGCACGCGTTACCGCGAAACTGCCGACAGCGCGTCGGGCACTGCGCAAGCCTATTTTGATCTGTTGCGCAGCATGGCGGGAGAAGAGACCCCCATGATCTCCCCCAACGATATTCTGGCGCTCTCCTATCTGCGTGCCATCCGCAATTGCAAGAGCAGCATCCGCCCCGTAACAATCAAGCGCGAAGGGATGGGCTACAACGATACCGTTTTACAGAGCGGTTTTCCGTCCGCTACCGCGCTCCGTCTGCTTTGGAAAAGGAAGGGCTTTGAAGCGGTACGCAACCTGCTCCCCCCCTCGTCCGGGGACCTGCTTGCCAAGGCAGATGAAAACGGAAGCGCCCCCGCTTCCCTTGCCAATCTTGAGCGTGCGATCCTCTCGCACTTCCGCATGACGCCCCCCGAGCAATTGGAGCAGATCGCAGAGCTTGGCGGTGGATTGGGGAGCCGTATGGCATATTTTGCGCACAAGGCGCACAGCCTTGATGCGTTCCTCTCACTTTGCGCGACCCGAAAATATACCGACGCAAGATTGCGCCGCGGGATCCTCTTTGCATTGGCGGGGATCCGCGACGAGGATCTTCGCCGCCCCGTTGCCTACGCGCGTCTGCTTGCAGCCAACCGCCAAGGATGCGCCTATCTTTCCTCGATCCGTCGCACAACGACCATCCCCATTCTCACGCGAAAGACCGACCTGGAAGCCACAGCCGAGGCAGTGCAAGCCTTTGCAATCGAGTGCCGCTCGCGCGATTTGTTTACGCTTTGCACGCCAAACCTCTCCTCTGCCGAACATTTGAACCGCTGTACGGCTCATATCGCCGATCGATAATGAAAAAAATCTCAAAAAAATGCCAAAAAGGTCTTGACAAAACCGCCAAAATCGTGTATAATTTTGAAAGATAATTTTGTTTTGGTATTGATTTACGATATAGAAATGATTTTATCTCTTGATTACCGGTGGAGGGGGGGATATAAAATGGCAGAAATCAGAGTTAAGGAAGGCGAGTCTCTCGACAGCGCACTTCGTCGCTTTAAGCGTGCAACCGCCCGTTCAGGCATCCTCACCGAGCTTCGCAAGAGAGAGCACTATGAGAAGCCGAGCGTAAAGCGCAAGAAGAAGTCTGAAGCAGCCAGAAAGCGCAAGTACAAATAATTGGTACTTGTGATAGAAAAAAGGTGAATTCCAAACGGAATTCACCTTTTTTCTTTATTCGCTATGTTCGCACAACTCCTAAGCAAAAGTTTTGGTCAAGCTTTTTCAAAACGTTTATCGCACGGCTTATGCGAACATAGCGATGGCGCGTGCCGATTTTGGCGCGCGCCTCGTTGTTTATGTTTTTTTCTTTCGAAAAATCGACATCACCTTGTCCGAAAGCTTTTGCAATGCCAAATTGATCTTCTCCGCGTTGCGATAGCTAATAATAAACGCAACCACCGCCAAAGCACCGATCAAAGCCAATACCACCAAGCCCCAGCCGTGCCATGGAATAAATTCGCCCGACATCAAAAGCAGGGTGCACCCCACGCTACTGATGCGCGTCAGGATCTGCATCACGGTAAATCCAAACCACCCGATCGGCAAAACACCCGCCACCGAGCACAAAATATCATCGGGAAAGAACGGCAACAGGAACATAAAAAACAACAGCACGTTCTCTCTTCCCTTCAATTTCCCAAGCCATTCATCCACTTTTTCGGGTCCCCCCGCGATCCAGTTGACAAACGGCCGTCCGATCCACCTTCCCAGTGCAAACGCAAAGAGAGATCCTACCATCATTCCGATATAGGAATACCAAAAGGACTCCGCCATGCCAAACACGTAGTTGCCCGCAAGGATGGTGACCGCCCCCGGAATCGGCACAAAGGTCACCTGCAAAAAGCTGATGAGAATAAAGATCAAGGGCGCGACCGCGCCTTGCTCCTCAATATATTCCTGCAACATTGTTTGCAGCTCGTCGTCACTCATCTTGTCCCATCCAAGCAGATGCATCACCAGCAAAACGACTCCCACAACGGCAAGAATCCCAATTGCGGTAACGATCAGCTTTTTGAGAAGCTGTTTTGTTTCTGTTTTCATTTCCATTTCCTCAAAGCGAACGGACGTGCGCGATCAGATCGTCAAAATCCCCGTTCGGATATACGGAAATATCCGCGCCGCTCTTGTTGATCAGGCAAGGGGTCAGCAAAAAGACCTGCATCCCAAGCGTTTGTGCGATCATATCCTCGTCCACATCGTTCCCCACCATCAGGCACTCCTCGGGTAAGAGCCCGAGCTCTGCCAATACGTCGCGGTAATAATCGGGATTGGGCTTACAATGACGGGAGTTTTCATACGTGGTGAAAAGTTCAAAATCGGAAGGCTCCAAGCCCGCCCAACGAATGCGGTGTTCGGTCGCAATACGGGGAAAGAGAGGATTTGTGGCAAGTGCCGTTCGAAGCCCTTTTTCTCGAACCGCCTCAATCACCGCTTTCGCGCGCGCGTCAAAGCCGCAAAACGCTTGCACCTTTGGGAAATCCTCCTCGTAAAACGCCTCGAATACGGGGGATTCCTCGCGGATCTTTTCGCCAAAAATCCCCGCAAACGCATCCCAAAAGACCTCCTCGTTGCGCTTCTCGCCCGTGTTTTTGACCATTGCGGCAGTTCCTCGCCAAATCGCATCCACAATTGCCTGCGGCTCGTATCCGCGCGGAGCAAGCCGTCGGGTCAAACCGCCGAAATATCCCTTGATAAATTCGGATTGCTCCATGGGAAGGAGCGTTCCGTCCAGATCGAATAAAATCGCTTTGATCGCCATTTGTTCTCTCCTTACTTTTCTCATATAGAATTATTATATCATATCCGCTCTTTTTTTGTCAACCGCAACGCGAGATAGAAATATGATTGTTTACAAAGTTTATTAAAAAGGGGGCGTCCAAATGCGTTTCGCATTTGACTCACCCCTTTTGGTCATTCAAATATGATATTCCATATATACGCCGCCGTCATCCAAGGACTTCCATTCAAAGGAACCGTTCTCAAGGAGCATATAGCTGTGCGGAGAATTTTCCTTTGGAATCGACACCGATCCCGGATTGAGGTAGCAATAGGTTTGGTACTCGGTGCACTTTGGAACGTGGGTATGCCCATGCAAAAGAATATCTCCCTTTTGCAAAGGCGGCAGTTTTCCCTCATTGTAAACGTGCCCGTGGGTGGCGTAGATCATGCGTCCCTTTTCAAACAGGATCGCATAGTCGGCAAGCACGGGAAATTCCAATACCATCTGATCCACCTCAGTGTCGCAGTTGCCGCGCACGCAAAGCAACTCTTCCTTGATAGCGTTGAGCATGGCAATGACCTCCTTGGGCGCATAATCGCGCGGAAGATCGTTGCGCGGTCCGTGATAGAGAACGTCCCCCAAAAGGATCAGCTTTTCAGCCCCCTCCTTGCGGTAAGCCTCGAGCAACTGCTTGCAATAGTATGCCGAACCGTGAATATCGGATGCGATCATCAACTTCATGCGCGATCCCTCCAATCAGTTCTTAAGGCTGTGAATGGGCGCGGGAATCCGTCCGCCGCGACGAATGAACGCAGACGGAGAATAGGTATTGATCTCCATGACGGGAGCCGTACCCAAAAGTCCACCGAATTCCACACTCTCACCCGCTTTTTTGCCGTATGCGGGGATGATACGCACTGCCGTGGTCTTGGTGTTGACCACGCCGATTGCGATCTCGTCTGCGATAATTCCGTTGATCACATCCTCGGGCGTATCCCCGGGAACAGCAATCATATCAAGACCGACCGAGCAAACGGCAGTCATCGCTTCCAGCTTTTCGAGCGTCAAAGCACCTCTTTCCACGGCTGCGATCATGCCTGCATCCTCGGAAACGGGAATGAAGGCACCGGAAAGACCGCCAACGTGAGAGGATGCCATGACACCGCCCTTTTTCACGGCATCGTTGAGCATCGCCAGTGCCGCGGTCGTGCCGTGCGCACCGCAGGACTCCAATCCCATGCCCTCCAGGATGTACGCCACCGAGTCACCGACAGCGGGGGTGGGAGCCAAGGAAAGGTCGATGATGCCGAACGGAACGTTCAAACGGCGTGCCGCCTCGTTGGCAACGAGCTGACCGACCCGCGTGATTTTGAATGCGGTCTTTTTGATCACGTCCGCCAATTCGGAAAGATTGCAGTTTCCTGCGCGGCGGATGGCGGAAGCCACGACACCTGGGCCGGAAACACCGACGTTGATTGCCGTTTCGGGTTCACCGATCCCACAGAACGCACCCGCCATAAAGGGGTTATCCTCGGGAACGTTTGCAAATACCACGAGCTTTGCACAGCCAATGGAGTTTTCGTCCTTTGTCAAATATGCCGCACGCTTGATGGCGGAGCCCATCATAGAAATGGCATCCATATTGATCCCCGCCTTGGTGGAGGCAACGTTCACGGAGGAACAGACGTTCCGCGTTTGGGCAAGTGCCTCGGGGAGAATAGAGATCAGATTCTGTGCTCCCACCGTCATTCCCTTTTGAACCAACGCGGAAAAACCGCCGATAAAGTTGATGCCAAGGGTATCTGCCGCTCTTTGCAGAGTGTGCGCCAATTGGAGATAGCCTTCGGGAGTTGCCGCACCGCCGATGAGAGAGATGGGAGTGACCGACACACGCTTGTTGACGATCGGAATTCCGTACATCTTTTCGATGTCCGCCCCCGTTTGAACGAGATGCTCCGCACGAGTGGTAATCTTATCATAGACCTTATCGCACAGGCGGTTGATATCGTCGCTGACGCAATCCCAGAGAGACACCCCCATGGTAATGGTGCGGATATCCAGATTCTCCTCGCGGATCATATTGATGGTTTCCAAAATATCCTGAGTATTGATCATGTGGGCACTCCTTAAATGTGATGCATGGTATTGAAGATATCCTCGTGCATTGCGTGGATCACAAGTCCCTTATCATTTCCCAAAGCCTCCAACGCGTCCGCAAAATCAGCGAATCCAACGTTCAGATCACAAATATCCACGAGCATAATCATTGCAAAATACTCGGAAAGTACGCTTTGGGTAATATCAAGAATGTTTGCGTGATGATCGGCACAAACGCGTGCCACCCCCGCGATGATACCAACGGTATCCTTGCCGGTTACGGTAATAACTGCTTTCATAACGTGTTACCTTTCTTGAAAAAAATTCTCTACTCTTGGTTTGTAGCGGATCAGCCCTTCTTCTGTGCTTCCAGCTCGCGTCTCTTGCGCATCATTTCCTTCATGCGCAATTCGGTATTCAGGATCTTCTTACGCAAACGGATCGACTTGGGAGTAACCTCGATCAGATCGTCGTCGGTGATATACTCGATCGCTTCCTCCAGGGTAAAGATCTTAGCGGGAGTGAGCAGCAGCTTTTCGTCAGCACCCGCAGAACGGATGGCGGTCAACTGCTTTTTCTTACAGGGATTGACGGCAATATCATCGTTTTTGGGGTTTTCACCAACGATCATACCCTCATATACCTGCGTCTGCGGTCCAACAAAGAGCTGTCCACGCTCCTGCGTGTTGTAAAGACCGTAACGGGTCGTCTCTCCCGCCTCGGATGCGATGAGAGAACCGGTAAACTTCATAGCGACCTCACCGCGGTAGGGTGCGTATCCGTCAAAAATGGTGTTGATAACGCCCTCACCGTGAGTCGCGGTCAAAAATTCGGAACGGTAACCGAAAAGGCAACGCGCGGGGATGGAATACTCCACGCGGGTGCGATTCCCCACGGGATTCATGGAAAGCAGATCCCCCTTTCTCTGGCTCAGCTTTTCCACAACGACACCGACGTAATCCATGGGAACGTCGAGCGTCACGCGCTCCATCGGCTCGCACTTCTGTCCGTCGATCTCCTTGTAAAGCACGCGGGGATTGGAGCAAGCAAGCTCAAAGCCCTCGCGGCGCATGGTCTCCAACAGAATGGAAAGGTGCATCTCACCTCTGCCCGCTACGCGGAATTCATCGGTGGTGTCACCGTCGTTGACACGCAGAGAAACGTCCTTGAGAAGCTCGCGGTAGAGTCGGTCACGGAGCTGACGGGAGGTAACGAACTTACCCTCCTTGCCTGCCAAGGGGCTGTTGTTGACCATAAAGGTCATTTCCATGGTCGGCTCGGAAACCTTGACGAACTCCAGAGGAGTGGGATTGGAAACCGCGGTCAACGTATCTCCGATCGTAATCTCCCCCGCGCCCGAGAAGCAAACGATGTCGCCTACGGTCGCGCTTTCAACAGGAGTGCGTACCAAGCCGTCGATCTGATAGAGAGAGACGACCTTGGTCTTTTTAAAGGTATCGGGATTGTGGAAATTACAAACGGCAACCTCCTGACCAACGCGGATATTACCGCGCTCGATCCGTCCGATTCCGATGCGTCCAACGTAATCGTTGTAGTCAATGGAAGAAACGAGAAGCTGCAGATCTCCCGTTTCGTCTCCCTCGGGTGCGGGCATATAGCTGACGATCTTTTCAAACAGGGGAGACAGGTCAACACCCACCTCGCTCGGATCCTCGGTTGCGGTTCCCGAACGTCCCGAGCAATACAGCATAGGGCTATCCAACTGCTCGTCGTTTGCGCCAAGATCCATCAAAAGCTCGAGGATCTCGTCCTCAACCTCGCCCAAACGCGCGTCGGGCTTGTCGATCTTGTTGATGCAAACGATCACGCGGTGGTTGAGCTCCAGTGCCTTTTGCAAAACGAAGCGCGTCTGCGGCATGGGTCCCTCCGCGGCATCCACCAGCAGAATAACACCGTTTACCATTTTGAGGATACGCTCAACCTCACCGCCAAAGTCCGCGTGTCCGGGGGTGTCGATGATGTTGATCTTGACGTCCTTATACCGAACGGCGGTGTTCTTTGCCAGGATGGTAATGCCTCTTTCCTTTTCAAGGTCGCCCGAGTCCATGACGCGGGTCACCGTTTCCTGATTGTCGCGGTAAATACCGCCCTGCTTGAGCAAGCCATCTACCAGCGTAGTCTTTCCGTGGTCAACGTGCGCAATGATTGCTACGTTTCTCAAATTTTCTCTGATCACTGTTTTTTCTCCCTATTCTTGATTTTGGAACAGCCTAATTATATATTCTATATTATACCACAAAATTCCCTTTCAAATAAAGACTGGAATCGCACGATTTTCGTCTCTTTCCGCCTTTTTCTTTTGGTAGTATTGACGGATTGAGAAGGGAAAAACAATGTGTCATCACTGAGAAGGCTCGTAAACTCGCCGGTCGAAGTTTTGCGAAATGAAGCCCCGCGGAATGGAGCAAAACCGAGGAGCGGAGCGACGATGGGATTTGCGATCGACCAACGTGTCATCCTGAGTGGAGAAAACGCCACAGTGCGGCGTTTTCGCAGTCGAACCCGACCCAAGGGAGGGCGGCATTGCGCAGCAATGACGGGATCTACTATGGAGTCTTAATAGCTTTACACATGCAAATGTTACTTTTTCTACCAAAAGCTATTGGTAATCGTTCGTAGATCCCGCTTCGGGCACAGCCCTCGCGCTTTGCTCCATTCGCGGCACTGCGTGCCCGTGGCTCATTCCGCAAAGTTCGACTACAGGCTACGCCTTCCGCTCAGGATGACACGAAAAAATGCAAAATGCAAAGTGCAAAATGAGGAAAAGCACCACGCAAAACTAACTTTCGTGATCTTTTTGGGTAGCGAAGCGGCGCGAGCGGGATGAAT
>JBGVEW010000013.1:0-45686 GCA_045120465.1 Eubacteriales bacterium
ATGAGAGCGATTCCCGTAGAGGGTACGCCAACAAAAATGCGGTAAAAGTTTTTGAAGGGTGTGGGAAACTTTTTTCAAAAAGTTTCCCACGAAAATCCCCCACGCAAAACTAACTTTGTGGAGCGTTTGGCGGTGGTACCAAAACGCAGAGTATGAAAAAAGGAACCGATATGAAAGCGGTTCCTGTTGAGGGTATGCTATAAAAACGCGGTAAAAGCTTTGAAGGGGTGTGGGGAAACTTTCTCGAAAGTTTCCCCACAAAAAATCCATATAAAATACATATAGAATACCACACAAATGATTATCCCAACAGCTTTGCCAATTCGGGAGCGATGTCGCAGGCTTCCCACGGGACGTTGATGTCTTCGCGGCCCATGTGACCGTAGGCGGCAACCTGACAGTAGATGGGGCGGCGAAGGTCAAAGCGTTTGATGATGGCGGCGGAACGGAGATCGACGAGCTCAAGCACTTTGGCTTCGATCAGGGCTTCGTCCACTTTTGCCGTGCCGAAGGTGTCGATCATCACCGAGACCGGCTTTGCAACACCGATGGCATAGGCGACTTGTACTTCACACTTGTCGGCAAGTCCTGCTTTGACGACGTTCTTTGCAACGTAACGTGCGGCATAGCAAGCGGAGCGGTCAACCTTGGTCGGGTCTTTTCCCGAGAATGCACCGCCACCGTGACGCGCGTATCCGCCGTAGGTGTCAACGATGATCTTGCGTCCCGTAAGACCGGTGTCCCCTGCGGGGCCGCCTACGACAAAGCGACCTGTGGGGTTGATGTAGATTTTGGTGCTTTCGTCCATCATGTCAGCGGGTACGATGGGGTTGATGACCTTTTCGATCAGGTCGCGGCGGATCTCTTCAACGGTAACGTCCGCGCTGTGCTGAGAGGAGATGACGATGGTGTCAACGCGCAAGGGAGCACCGCTTTCGTCATACTCAACGGTCACCTGCGTTTTTCCGTCGGGACGGAGATAGGGCAGCGTGCCGTCTTTGCGCACGTCGGTCAGACGCTTTGCAAGCTTGTGTGCCATGGAAATGGGAAGGGGCATCAGCTCGGGGGTCTCGTTGCAGGCGTAGCCGAACATAAGACCTTGGTCGCCCGCGCCGATGTCGAATTCGTCCGCGTCGCCGTTTTTTGCTTCAAGAGACTTGTCCACACCCATTGCGATGTCGGGGGACTGCGCGTGGAGAGAGGTGATCACCGCACAGCTATCGCAGTCAAAGCCGTATTTTGCGCGGTCGTAGCCGATCTCACGCACGGTTTCGCGCACGATCTTTTGGATATCGACCTGCGCCTTGGTGGTTACTTCGCCCATGATGCAAACCAAGCCCGTGGTGCAGAAGGTTTCGCACGCGACGCGGGACATGGGGTCCTGGCGGAGCATTTCGTCAAGGATGGCATCCGAGATCTTGTCCGAGATCTTGTCGGGATGTCCTTCGGTGACGGATTCGCTGGTGAATAATTTTTTGTTCATTTTGGTTCTCCCATACGTTTTAAAAATTCTAAAACATATCTTTTCAGACAACAAAAAAACTCCGCCGTGACGGAGCATTCGGCTCTCATCTTACAGGAATTAGCACCTTACGGTTTTGCAGGTTGCTGTAACGTCATCGTGCCTGTCACTACGTTACTCTCGATAAGATATATTTTATTGAACACATTATAGCACAATTCGTCTGCATTTTCAAGAGGTTGACAAAAAAATCTTTGATATTTTTTCAAAAAGCTCTTGATTTTTTCAAAAGGATGTGGTATAATAGTCAGCGTCATATGCCGGTATGATGGAATTGGCAGACGTGCTGGACTCAAAATCCAGTGGTAGCGATACCGTGTCGGTTCGACCCCGACTACCGGCACCAACAAAGAAGGATCAGCCTTGGGCTGATCCTTCTTTGTTGTTTCTGCGTAGTGGGTGAGAGAAGTGCACCGAAGCCTTTGTTTTCGCTTGCGAAATGCGCGCGTCAAGCGCGCAAAAAGTGCTTCACAACGCGCTGCGCGCGTTTTGTCGAGTTCGACCCCGACTACCGGCACCAACAAAGAAGGATCAGCGAATGGGCTGTACTCTAAAGGACAGTTTTCAGCATAGCGTATCATCCCCCGAGAGGGGGAGCAAGAACCTGCAAGGTTCGAATATTGTAAGGTTTCCTAACAGATAAGGCGGTTTGAGTGAAAATTCAAGCCGTCTTATTCTTTTTAGATTGACAAATCCTCTAAAATGTGGTATAATGAGCGTGCTACACAATTTTATACACATTTCCTATCTAAACGGGCATACGTTGGTAAAAACGTAGGCTTTGCTTGTCATATCCGTTTAGATGTGAAATTGTGTAGCAACAATGAGCGAAACTGCGTTTTTCGGTGCGTGGTTTCGGCTACGCACCTTTTTAGTTTTGGAGGGCAATATGAATTATAATTACAATCAAATTCCCAACCACAGACACAACAACACATCTAAAGACAAAAAAATTCTTCTTTTTGCCATTGTGTTTTTTATATTTGCTATTGTGTTTTCGGTAGGAATGGCGTTGTTACACAAGGAGACTAAAAACTATTTCAACATTCCGTTTAAATATGATGATTTGGAAATAACAGTAACAGATATAAAAGAAACAGATTGTGAAAACGGCTCTTTTTCGGCGAAAATTACTTTTTTTGTCAAAAACATCTCTGATAAAACAAATAACTTTGACCTTGATGATGTTTACTTAAAAAATGAAACAACCAATCAAGAATATACTAAAACCAAGTTGTTTTCTCACGAAGATCTAAAGGCGGGAGATTCCAAAGAGTATAGTATGGAGTTTACTATTCCTTCATCAATCTCTTCGGAAAAATATCTTCTTTGTTTTGATTTTGCCGATATAGAAGCGAAATGTGCTTTATATCACGAAAATGGAGAATTACTAAAAATAGAATCCTTCAAAATATACCATGACAAAAACATTCAGGCACTATCTCTTCATTTTGGTAACAATTTGGCGGAAAAGATATTATTAGGATTAGAAGAAACTCATATACTAAAAGAAAAGACGCAACTTGATTCCGAATGGATTATTAAACGCACTGAACGGTCTTTTGAAATATATACGGATTTTTCTGCTATCATTATTCTAAACAACGACCAATTTAAAATTTTGACTTATGAGACTGTTTTTGATGAAGCTACCGCTATTTTGCTATATGATTCTACAACGCCAAATGAAATGAAAGCTCTTTCCGAAGCGGAGAGAGAAAACCTAAAAAGCTCACAACGCAAATATCAAGTCCAAAACACAATTAGACTTTCTCCCCAATTTGGTGCATTGTTACACAATCAATTAGGAGAAACTTTTTGTTCGTTTACAGTTAAAAATGTTTCTGATTCGGACATTGTATATATGGAGTTTGAATTTGCTTTGTCCTTCCCCGGATATACAAGCGACTTTAAAAGTCACTATACTTCTTGGGATGAAATAGCCATAGGAAAAAGCAAAAAATTCGAATTAAAGACAACTGAAACAAAATGGAAAAATTATGATTTCTTTGAGATTACAAATGTTGTAATAATGTTCGAGGACGGTACAAGCATAGCTTTTGATGAGTATGATTGCCAATTTTTGAGTGATTAGAAATTATATTTAATATATAGACCTTACTTTGTTGCAATACGGAGTGAGGTCTTTTGCTTTTTAGTACATATTATAGTGCCGATTTTCCTTACTGGCAGAAAAAATGACATTTTTTTGATAATTTTATTTATCAAAATGTCATTTTTTCACTATAATATAGCAAAGGCAATTTTTGCTATAAATTTGAAAGGCACAGAATATGGAAGGAGTGAAAATACAGTATGGATATGGATTTTGAGGCTTTTATATATTATGATAAAGGTATATGTAAAATTCGCTCACCTTCCGGAAGGTAGAAAAAGCCTCTCCTTTTGGGAGATGTGGCTGCCGAAGGCGGACGGAGAGGGTTGAAGGACGCCCCTCTCACCCGACTCCGTCGGGAGCGCTCCCAAAGGGAGAGCCTTTTTTCGTTCACCTATGACTTGTCAATTTTCCTGACAAGCACTGCATTTGTGTCCACAAACGCAAAATACGGCATACCTCTTTCGAGATATACCGTATTTTTGAAAACTGTCCTTTAGGGAACTGCTCTAATACGGATCCCTTCTTTGTTGTTTCTGCGTAGTGGGTGAGAGAAGTGCACCGAAGCCTTTGCTTTCGCTTGCGAAATGCGCGCGTCAAGCGCGCAAAAAAGGCTTCACAACGCGCTGTGCGCGTTTTGTCGAGTTCGACCCCGACTACCGGCACCAACAAAGAAGGATCAGCCTTAGAGCATCATCCTAAAGGACAGTTTACAAAAATACGGTATATCTCGAAAGAGGTATGCCGTGTTTTGCGTTTGTGGACACAAATGCAGTGCTTGTCAGGAAAATTGACAAGTTATAGATGAACGTAAAAAAGGCTCCCTTGTGTAAAGGGAGCTGACGCCGAAGGCGGCTGAGGGATTGTTTTGAATGAAACTCTAACCTTTTACAATCCCTCCGTCACGCTAACGCGTGCCATCTCCCTTTCATACACAAGGGAGGTTTTTTCTACCGCCCGGAAGGTAATTTGATAAATTTTCAATCAAACTGTTTACAAAACGCAAAAAATGTGATATAATCAAATTGCGACGTAAACTGAATAACACAAACGCTACCATGGTAATCATGGGATAAGTGTACCTTTTTCCTTTTGGTAAAAATGTATGCTCCCTTTTTGTATGCTTATCCGTATTATATGGTAGTGTTAAAGAGTTTGCGTCGCGGCATGGAGCTACGTTTTTCGGTGCGTGGCTTTACGCCGCGCACTTTTTATTTTTAAAAATCATTAGAAGGAGACGAAAATGAAAAAAATCGCTTTACTTTTGACAGTCATTATGATCTTTGGCTGTTGTTGCGTACTGTCGAGCTGTGGTAATAATTCGGATGATGGCAGTTCCGCAAAAACCCCCGAAGAAGAAGCGCAAGACACTGTTAAGTATCAAATGATGGCAGAAATGAATTGGATGACTTTAGGTGGCTCTTCCATTACGTTTGTAAGTTGCACATATGGGACAACAAGAGATCTTGGCAACGGTAATTATAAGGTGAGCGGCACTGTTAAGGTTCGTGATCAGTATGGTAATTTTCACGTTGCCAATTACGATGCAGACGTTGAACACGATGCTGATTTTGATGACTGGGATGCAGAAATCGATTATGGTTCGTTTAAAAAGCAATAATTGTTAAATGAATATTTTTGAAAACATGACATCAGAAAAAGTTGAATCAAAAGGACAAGCCCTTATAA
Source organism: Eubacteriales bacterium (assembly GCA_045120465.1). Classification (GTDB taxonomy): domain Bacteria; phylum Bacillota; class Clostridia; order Oscillospirales; family CAG-272; genus UMGS1865. The sequence goes on from JBGVEW010000013.1 coordinate 5,328, forward strand.
AAGCAGGAAGGCTACTCATGGTAATAGGCCTATTTGCAGTTGGACTTTTCTTGTTGATTCTTCTTATCGCCGCAGCGATTAACGGCAGAACGGGCATCGTGTACGCTTTAGCTTTCGATTTTGACGGATATGAAATTGGCATACCGTTTATGGCATTGTCTTATTTGGGTATGGCAATGGGATTGTGTGGGTTACCCATATACATATCCGGTCTTAATCTTTTCACACTTGCGAGAATTGCAGTTAACACCGAAAATAAAAAATGAATTTTAACGGGGCATACAAAAAAGGGAGGGAATCATTTTTTGGTTCCCTCTTTCGTATAAAAAATGTCTTTTGGCGTGCATTTTTTAATGGATGATTTTATGCGGATTTCAGAGGGACGTTGTGCAAAAAACGCGCAACGTCCCTCGTTTTTTTGAAAAAATCGGATCAGATGGTTCCCGTTACGGTCAATACCGTTTCACCGGGAGTCACGCTCCAAGTGCCGGTTGCGGGGTCTTGCACGTAGGTTGCCGGAGCGACCGTGATGCGTCCGGGAGTTGTGGTGAACAAACCGCTCGTTTGCACGTAGGTGTAGTCGGTATTTTCGGTTAAGGTGGTGCCGTCAAGCGCAACGACAAGATCGGAAAGGATCGGATCGAAGAGGTCGGTCACCGTTACGTCGGCATCCGCCTCGGCGGGGGCGTTGCCGAAATTGCGGATCACAAATCGGTAGGTGACCCTGTCCCCTTCGTTGACGATGGGCGGCTCGATGCTCTTGGTGATCGTCAGAGAGGGCTCGGACAGGGGCGTGACGATCTCGCTGACGGTGATGGGAGTGGGGATTCCGACGCCTGTCAGAGTGGCGGTGTTAACGATGGAAGAAGCACCGCCCAATGGAGCGAATTGCGTGACCGTGGTGTCATAAACGAGCACCATATTGCCGTTTGCGGGAATGGTGATCCCCGAAAAGGAGAGGGGAGGACCTGCCGTAACGGTAGGCGCGGCTTGCAGAACACCGTTGATATAGAGGCGGACGGAGCCGTCGATATAGTTCAGCGGATAAAGGGTCTGCGTGCCAAAGGCATAGCCGCCGAGATCATCGGTGACACTTACGCCTGCGGTAGGGCTTGAGGAGGAGTTGACGGCACTGATCACGTAGGTGACGGTGCCTTCGGCGGTATAGGTCTCGGTTACCGCTGTTTTGGCGGCGGAGATCGTTTCGGGAATTTCTCCAACGGCGACGTTGGAGTTGACGGTTTGATTATTATAGGACAGTTGCGCCTGATTGGTAAATTGCGCCATGGTATCTCCTTTTTCGCATATTTGAAAGTGTGTTTTGGGGGAGGAGAGTCGGAATGCTCCCCTTCCATAGAATATGCCGAAAATCGACGGGGCGTGCTTGCGCTCGGATGACAGAACGGTCGCTTTTGAGCGGATGTGTTGCGAAAAATGCGAAAAAAGGGAGAAGATTTTTCGAAAAATGCGAAGAAAATGTAAAAAATTGTGTTGACATCGGTCTTTTGATGTGATATAATAAAACAGAATATAAAAACGCGCGTAGGACGCAGGTCAAAACAGCGTGCGCACCGCCGCGAATTTTTTATGGAAAGGTTGATGTGGAATGAAAAATCAACGTATGAAATTCGAACACAAGATTCGGCCGATGAAGCTGATCGCCGTTATGGCGATGCTTGCAATCGTCTCTTGTCTGTGTGCCGTTCTGGTTTCCGCAACCAACGAAAATGCTCCTGTTGTCGAAATTGACGCGAGCACGGGCGTTGTGTGGGATAACGTAGCGGACGCATGGGTCAAGACCTATGACGGTGACAGAGAAATCGATTGCACAAACGGCACTGTAAAGGTTGTTGTCGGTGCCGTGAAGTACAACGCGGTTTCCGCAACCTTCAGCGGCAAAAATGCCGGTGAGCAGACCCTGACGGTCGTTTGGGATGAAACGCCCGATATCACAACCGACGCTAATAAGGTCATGGTGCTTCCCGCACGCATCGATCCCGTAGAGCTTACCTGGAGCGGTATCGGTACCGGTGAGGTCCGTTACAACCCCATCGAGTCTCTCTACTCCGGCGTTGCGGTTACGCTTCCCACCGATCTTGCTCTTGAGGGCAATATCGTTGCGGGTGACGTGTTGACCATCGGTGCTGCCGAAGCGGTCAGCTTTGAGTCTGTTGAGATCACGCAGGCTGCAGGCGGCCCCGTCAAGACCTTTACCAAGGTTGCGGTGTCCGGTGAGGCGATCCAAAACTATAAGATCCCCGTTCTTCCCGTAGAGGTTACCGTTACCCCCATCAAGATTACCAACGTGGTTTGGGAAGGCGCAGATACCTTGGTTTACGGTGAGGTAGATGCAAACGGTGTTCCCAAGGCGCTTTTGATGAGCGCAGTTGCTCAGTACGTTCCCGCAGGTGAGACCGAGCCCGTTGAGGTTCAGCTTAAGGTTATGGTTCGCACGGGCGAAGAAGGTAACTACAAGTACTACACGCTTGCCGAGGCTTACGAGCTGGGTATCTACGGCAACGTATATAAGGGAAAGACCGAGCAGGTTTATACCCTCGAGGCGCAGACCCCCGACCGTAATTTGTACGATCTGGAAGGAACCGAGCGTCTTTCCAAGTCCGTAACCATTCAAAAGGCAGTATATGAGATCTCCATGAGCGACGCTACCTATCTCGGTGAGGCGGATCTGAGCGATCCTACCAACATCAAGCCCATGAAGTATCAGCTGCTCGTCAACGGTGCGGGCATTCCCGAAAGCGTTCTGAAGGCAATCAAGTACACCTACTACGATGCAAACGGCAAGGAGATCCCCGCAAAGGATACCGTAAACGGCATCAGCACTCCCGGCATCTATACCGTCAAGGCAACGCTTCCTTCTTTGGTTGGCGAAAATGACGTGGAGAACTATGAGTTCAAGGTGACCGGTGAGCTTTCCGCTACCCTTACTGTAAAGAAGAACTTTTTGGCAGTCGGTACGAACGATCAGCCCTATCAGATGATCATCATCGGTCAGAACGGTCTGTCCGACGCGATCAAGGCGGAGTTCTCGATTCCCGAGTCTCTCGACCGTGACGTGATTTACGGTTATCACGTACACAAGGAGTACACGATCCGTGTGATCGGCGGCAACGGTGAGGCGTTTAAGCTGATCATTCCCGTATTCTCTGATCTGCTCTCCGATCCCAATTGCGATCCGCTCAAGGTTGAGGATCTGTACATCTACGACGGCGTTGGTAATATGGCGCCCGCAAGCGAGAAATATACCGTTACCCTTGAGGACGGTTATTACATTATTGAAGGCTTTGATGCGGAAGCGGCAGTTACCTTTGTAATTGCGCCCGTATATACCGCTCCCTTCTGGGTAACCGCACCCGGTATTGCACTCATCATCTTCCTCGTGCTTCTGGCACTGCTCCTGCTCTTTGTCATCGGCTTGAAGCTCCGTCAGATCGAGAGAAGCGCAACCAACATGGTACTGACCATCGATACCGAGGGTGACGTTCCCGAATTTGAGCCCGTTGTCATTGAGGATAAGATCGACGATCCCGAGGCTTGCCTTGCGGAAAGCATTGACGACATGGCAGAGGCTCTGCGTGCCGACGTTGCTCCCACCGAGACCGAGGAGGAGACCGAGGTTGACGCAAGCGAGGCGGTTGCCGAGTCGCTTGCCGAGATGACCGCAGAGGCGGAGGCGATCGATCTTGCGGCTCTCGCGGCTCAGGATCCCGATGTGATCGCGGCTACCGAGCTGGCAGACGCAATGGCTGCTGAAAAGGCAGAGGGCCTGATGGATCAGGTTGACGCTGCCGAAGCAAATTATGACGTTTCTGACGAGGTTAGCGCTGCTGTTGCCGCTGCAATGGCAGAAAACTTCAACGAGTCCGCGGATGCAACCGACGCGATCGTTCTTCTGGCGGATGAGGATGAGGAGATCTCTCCCGAAGCCTTCCGCGAGATTATCGATTCCATTGTTGCGGATGCAATGACCAATACCATGATCCTTCCCGATGGAATCTTCTCCGAGGAGACCGTTGAGGAAACCGCAGAAGAAGCGGTTGAAGAGACTGTTGAAGAAGCGGTTGAAGAGACTGTCGAAGAAGTAGTTGAAGAGACTGTTGAGGAATCGGTTGAAGAGACTGCCGAAGAAGCAGTTGAAGAAGTTGCCGAGGAAACCGAAGAGGCTGATGCGTCGGTATGCGCAATTGTTGCGGATTCCGTTGCGGAGGCATTTGAGGTCGTAACCGTTGACGGTGTTGTTCCCGAGGCGGTTGAGGGCACAACGATGGATTCCATCACGGCTGCCGTTAACAATGCCGCACAAACCTACGTTCCCGAGGATTGGAGCGAGGAAATGACCGATGAGGTCAAGGTTGCGGTTGTCGAAGAGCTGGCGGCTCGTCTGCTCAAGGATAACGGTCCCGATGACGGTGAGGAACTCGCAGAGGAGCCCGTTGAGGAATCCGTAGAGGAATCTGTTGAGGAGACCGCTGAGGAAGCTCCCGCTGAGGAAGCTCCCGCTGAGGAAGCGGTTGTCGAAAATGCAGAAGCCGCTCCCGAATCCGATGAGGATGACGAGGACGAAAACGAGGGCGAAGAAGAGGAAGAGGATTCTTCCTTTGCGGGCTTTGGCTCGATGCCTTTGGAATTCATCGACGTGATGGTTGAGGCAGAGCGTTACAATGAAATGCTCGCGCAGGAGAGTGCCGGTGAGGTTCAGCTCGTTACTCGCTACCGCCGCAGCTTCCGGTCCCGCCTTGCACAGTCGCTTGGCGGTGTTCAGGATTACTACAACGTCATTAAGAATCTGTTGCTCTCTTACAAGGGCATCAAGAACCGCGTAAGCTGGAATTACGAGTCCTTCAATCTGGGACGCGCACAGGTTGCAAAGTTCAACGCAAAGACTCGTACCCTCTATCTCTACATGGCACTCGATCCCGAGGCACTGGCAGAGACCAAGTACACCTTCAAGGATATGTCTTCCAAGAAGAAGTATGCGGGTGTTCCCGTTTTGATGAAGATCAAGGGAGACCGCAAGTTCAAGCACGCGCTTGAAATGATCACCATGCTTTGCGAAGAAAAGCTCCAGCTTCCCAAGAAGAAGAATTTTGAGGAAGCGGACTACAAGCTGACCTACATGACCACCGAACAGTTGGTTGAGGCGGGCTTGATCAAAAAGCTGGTTGCGGCAATCCCGATGTCGGTCATCAACGGTGAAGCTCCCGTAGAGGAGACTCCCACGGTGGAAACTCCCGTAGAGGAAACTCCCGTTGAAGAGACTCCCGTTGAGGAGATCGCGGCAGATGCCAAGGTCACCGACGAGGAACCCACTAACGCTTAATCAAACAAAAGACGCGCCGACCGCCCAAAGGGGTCGGCGCGTTTAGGTTGCAGACCAAAGGCAAACGATATGTAGGATTGCACCAAGTCTTTTATACCGCTTTTTCTTTTGACCAAGAAGGCGCAAAAGAAAAAGCTTGGCAAAAAGAAAAGCGCCGTTTTTAGAGGAATTTCGCCGTCTGCAGGAGAAAGAATTCGCAAGCGAATTCGAGAGCACTTATGTGCTCTCCGAGGAGGGCTACGCGCCCTCCACCGCGCCGCCTTTTGAGAAAAGAAAATGCGCAAGCGCATTGGGCGAAAACTTTTGTCAAACTGGCGAAAGTTGTAAGTTTTGTCTATAGTCTGGACGCGCCGACCGCACAATGCGGTCGGCGCGTTCTCTTTTTTTCGTCAATTTCCCAAAAACCTATTTACAAAGTGCCTCAAGCCGTGTATAATAATAAGGTAGAACCATGCGCAGATTTGCGCGTGAGGTGATGCGTATTTCCAACTTATAAGGAGATCACAATGAAAAAACAGCATTTGTTTGCCCGAGCGTTTGGCGGTATCCGCCGCGCGCAAAAGGGCGTTGCCAATGCGATCTACCAAACCGAGCGTGAGTTTGGAGAGGTGATACAGGCGGTCAGAGAGCGAGATCCTGCCGCGCGCAGTAAAGCGGAGATCCTGCTTTTGTATTCGGGCGTTCATGCCATTATGGCACACCGCCTGGCGCATTATTTGCACCAAAACGAGCATTATTTTGCTGCCCGTGCCGTCAGCCAGGGCGCAAGACACCTGACGGGGATTGAGATCCATCCCGGCGCAACCATTGGCAGAAACTTTTTTATCGACCACGGAAGCGGCGTGGTGATCGGTGAGACCACCGAGATCGGTGACAATTGCACCGTTTATCAGGGGGTCACGCTGGGCGGAACGGGTAAGGACGTTGGAAAACGACATCCTACTTTGGGAGATAACGTTATGGTTGGCTCGGGTGCCAAGGTGCTGGGACCCATTAAAATCGGATCGGGCAGTAAAATCGCGGCAAACGCGGTGGTTTTGAATCCCGTGCCCGAAAACAGCACCGCGGTGGGAATCCCCGCGCGCATCGTGCGTCGAGACGGCGTGCGCGTTTCCAACGATTTGGATCAGGTTCATATTCCCGACCCCGTAGCACAGCAGCTCTGCCGCATGGAAGCAACGATCGAGTCCTTGAAAAAGGAGATCGAGGTGCTGAAGGCGCAGGCGGCTGATGATGAAACGAACGAGACGAAATGAGGAACGAGCATGACGGAAAACAGAGGACGTTTTATTGTATTCGAAGGGCTTGACGGCGCGGGAAAGACTACGCAGATCGAGCTTTTGGCAAACCACTTGCGGGGGACGGGCAGACGCGTTTACTGTACCGCAGAGCCAACCGAATCGGTTAGCGGTGGACTCTTGCGTGATGCATTGGGAGGAATTTCCAAGCGTACCGCGGGGGAAATGGCGGCAATGTTTGTGCTGGATCGCATCTTTCATAACGTCAATCCCGTCAACGGTATTCAAAAAATGCTTGCGGACGGCTTTGACGTGATTTGCGATCGCTACTATTATTCCTCTATGGCGTATCAGGGAAGCGAGACCGATCCCGAATGGGTTCGCCATATGAATTTGGATTGTCCCGAGATCCTTCGCCCGGACGTTTGCATCTTTTTGGATCTGACACCCGAACAGAGCATGGCGCGCATCAATCGCGGCAGAGCTACGCAGGAGATCTACGAAAACGAGGAAAAGCTGACCGCAGTGCGCAATCAGTTCTACCGCGTGTTTGAAGAGCTTTGTGAGCGCGATAACGTTCGCGTTGTCAACGCCTATCGATCCATTGAGGAGATCCACGAGGAAATTGTCGGTCTGATTGGTTGATTTTATGGATTTTTCAAAATTCTTTATGGATTTTTCATGGAAAAATGATTGAATATTTGGTACAATGAGAATGGGAAAGTGGCATGACACACTACCCGTTCTCATTGTTTTTTTACAAATATTATATAAGGAGAAACGAACATGAAAAGAATTTGTATTCCCGATCACGAATATCACGAAAGAATTGCCAAGGCTGCCGCGATGCTGCGCGAGAGAAACCTTGACGCGATGCTGGTTTGCTCTACCGAGAGTGACTATGCAAACGCACGTTATTTTTCCGGCTTTTGGCCGTTGTTTGAACGCGCGGGTGTCGTGATTGCCGCAAACGGTGACGCAGCCCTTTTGGTAGGTCCCGAATCTGCCGTATTCGGTAAGGATTTTGGTAAACTGGACAAGGTATTCGTGCTCCGCGAGTTCCGCGAGTCCGCTGACCCCTCTTATCCCGAGCTACAGGCGTCCACCTTCCGTGACGTATTCAAGGCTCTGGGCGTTTCGGGTGAGGCTTTGCGCATCGGTCTTGGAAGCTACGTAGAGTGCACGCTCCCCATTTACGAGGGGCTCAAGGATTCCTTCCCCAAGGCTGAGATCATCCGTTGCAACGATATTATGGTCAGCCTGCGCCAGATCAAGAGCGAAAACGAGCTTGCCTGCATCCGCGAGGGCTTCCGTATCATCGAGCTCGCTACCGACGAGGTCATCCGCAATCTCCGCCCCGGTGTTACCGAATTGGAGATGGTCGGCGTTGCACAGCGCGTGATCTATGAGAACGGTGCGGAGTACGAGGGTCTTCCCATGTACGTCTTCTCCGAGGAATCCACCCGTCACGCAATCAGCCGCTCCCGCTACCGCGAGATCAAAAAAGGTGACATCGTTCAGCTCAACCTTTCCGCAAAGATCGACGGTTATTCTCCCAGTATCGGTCTTCCCGTTATCATGGGCAAGCTGGAGGGCGAGAGACGCGAATTGGTTGAGTTCTGCCGTCAGATGCACGAGTGGACCTGCCGCGAGGTCAAGGCGGGCGTGATGGCAAGCGACATCGCAAAGAACTTCTACAAGATGTACTGCGACGCAGGATACAAGGATAACTACGTTTACGGCCCCTGCCACGGTACGGGTATGATTGAGGTCGAGGCTCCTTGGATGGAGACCACCACCGATTATCTCCTTCAGGAAAACATGACCTTCCAGGTAGATACCTTTATTTCCGGTCCCACCTTCGGCTGCCGTTGGGAAAAGGGTGTTGCCGTGAAAAAGGACGGTTGCGAATCTTACACCGATTACCTCAAAAAGGGTATCATCGAGCTGGAATTCTGATCGGAGGCGTCAAACATGGAAGCGATTGGAAAAAAGAGATGGATCATTCCCGATTGCGAGCTGCCGCCTGCGGGTGAGGGAGAGCTCAAGGGACATGAATCCGTGATTATTGTAAACGACAATGATGAGGACGTCACGATCGACGTAACGCTCTTTTTTGTGGAGGAGCCCTGCTATACCGATATTCATTGGACGGTCAAGGCAAAAAGCGTGCGTTGCTTCCGCATGAACAACGTCGAGGATATGTGCGGCTACGTCGTGCCTCTTGAGACGCAGTATGCCATGAAGCTGGAGAGCACCGGCAATATCGTGCTTCAGTACGGCCGCCTAGACAACAGACAAACCAATCTGGCGTACTATACGACGCTGGGCTTTGGTCAGTGAGAAAGGAGTTTTCCATGAGACTGGAACGAAGCTTTCCGCGTGAGGTGGAATACGTACAAAAAAACAATCTTCCGCTGGTGATCGCGGGCGGAACGGTAGAATATCACGGACCGCAATGCGCTTACGGATGCGATACCTTGATCGTTGAGGGGCTTCTTGACCGCCTGGAAAAGAGCGGCAAGGAGATGATGATCGCGCCTTCCATTCATTACAGCCCCTCCAGCTATGCGGTTGGAGACAGTAAGAGCGGAACGGTACATATCCCCGAGCGCGCGTTTGAAAATTACGTTTACTATACCTTTAAGAGTTTGCTCTCTGCCGGCTTCCGTAATATTTACGTGGTCATTCATCATCAGTTCGAGCAGGAGTCCGAAATGCCCATGACGCTGTGCTACCGCTTGGCGGCAAAGCGCGCGACGATGGAATATTTGGAGGAAACGCTGGGACAAGGCTGGTGGGGAAGTGAATCCTACGCAAACTATTACGAGCAGTTAGAGGGGGCAAACAATCCCTTCAACTGGATCAAGGTCATTCCCACCATGAATACCGCTGTGCAAAACGCCACGGGCTACGACCATGCGGGCGAGTTCGAGTGCTCGCTTCTCATGGCACTCTACCCAGAGGCGGTGGATCTGTCCCGCCTTGGCGACCGCGAGCATTGGTTCACAAAGAGCTCCGAGCGTGCCAACGCGGAGCTGGGAGAGAAAATGGCAACGCTTTCCTTGGAGTATTTAAAGGAAGCGATTCATTCATAAAAGGAGATTATCATGGCAGAGCTGCAATATGAATTTCGCAAGAGACTGTTAGAGGTGCACAAAAAGAACCGCCGTGTAGAAAAGCCGCTTGAAAAGGGGCAGATCGAGATCACGTCGGATTGGTGCATCGTCGTGCCGCGTGAGGATGAGTTTCTTGTGCGTGTGGGAAGGGATCTGGAGGACTATTTCTTTACGTCGATGAACGTTGAGGTCTCTCTGACGACCCGAGCGGTTGAGCGGAATGCCATTGTGTACGCGGTTGACCCCACCATGGAGACGGGCGCGTATCGCGTAGAGGTGAGCGAGTCCTTAGTGCGTCTGGTGGGTGAAAATCCACGCGCAACAGCGCAGGCAAGCTATCTTCTTGAGGATCTGATGAACGTTGAGGAAGCACCGTACCTCGCGCTTGGATGTGAGGAAAGACGGCAACGCTATCATACCCGTATGGTGCATTCGGGATTTTCCTTGGATATTTTTCCGAACGAGCATCTGAATATGATCGCGCACCACGGATTTACCGCAATTCTTCTCTTTACGCGCGGAATCGACCATACCAGCTACGGCTATACCGATTTTAACGATATCATTCGTCGCGCGGCTGCCTATGGACTGGATACGTATGCCTACAGTTATATGAAGAGCTATCGACATCCCGACGATGCGGATGCGGAGGAATACTACGACAACCTGTACGGTGAGTTGTTCCGCCGTTGCCCCGGTTTGAAGGGCGTGACACTTGTGGGCGAGAGCGTGGAGTTTCCAAGCAAGGATGAACGTACCACGGGGCTGGTCGGGATCCATAATTTTGATGCCGACGGCAACCGTCTGCATCCCGATAAGGTGCGCCCGGGCTGGTTCCCCTGCCGCGATTATCCCGAATGGCTGAACCTCGTTAAAAAGGTGATTCGCCGCCAAAATCCGAAGGCAGACGTTGTTTTTTGGACCTATAACTGGAGCAATCGGCCGCGCGAATTGCGCGAAGCACTGACGGAACGCCTCCCAACGGATATTTCCTTGGAGGCAACCTTTGAAATGTCACAGCGCGTTCATATTGACGGTGTGCCTGCAGAGGCAACCGACTACACGCTCTTTTTAACGGGGGCGGGGGAATACTTTACGAGCGAGGCGGAGATCGCGCACAGGCGGAACATTCCGCTCTATTCCATGACGAATACCGCGGGACTTACCTGGGACGTGGGCACCGTACCTTACGAGCCAGCCCCTTATCAGTGGCTTAAACGGTTTGAGGCGGTCAACGAGGCGCATGAAAAGTACGGGCTTGAGGGGCTGATGGAGTGCCACCACTACGGCGTTTATCCTTCCTTTATTTCCGAGCTTGCCAAAGCGATGTTCACCGAACCAAACCCCGACGGCAACGCCATTATCGAGCGTTTGATCAAGCGCGATTGGGGAGAGGAGCATCTGGAAACGGTCAAGGAGGCGTACCGTCTCTTTGGAGAGGCGATCTCCCGTCTTGTGACCACCGAGCAGGATCAGTACGGCCCGATGCGGATCGGACCTTCCTATCCCATCGTTATGTATAACCACAAGGAGCTGGAAATTCCCTTTGGCAAGCACGCGATGCACGGGGAAAACCGCATCTGCTTCCCCAACTACACCTATCCCTTCTACGAGGAAGGAAAATACGACAAGCTGGTGGGAGAAGCACGCCTTTATAAGCAGAGTGCCGCGCAATTTTTAAAGGGTGCCGAAATGCTCAAAGCGATTCTTTCGCAGGTTGCCGAGGGCAAGCGCGACGATGCGCAACGCATTGCGGGAATTGCCGAATATATGGGGCGCGCGGTGCTGACTACCTACCACGTCAAGGAGAACTATCTGCTCAAGTATGCATTGCTGACAGACGAGAGCATTGATTTTTCCGCTACCGTGGAGCGCGTTGCCGATATCATGCGTGCCGAAATTGCAAATGCCGAGGCGGCACTGCCGCTCGTGGACTTTGACTCCCGTCTTGGATACGAGCCGAGCATGGACTACATGGGTCACCGCGAGGCGATCGAATGGAAGCTTGCGATCCAGCGCGAGATTCTCGAAAACGAGCTGCCCGCCCTGTGCCGCGACGGTGTTGTCAAAGACCGTGATCCCTTCCATCTTCCTCGCAATATGTGGGTGATCAACTGGCAAAAGCATTACAAAAAGCCGGAATAAGCGGTACGGCGGAAGGCGCATCAAGGCGTGCTTTCTGTCCGTTTTCCAAAACGGATCTTCATTGGTCACCGTAAAAATGGGGGGTGAGTCAAATGCGAAAACGCATTTGGTACTCACCCCCGTGGTTTTTGTTTTGGCGGTTGAACACCGCCATTTTTGCCTCATAAGAGGCAAAAAACAACAAATTTCCCGGCACGAAAAAGCCTACAGTCGCCGCTTTCGCGCGGGGGCTTCGTCAATGACTCAGCCCCCTTCTTTTATATATCGTTCTTACAAACGTCCTCAAACGTCTCACGCTGAACGGCAAGATAGCTCTCGCCGTTCTTCAGCATCACAACCGGCGGGCGCGGAATGCGGTTATAATTGGACGACATAGCGTAATTATACGCTCCCGTTGTCAAAACCGCTATCAAGTCGCCACGGGTAACGTCCTCGGGCATCGGTACGTTCTCCTGCAAGATATCTCCGCTCTCACAGCACCTTCCAACCACCGAGCAACGGAATTTGTCGGTCTTATCCTCGGGTCTGTTGGCAAGCAGAACAGTATAGGGAGAACGGTAGAGTGCAAAGCGCGGATTATCGGTCATTCCACCGTCAACCGACACGTAATTCTTGTATCCCGGAATTCTTTTTACCGTTCCCACGGTATAAAGCGTCATTCCAGCATCGGCAACGATGCTTCTGCCGGGTTCCATACGCACCGCAGGCATTGCAAGTCCCAAAACGTCACACTGTGCCTTGACCGCCAAACCAACCGCGATCACGTTGGCGTGAATATCGATCTCCGGATGCTCCTCCAGATATCGGACACCGTAACCTCCGCCAAGATCCAATTCCTCCAACACGTATCCATGCTTATGCTTCATTTGATTTGCAAACTCCAACATAACCGCTGACGCACGCAGAAAAACGTCGGAATCAAAAACCTGCGAGCCGACGTGGCAATGGAAGCCCGATAGCTTGACGTGTGGCAAAGAAAGCGCATACAGCGTCATTTCCTCTGCCTGCCCCGTTTCAATTGCAGAACCGAACTTGGAGTCCACCTTCCCCGTGGAAACCGCCTCGTAGGTATGCGGATCAATCCCTGGGGTCAGGCGCAAAAGAATTTTTTGGATTCTGCCGCGCGCCTTTGCCGCTTGTTCAATGGCATCCAGCTCCTCGCGGTTATCCACCACAAAATAGCCGACACCGTTTTCCATCGCATACGCAATATCCGCATCGGTCTTATTATTGCTGTGAAAATAGGACTTTTCCATTGGAAATCCTGCCGCTACCGCGGTGCAGATTTCTCCCGACGAAACCACGTCGATCCCAAGCCCCTCTTCCTTCATGATCCGATAGATCTGCTTGAAAGACGCGGCTTTTCCCGCATAGAGCGGAAGCGCGCGCGGACCGAACGCCTCACGCATTGCACGGAGATACGTGCGACAACGCTCGCGGATGCGATCCTCATCCATCAGATACAAGGGGGTGCCGTACTGCTTTGCCAAAACGGTCGTATCCTGACCGCCCAGGCACAAGCGTCCCTTTTCGTTGACCGAAAGATTGTTGCAAATCATGTGTTTATCCTCGTTTACTCAAAGTGTAAAAAGGTCATTCCGCATCGATCATCGACTTCATGTCGTAAAGCCCTGCGGGCTTTCCGCACAAAAATGCGGCTGCGGCGATCGCCCCCTCCGCAAACAACGCACGGCTGTGTGCCTCATGCTTCAAGGTTACGGTTTGGGTATCGGTTCCCACAATGACCTCGTGCTCTCCAATGATATTTCCCATTCGGATCGCGTGGACACCGATCTCATCCGCCTCCCTCTTTGCCTGCCCCGAACGGCCAAAGATCAGTCTTGCCTTTTCTCTGATCTCCTTGACCGCATTGGCAAGAAGCAAAGCCGTTCCGCTGGGAGCATCCAGTTTTCGATTATGATGCTTTTCGATGATCTCGATATCGGCATCGGGAAAGGTTTTTGCAGTCAATTTTGCAAGCTCCACCAAAAGCGCGATTCCAAGCGACATATTTGCGGAATGGAATACGGGAATCTTTTGGGATGCCGACAAGATCCTTGCATTCTCCTCCTCGGTGTGCCCCGTTGTGGCAAGCACGACGGGAATCCTTTTTGCAACGGCAAACTCTAACATTGCCGCAGTTCCCGTATGATGAGAAAAATCGATGATGCAATCCACCTTCTCCTCTATCGCGCTCCAATCGGTATAAGTGGGAAACTCTCGCGTATCCACGGGAAGGATATCGTATCCCGCCACGGGAGACGCGCCGCGCATACCGTCAAGACAGAGCTTGGCAACCTCTCGTCCCATTCGTCCGCCTACACCGCAAATCAGTATCTTCATCGGATTCAGTTCCTTTCAATTGGATGAAAGCAAGCCTTGCTCGCGCATCAATCCCAGCAATTTTTCTTCGTTTTGCGCTTCCATAGGGGTCAAGGGCAGGCGCAGACTGTTTTCACCGTAGCCCATGGCGGCAGTTGCCGTCTTTGCGGGAATCGGGTTGACCTCACAGAAGAGCGCGTTGACCAGAGGCAACAGATCCAACTGAAGCTTGGCACTTCCCGCAACGTCGCCCGCCATAAATTTTGCACACATTTCGTGCGTTGCACGCGGCATGATATTGGAAAGAACCGAAATAACGCCCTTTCCGCCAAGAGAGAGGATGGGAACGATCTGGTCGTCGTTACCCGAATAGATATCCAGCTTACCGCGAACCAGTGCCGCCAGCTCTGCGATTTGCGAAATGTTGCCGCAAGCCTCCTTGATGGCTACAATGTTGGGATGCTCCGCCAATACCGCCACGGATGCGGGGAGCAGATTGCAACCCGTACGGGACGGAACGTTATACAGAATAACGGGCTTTGTACTGGCATCCGCAATTGCCTCAAAGGACTTGATCAAGCCCTTTTGCGTTGCCTTGTTATAATAAGGAGTGACGAGCAGAACACCGTCAACGCCTGCCCCGCAGGCATATTGGGTCAGTTCAATTGCGTAAGCGGTATCATTAGAACCGGTACCCGCAATAACGGGAACACGCCCCGCCACCTTTTCCACCGCATAGCGAATGACTGCGCGATGCTCGTCATCGGTCAAGGTAGATGCCTCACCCGTCGTACCGCAAACAACGATTGCGTCAATTCCCTCCTCGATCTGCCACTCGATCAAGCGGCCAAACGCCTCGTAATCAACCTCGTTGTTTTGAAAAGGGGTAACAATGGCGGTTGCGGCACCTGTAAAAATCGTTTGCTTCATAATTTATCATCCTTTCCGCGCGTACAAAAGAGGCAGAGCGGCACATCATACGGTGCCACTCTGCCCTCATATCTGTTTCGGGATTACCGAATCAAACCTTGGAAGATAGCACTCCGCATTTCTGCGACAGCACGGCGGATCTTATCCGCAATGCCAGAAACGACCGCACGCCCAGGTCGCTCTTCGGCATCGAAGCCTTTCCCTTTTGCAACGCCCGCGCAGGCTATTTCGCAAAAGCTACTGTTCAATCGATGCGCCTCTATCATATATTTTTTTGACATTATAGCATACTTTGCGTCAAATGTCAATGCCTTTATACGTTTTTTTCAAAATCAATCGTAAATCGGATACTTTTCGCAAAGCTCAACGACCTCTTTTGTAACGCGCTCACGCGTTCCCTCAAAGTCGGATGCGATATCCTTCATCCATCCTGCGATCTTGAGCATCTCCTCTTCCTTAAAGCCGCGAGAGGTAACGGCAGGCGTTCCTACGCGGATACCGCTGGTAACGAAGGGCTTTTCGGGATCGTTGGGAATGGCGTTCTTGTTGACGGTGATGTGTACCTCATCAAGACGCTTTTCCATCTCCTTACCCGTAATGCCGAAGGGGCGAAGGTCGATGAGCATGAGATGGTTATCGGTGTCACCCGATACGATGCGGAAGCCCGCCTCCTTGAGCGCATTGCAAAGAACCTTTGCGTTCTTGACCAATTGAGCCTGATACTCCTTGAATTCATCGGTCATCGCTTCACCGAGTGCCACTGCCTTTGCGGCAATGATGTGCATCAGAGGACCTCCCTGCGTACCGGGGAAAACAGCCTTATCGATCTGCTTTGCGAACTCTTCGCGGCAAAGGATCAAGCCACCGCGAGGGCCGCGCAAAGTCTTGTGCGTGGTGGTGGTAACAACGTCGGCATACGGAACGGGGCTGGGATGCAGACCTGCCGCAACGAGACCCGCGATATGTGCCATATCGACCATATAGTATGCGCCAACCTCGTCCGCAATCTCACGGATCTTAGCAAAATCGATGGTGCGGGAATATGCGCTGGCACCCGCAATGATCATCTTGGGCTTGCACTCCAGTGCCACGCGGCGGATGTCCTCGTAATCCAGCATCTCGGTCTCATCGGATACGCTGTACGGAACGACGTTGAAATATTTACCCGAAATATTTACGGGAGAACCGTGGGAAAGATGTCCGCCATGTGCGAGATTGAGCCCCATTACGGTATCACCGGGCTCAAGAAATGCGAAAAATGCCGCAAGGTTTGCGCTTGCACCGCAGTGAGGCTGCACGTTTGCGTGCTCCGCACCGAAGAGCTTCTTTGCTCTCTCGCGCGCGATATCCTCTACAACGTCAACGTACTGGCAGCCGCCGTAGTAACGCTTACCCGGAAAGCCCTCGGCATATTTGTTGGTCAAAACGGTGCCCGCCGCCAAAAGCACTGCCTTGGAGACAATGTTCTCGGAAGCGATCAACTCGATGTTGTGACGCTGGCGATTCAATTCCAGCGTGCAGGCATCGTAAACCTCTTTGTCGTAATTCATCAACTCATCAAAAAAATTCATGGGGATTCCTCTCCTTACGGGTTGTTTTTTTATATTTTGCGGTTTACCCAACCGCTGTTTGACATGGTAAGAATCGAGCCGAAGCCCGCGGCACGCACCAGATGCAACGCATTCTCAAAGCCATACGTAAGATGCTCCTTACGGTGCGCATCGGCATTGAGCGTCACCTGACCTCCCTTTTGCGCGATATAGCGCAGAAGTGCGGGAGCAGGATACGGAGTTTTACGGTACCCGCGCGAGATCGCGCCCGTATTGACCTCAAAGATCACGTCCTTTTTCAAAAGCATGTCCAAAGCGTCGGTTGCCGAACGCAGATATCTCGGATCGTTCTCTTCAAACAGTCTTCCGCCCTCGTTGTATTTGGTGATCAAATCAAAGTGCCCGACGATATCGCATCCCGTAACGTCAGCGACTTTTGCAACGGTTTCGTAATACGCGGCGGTAAAACGGTAGATATCGCCATCGCAATGCCGATTGACGGCATCCATGAGAGCATCCGCACCAAGATCCACCACACAGTATTCCCCGTGAAACGGAACGTAATGAACCGATCCGATCAAATAATCGTACACGGTGTCGGGAGGAGAACCAAAACGATCCAGCTCCAAACCGCACAAAATGCGGATCCGATCTTTGTAAAGTGATTTGAGACGTTCGATCTCAGCCCTGTACTGCGCAGTTCCGTCGATCGACATACAGTAGGACGTATCGATAGGCGTATAGGAATGCTCCGAAAAACCGATCGCCTCCATACCGCACTCAATAGCGGTTTTGACGATTTCTTCAGGCGTATTCTTTCCGTCGCTGAAGCTCGTATGGGTATGCAGATTACTTCGAACGGGAAATTCTTTCATTGTGATTCCTCTTCTTGATGAAGTCCTGCCGCAACAGTGGCGCGAACACGAGTGCTCAGGTCTGCGTAGGAAGTGGATTTGACGGTTTCGCGGTCAATGACCTCCAACACGTCAAGCTCAACGACGGTGCGTCGAAAGAGCGCACGCTTGGAGATTTGATTGGTCCCCTTGGTCGTCATCACCACGATGGGAGCGTTGGCACGCTTTGCCAAAAGGAACGCGCCTTCCTTAAACTCCAACAGCTTTCCGGATTTGCTTCTCGTTCCCTCGGGATAGATGCCCACGATCATTCCCTCGCGGTTCATCATCTCCCCCGCCTGCTTGAGTGTACGCAATGCGCTCATTGCGTTTTCTCGGTCAATGGAAAGAAAGCCCGCGTTATGCACGTAAACGCCCGCTACGGGGATTTTGAAGTTGGACGCCTTGGAAATAAACGCGATCTTGCGCTTTTTGACCTTGGCGAGAACCACAATGGGGTCAAAGTTGGACAAATGGTTGCTGACCAACACGAAGGGTTCGTTGGGAAAACGCTCCATTCCCGTAAAACGGATCTTAACGCGCAAGAGCGTCATGAGCCAATCGCAGCTGAATTGAATCATGAAATAAATCCCTTTGAGCGGCTTATCGATGGGATCCTTTTTGGGAAGAAAGATCGTGGAGACCCAAAGCGCGCAAAAATAGAGCGGATTGATCACGATAAAGAGTCCTGCGAAAATCGGGAGAGCCCACAACCAGTAGATTCCCGTTCCGAGAACGATTCCGACGCTGCCGAGCGCACAAAGCGCCAGAAAAACGTAACAAAGCATAAATTACCTCACTTGTGTGCCTCTGCGGCTTCTTTTTGAGCGAATTTTTGCGTTTTAACCGTATAAGACGTCACTCCAAGTACGGTTTCACCGTCGATCTGAAGAGACATGGGGCGGTCAAACTCTACCGTAACCTCGTGTCCGCGACGAATCTCCACGTGCTTTTCGTGCTTGACGTGCTCGCCCCGGAAGATAGACGGAAAGATCATCAGCGTTTTGAATTTTCCCGTTCCGTAAAGGAGAGAAACCGAAACCTTTCCATCCGGATCGAAACGATCCTGCTCGGGAGCGACCATCATACCGCCTCCATAGTATCTGCCCTTCATCGTGGGGGCGATCCACACCTTTTTATATTCCTTGGTAACACCGTCAACGGTGACACGCGCGTTTGCGGGCTTGAAATGGAATAGCAACCCCTTGATTGCAATTCCCGTATAATCAACGGGCTTATCGGATTTCTCCTTGAGGCGATCCCCCATTTCACAGCAGTATCCGTCAATACCGAATCCGATGCCGTTGATAAAATAGAAGTCCTTTCCCTTGACCGTTACGATCGGCAGATCCTCGATGTATTTGCAGAGCGGAATGAGCTCATCCGGAGTGTTTGCAACATCCTTACGGAAGTCGTTCCCGCTGCCTGCGGCGTAGTAATACAGATTTTCGGGAAGCTCTAAGCCCTTGTTGGAGTTGATGAAGCGATTGAGCGTTCCGTCGCCGCCCGCCAGAATCACGGTGTCCTGACCGAGATCGATCGTTTTCCAAAAACCAGCATAATCCTCGACCGTTCGCACGTCGATAAATTTCAAATCATCTTTGGAAAGCTTGCTTACCAAGGACTGCGACAAAACGGCACCTTGCTTGTTTGCGGAAAGCGGATTACAAAGAACATAATACATGGCGATATCTCCTATTTTGATAGTCATAATTTGGGAGTCTGTCACTGTCGAATACCGACGAAAAATGACAATTTACCACTTTATTATAACACAAAACGGATCTTACCGTCAATCGTTTTTCCTTTCGTTTTATTGGGCAAAAAGGAAGGAATGCACAAAAAGATCAGTGAACGTGTGCTGCCCGAAACTCCTTGGGAGTCATATTGGACTGCGCGTGGAAAACCTTACAAAAATAGGCACATCCCGAAAAGCCGCACCGCCTGGCAATTTCCGCAATTTTCATATTGGGAGACGCAACTAAAAGTTGTTTTGCGCGGCGGATACGGGTGTCCCGCAGATAGTCGGCCGGCGAGATCTGCTCCCGCTCACGAAACAGACGGAACAACAGCGACGGGGAGATTCCCGCAGCGCGTGCGATATCTTCTACCGAAAGGTCGGGGTCGTAGCAATTCTGCTCAATAAAATTCTTAGCCCCGATAACGGGCGAGGTACCTCTTTGCGTTTGCAATTCTCCAAAAAAGGAGACCAGAATTTCGTAAAGTGCCTCCGACAATCGGTCGGGAGAGGCGTTTCGGCCCCCCAAGCGCGCACAATGCCCGATCATACGAACAAGCGCATCGTTTTGGCAGATCATAAAGCCCTCGGCACGGTAGTATTCCAGCAAGCTCTCCACCCCGTTTCCGTCAAAGGTAATAAAGCCTACGCGGAACAAATCCTTTTCGGGATAATAGGTGGTGGGATATCCTTTTCGGATAAAGAGAACGCTTCCCGCACCCAAAACGGTTTTGCCTTGCGGTGTTTCAAACACACCGCTCCCCTCCTCTACACAAAAGACGTGATGTGCCCAAAAGCCATCGGGACGTTCGATACGCGTTTGATGATAATCCGTTCCCACCGTAATCACGTGCAGAGGCAACAACTCGCAGCGGCTGTCATCGGTATATAGATACATACGCTCCCTCCGCTCTGTGTAGAATTTTTATATTTATGCAGAATTTTTTTATTTACAACTTAAAGATATTTTATTATACTACAGATAAAAGCAATTGTCAAGTCCGCATTGTAAAAAGAATCGTAAAAGGAGAATTTTTATGAAAAAAATATGCATTTCGCAAGGATGGCAGGTTTGCGCCGCCGGTGAAAAACAGCTTGGATATTACCTTGACCGCGAGCATTCGGATTTTTACGGAACGGTAGATCTCCCCCACGATTTTACCATCTCCTTCCCCCGTATTCCGGATGCGGCGGGCGGTGCCTTTAACGGTTATTTTCAAGGTGGGCGCGCAGACTATCAGAAATTTCTGACCTTTTCCGAGGGGGAGGAACACGTCATTTTAAACGTGGACGGCTGTCAGACACATACCGAGGTCACCTTTAACGAGGATATTCTCCATAAGCATCACTACGGATACACACCGTTTTTGGTAGATCTATCCGATCATCTGCGCCGTGGCGGATTGACCAACAAGCTCCGCATCCGCACGCTGGCACAGCAACCCTCCACCCGCTGGTACGCAGGAGGCGGACTGTACCGTGACGTGTATCTTTGGACAGGAGGAAGCGTTCGTATTGAACCGTGGGATCTGTTTGTATCCACACCTTTGGTAACGCATGAGAACGCAACCGTCCGCATAGACGTTGAGGTAGCATCGGATCTGCGCACGGACGCGGTATTGCGCTGTCGGATCTTAGACCGTGATGGAAATACCGTTTGTGCGGGTAACCATTTGATGGCGCTGCAAGCACGTGAAAAAACATCGGGCGGATTTTATCTGCATTTGCCAACGCCCCATCTTTGGAATCTTGACGATCCCTATCTCTATACGCTGGTAACCGAGGTTTGGGTTGGTGACACCATAACCGATACCGACGAGAGCAAGTTTGGTGTCCGCAGGATCGCGGCGGATGCGAAAAACGGTTTTTCTCTCAACGGCACCCCCATGAAGCTCAAGGGCGGATGCCTGCACCATACGCACGGAGTTCTTGGAGCGGCAGATTTTGAGGAAGCGGTAGAGCGGCAGATCCGTCAGCTCAAATCGGTTGGATACAACGCCATTCGCTCGGCACACAATCCCCCGTCCGCAACGCTTCTTGAGGTTTGTGATCGCCTTGGCATGTTGCTTATGGACGAAGCGTTTGATATGTGGAATGTCAACAAAACCTTTCTTGACTACAACCAATGGTTTGAGTTCTGCTGGGCGGACGACATCATGCGCATGGTCAAGCGCGACCGCAACCACCCTTGTGTAATCTCCTACTCCATCGGAAATGAAATCGAAGAGATCCATTCCATTTCCCGTGGGATGAGCTATGCCAAGCTGCTTTCCGATCGCGTAAGAGAATTTGACACCACGCGCTTTGTAACGGCAGGCGGACGTTCACTCTTCCGCAAGCCGGATCCAAACGATCCCGAGGATTATCAAACGTTCTTTAACCGCGGCTATTCAGAAAGCGGATACGGTGAAATTGAAAGCTCTTGGGACGAGCGCACCGAACAGTTTTACGCCCCGCTCGATATCGTCGGTTACAATTATCTCTTTTATCGCTATGAGCACGATAAAACGCGATTCCCCGAACGTATCGTTTGGGGTTCGGAATCCAGAATGCAACACTTTTGGGATTCCTGGCAAGCGACGCTGAAAAATGATAACGTCATCGGTGACTTTGCGTGGACCTGTTACGACAATCTCGGAGAAGCCGGAACGGGTCGATTTGCGTGGGAGCGTGACGAGGTAATGACGGGACTCTCCTTGGGAGATTTTTCATGGATCGCCTGCTATCAGGGGGACTTTGATCTGTGCGGCTACCGACGCCCGCAATCCTACTACCGCGAAGCGATCTGGCAGGAAGAAAAAACCGAGCACAAAATTTTTACTACGCATCCGGAGCACTATGGCGAGGGCTTTTCGGGAACGACGTGGCACTGGTTTGACGTTCACGAGAGCTGGACGTTTGATGAGCGATATCTCGGAAAGCCCGTAAAGGCAGAGATCTACACGCTTTGCGACGAGGTGGTATGGATGCTCAACGGTCGGGAGGTCGGACGCTCCATCCCCGAAAAAGCCATTGCTTCTTGCAGTGTCTCCTACGAAAAAGGCTCTCTCCAAGCCATCCTCTATAAAAACGGAGCGGAAACGGCGCGCTGCGAGCTTCACACGGTCGGATGTGCCGCCAAGTTTACCGTCTATGCGGAAAAAACGGAGATCCGCGCAAATAACCGTGATATTTGCTATCTTCCCATTACCGTCACCGACGTTGACGGAAATCGTGTAACCGATTGTGAGATTCCTCTGCATGCCACGGTGACAGGTGGTGAATTGTTGGGAATCTTCAGCGGAAATCCGCAATCCACCGACCGTTATACCACCCCCGATTGTCACACCTTTGAAGGAAGAGCCATGGCGATCGTTCGGGCAAACCGTCCCGGAACGCTCAAGCTTACCGTTACGGGAGAAGGACTTGGATCTGCTTGCGCAGAACTACAAGCAATTTGAATATCACAAAAGAGACGCCGTAGCACAAAATGCTACGGCGTCTCTTGGTTTTCGTATGGAGTTATCTCTTCTTGGTAGCAACCTCAACCAGTGCTTCCGCAAGGAACTGGTCAACCGTCTTGGAGACGGTCTCACCCGCACGGTTACGAACCGAAACAGTGCCCTCCTCGACCTCTTTTCCGCCGATGATGAGCATGTACGGCACCTTTTGCAGCTGGGTATTGCGGATCTTGTAGCCGATGGTATTGGAAGAATCGTCCACCTCAACGCGAAGACCTGCCGCAGAAAGCTTTTCAGCCACGCCGTTTGCATACTCGATATGCTCGTCGCCGATGGGAAGCAGACGGATCTGCTCGGGAGCGAGCCACAACGGGAACGCGCCTGCGTACTTTTCGATCAGGAGTGCCAGCGTTCTCTCGTAGCAACCCATGGACGTACGGTGGATGATATAAGGAGTAACAAGCTGGTTGTTGGAATCAACGTATTCCATTCCAAACTTCTTTGCAAGCAACATATCGATCTGGATGGTGATCAGAGTATCCTCTTTTCCGAATACGTTTTTGATCTGGATATCCAGCTTAGGACCATAGAATGCCGCTTCGTCAATACCGATGGTATAATTGATGTTGTTGGCATCCAACAGATCCTTCATAATGCCCTGCGCCTCGTTCCACTGCTCGGGAGTTCCCTCGTACTTATCGGTGCGCGCGGGATCCCACTGGGAGAAGCGGAAGGAGCAATCCTCTTTGAGTCCGAGCGTTTCCAGCATGTGCATCGCAAGGTCAAGGCATCCCTTGAACTCCTCGGCAAGCTGGTCGGGACGAAGGATGAGATGTCCCTCGGAAATGGTGAACTGACGAACGCGGATAAGACCGTGCATCTCGCCCGAATCCTCGTTGCGGAACAGCGTAGAGGTCTCACCCAAACGCATGGGAAGATCGCGGTAAGAACGCTTTTTGTTTAAAAAGACCTGATACTGGAAGGGACAGGTCATGGGACGAAGTGCAAAGCACTCCTTGGTTTCGTCGTGGGGGTCACCCAAAACGAACATACCGTCCAGATAGTGATCCCAGTGACCGGAGATCTTATAAAGCTCTCTCTTCGCCATAAGAGGCGTTTTGGTAAGCAGATAGCCGCGCTTTTGCTCCTCATCCTCTACCCATCTCTGAAGCGTTTGGATCACGCGCGCGCCCTTGGGAAGCATAATGGGAAGTCCCTGTCCGATGACGTCAACCGTGGTAAAGAGCTCGAGCTCACGTCCGAGCTTGTTATGGTCGCGCTTGAGGGCTTCCTCCTGCTGCTGTACGTATGCGTTGAGCTCGTCCTTGGACGGGAACGCGATACCGTAGATGCGTTGCAGCATCTTATTGTTTTGGTCCCCCTTCCAATAAGCACCCGTGCACTGGGTCAGCTTGAATGCCTTGACGGCACCCGTGCTGAACAGGTGAGGTCCTGCGCAAAGATCGGTGAACTCGCCCTGACGGTAGAAGCTGATGACAGCATCCTCGGGAAGCTCCTCGATCAGCTGAACCTTATAGGGCTCCTCCTTTTCCTGCATCAGCGCGATCGCCTCGGCACGGGGCAGCTCAAATCGCTCGATCTTGAGGTTTTCCTTCACGATCTTCTTCATCTCCCCTTCGAGTGCCTTGAGGGCATCGGGAGTAAAGGTGACGTCGGAATCGATATCGTAATAGAATCCGTTTTCAACGGCAGGACCGATGGTCAATTTTGCCGTCGGATAGAGGCGTTTCACAGCCTGCGCAAGGATATGGGACGCGGTGTGGCGGAACAAATGCTTGCCTGCGGCATCCTCAAAGGTCAAAAGCTTGACCTCTGCGTCAAAGTTCAGCTCCTCGATCAGAGCAACCGTTTTGCCGTTGATCTCGGCACCGATAACGGCGCGGGTGATCAGCTCCATCTCGCGTGCGGCATCATAAACCGTTACGGGAGCGTCAAATTCTTTGATCTGATCCGAAATTTTGATTTTCATATTGGTGTTTCCTTTCTGGTATCTATGTCGATTTTTTTTGATTGCAAATAAAATCACACCCCGAAAGAAAGGGCTTTTACGCACTCTCTGTTCGGGGTGTGGATGATTCCGCACGGTTCCACCCGGACGTTTTACTTCATTGGTATTGGATTGGATCGGGCAAGTGGTATTTTGCATCGGCATTTGCGGGACCTTACAGCGAATCCTTGCGGAAACAGTCCGTTCTCTGTGCAAAGCGAAAGATGCAAAACGTGTCTTTCCCTACTATATTATTACAATATTTCTTCGGTTACCTGCTGTGCCTTGGCACGGAGCTTCATGTTATAAGCGGAGCGAGGATTAACGACCTCACGCCAATCGAGATCGCCTCGATCGAGTGCCGTAACGATGACCTCCGCGGTGGCAATGTTGGTTGCTACGGGAACGTTATACAGGTCGCACAGGCGCAACAACTCCATTTCGACGTCATCGGATTTTGCATCGGGGCGCGTATCCTTAAAATACAGCAGCACGTCGATTTCGTTACAGGAAATGCGGGAAGCGATTTGCTGTTTTCCGCCCTGCATACCCGCCAAGAGACGCTCGATTTCGAGTCCGGTGGCTTCCGAAATATACTTTGCTGTTATATTGGTGGCGCAAAGATTGTGTTTGCTGAGGATTCCACAGTACGCGATACAAAATTGCGTCATCAGCTCTTTTTTGAGGTCATGTGCAATAATAGCGATCTCCATGTAGTTCGGTTGCCCCCTTCTGTTATCGATTTGAAGTCTATACCTACGCATAGCCAAACTCTTTGAAATGATTATACCACAAAAAGTAGTAAATTGTCAATAGCTGAATGAGATTTTTTGCGATTTTATGAAAAAACGGACAGGTACGAGCCGTGTCCGCTTCTTCAAAGTGCTTTTATTCGTATTTTGCGCGGCTCCCGCCGATGTATTTCGGGCGCGTTCGAGCCGCCAAAACAAGGGCTTCCCCGATTTTTTTGACGGAAAGGCGCACGGGAACGGCGACCTCGCGCAAATGCATACCGATGAGCGTACCGCCAATATCAAGCCCCGCGTGTGCTCGGATATGCTCCACCGCCACGGGACTTTGGAAATTTTTCCATGCCGTGGTAGCAAAGGAACCGCCCGCCTTGGGTTGCGGAACGACCGCCACCTCATCGATACCGTATTTTTCCGCGCATTCCCGTTCAAGGATGAGCGCACGGTTGAGGTGCTCACAGCATTGTGCCGCCAAAAAGATTCCCTTTTCCAAAAGAATGGGAGCGATTGCCTCAAAAACTGCCTCTGCCGCCTCAAGGCTGGAACCGTGTCCGATGGTCTCCCCCACGATTTCAGAGGAGGAGCAACCGATGACAAGGATCTGCCCTTTTTGGAGCCCTGCGGTTTCGATCAGCTCCAAAACCGCCGCTTTTGCCTGTTGCTGAATGGTTTCCATATACTTCCCCCTCTTACCAATTATCACTTTCGTCATTCGGGATCACGCGCGTCAGAGCTGTGATCGCACATTCGATCATATCGTCGGTGGGTTCAAACACGGTGATATGCTGAAGCCAGACACCGGGAAGCGAGATGACACGAGTAAACCAATTATCATGTCTGCCCGCAAACTTGATCAATTCGTATCCAAGTCCCACGATCAAAGGGATCATAAGCAGCTTGACCGCCATACGGAGCGCAGTGGGAAGCGTTTCTCCGCTGATGGCGATGGAGATAGGATCAATGAAGAAAGAAACGAAAATGCTGACGAGGAGCATTAAAATCAGGAAAGACGTGCCGCAACGGGGGTGGAAACGACGTTGTGCGCGTACGTTTTCGACGGTAAGCTCCAAGCCTGCCTCGTAACAAAAGATCGCCTTATGCTCTGCTCCATGATACATAAAGGTGCGACGGATATCCTTCATCAAAGCGATTGCCGCCATGTAGCCGACCAAAAGCAGGATGCGCAAAACGCCCTCAAACACCGATTTCCAGAGCGAATCCAGAATGGTGCCGTTACCCTTGAGAAAACCAACGTGCGGAGAAACGATATCGTAAAGGAAGGTAGGAAGGAACAAAAACAATCCGACTGCCAAGGCGATGCCGAAAATCAAGCTCAAAGCCATGGTAAGGGTCATCATCCACGCGGGGAGCTTTTCCTCTTCCTCTGCTTTTTCTTCCTTTGACTCCTCATCCTTTTGCAAAACGGGGGCTTCCTCGATAGGTGCTTCTCCCGCCTCGATTGCCGCGGCTTTTGCTGCCGCCTCGGCTTCGAGTCTCTTCTTTTTCTTCTTCGGGCTTTCCTCAACGATATCCTCAAGACCGGAAAGCTCCGCCGAGCGCATCAGGCATTTGTAGCCCAGCGTCATACTGTCGATATACCCGAATACGCCGCGGATGATCGGCCAGCGGCAGATCGCGGGACGCTTTGCGCCCGTTGTGGGAAATTCTTCGGTTACGATTTCCCCTTTTGTGTTGCGAACCGCCATTGCCGTGGTTTTAGGTCCGCGCATCATAATGCCTTCCATCAATGCCTGACCTCCGATCGAGGTCTTTCTGCGGCACTGTGTCAGTTGATCCTTTTCTTTCAATTCTTTCCCCTTTCCGATGGAAACAAACGTTCTGCTCTCATTTTTTCAAAATTACATTATATTTTACAACAACTCTGTGAACTGCATATGAACAAACGGCAAAAAACAGCAATTACAGCGTATAAGCACCACACGGATGGCAAACGAACGCATCCGCTCCGCTCTCACGCAAAGAAACACAAGCGTTTTCGGCATTCGCGCGATCCTCAAACACACCGAACACAGAAGGGCCGCTTCCGCTCATCATGGCACGCGCCGCGCCACAGCGGAGCATTTCCTCCTTAATTTGCTCAACTTCCCCCTGAGCGTTTGGAACGACCTCCTCAAACAGGTTGAAAAAGTGTTTGCAGGAAGACGTCAGATCCCCGCTTTTCCATGCGTTTTCGATGTACGTGTGTCGCATATCCGCCTCGCGGACGTTGGAAAAGCCTTCGTATTTTCGATCCAATTCCCCGTAAGCCCAAGGAGTAGAGACCCCTTCTCCACGGCAGGCAACCACGAGATATGTATCGGGCATGGGGGGGAACGCTTCCATCCTGTCTCCGATTCCCGTGACCCTTGCACTTCCTCCGCGGATGCAAAACGGTACGTCGGCACCGAGGGTTGCGCCAAGCGTGCAAAGCTCCTCTGCGGAAAGCGGATGGTCGCACAACGCATTCAGCGCACGCAAGACTGCAGCCGCATCGGCACTCCCCCCCGCAAGCCCCGCCGCCATGGGGATATGTTTTTCGATGATGATCTGCACGTCACCCTTCCGATGCGTTGCCTGCAAAAACTTTTCTGCCGCACGCCACGCAAGATTGCGACAATCGGTTGGCATTTGCGCGTTTCCCGATGCTCTGAGCGAAACGGAGGTATGCTCCGACGGGTGAAAATTGACCGAAACCAGATCGCAAAGAGACACCGTTTGCATAATGCTGACGATATCGTGATATCCGTTTTCGCGGCGCGCAACCACGTTTAAATAGGTATTGATTTTGGCATTGGCACGTTCGGTTCTCATGGCGGCTTCCTTTCCGTTGTGTTCCTTATTTTCATGGATATTGTATCATATTTTTGAAGCATTTGCAACATTTCTTCAAAAATATGCAAAAAATAAATGAAACCTATTGACGAAGCCGATAAAATAGTATAAAATTATAGTATATATTATTTTGTAAGGAGTCCTGTCCCATGCCATCCGAAGTTAAAAACACGGGCAACAAAAAAGCGGTCGCCGGCTTCATCGCCTACGTCGCAGTCTTTTTTTCGTTGATCCTTATCTCCTACAACCGTGAACTAAATCTCTTTTTGGGCGAAATTCTGAGCTTGTTTCGCCCCGTTCTGATAGGACTTGCAATTGCCTATCTTTGTAATCCGATCTTTCGTTTTTTGGAAAGACGGATCTTTTTTCGCGTGCGCCCGGCAGCCTTCCGACGCGTGCTCTCTCTTCTCTTAACCTACCTGCTGGTCCTGGCGTTGATTGCTTTTTTGATCCTTTTGATCCTGCCCCAACTGGTCAACAGTATCATCGATTTCGTCACCAACTACCAAGCGCACGTTGACGAAGCGGTCAACAATATTAACGGTATGTTTGAATCCTTAAACGGCATTTTTGCAACCTTTACCGACCGAGACGATTTCTTCAAGCCTATTGACGGCTCCCAGTTTTTTAACACCGCATACCGCATCTTTGTAGAGCTTTTGGCACAGATCGACGTCAGTAGCATTACCAATGCCGCGGGGATCTTTATCACGGTCCTCAAGGACTCCATTTTCGCACTGTTTATTTCGATCTATCTGCTTGCCTCCAAGGAGAAGCGTTACGCACAGGTCATGAAGCTTCGGCACGCGCTGTTTGACGATCTGACCAACAAACGCATCAGCAAGCTCTGTACCACTGCCGATAATATGTTCGGCAAATTCTTGGAGGGCAAGATCCTCGATTCCTTTCTCGTCGGTGTTTTGAGCTACGCGGTCATCTCGATCTTTCGTATCCCCTACGCAATTCTGATCTCCTCGATGATTGCGATTACGACCGTGATTCCGATCGTCGGCTTTTTGATCGGCTTTATCCCCGCATCGCTTTTGGTTCTGCTGACCGACGCAGAGCATTTCTTCCCCTTCCTGATCATCATGTTCATCATCTACCAGATCGACGTGAACGTCATCAGCCCAAAGATCTTGGGAACCAATACGGGTGTCTCCTCACTTTGCGTCATCGTATCCATTTGCATCTTCGGAACGCTTTGGGGATTTGTCGGCATGATTTTGGCAGTTCCGCTCGCGGCAACGATACTCGATTTGCTCGATGGCTTTTTACACCACCGCTTACAGAAAAAACGATTGCCCGACGACGTAGAAAACTACTATGCACCCGACCCGATCGTGGATCCCATTCGCGGCATGACCTTTGGCCCGAGCCGCTTGCTTCACCGATTGGAAAAAAAGGTATTGCACGCAACTTCCCTGATCGAAAACGGACTGGAGGAGCGTTTGACCCATTCGGATCGCCTCGCGCTTCGCATTTACCGTGTATGCAGAAAATGGAAGATCGTGCGTGAGACCTCGCATGAGAGCTTGGTGCAATTTTCGGCAGAGGAGGCGGAGCGCCGCGTTGCAACCGAGGCGATCGCACTTCGCGCAACCCTCTCGCGCCACTCGTTTGCCGAAATTCCAACCACTGCCTCGGATGAAGCACAGGATTGTGAGAAAGGAGAGATCGAACAATGAGCGAACGTCTTTCCCAAAAACAACGTATCGGCATCGTTGCGTGTCTGCTCGGTGCTATGCTCCTATTTATGATCCTTCATCTGGATCGTATCAACGAATGGCTCGGATATCTGATATTCGTCCTTCGCCCCGTTCTGATCGGATTGGTGCTGGCATATCTGTGCAACCCCATTTTCCGTATGTTTGAGCGACGGCTGTTTTCCGGCTTGCGCCCCTACCGTTTTCGCCGTATTCTTTCGCTTTTGTGCACCTATATCGTTCTGTTTTTGATTTTTGTAACTTTGGTCATGCTGATCGTGCCGCAGCTCGTCAGCAGCGTTTTGGACTTTTTGGGCAACTACGAGGGATATCTCTATAACGCGATCGAAAACGTCAACGGTGTGATCGTATCGATCAACCAAAGCTTCGGCATTACCATTCCCGTCTTGGAGCAAGAAGGGATCAAGGAAGCGATCTCGAACTTTTTGAACAATTTACAGCTTCAAAGCTTTTTGGAAAGCCTTTTGACCTATACCAATATCGCTTCTCTGCTGGCAATGCTGCGCGATGCCTTCTTTGTTGTGACCGATATCATCTTCGGAATCTTTATTTCGGTATATATTCTCAACTCCAAAGAGAAACAGTACGCACAGACCTCCCGCCTGCGCCGCGCAATCCTTTCAAACGAGGTCAACGCAAAACTGGAAAACATCGTTGCGATTGCCGACCGCTCGTTTGGCGGATTTTTGCGAGGCAAGATCCTCGACTCCACGATCGTCGGAATTCTTGTGTACATCATTATTTCGATCATGCAGGTGCCTTATTCGCTTTTGATCGCGGTTATCATCGCAATTACCGATATCGTTCCCGTGATCGGTCCGTTTATCGGTGTCATCCCTTCCGCCGTGATCATCCTTTTGACCGACCCGCTCAAGGTCATCCCCTTCTTGCTTTGTATTCTCGTCGTTCAGCAGATCGACGGAAACATTCTCGCCCCCAAGATCCTTGGCGAAAACACCGGTGTCTCCTCGCTCTGCGTACTGATTGCCATCACCCTTTTGGGAGCGATTTGGGGATTGGTGGGAATGGTAATTGCCGTTCCTTTGTTTGCAACCATTCTCGAACTTTCGGGCAAATTTTTGGAAAAGCGGCTTGTGGAAAAAGGATTGCCTGTTGAAACCGAATATTATTACGGTAAAAAATCCGAAGCTCACGCGGATCCACAGCCAACGAATCACAAAAGAAAATCCAAAAAGAACACGCCGCGCCCCCCCGTCCGTCACGGCGGAAGCGGTGTGCTGACCACCGAGGAAAGACAGCTTTTGCGTGCCTACACGCTTGCCGTAAAACACGGTGTGATCGAAGATTATACCCACTCGGATGCACTTTCCGCTTTTGCGGAAGAATACCGCCCCACCGCGGCATCCGAACCCACAATTGAATCAATTTCCACAGAAACGGAGTAATCATTATGAACAGTGAACCCCTGAACAAAAAGGGCGGCATCTCGGTTGAGACCGCTCACATCTTTCCCGTTATTAAAAAATGGCTCTATTCCGAAAAGGATATCTTTTTGCGTGAGATCGTTTCCAACGCTTGCGACGCGGTTACCAAGCTGCGCCGCCTCGCGTCTCTCGGTCAATACGATGCCGGTGAAGAGACCTATCGGGTAGATGTGATCCTCGATAAGGAAGCAAAAACCTTGACGGTACGTGACAACGGTATCGGTATGACCGCGGAAGAGTTGGATCGCTATATTTGTCAGATCGCTCTGTCCGGTGCCTTGGAATTCGTTGAAAAATACGAGGGCGACAACCAAAACAACGGTATTATCGGTCACTTTGGTCTCGGCTTCTATTCCTCCTTTATGGTGAGTGACACGGTAGAGCTTTTGACCAAATCCTACACGGGCACTCCCGCTCTGCACTGGGTCTGCAATGCCGAAGGCGAATACGAAACCGAGCTTGGTGCGCGTGAGGAGCACGGCACGACCGTGGTCATGCATATCTCCGATGAGGAAGCCGCATATCTTGATCGCGCAAAGATCGAGGATATGCTTGAGAAATACTGCGCATTCATGCCCGTGGAGATCTTTTTTGAAGAAATCAAGGAGGAAAGCGCAGAGGAAAAGAAGGACGAGGAACAGCAAGCAACCCCCGTCAACGACACCACTCCCCTCTGGCTCAAGAATCCCTCAGACTGTACCCCCGAGGAATATAAGGAATTTTACCGCAAGGTCTTTCACGACTATCGTGAGCCCTTGTTCTGGATCCATCTCAACGCCGATTATCCGCTCAACTTCCGCGGAATCCTTTATTTTCCCAAGCTGACCAACGAATACGAGTCGATTGAGGGACAAGTCAAGCTCTACTACAATCAGGTCTTTGTAGCGGATAATATCAAGGAAGTGATTCCCGAATATCTCCTGATGCTCAAGGGTGTTTTGGATTGCCCCGAGCTTCCCCTCAACGTCTCTCGCAGCTACTTGCAAAATAACACCTACGTGGCAAAGGTATCTGCGCACATCGTCAAAAAGGTAGCGGACAAGCTCAATTCCCTTTGCAATATCAGCCGCGAAGAATACGAAAAGGTATGGAACGATATTCGCACCTTTGTGGAATACGCGTGTATGCGCGACCGTAAATTCTACGACCGCGTAAAGGATGCGTTCCTTTTGGAGCTGACCGACGGAAGCTTTGTAACACCCAAGGATTATTTGGAAAAAGCCAAAGAGAAACACGAAAACACCGTCTATTACACCTCCGACCGCGCGTCTCAGGCACAATATATCTCCATGTTTGAAGCTGAGGGACTTCAGGTCGCTTTGTTTGAAAAGCCGCTTGACGTACAGTTCCTTTCCATGATCGAATCCTACGCGCCCGAAATCAAGTACGTTCGTATCGACGCTGACGTTGCAGGCGCGTTAAAGGGTGACGGTGACACGACCGAAAACCAAGTGCTGAAGGAGCTGTTTATCAAGGCTTCGGGTGATGAAAAGCTGAAGGTGGAGTTTGCCCCCCTCAAGGATGCAAGCGTGCCCGTTCTCCTGACCATTTCGGAACAATCCAGACGTATGGAAGAAATGATGAAGCTCTATGCCATGAACGGTATGAATATGGGTGCCTTTCCCACCGAGGCGACTTTGACGGTCAACACCTCCTCTCCTCTGATCGCCAAGCTGGATACGATGGACGAGGACAAGCGCGAAAAGACCGCTTCCTACCTCTACCGTCTCGCGCTCCTCTCTCAAAGAAAGCTCTCCGCCGATGAGCTTCGCGCCTTTTTGAATGAAAGCTACGCGATGCTGGATCTGCTTTGATGAAGGAATTTGACATCTACTCCCCTTCCGACGCGGTATTTGCCAATTTGCAGGAGATTGCCGATCGATACGCAATGCTGGACGAGCAAATGCTGGCGCATCTGCGAGAATTGGCAGGATTGATCGCCTCAGCGGCAAGCTTTCCCGAATTGCTCGATCTGCTCCCCGATCATCGCTTACAACTCCAATCGGAGCATCGGCTTCTCCCGCAAAACGAAAACGTGCTATGCTTATCAAGAGGATCGGATCAAACGAGAAAAACCGTTTTCCTGTGCCGTGAGCTTTGCCGTATTCTATCCGCCGAAAAGCCGATTTTGACCGCAGACTTTTGGGGAGAGACAGAAAAAATAACACCGTCGGCATCCTGCCGCATCATTTATCAGAAAAACAGCTATACCAACGATGCTTTTTTACAATTTTCCGAGTATCTTGCGGGGGCTCGCGCGGCATACGCCCACAGCTTTCCCGCGGCTTGCGAATCGGTCTATAACGGAGAAAGCGAATACTGTATTCTTCCCGTGGAAAATTCGGTAGAAGGACAGTTGAACGGATTTTTTCGTTTGATCGAGCGGTATGAGTTGAATATCGCACTTTCCTGCGAGGTCCACGGAAGTGCCGCAAATCGTTCCACCCGCTTTGCGCTCCTGCGCCGCAATCCTGTCCCTGTGATGCACGCCGACGGAAAGGACATTTTCTTTGAGATCGGCTTACCAATGGAGCAAACGCCCGACACCGCAGATTTGCTCCTCGCCGCAAGGCTTTGCGGTCTGACACTCTACCGCATCGATTCGATTCCGCAGGCGACCTCGGAATCCCGATTTTTGACACATTTCGTCTTTTATGCCAAGGGCGCGGAGCTTCACGCATTTTTGCTCTATCTGGCAATGGAAGCACCGCATTACACCTACCTTGGGCTCTATCCCCATCTTACAAAGAAAGGAACATTTTAAGCATGAACCGTTTTACCTATACCACGCGCGGCGTTTGCTCACGCTCCATCGATATTTCCATTGAGGACGGTGTGATTCTCGAGGTCACCTATCACGGTGGTTGCTCGGGAAACACGCAGGGCGTTGCCGCACTTGTGAGAGGAATGAAGGTTGAGGAAGCCATCGAGCGTCTGTCCGGCATTCGTTGCGGCTTTAAAAGCACCTCCTGCCCCGATCAGCTGGCGTGCGCTTTGCGTGAATATCTGAATCAAAACTGACATATCCTATCTTATACATATAAACGGAGGAACATATGAAACAGTATTTGGAAAACTATCAAAAGTGGTTAAATTCTCCCTCTCTCTCGGAGGACGAGCGTGCGGAATTGCGCGCCATTGAAGCAGATGAAAACGAGATCGCCCTTCGCTTCTCCGCCCCTCTGTCCTTTGGTACGGCAGGCTTGCGCGGAACGATGAAAACGGGACTTAACGCAATGAACCGTCACACCGTGGCGCACGCAACCGAGGGATTGGCACGCTTGATTTTGGAAGAAGGCAGAGAAAAGGACGGAGTTGCCGTGGCATACGACAGCCGCAACAATTCCGAGCTGTTTGCGCGCACCGCCGCGTGTGTTCTTGCCGCAAACGGAATTCAGGTCTATCTTTTTGACGCGCTTCGACCCACGCCCGAGCTTTCCTTTGCCCTCCGTGAGCTCGGTTGCGTTGCGGGAATCAATATTACGGCATCGCACAATCCCAAGGAATACAACGGATACAAGGCGTATTGGGAGGATGGCGCACAGCTCCCCCCCGAACATGCCGACACCGTATCCGCCGCCATTAACGCCATCGATATTTTTGCCGACGTAAAGCTTGCCGACTATGAAAAAGCACTTGAAAGCGGCATCATCAAACTCATCGGTGCAGAAATGGACGAAAAATATCTTGCCTGCGTACAGGCGCAGGCGGTGAATCCCAACGCGGTCAAGGCGGTTGCGGAGGATCTTAAGATCGTTTATACCCCTCTCCACGGCACGGGACACAAGCTCGTCCCCGAAATCATGCGTCGCACGGGACTGAAGCACCTTTATACCGTAGATGAGCAGATGGTGATTGACGGAAACTTCCCCACCGTAAAAAAGCCCAATCCCGAATACTCCGACGTGTTTGCGCTTGGAATTGAGATCGCAAACCGCGAGGGCTCCGACCTTGTGGTTGCAACCGATCCCGATGCCGACCGCGTAGGCGTTATGACCAGAACCCAAGACGGCTCCTTTACCACGATTACGGGCAACCAAATGGGTGCGCTTTTGATGGATTATATCATCACTGCGTATCAAGAAACCGACACGATGCCCAAGAATCCCTATGCCGTAAAGAGCATCGTCACCAGCGAGCTTGCCGCAAAGATCTGTCACGCCAACGGTGTTTTGATGCACAACGTGCTCACGGGCTTTAAGTTTATCGGTGAGGTCATTAAAAATTATGAAAAGACGGGCGACGGCTCCTTCCTCTTTGGATTTGAGGAAAGCTACGGATACCTCAAGGGAACCTACGCGCGTGACAAGGATGCCGTAGTTGCCTCGATGCTGATCTGCGAAATGACCGCCTTTTACAAGGCAAAGGGAATGACCCTCTCGGATGCCTTGAATGCGCTTTGGAAGAAGTACGGCTTCTGCTTTGAGACCAACGTAGAGATCTATATGGAAGGCCTTGACGGTGCGGCGCGTATGGACGCGCTGATGTCCTCCCTCCGTTCCAATCCCCCCGCGCATTTTGGCGACGTTGCGGTCTTGATGATCGGCGACTACAAAACCGGAATCATTACCGAAAAGGGCGAAACACGACCTACGGGTATGCCCTCCTCCAACGTCTTATATTACAAGCTGGAAAACGGAGACGTGATTGTAGCGCGTCCCTCCGGAACCGAGCCCAAGATCAAATTCTACTATATGCTGGAGGCATCGGATCTCGCAGACGCGCAGGCAAAGCTTGCACGTTATCAGGAAACCTTGAATGGCATGATCTGACCTTACAAAACAGGAAACGGCGGCGATATCGTTTGAATACTGCCGCCGTTTGAAGATTGGAGGACCGTATGACAGAAGAAATGCTTGCGGATGTCGTGGAATTGACAGAGCTGTTGCGCGCACGCAAATTTCCCGCTTTTATCAAGCGGATCGATACCTATAACCCAATGGATGCCGCTGATCTCTTTACCGAGCTTCCAAGCGAACTGCTTACCGTTGCTTTTCGTCTTCTCAAAAAGGATATTGCCGCTGAGATTTTTGCGGAATTGGACTCCGATCTGCAAGAAACGATCATTACGGGGATGAGCGACGGGGAGATCGGCACCATGTTAGAAGAGCTGTACACCGACGACGCGGTGGACATGCTGGAAGAAATGCCGGCAAGCGTAGTGGCACGCGTTATGAAAAACGTTACCCCCGAAACCCGCGGCGAGATCAATCGCTATCTCTCCTATCCCGAAAAAAGTGCGGGAAGTGTCATGACGAGTGAGTTGATCGACTTGCGCAAAAACATGACCAACCGAGAGGCGGTTGAACGCATCCGACGGATCGGTCAGCAAAAGGAAACGGTCTATGTAGCGTACGTCACCGATGCCTTCCGCGTTTTGGAGGGTGTGGTGGAGCTGAAGCAGCTCCTCTTTACCGATCCCGATACTCTCATTTCCGACATCATGGACACCAACGTCATTTATGCCGAAACACATGACGATAGAGAGAGCGTTGCCAATATGATTTCGCATTACGACATGATCGCGCTCCCCATCGTTGACAAGGAAAAACGTCTGGTGGGAATTGTAACGGTTGACGATGCTTTGGACGTATTGGAAACCGAGGCGACCGAGGATATTGAAAAGATGGCGGCGATCCTTCCCTCCGAAAAGCCCTACCTCAAAACGGGCGTATGGGCTACGTGGAAGCAACGCATTCCGTGGTTGCTTTTGCTGATGGTTTCCGCTACTTTTACCAGCACCATTATCACCTATTACGAAGCCGCGATCGGCACCTACGCGATTTTGACCGCATTCTTCCCGATGCTCATGGATACGGGCGGAAATGCGGGCGGACAAACCTCCGTTACCGTGATTCGAAGCCTATCTCTTGGAGAGATCGAATTGCGCGACGTATTCCGCGTGCTTTGGAAAGAGATCCGCGTGGGAGCGATTTGCGGTGCCACCTTAGCCGCGGCAACCTTTATCAAGGTCATGGTCATCGATTTTCGCCTGCAAGCCGAACTGCTTTTACCGTCGGGAGAGACGCAAAACAATCTTTTGATCGCACTGATCATCACTGTTACCGTCTTTTTTGCGATTCTGGTTGCAAAAACGGTTGGAACACTCCTTCCTCTGGGAGCTAAAAAGATCGGTCTCGACCCTGCCGTAATGGCAAGCCCCTTTATTACCACCATTGTTGACACCGTTACGCTGATCATTTACTTTGCGATTGCAACGGCATTGCTCCCCTTTTGAGCGATAAAGAGAGTTCTCTGTACAGCTTCCCTACCTCACGAGCCATTCGGCTTGCGGTATAATGCGTTTCAAAACGTGTTTTTGCCGCTTGCCGCATGGCTTTTTCCATTTCTTTATCCTCTATGATCCGGAAAAGAGCGTCTGCAAGTGCTGAAGAATCCCCCACGGGATACAACAATCCCGCTCCGCTCTTTCCGATCATTGCGGGGTTTCCGCCATAGTCGCTGACCACACACGGGACTCCCGCGCTCATTCCCTCGGAGAGTGCCAGACACGAGGTCTCTGTTCCGCGTGAGCAGTTGACGTTGACGCGTAAAACACGATATACGGGTGCCATATCGCTGACAAAGCCCGTAAAGCGAACGGCATCCGCAATCCCGAGCGACTCCGCCAGTGCACACAATTCTCTTTCGCAGCTTCCCGCTCCGACCACCAAAAAACGGATCTGCTTGTTGGGCAATCGCTCCAAAACCTCCTTTGCCGCGCGTAGGAATACGTCCTGCCCCTTGCAAACCTCAAGTCTCGCGCAAATCCCGATAATAAAATCCTCTTTTGTCAAGCCAAAATGCTCCAAAAAAGCATTTTTTTCCTGTTCCCCCACCGCTCTGACGGGCATAGAACCGTTGATAATGACACGGATGCGCTCCCGTGGAATCCCAAGGCGCAAAAGATCCCGTGCGGCAGCGTCCGCTGTTGCGATGGCGCAATTGCATAAGACTCGGTTACAAATTTTCATGACCTCCCGCAAAAAAGGAACTCGCTCACTCCCGACAGGCGGATAACAACAATGTCGCGTATAAACCACGGGAATCCCTTTCATCCTGCCTGCAATGCGCGCACACAGCGCAGCGTTGGCATGTAACAGATCGACACCGTTTTGACGGATCAATGCCGAAATTTCGCGCACAGATCGATCGCAAAAACGATCACACGGATACTCAAGCGGCAACACGGGAATCCCCATGGCGCGGATACGAAGCTCCAATTCGCTCCCTCGCGGCAACGCAACGATACTTTTGATATCGCTTTCCAGATGTGTGAGAAGATTGCAGAGCAAAACACCCGCTCCGCCGATATTGTGATCGCTGATAACGTGTAAAACCTTCATAAAATTCCTCCGTTTGCACATACTATTTTCGTAGCAGAATTAGTATTTGTCGTTTTTCGGTGTTTTATGGAACGCCAACCAACCGAAAGGATGCCAAATATCGGAACGGATTGGAGGT
The DNA here is from genome assembly GCA_045120465.1 of Eubacteriales bacterium. Taxonomy (GTDB): domain Bacteria; phylum Bacillota; class Clostridia; order Oscillospirales; family CAG-272; genus UMGS1865. The sequence goes on from JBGVEW010000013.1 coordinate 44,266, forward strand.
CACTATGAACGCAAAAGAACGCAAAGGCTTTTCAAGCAGTCTTGGACTGGTGCTTGCCACGGCAGGCTCTGCCGTGGGGCTCGGGAATTTATGGAGATTTCCCTATCTTGCCGCCAAAGGCGGAGGGCTTTTTTTGATCCTATATATCCTTCTTTCGCTGACCTTTGGCTTTGCCCTGATGAGTACGGAAATTGCAATCGGGCGCAAAACGGGGGTTGGCCCTTTGGAGGCCTACGGACGCATGGATCGACGCTTTTCCTTTCTCGGCTGGCTCTCAACCTTGGCTCCGATTCCAATCTTTTCCTATTACTGCGTTATTGGCGGTTGGGTCGTGCGCTATGCGTGGCGGTACGGTTCGATCGAGCACTCCCGTTCTCCACAGGGTGCACGGCTCTTTTTAGAGGATTTTTTAGCTTCCCCGATCGCGGTGTTGTTCTGTTTTTTATTGTTTTTTGCCTGCTCTGCGATCATCGTATGGTTGGGTGTGGAAAAAGGGATCGAAAAGACCTCGCGCATTGCGATGCCCCTCCTTCTCGTTTTTATGATCGGCATTGCCATATATTCCTTAACGCTTTCACACACCGACGAGGACGGTATCCGTCGCACGGCATGGGAGGGCGTTGGAATCTATCTGATTCCGGATCTGAAAAGCCTCACTTCAAAAACCTTTTTATCAGCTTTGACCGATGCCACGGGGCAGCTTTTCTATTCTCTTGGAATTGCGATGGGAGTGATGATCACCTTTGGCTCTTACGCAAAAAAAGAAAGCGATCTGCCACATGCGATCCATCTGATCGAATGCTTTGACACGGGAATTGCCATTTTGGCGGGATTGGTAATTATTCCGTCGGTATATGCGTTTCAAGGCGTGGAAGGCTTGAAGCAATCCGGTCCCGAATTACTTTTCGTTTCGCTTCCCACCGTCTTTGAAGAAATGGGAAAAATCGGTGGAGCGGTTGGTGCGCTCTTTTTTCTCCTGGTGCTTTTGGCGGCGTTGACCTCGGCGGTCTCGCTTCTCGAAACGGTGACCGCGAGTCTTTGCGACCGTTTTGGATGCTCCCGTCGTGCCGGGATCCTGCTTGCCTCAGCCGTTACGCTGATCCTTGGCAGTGCAATTTGCATGAGCTATAATCTTTTGCCGTTGAGCTTCAAACTTCCGAACGGTGCAACCGGAACGCTCCCCGTTCTTTTGGAATATCTCTCGAACACCCTGCTTTTACCGATCGTGGGACTTTTGACCTGCATTTTGGTAGGTTGGGTCACGCTTCCCTCCGGTATTTTGGAGGAATTGGAGATCGGTTGCAAGAAGAAAAGCTTTTTTCGCAAACGTATATATTCGGGAATGATTCGATTCGTTTGTCCGCTTCTGCTAACCGTTATTTTTCTGCAAGCACTCGGATTATTTTCGTAATCAAAAGAAA
>JBGVEW010000014.1:0-12875 GCA_045120465.1 Eubacteriales bacterium
AGCGTGACGGAGGGATTGTAAAAGGTTAGAGTTTCATTCAAAACAATCCCTCAGCCGCCTACGGCGTCAGCTCCCTTTACACAAGGGAGCCTTTTTTAGTTCACCTATTCCTTATCAATTTTCCTGACAAGCACTGCATTTGTGTCCACAAATGCAAAATACGGCATACCTCTTTCGAGATATGCCGTATTTTTGAAAACTGTCCTTTAGAGTGACGCTCTAAGCCGATGGTCTTTCCGTTTTACTTTTTTGCCGCCGTTTCGCAATACAAGCAACGGTAAACGCGCTTTTCGGGATCGGTCAGGCGGAAGATATGGGGCAACTCCTGCTCGCAGGACGTGATGCATCGGGGGTTTTTGCAGTAGATCACGTTGGTCAATTTTTCGGGCAATGCGATCTGCTTCTTTTCCACAATCTCGCCTCCGCGGATGATATTAACCGTAACGTTTTCGTCCACGTATCCCAAAATCTCCATATTGAGATCGAGCGCGGCATCAATCTTGATGATGTCCTTCTTCCCCATTTTACGGCTTCCGACGTTTTTGATCAGCGCAACCGTACAATCCAATTCGTCAAGAGAAAGCAGACGGTAAAGCTCCATTCCGAGCCCTGCCGTAATATGGTCGATCACAATACCGTTTTTAATGGAATCGATGTTCATGCCGTCACCTCCAAAAGCTTCATGATCAGTGCCATGCGGACGATTTTTCCGTTGAACACCTGCTTGAAGTAGCACGCGCGCGGATCATCGTCTATAGCAACCGCGATCTCGTTGACGCGAGGCAGCGGATGCATGATGCAAAGATCGGACTTTGCACCCCTCAGCTTATCGGGGGTCAGGATATAACTATCCTTGAGGCGCAGATAGTCCTCCTCGTTAAAGAAGCGTTCTCTTTGCACGCGGGTCATGTAAAGGATATCCAATTCGGGGAGCGCGCCGACAAGATCGGTGGTCACCTCGTATTCGATTCCATTCTTTTCGAGAACGTCGGTGGTAATATAGCTCGGCACCTTCAGTTCATTGGGAGAGATCAGCACGATTTTGATTCCCGTATAGCGTGAAAGCGCAGAAATGAGCGAGTGAACCGTTCTTCCAAATTTCAAGTCTCCGCAAAAGCCGACCGTAAGATCCGTAAGTCTTCCCTTCTCGCGCGAGATGGTAAGAAGATCGGTGAGCGTTTGCGTGGGGTGGTTGTGACCGCCGTCTCCCGCGTTGATCACGGGGATCGAAGCGTTCATCGAAGCCACGAGAGGCGCCCCCTCCTTGGGGTGGCGCATTGCGATAATATCGGCATAGCAGGAAACGGTTTTTGCCGTATCCGCCACGCTCTCGCCCTTGGATGCCGAGGAAGAAGAACCGCTGGAAACCGACATCACGTTGCCGCCCAGCTCGTACATCGCCGCCTCAAAGCTCAGGCGCGTGCGAGTCGAGGGCTCGAAAAAGAGCGTTGCCAGCTTTTTTCCATGACAAACCTCGCTGTATTTTTTGGGATGTTCAATGATATCGTTCGCCGTGGTGATGAGCTCGTCGATCTCCTCGGGCGTCAGATCCTGAATATCAATCAGATGTCGCATACAATGCCTCCGTTTGTAAATGCGCTTATGCCTTTGCGCCGTTGATTGCCAGATAATTCTTGATACGTGTGACGTTTTCGGCATTCTTCTCATCCTCTTCGAGGTACTCGATAATGTCGTAAACGTCAACGATGGAATATACGGGGAAGCCGAATTGCTCCTCAATCTCCTGCATCGCGCCCTTTTCGGTCTGACCCTTTTCCTTGCGATCTACCATGATAAAGGTTGCCGCAACCTTGACGTTTTCGAGATGGGAAAGGATCTCCATGCTCTCTCGAATCGCAGTGCCTGCGGTGATCACGTCCTCAATGATCACGATCTCCTCACCCGCGGTGGGAACGTAGCCGACGAATACGCCGCCCTCTCCGTGATCCTTGACCTCCTTGCGGTTGAAGAAGAACGGAACGTTGAGCCCGTTCTTGGACAGTGCAACAGCGGCAGACACCGAAAGAGAAATGCCCTTGTAAGCAGGTCCGTAAAGAACCGCGGGCTTTTTGCCCAGCTTTTCAAAGTATGCCTTTGCGTAAAACTCACCGAGCGTTGCAATATCCTCGCCGGTCTTGATCATCCCCGCGTTGATAAAGTACGGGATCTTTCTGCCGCTCTTTGCGGTAAAATCACCAAACTTGAGCACACCTGCTCTCTCCAAAAACGCGATAAACTCTCTCTTATAGCCTTCCATGTTGTTTCTCCTCTCAATCTACAAATTCACGTACGCATCTTTCATACGCCGCAACGGGATCCTCGGCTGCCGTGATGGGTCTGCCGACAACGATGTAATCCGAACCGATCTTCTTTGCTTCCTCGGGCGTCATGACACGCTTCTGATCTCCCACGTCACCGTCTGCAAAACGAACGCCGGGGGTAACCGTTACAAAGCCCTTGCCGCATCTCTCGTGTACCTTGCCCGCCTCCAGAGGAGAGCAAACGACACCGTCGAGCCCCGCATCCTTTGCGCAGGACGCGTAATGCATAACGACCTCTGCGATGGGCTCCTTGATCAACAGATCGTTTTCCATGCTCTCCTGATCGGTAGAGGTCAGCTGTGTGACCGCCATGAGCATGGGGCGCGTACCGTCGGGACGGGTCAATCCCTCGATTGCCGCCTCCATCATACGCTTGGTTCCTGCCGCGTGCAGGTTGGTCATATCCACGTCAAGGCGGGAAAGCACCGCCATGGACTTTTTAACCGTGTTGGGAATATCGTGAAGCTTGAGATCGAGGAAGATCTTATGTCCTCTCTTTTTGATCTCCCGAACGATCGAAGGGCCTTCTGCATAGTAAAGCTCCATACCGATCTTTACAAAGGGCTTTCTACCCGTGAACTGATCCAAAAATGCAAATGTTTTTTCCGCGCTGTCGAAATCACACGCGATAATAACGTCTCTTCCCATTTTTTTACACTCCTTTATCTTCTGTTTCTGTACGTAACAAATTTTCTACCCATTCCGCCGCCTGACGCACCCATTGCGCCACCGTCGGATTGACGTAATGCGGTCTGCCGCCCGCCGTGATCTCGTTTGCCACCGAAAAGCCGTGCGGCGCATCGGGATACACATGCAATTCAAAGGGAACGCCCGCAACGGCATACGCATCGGCAATTGCAAGCGCGTTGCGCACGTCTACCGTAGGATCGTTAAAGCTTTGCAGCATAAACGCGGGAACGGTATCGGCATCCACGTGATTTTCCATCGACGCCATGCGTAACTGCTCCCCGCTTGGCTCGTCGGAGCACCACAAATTGCCAAACGCACCCAAATATGCGTCTCGCTTGCAGTACTTGGACGAGATCATGGGATAGACCAGCATAACGCCGCGCACCTTACCATAGCCGTACGGCATATCCACCGCGCGCCCGACAAGCTCACTTTTCCAAAGCGTTGCCACCGACGCCGCCAGATGTCCACCCGCCGAAAAGCCTACGACGAACAATTCTTCGGGATCGATCCCATATTCCTCTGCATGATCCTTGATATGCTTGATCGCAAGCATTGCCTCAATCAGCTGTGCGGGAAAGGGCTTGCCGCTCTCTCTACCAACCGTATAATGTAAAACGAACGCATTGTATCCGTAGGGCATAAACGCCTGAACGATCGGCTCGCCCTCGCGCGGACTGACGTGCTCGTATCCTCCGCCGGGGCAGATCAAAAGCCCCTTACGCAGGAACGCCTTCATAGGCTCTGCCACGTAAACGTCAAGATACGCGCCGCCCGCATCATCCGTCAGTTGAATTCGTTTTTGCAGCATCCCGATGCTCCTTTACGCGATTCCGATAATATCGGAAAGGCTCTTGATGCCGTATTTCTCCATCACGCGCGGCAGATCATTGACGATATCGCGCGACGCATAGGGATTGACAAGGTTTGCCGCTCCCACCTCTACGGCGGTAGCACCCGCCATCATAAGCTCCAGCACGTCCTCGGCGGTAGTAACACCACCCATTCCCACCACGGGGATCTGAACGGCATGAGCAACCTGATAGACCATTCTCACCGCCACAGGGAAAATGGCACTTCCCGAAAATCCGCCCATCTTATTGGCAATAACGGGGGCTTTTTTACGCAGATCGATGCGCATTCCCAAAAGAGTATTGATCAAACTGATTCCGTCCGCTCCCGCCTCCTCGCAAGCCTTTGCGATGGAAACGATATCGGTAACGTTGGGAGAGAGCTTGACGATCACCGGCTTGCGGGTCACCGCCTTAACGGCACGCGTTACCTCCGCAGCCGCCGCAGGATCGGTTCCAAAGCTCATGCCTCCCCCGTGTACGTTAGGGCAACTGACGTTGACCTCAAGCCATCCCACCTGCTCCTCCCGATCAAGCTTTTCGCAGGTATATGCGTAATCCTCGATCGAAAAGCCGCTGACGTTTGCCATAACGGGCTTATGAAAGCACTTTTTGAGCTTGGGCAATTCCTCTGAGATCACCTTTTCCACACCGGGATTTTGAAGTCCCACCGCGTTGATCATACCGGCGGTACATTCCGCAATGCGGGGCGTCGGATTGCCGAATCGGGGATCCTTGGTCGTTCCCTTAAAGGAAAACGTTCCCAAGCAGTTGATATCGTACAGTTCGGCAAACTCATAGCCGTATCCAAAGCATCCGCTGGCGGGAATGATGGGATTCTCCATTTCAATCCCGCAAAGCGTTACCTTCATTTCTGCCATAAGATCTCCTCCTTTTTGAGCACGGGTCCTTCCTTACAAATGCGCTTGTATCCCGTTACCGTTTTACAGGAGCATCCCATGCACGCGCCAAAGCCGCATCCCATGCGCTCCTCAAAGCTGAACTGTCCCGAGGTTTTGGATGCCGCGTAAACCGCCTTGAGCATGGGCTCGGGGCCACAGGTGTAAAAATACGAATAATCGAGATCCTTCATCACGTCGGTGACAAAGCCACGCGTTCCCATTGAGCCGTCTGCCGTGGCAACGTAAACCTCGCAGCCGAGCGCCTTGAATTCTTCAAAATAGAACACTTCCTTTGCGGTGTTAAAGCCGAGAATAACCTGTACGTGCTTTCCCTGCTCCAAAAGCTGTTTTGCCAGCATATACATGGGGGGAACGCCCACACCGCCACCGATGAGGAGCGGACGATCTCCCGAAAGGGAGAGATCGTATCCGTTTCCAAGACCCGTAAGCACGTCGAGCATCTCACCCGCCTGCATACGGCTCATCTGCTCCGTTCCGCCGCCTACGATCTTATAAAGCAACGTCAGCTCCCCCTCGGCAGAATCACACACCGAGATGGGACGACGTAAAAATTTTCCTTCCAAAAGGACGTTGACAAACTGTCCCGACGCAGTAATTGCGGACGTATCACCCACAAGTCGCATCTTCATAACCCACTCGGTCAGGTGGACGTTTTCAACGATCTGAAACAAGCCTTGCTTCATGACACTCTCCTTTTCCGTTATGCGTCGATGGTAGAAATGGTCTGCGTGGTCTCCTCCAATACGTCAAGCAGGACGCGGATGGTGTCGAGTGCCGTAAAGAGGTTGACGTTGTTTTCGGTTGCGCACAAGCGGATCTCCTGACCGTCGTGCATCTGCTCCACGCTGTTGATATCGCGCGTGTTGATCACGTATTCGATATATCCCTGACGCAAAGCCTCGGGAATCTCATCGCTTCCCTCGCTGATCTTTTTGAGCACGTGCGTGCGGATTCCGTTTGCCTTGAGGAATTCCGCAGTACCTGCGGTTGCCTGAATATTAAAGCCGAGATTGTAGAAGCGGCGGATGAGAGGAAGTGCCTCTTCCTTATCCTTGTCCGCAATGGTGGCAAGCACCGTTCCGTAGTTTTGCAGCTTCATGCCGGATGCCTGCAGTGCCTTGTAGAACGCGCGGTTGAGCTTATCGTCGTATCCGATCGCCTCACCCGTGGATTTCATTTCGGGAGACAGGTACGCGTCAAGTCCGCGGATCTTGTTAAAGGAGAACACGGGAACCTTAACGTACCAGCGCTTCTTTTCGGCGGGATAGATATCAAAGATGCCCAATTCCTTGAGGCTCTTTCCGAGGATGACCTCGGTTGCAATGTCCGCAAGGCTATATCCCGTGGATTTGGACAGGAACGGTACGGTACGGGAGGAGCGGGGATTGACCTCAATGATAAAGACGTTATCGTTTTTGTCAACGATGAACTGAATGTTGTAAAGACCGATGATGCCGATGCCAAGGCCCAGCTTCTTTGCGTACTGAAGAATGGTTCCCTTGACCTTATCCGAAATACTGAAGGTAGGATATACGCTGATAGAGTCGCCCGAGTGGATACCCGTTCGCTCAACCAGCTCCATAATGCCGGGAACGAAAACGTCTCTGCCGTCGCAGATCGCGTCAACCTCGACCTCCTTGCCCTGAATGTAGTGGTCCACCAATACGGGCTTGTCCGCGTCGATTTCAAACGCGGTTTTGAGATACTTGCGCAGCTGCTCCTCGGTTGCAACGATCTGCATTGCGCGTCCGCCCAGAACGAAGCTGGGACGAACCAATACGGGGTATCCGATGCGCGCAGCGGTTGCAACGCCGTCCTTAATGGTGGAAACACCCTTGCCCTGCGGCTGAGGAATGTTCAATTCCTCCAGAATCCGCTCAAAGCTGTCGCGGTTCTCGGCACGGTCGATCGCCTCGCAATCGGTACCGATGATCTTAACGCCGCGATCCATCAGGGGTTGTGCAAGATTGATTGCGGTCTGTCCGCCCAAAGATGCGATAACGCCCTCGGGCTGCTCGAAATCGATGATCGCCATCACGTCCTCGGGAGTCAAAGGCTCAAAATAGAGCTTGTCAGCCGTGGTATAATCGGTGGACACCGTTTCGGGATTGTTATTGATAATGATCGCCTCGTACCCCGCGCGCTTGATGGTCTGCACGGCGTGTACGGTGGAGTAGTCAAATTCCACACCCTGTCCGATACGAATGGGACCCGCGCCAAGAACGACGATCTTCTTTTTATCGGTCAGGCGGGACGCGTTCTCTCCTTGATAAGAGGAATACAAATACGCGATATATTTGCCCGTGTGGAGCGTATCGACCATTTTAAACACGGGAACAATGCCGTTTTGCTTGCGCAGATTGTAAATCGAAAGCTCGTCCGTATTCCACAGTCTTGCGATAAACTGATCCGCAAATCCCATCTTCTTCGCTTCACGGAGCACGGTAAGATCGCCAACGTTATCAGACAAGGTCTTTTCCATATCCACGATACGTTGGAAGCTCTCCAAAAACAGCTCGGTGATCTTGGTGACCTCGTGGATCTTTTCGATCGACACGCCCATGCGCATCAGCTGCATCACCGCGTAAATATTATCATCGCGGAAATCCTTGAGGTAGGAGAGCAGCTCTTCCTCGCTCATGCGATCAAATTTTGCCAGATGGAAGTGGCAAACACCGGTCTCAAGAGAACGCACCGACTTGAGGAAGCACTCCTCAAGGGTAGAGCCGATGCCCATGACCTCACCCGTCGCCTTCATCTGCGTACCGAGCAGGTTGGATGCCGTGGTGAATTTATCAAACGGGAAACGCGGGAATTTTGCAACGATATAATCCAATCGGGGTTCGATTGCCGCGGTTCCGCCCGCCACGGGGATCTCCTCCAGAGCCATGCCGACCGCGATCTTTGCGGTCACGCGCGCAATCGGGTATCCGCTCGCCTTGGAAGCCAGTGCCGAGGAACGGGACACACGGGGATTGACCTCGATGAGATAATACTGACTGGAGTCGGGATCCAACGCGAACTGCACGTTACATCCGCCCTCGATCTTCAATTCACGGATGATCTTGATCGCGCTGTCGTTGAGCATCTTGAGATCGTGATCGTTCAAGGAAAGGATGGGGGCTACGACCACGGAGTCACCCGTGTGTACGCCAACGGGGTCCACGTTCTCCATGCCGCAAATGGTGATGGCATTGTCGTTGGAATCACGCATGACCTCAAACTCGATCTCTTTATATCCCTTGACACTCTTCTCGATCAAAACCTGGTGCACGGGAGAGAGACGGAAGGCGTTGGTACCGACCTCGATCAGCTCCGCCTCGTTGTTGGCAAATCCGCCGCCCGTACCGCCAAGCGTAAACGCGGGACGAAGCACGACGGGATATCCGATGCGCTGTGCCGCTGCCTTTGCTTCCTCCAGAGAATAGGTGATCTCGGAAGGAATGGTAGGTTCGCCAATGGATTGGCAAAGCTCCTTAAAAAGCTCACGGTCCTCGGCACGCGCAATACTTTCGCTGCTCGTTCCGAGAAGCTCGACACCGCATTCACGAAGCACGCCCTTCTTTTCCAGCTGCATTGCAAGGTTCAAGCCCGTTTGTCCGCCGATACCGGGAACGATTGCGTCGGGACGCTCGTAGCGCAAAATTTTTGCAACGTATTCCAGAGTCAGAGGCTCCATATAGACCTTATCGGCAATGGTAGTGTCGGTCATAATGGTTGCGGGATTGGAGTTGACGAGAATGACCTCGTAGCCCTCCTCCTTGAGCGCAAGACAAGCCTGCGTGCCGGCATAGTCAAACTCTGCCGCTTGACCGATAACGATAGGGCCCGATCCGATAATCAGGATCTTTTTAATATCTGTTCTTTTAGCCATGATCTTTTCTCCTCATTCCTCTGTAATATTTTGATATACGATTTGATTGTTATATACGGTGACAACGCATTCACCAAAGACCTCGCGTCCATCAAACGGAGTGGCACGTCCCATGCTTGCAAACTGTTCGGGATCCACCGCGTAGGATTTGGAAAGATCCCAGACGCTAAAGCCTTTGTCCGAAGCAATTCCAAATCGGCGGCGCGGATTGGTGCAAAGCAGCTCGATCAGACGCTCCATGGAAAGGATCCCCGTTTTGACCAGCTCGGTGTACAAAACCGGGAACGCGGTTTCCAATCCCACAACGCCAAACGCGCTCTTTTCAAGCCCTCGTGACTTTTCCTCTGCGGAGTGCGGGGCGTGATCGGTTGCGATCATGTCGATCGTTCCGTCCAGCAATCCCTCCAAAAGTGCTTCGCGATCGCTCTCGTCACGCAAGGGGGGATTCATTTTGAATCTGCCGTGCTCCAAAAGATCCTTGTCGCTCATGACCAAGTAGTGCGGCGCGGTCTCGCAGGTTACGTTCACACCTCTCGCCTTTGCCTCACGGATGAGGCGCACGCTCTCCTTGGTGGAGATGTGGCAAACGTGGTAGGCGCATCCAATCTCCTCTGCCAGCTTCAGGTCTCTTGCAATCGGGCCCCATTCGCTCTCCGAGCAAATCCCGCGGTGTCCGTTTGCGCGCGCATAGTTACCGTCATGAATATATCCGCCTCGCAACAGGCTGTTATCCTCGCAGTGCGCGACGATGATTTTGCCAAGTGCCTTGGCGCGCGTCATCAGTTCACGCATCATTTCTTCACCCTGTACACCCTTTCCGTCATCCGAAAAAGCGACGGCATCCTTTGCCATGCCCTCCAAATCGGCAGGAGTCTTTCCCGCTTCTCCCACGGTCAAAGCTCCCAAGGGATAAACCGCAATGCGGGCATCTCGCCCGATTGCATCCAGCTGTACCTGTAAGTGTTCCACCGAATCCGGTACGGGATTCAGATTTGGCATGGTACAAACCGCCGTGTAGCCGCCGCGCGCCGCCGAGGCGCTTCCGCTTGCCACCGTCTCCTTATAACAAAAGCCGGGCTCACGAAAGTGCACGTGCACGTCGCAAAATCCCGGCAATATGAGACAGTTGGAAATAGCGGTAGTATCGGCAGAAACAGGGGCAGTATCGGAATCGAAAAAATGAAGCATTCCGTCCGCAAGGACAGCATCCTTCTTCACCATTTGATTCTCAATCCATACCGTTGCGTTCCGAAAGATCATCTGCATCTCCTTCACCTAACCTTATGAAAATTGGTAAATTCAAAGCTCTGCAGTCTTGCTCCGTCCGCCATTCTGCCCGAACGGCTCCGCAAAGCCCCGTTTTTATCTTATATATTATAACACGCGCGCGCAAAAATGTCAATAGGCATTTTGTAACAAAAGCAGAGCGTTTTTTCGACGTTTCCAAGAGAATGCAACGACAAGGCCAAATTGCGCATCCCTACCTGCGGCATGCTGAATCCACGCACATCGGGCGCACGGATCAGCTTTGACCCGTGCGCCCGATTCTGTTGAATGAATTAAAGCAATCCGCCGAGAAGCTCCTCGCGTGTGCGCATAGAAAGGTATGCCGGCGGCACGTCGAACACCGTCATACATCCCGACTGTCCCGCTTGCTTCATACGGTATGCCGCGCGAGCATACGCGACGATGACGGAAGCAGTAAACTCGGGGTTGGAATCCAAGGAAAGGCGGTACTCGATCACGTGATTGTTTGCGCATCCCTCTCCGGTCTTTCCGCTTCGGATCACGCATCCGCCGTGCGGCAGTGCCGAGTGATGTGCCTTCATTTCTTCCAACGTAATAAATTGAACGGTGGTATCGTAATCCGCAAAATAATTGGGCATTTCCTTGATCTCACGCTCAATACGCGCAAGATCCGCACCGTCGCGCGGAACAACGTAGCACTCGCGGATATGCTTTTGACGCGTCGTCAATTCCGGTGTTTCGCCACGGCGAACCGTTTCCACGGCACTCTCCACGGGAATGGTGTACTGTCTGGCATCACGCACGCCCTCAATCTTTCGGATCGCATCGGAGTGCCCTTGGCTGACCCCTTTTCCCCAAAAGGTGTATTCCTTACCGTCGGGCAGGATCGCCTCGGCAAGCATACGGTTGAGAGAGAACATTCCGGGATCCCAACCAACCGAGATCAGAGCGACGTTTCCGGCTTCGCGCGCAGCGGCATCCACGTTGGCAAAATGAGAAGGGATCTTGGCGTGGGTGTCAAAGCTGTCGATCACGGTAAACATTCGCGCCAGCATCGGTGTCTGCTCGGGAAGATCTTTAGCACTGCCCCCGCAATTGATCATGACGTCAATTTTTCCAACGTAGCTCTCAACCTCCGACGCGCTGACAACGGGCAGATTGGGAAAGGCTTCCTTCAGTTTTTCCGGATCGCGGCGCGTAAATACCGCAACGAGCTCCATGTCGGGATTGCGGCTGATTGCATCCGCGGTACCCTGACCGAGATTGCCGTATCCAAAAATACCGATCTTGATTGACATCTGTTGACCCTCTCTTTCGTTTGCCCCCAAAAACCTTTGGGGATGCCAAAAATTATGAGAGTATTATACCATATTTTTATTTTTTTTTGCAATAGGCGAACGAAAATTTTTTCATTTTTTTTGCAAGTTTTGCGAAAAGAAAAAATATTTTCACTTTTTTTAGAAAAAGTATTGACAAACGGATTTGAAAGTGATATAATACCGCTGTTATCCGAAGACAGCAGGTTCCGGTAAAAGCATACAGCTTTCCTGCCGAGGAGAAAATTGAATCTCTTTTTTTGTGTGTTCAATCTTTCTTCAAGGCGTCCTGTGTGTGCCGGAAGGAAGATTTTTTTATTCGCCATTTTAAATTCGGGAGGTGAAACAGAAATGCCAAGTAATTCCATTCTCGTTCAGAAGCAGCAGCTCGTTGCTGATCTGGCAGAGCAAATCAAAAATTCCGCAGCAGGCGTTGTCGTTAACTACCAGGGTATCACGGTAGATAAGGACACCGCAATGCGTAAGGCTTTGCGCGAAGCAGGTGTTAAGTACGTTGTTATGAAGAACACCATGACCGGCAGAGCTTGCGATATGGTCGGCTACGGCGATATGAAGCAGTACCTCAACGGTATGACCGCTATCGCAATCAGCGAAAGCGACCCCGTCGTTGCTGCAAAGATCCTCAAGGAGTATGCAGAAAAGGTTGAATCCTTCAATATCCTCGCAGGATACGTGGACGGCGCAGTGATCGACGCAAACACCGTGAATGCACTTGCAGAGATCCCCAACAAGGAGACCCTCATCGCAAAGCTTCTCGGTTCCATCCAGTCTCCTCTGTACAAGTTCGCATATGCAATCAAGGCAATTTGCGACAAGGACGGCGAGACCGCAGAAGAGGCTCCCGCGGAGGCATAATTTTGCCGGCGGCATAAAGCTCTTACCATCGGGGTATCCGATCCCCCGCATTTGCATCGGAACATATTAAATTTTTAAAAAAACTCATATTTTGGAGGTAAATAACAATGGCATCCGAAAAGATTACTAACATTCTTGAAGAGATCAAGTCTCTGACCATTCTCGAGCTCAACGATCTGGTAAAGGCAGTTGAGGAAGAGTTCGGCGTATCCGCAGCAGCTCCCGTAGGTGCAGTTGCAGTTGCAGGCGCAGCAGCTCCCGTTGTTGAGGAGAAGACTGAGTTCGACGTAGTCCTCACCGGCTTCGGCGACAAGAAGCTTAACGTTATCAAGGCAGTTCGTGAGATCACCGGTCTCGGCCTTAAGGAAGCTAAGGACCTCGTTGAGGGTTGTCCTAAGCCTGTTAAGGAAGGCGTTGCAAAGGACGAGGCTGAAAAGCTTAAGGCTGACCTCGAGGCTGCAGGCGCAACCGTTGAGATCAAGTAATTTAATTTACGCTCAATAACCTTAAACACAAGATAATTTAGCTGTTACTTTTGGATAACAGAATGAGCCGCGTGGCAATAGCTGCGCGGCTCATTCTGCATTTATTCACTAAATTTCACTTAATTTTTATTTAACATAATATTTATTTTTAAATAAATTGTTACGTTTATAGTCAAAAATATAGCCGAAACGCCGCAAAAAGCGTTTCGGCTACTTTTTATAAGCTCATTTATCAGAACTCAATTTTCTTTTCAATGTAAGCGCGAAGCTCACTGATGGGAAGTCTTACCT
>JBGVEW010000015.1:0-1938 GCA_045120465.1 Eubacteriales bacterium
TGCCCGCTCCTTGTAGCTTTCCTGCGGCTGGTTTTTATACTCGTATTGATAATGGTTTGTGCCGTGACGGATTGTGCTCACATGCGCGATTATACAAAGTTCGGTGCTGCTACTTACAACCGGGGCATCATTCAGCCCCGCGCGTATAATCTGATCTGTGGTCAGCTGTTTACTGTTCACATCCTCCGGATTATACGCATAAGCCTTCACGAACTCATAAACCGCCGCCAGAATGTCTACGGCCATACGCTCACCCCATTGATCAGTTTATCGAGTACTCCGGCACCGTTAACCTCGCCGGCGTGCTGTTCTTCGGTCATTTCCTCGATCTGCTCTTCCGGCTTTTCCAGGGCGTCCTTTTCTCCGGTGATTTCACGGGATTTGAAAACATCAGCGAACTGGCGGCCATTGTATTTTCCACCTAAACCGGCGCGGATCGTGCCGTTGCTATCCACCATAATGCGGGCACCGCGGCCGATCGTAACCCACCGTGTAGAATAGCGGATCAGCTCTTCGGGGATTGCATCTTTACCTAAAATAAATCTCTCCCTCTTACCGTTAGATCCCCATGCGCCATTAGACGCCATAACCTCACTAACTCCAGGTATGGTTATTTTACGGGCACCTACCCGATCCAGGCGATCGCGCATAGTTCTAAAATCGGCCGGTGCCATTGTGGCGCTTTCCTCGGTGGCCGGTGCCAGCTTTTCATTTTTGCGTACACTTGCCAGTACCTTCTCGGCACGATCGATCAGGTCCTCCGCCTGGGTTAAATTTATATGATTAACCGGAGTAATGAGCGTTTGACCGCCGCCGGTAACTAAATGCCTCTGCCGCCCTTCCCTAAAAGCGTCGCTGGCATCGCTTAATTGCTCTAGCACTTCATGCTTAATCTTATTAACCTTGTTATATGCAGTCACGCCCGTACGTGTACGGTTTTCGCGGTTTAAATCAGTCAATCCATAATCAGCGGTCCGCAATTCATCGCTAATTCTCTGCAGGTCCCTTTCTGCTTTTTTGGCCTTTTCCGCATACTCTTTAGGATTCTTAACATAGCGTTCAATCTCACTTATAACGCCGCCCTTTTTAGTCCAATAATCGGCATCACTGCTGCGGGTTCCCGGAGTAGCCAGGCTGTTATTACCGCGCATCATTTCGGTTAACTGTTTCAGGCCGCCGGTTATCGCGTCATACTGCGGATCTGATTTTTTGAGATTATCCAGAATATTGCCGACTCTATCCGCAACCGGTTTGTATTCCTTAGCGGTTATTTCCTCGAGTTGATGATATTCACGGGTGCCCTTTGCGTCCCATTCTTTTCTCATGCTAGCCAGGTATTTATTTAGGCGGGTGTTTTCCTCCGGAGTGAGTGCGCCTTTTTCCACAAAATTCTTGATTAACGTTTTTACTGTGGCGGCGTCCCAGTCCATAGAACGGTTTTTCTTTTTACCCATGCGATTTACAAGCCCGTGGGCCTCAATCAATCTGCGCTTTTGGTCCTTAATTTCCTCCGCGCTTACGGTACGATCGGCCAGCTTAATTACGGTAGGTTCTTTGCCCCCGGACTTAAGCACCTCCATGCCCTCGCGCATACTTACGGTATAGTCTCCCTTTTGGTCCTTTTTCAGTTCCTTAAAAGCCTCATTAAGGGTCATTCCCACCACATCTTTGCTCAATCCCTTTATGACCTTACCGGTCGATTTGCTTATGCACACGGGGCGGCCGCCGTGTCTTTTTCCGTCGTCGCCTTCCTCTGCGCCTATAGTGATCCACTTTTCATCCGGATCGGCGTCCTGTGCCATGCGTTTAATCCCGCGGATAAAAGCCAGTCCGCGCTTGAATGCGATCGCGATCTGCTGTGCTGTTTTTGTGTTCATGCTTTTTGTCTCCTATGGTATTATATTGTCCGGCAATGTGCTGTAAAATTCTTTTCCAGTG
>JBGVEW010000016.1:0-4090 GCA_045120465.1 Eubacteriales bacterium
AAAAGTTTACCCGTTACCCCCACACCCCAATCCCTTTCAAAACTTTTACAGAAGGAGAATGAACGATGTTTTGGTCGCTTTACGCCATGCTCGGTCAAAATATGTGGTTTAAAGAAAGCCCCGAACTGGCTTTTGAGGACGAGGCGTGGGAGATCTTGCTTTCCTCCGCCGTGGAAAACGGTATCGATCAGATCGTTTTGGATATCGGAGAGGGAATTCAATACGAGAGTCACCCCGAGCTTGCCAAAAAGGGAGCGTGGACTCCCGAACGCACGCGTGCCGAAGTCAAGCGTTGCCGCGAGATGGGGATCGAGCTCATTCCCAAGCTCAACTTTTCCGCCACGCATCACCTGTGGCTGGGTGAATACCGCCGCATGATGTCCACATCGATCTATTATCGGGTTTGCAAGGAGCTGATCGATGAGGTGACGGAGCTGTTTGATCATCCCCGCTATTTCCACATCGGTATGGACGAGGAGGGAGATCCGCAGTTCTTCCAAAATCTTGATATGGTGCATTACCGTCAGGGAGAATTGATCTGGCACGATCTGCGCTATTTGTGCGATTGCGTGCTGGCAAACGGTGCCAAGCCTTGGATCTGGGGAGACATGAGCGTGTACGAGCCCGAGGAATTCCGCAAGCATATTCCCAATACCGATATCGTGCTTTCTCCGTGGATCTATTTCGCCATCCGCCGCGAGCATTGGACGCCCGTTGCATCCAAGCAACGCTATATCGATTCCAACGAGGGAAAAATGGGTGTGACTTATATGGAAGAAGCTCCCATTTGGCAGAAGATGACACACGAGGGTGTCAAAGCCGCCAACGACGGATATCTCACCGTTCCGTGCTGCTCGGTATGGGGTGAGTGCGAGTACTGCTCGGATGACGTGGTCGAGCACTTTGTCAACCATTGCAATCCCGCGCATCTCATCGGCTTTATGACCGCACCTTGGGTGCGCACCACAATGGAGCATATCGATACCATCAAGCAATCGATGGAGACTCTTGCCCGTGCGAGAGAGCAATTTGTAAACGAATAAAGAGCTTAAAAAGGAGAATACGTGATGCAATTTCATATTCAAAATCCCATCAGCGAGGGATGGTACGCCGATCCCGAGGCGCGCTTTTACGATGGAAAATACGTGATTTACGCAACCCAATCGCTCCCGTTTGACGAGCAGAAAAATCAGGTCTGCTTCACCTCCGAAAACCTGAGCGATTGGGAGATGCAGGACGATATCATCGAGATGTCGGGCTTCCCGTGGGCAACCCGCGCCATTTGGGCACCTACCGCCATCGAAAAGAACGGAAAATACTACTACGTGTTCGCGTCGGGCGATATCCATTCCACTGATGAAAAGGGAGGACTTGAAATTGCCGTTTCGGATTCCCCCACGGGACCGTTCAAGGCGTATCTGGATCGTCCCTTGGTTAACGAGTTTTACAACGGCGCACAGCCCATTGACGCGCATCTGTTTAAGGATGACGACGGTACGGTTTACCTGTTCTGGGGCGGTTGGAGACATTGCAACCTTGCCATTATGAACGAGGACATGACGGGGCTTGTGCCTTTTGAGGACGGTTCTCTTTGCCGCGAAATTACCCCCGAGGATTACGTAGAGGGCCCTTGCATGTTCAAAAAGGACGGAAAATACTACTTTATGTGGTCGTCGGGAAATTGGGAGACGGGAACGTATCGCGTCAATGCGGCATTTGCGGATAGCCCCTTCGGCCCCTTCGAAAACCACACCCGCGTGCTGGATTCGGGCGACGGAACGCTTGCAAACGGACCCGGGCACAACGGATATTTTTATCTTCCCAAGGAGGATCTGTACCTCTGCGTTTACCACCGTCACAAGCCGGATAACCATGACGGAAATGCGCGTTTTTTGTGCATCGACGTGATGAAGTTTGATGAAAAGGGCAATATCCTGCCCGTCAAAATGACGCACGAGTGGAAATACGAAAACGGAAACGTGACCGTACTGAAATAAGGAGAACGATATGAATCCGATTCAAGTCAAAATCAAATTGACGCGCGGTATGAAGGCACCCGAATACGCAACGGTGGGTTCGGCGGCGGTGGATCTTCGTGCGGCACTGGAGGAGGGCGAGGTTGTGACCCTCGCACCCGGAAGCCGCGCGCGCATCCCCACGGGAATTGCGATCTCACCCGAATCGAGCGACTACGTGGCGATTATTGCGGGGCGGAGCGGCTTGGGACTGAAAAACGGTGTGACCCTTGCCAACAGCATCGGGGTCATCGACAGCGACTACCGAGGAGAGATCTCGGTGGTGCTCATTAACCACGGGGAGGGGCCGTTTGAGGTCAAACGTGGAGACAGAATTGCACAGATGATGTTTATGCCCGTCGTTACCGCGGCGTTTTTGCCCTCGGAGGAGCTTGACGAAACCGAGCGCGGAGCGGGCGGCTTCGGACACACGGGCGTTCAATAAGCTTAAAACGAAAGGAGATTTTACGATGTTTCAAAAGCTTGGTTTTCAACTGTTCAGCATTCGTGATTTTATTCAGGATCTCGATTTTGCGGATTTGAGTCTGCGCCGTATGCGTGAGATCGGATATACCGAAACACAAACGGCAGGCTTTTACGGCGATCCCCGTCTCTTGGCGGAGCTGCTGCGCAAAAACGGTATCACAGTGGTGGGTACGCACTACCCGTTGGCAAAAATTTTGGGAAATCCCAAGGAGACAATGGAGATCCATCGCGCGTACGGCACGACCAATCTGGGAATCGGAGCATTGCCAAACGAGGCGCGTCAGAGCCTTGACGCGTTGCGTGAATTTATCAAAACGTATAACGAGGCGGCAAAGCTTTACGCCAAGGAAGGTTTTCATCTGACCTACCACAACCACAATTTTGAGTTTGAGCGTATTGACGGATACAAGACCGTCATGGAGATTTTTTACGAGGAGTTTGATCCCAACATTTCCTTCGTCCTCGATACCTGCTGGGTAGCGGCAGGCGGCGGCGACGTTTGCACGTGGATGAAAAAGCTGGCGGGACGCTTGGATATTCTTCACCTGAAGGATTACACGGTGGAGGTTCCTGCTTCACACCGCCCCCTCGTCAGACTTTCGGAGGTGGGCTATGGCAACCTCGATTGGGACAGTATCATGACGTGTGCCGAGGAAATCGGCGTCAAGCACTACTGCGTTGAGCAGGATAACAACTGGAATCATACACCGTTCAATTCCTTGCGCATGAGCGCGGAATTTTTGAAAAAATATCAACATTGAAATGGATGAATAGGAGGAAATAAATATGTTTCAGAATCTCGGCTTACAGCTTTTTACCATTCGTGACTATATGAAGGATCCCGAATTCGCGGATATGAGCTTTGCGAAGCTTGCGAAAATGGGTTATACCGAGGCGCAGGCGGCGGGATGTGAATTTGATCCCAAGCTCTTCGGTGAGCTGCTCCAAAAGCACGGCATCAAGCTCGTCGGTAACCATTGCGGTCTTGACGATATCCTCAAGACTCCCGAAAAGACCATGGAGATGCACCGTATGTGGGGCACGACCAATCTCGGTATTGGCGGTATCCCTCACGAGGCACGCCAGGGCGGTGAGGCTCTGCGCAAGTTTATCAACGACTACAACAAGGCGGCGGAACAGTTTGCAAAGGAAGGCTTTAAGCTTACCTTCCACAATCACAACTACGAGTTTGAGCAGATCGACGGCACAAAGACCTTGATGGACGTGTTTGCGGAGGAGTTTGATCCCGAAAACATTTCCTTCGTGCTGGATACCTGCTGGGTAGCGGCAGGTGGCGGAGACGTGCGCTACTGGATCGAAAAGCTTGCGGGCAGAATTGATATTCTGCACCTCAAGGATTTCTCGGTCAAGGTGGATCGCGCAACGACGCCCGAACTCTTTTTGCGTGAGGTCGGACAGGGCAACCTCTACTGGGACGGCATTATGGAAGCGGCGGAAAAGGCTGGTGTCAAGTACTACTGCGTTGAGCAGGATTCCAACTGGGTGGGCACTCCCTTCAATTCTTTGCGCATGAGCGCCGAGTTCTTGAAGAAGTATCAAAAGTAATGATAAATAACGACCGCGGGGGG
>JBGVEW010000017.1:0-1515 GCA_045120465.1 Eubacteriales bacterium
CTTTTTGTGTTTGTTTTCATTTAGATATATCCTCCTTGGATAGCAGATTCATTAGTTGTTGGGAACGAGCGGAAGGTCGATACCCTCGTTCTCGTCCTTGGGTGCGCCGTCAAGAGTGATCTGACAGTCGCCGTTGTCACAGATATAGTCGTGGTCTGTGTCGTTGTGGTCGGTAGCTCCGGCTACTGCGGTCTTGCCACATTCGGTGCATTTGATTTCGGTCGTGCAGTTGCCGTCATCCTTGCCGGGGGTGTGATCGTGCGCCGCTCTTACGGTGTGTCCGCAAGAACAAACGTCGGCGGTGGTGCAATCATTATCGTTGTTCGCACTGTGAGGAGTTACATCCTTTTTATCTCCGCATCTGCACTCGTTCCAGTGGTTGGTTGCATCCTTGTTGGGAATGCTATATTCGTGCGTATGCTCAAGCTCGGGAGCAATTACGAACTCGCAAACCGTACATTTTTCAGCCTTTTCCTCAGTAGCAGAGCCGTCGGAAATATGATCTGTTTTCGTATCGGTTACGGAGCATCCGTCATTTTTACATACGTGCCAATGTCCGCTTGCATCATTTGTCCAAGCTTCGCTGAAATCGTGGCTCTTTGCCTCCGTAACAACGGTAGAGCAAGCGGTACAGGTTACGGGAGTTGTGCAATCTCCGTCATCTGCGTGAGCAACGTGTTGAGTCTTGCCGCTCGTCAATACGGTGCCGCAGGTTGCGCACTTGATATCTGTGGTGCAGTTACCATCGTCGGCTTCAGCGGTATGTCCGAGAGCCTCGCCCTCGGTTGCACCACAAATCGAACAAGTCTTTGGAGTATCGCAATCGGCTGCGTTCCAATCGTGAGTGATGGTTCTTGTTTCTTCGCATTCGTTGCATATCGCATCGCAAGCGTTATCGTAGATATGCTCACAGGTCTTGTCGCCGCAGGCTGTCAGCCCGAAGGTGAGCATAAGAGCCATGCAACAGATAATGAGTAATGTTGTAAGTTTTTTCATGTGTTTTCTCCTTTATAGGTGGGATTATCTATACGTTCTGATCTTCGTGTGCTTCAGAACCTCATCGAGCGCGTTTTCGTTGCTTTCGGTCACGTACTCCTTAAATTCTTCATATACTTTTCTCCCGATTGCTCGGTAGTCCATGGCAAGAACCTTTTTGATTTTGGCTTTGCGCAATTCTTCGGGAACACCGAACATCATCATGATCGTGTTAAGCGCACCCTCTATTCTATGCTCCAACGTTGCCGTATGCTCGGTGTTCATTAAGGTTGCGTATTCAATGCCCGATATGAGCGTTTCGGTTTCGGTAAATTTCTCATCGTCCCAACCCTCGGTATATTCCGCAAACACTCGCTTGATCTTTTCTACGTCATTGGAACGAATGAGATCGAGCGTTGTCGGGTGGGAATAAGCCGCCGTTAAAAACTCATGCATCTGCGGTATTTCTTCGCCGATGGCGGCAAGTGTGGTGAGTTCAAGACAGTATGCGAGAAGCGAGCTTTTGCCCTCGTCGGTCTG
>JBGVEW010000018.1:0-16982 GCA_045120465.1 Eubacteriales bacterium
AAATCGTTATCGGTATGAGCGACGGTGAGAGAGCTTCGATTTTGAAGGAGAAAAGGATCACGCCGCACGAAATCAAAATCGCGGAGGGCTTTGATATCGATCTTGAGCATCTTGAACGGAATCGAAAGAGTTTGGTGGAAAAGCCGCTGATCAAAAAGCTTCGTGATTTGGGAGCCTTAAAGCAATACCGAACGGATACCGTTGACGTGGATTTTGAGTTTACAGCAGGCGGCTTGCGGAAAAGCATGAATTCGCAGGTTTCGGATTACGGTGGGAATTTGGGTGATCTTGCCAAGGTCGTGATGAATCTGCAACAGTTATTGGATGATGCGGTGCTGTTGGAAATTCATCCCGATAAAGCAAAGGGAACCCCAAAAGAGAATCCTCGATTGGTTCAAACCTACGTTTTGCTGAGCGCATATCGGGAAGGCAGTTCCATTACCCCCGTACAATTTGAGATCAAGCAATATATCGATGATCAAAACCATTTAGCTGTGGCACTTACAAAAATAGAAACAGGCGTCGTGGGCGATACCATGATTGATCAAACTCAATCATCGACACGCCTGATACCTGTCTCTGCTATCAGTATACCACGGTTGCTTTCCAAAATCAACCCGAGGGATGAAAATTTTTTCAAATATATTCCCGATACACTTTTGAATCGAGCGCAGCTTGCATCCAAAAAGCGTGCAATGGAAAGGGAAGCGAAAAAATACGGGCGTGTCGTAGAAGTAAAGTATTCCCTCAAAACCCACGCACCAAGTCCGCAAGAAGCAAAGCCAACCAAGAAGGCGGCAAAGGAAGCCGTGCGCACCGAAAAGATCAACGCTATCAAGCGCACGCTCAGGGAGCGGGACGAGCTGTATCGCCGTACCAATACCGTCCGTGAGCTTGCTCAAGGAATGAAGGACCTCAAGCTCGGCACCTACCACAACGTGGCGGAGTTCAACGATCCGCGCTTCCGCGGTTCGATCGAGCAGCTTGCGTCCATTAAGATCCGAGGGAACCTCAGCGTTACCAAAACGCGCAAGGTCATGTCCGATCTTTACGATTGGTACGATCCCGATTCCGTATTCTTTAAGGAGCAGGGATCAATCTACAGTCAAGAGATACGCGACGCGATGAAGGCGATCCGCGACGGCGACGGTATGCTGACGATAAAGGAGCTTGACTATCTTGAAAAAGCGTTGCGG
The DNA here is from genome assembly GCA_045120465.1 of Eubacteriales bacterium. Classification (GTDB taxonomy): domain Bacteria; phylum Bacillota; class Clostridia; order Oscillospirales; family CAG-272; genus UMGS1865. Next base: position 1,197 of record JBGVEW010000018.1, read on the forward strand.
CACTTAGCGCATATTGTAAAGACCTACAATATGGTTTATATCAACGGCAAATACGTGGACGCCAAGCCCTTGGCAGATGGCTTTGTGAAAAACGCGCAACGTGCAAAAAAGGTAACACCGGGCGTGCTTTCCAGCATTATGCGAAACAGGTATATGCAGAGCAACGTGGATCCCGCGGCATTGTTTCGCTTTGCCGACGGCTACCGTTCGGACGGCTTTTTTACCGTGATGTTTGAGATGCTGCGCCGTGGTGCGATCGATGCAGAAGCAACCGAAATGGAGCTGTTGGAGGAGTGGGAGCACTTTTTTAAGAAGAACAAGGGCTACCGCAAGCGTTTGTCAAGCGACACGGTTCTTTACGGGGATAAAAAGCTTTCGCTTGGAGATGCGATCTCCCTGTACCTGACCACCAAAAGAAAGCAGGCGCAGGCAGGACTCGTGTATTCGGGCTTTGCCGTTGAGATAGACGGTGAGATCCAACGCTTTGCACCGCTTGGCGATCCCGAAGCAACCTACACCGAGGAGGAGCGTGAAAAGCTTTGTGCGTACCTCAGAGATACGCTCTACAGTCAATTTTCAAAAGCTGACCGCGAGCTGATCTCCATCGTGGAAAAAACGATGAACGGTAAGTGCGCCGAATACAAGCGCGAGACCGACCTTTTGCGCATGGGTTACACCAATATCGACGGCGATGACTTTTACTATACCGTCATTCGCAATAACGTCTATAAGTCCATCGATAACGAGGGATTTATGGAATCGATGGATCGCGTCACCAATCTCTCCATCAACAAGGATATCGTAAAGGGGGCGAGAGGCGAATTGCGCATCCTGCCGGTCGATCGTGTTTTTGAGCATCACGTTCATCAGATCTCCATCTACCGTCACTTGGCAATCCCCACCGACACCCTGAATCGTCTTTTCAATCTCAACGTTGGGGATAACCGCGGACAGCCAATAACGGTCAAGACCGAAACCGCAAATCTGCCGGCATACGAGTACCTGAAAAAGCTCAAGGCAGATATTGAGGGGGCGCCGTCGGAGCCCCAATACCTTAAGGATCTCCACCGGGCAGTGGGATGGGCGCGTGCGAAGTACGCGATCTTTCAGCTTGGCTTTAACGCTAAAACGTGGCTTACGCAGTTCTCCTCCTTTTTTGCTGCGGGGAATATTTTGCGCGTGAGATCTATCGTGCGCGGAATGGGCGTGAGTGCCAAGGACGTTGACAAGTACTGCACCTTGGCAAAGCTCCGCAATCACGAAAACACTGCGGCTATTGCCGAGGGGTTGCTGGATAAGATCGGCAAGGTCGGTGAGTTTACGATGAAGCCCATCGGTAGGGTAGACCGACTTGTGATCGAGCGTTTGTTTGGCGCGTGTCAGGTTGAGATCGAATCGAACGGCGGTGCCAAGGTGGGAACCGAGGAAAACAAGATCGAAGCGGGAAAGCTTTTGGAGCGCGTGATCCTCGAAACTCAGCAAAACGCACTTGCAACCGAGCGCTCTGGTCTGATGCGCTCGGGGGACGAGCTGTTTAAATCGGCAGCCATGTTCTCCGCCGATTCGATGAAGATGTTCGGACGCTTTTTGGACGCATGGGGTGAGTATTTGGTCTTGAAAAAGGAATTGAAGTCCACGGAGCTTTCGGATCAAGAGCGTGCGGACCTGCAAAACCGCCTCAAAAAAGCGAAAAAGCAGGTGGCGAGATCAACGGCGTCGATCGTATCGCAAGCCGTGATTCTGGCATTCCTGGCATCGGCGTTCCGCCGATTCTACGGACGAAAGGACGACGAGGACGAGAACGGCGACGGCGTGGTAACGTGGGATGAATTTTTCATAAACGTCGGGCAGGATACCTTTGGAAACATGATCGGTGGGCTTCCTTTCTACCGTGACATTTATACCTATTTTACCGACGGATTTGAGGTGGAAAACTTTTTGTATTCCACGGTAAACGACGTGCTTGGCTCCGTGACGGAATCCTTCTCTCTTATTGAGCGCACCATGCAGGGCAAGGAGGTTGCGAGTGACGAGGTGGCACGTACCGTTCGCAAGGCGATTTACGCGGGCGGTCAGGTCTTGGGGCTTCCGACTCGAAACCTTTACAAGCTTAGTACTGGGATCGTATCGACGGTCTCGCCAGAGGCGGGATATACCGTCAACAGCTTTTTCAATACTCCAAATTACAGCGCCGATCTGCTTAACGCCATCGAAGCGGAGGACGAAAAGCGCGTCAATACCATTATGGGCTTGATGATGGGGGAGAGCTTTGGAGGGCTTAGCCAAAACGCGCAAAACGCCGTCCGCCCACTCTTGGAAGCGGGCCATAAGGTGCTTCCCAAAACTGTTGGTGATACGGTGACACACGACGGCGAGGAGATCGAGTTGACTTCCGCGCAGAAAAAACGATTCAGGGAGATCAACGATATTTCCTATGAGGTCGTAGAGGATCTGGTCAAGCTCAATCAGTTCAAAAAAGCCGATGCAAACGAGCAGGCACGGGCACTGCGCTACGTGTGGGATACCTATCGCGCGCTTGCAATGGATGATCTGTTGGGTACGGACAGCGAACAAAAAAAGGTGCTGTTTGTCGAAGCGATTCCCGTGGAGAAGCTGGCTATGATCGTTGCCGCCGCCGAAAATATCAAGGCGGACACCGATAAAAACGGAAAGGCGATCGCCGGAACGCGCAAAAAGAAGGTTTTGAAGTATATCGAATCGCTACACTTGACCGCCGTGGAAAAATTCATGGTGGCAGGGTATCTTGGCTTTTCCAACAAGAACGGACTTGCACAGGTCAAGGCGCACATCAACACGCTTAATCTGTCAAAGGACGAAAAGGCAAAGCTCTTGGAGTACAGCGGTTACGAGGCGGCGTAAATAAACATCAAGAAAAACCCCGACGGGCGTGCCCGTCGGGGAAAGCTTTTTATTATATCTTGAATGCGCAAGGGGACTTCCTTTCATCAAATTTTTAAGGTCGTCTTTTCAGCTTTTTTATAAAGGTGTCGGTCAAGCCGACAAAAAATCTTCAACCACGTCGCAAAGATGCAGGGGAGAGATCTCCAAAAGATTGCACCATTGCGCAAGCTTTTCCATCGGCTCGCGCGTGCAGCTCACGTCACCAACCGACGCAATGACCACGGCAGAGCCGTTTTCGGGAACGTTTTCATAGGCCGCAATCCCGTAGGAGATTCTTTCTTCGTCACCCACGCGGCGGATTTCTTCGGTAACTGCATAGGTAAGCTTGCTCATCGGGGCATCCCCTCCGTTTCATAGGCTTCATAGAGCTTTTTGAATTTTGCTTTGAGATCTGCCAGAACCGCCGAGGGATCGGGCTGATCCATCAAGAGCAGCAGAGCCGTGAGCGTGCCGCACATGCAGACACCGCTTTCGATGTCAACGTAGGAGCGGATGCCCATCGCAAGGCGCTCCGCCATTTGCTCCTGGGTAATGTCAAAACGTGCACGCGTCTTGAGCGCCAGGGAGCGGAATTCTGTTTTAATCATCGCTTCCATTTCATTTCTCATCATCGTATTTTTCCCCATGCGCAAGCAGGAAAATGTTACCATTCCGCATCCCCCAAAAAACAGGGTGCACACCGCATAGCCTTGACGAAAGCCGAAGAAAAACGGCGGGAAATGTCAAGGGGGAGCGGGGAGAAGATGCAGAACGTGAGCGTCCATGCCTTCATGTGTAAGTCATGGAGGATCGGGTCCCGATGCGTCGGGAAAAGGGGGATCCGAGGGACGTCGATCAAATCGATGCTTGAGACGTTCGAATTTGGCTGAGGATTCCTCATAGTCGGGAGTATTTCCCCGAAGAACCACCAATCCAAACCCGCCTCGCTTAAAAATCAGGCGGATATGTTCGGATAGCTTGTGGGTTGGATCACCAACCGTGAGCGAACCCCGTGAATGGCACTCCGCCAATTCCTTGCATTTTGCAAAAGCGGGAGACAACATAAAACAACGGTGTCTTTTTTTCAAAACACTTGATTTTTGTAAAGTGTATCAAGCAAGATGAAGAAATCCATCTGCTTTTTCATTTTATCTGATAAAATCCCCCTTGCAATTCCGTCCTCATTCTGCTATAATGAATGGGAAAACGGAAGGGAAGGGGGATTTTTTGATGTCGCGCGTTTCAATGCTGGGAAAGCTCATGCTTTCGATGATGAAGATCGGTGCGTTTACCTTTGGCGGCGGATATGCTATGATCGGACTGTTGGAGCAGGAATTCGTTGAGAAGAATCAATGGATGGATCATGACGAGTTTCTTGATCTTGTCGCCATTGCAGAATCCACCCCGGGTCCTATCGCCATTAACTGCGCCACTTATATCGGATACAAAAAAGAGAGAATTTTGGGCTCTCTTGCGGCAACTTTGGGAATGTGCATCCCATCGTTTGCTGTTATTTTTCTCATTTCGCTGTTTTTTAATCAATTTTTGTCAATCGGATGGGTGGCGGATGCGTTCCGCGGAATTCAGGTGTGTGTCGTCTTTCTTATTCTTTCCGCAGGATTGAAAATGCTCAAAAAAATAAAAAAGACTGCCTTTCACGTTGCAGTCTTTGTGGCGGTAACACTTTCGATGATCGCGTTCAGCCTTTTGGGAATCGATTTTTCTTCCATTCTGTATATTTTGATTGCGGGGATCGTCGGTGTCATGCTTTGCACGTTGCGAGATCTTGGAAGTAAACGCAACCATGCGGGAAAGGGGGATCGGACATGATCTTTCTGAACCTGTTTTTTACCTTTTTGAAAATCGGAACGGTATCGTTTGGCGGTGGATACGGAATGATCTCCATGATCCGTGACGAGTGTCTTTCGCACGGTTGGATGAATGACGGAGAACTGCTCAATTTTATCGCGGTTGCCGAATCCACCCCGGGACCGATCGCCGTCAATATGGCAACTTTTGTAGGTTCTTCGGAAGCGGGATTTTTGGGGGCACTCTGTGCCACGCTTGGAATCGTTCTTCCATCCTTTGCCATCATTCTCATCATTGCCGCGTGGGTTGCCAATCTCATGAAATACAAGTACGTTCAGGCGGCACTCGGTGGAATTCGTCCCGCAATCGTCGGTTTGATCCTTGGAACGGGTATTACCATGCTTTTGCGTGTGCTGCTGTCTTTTGTCAACGTTTATACGCCGATCACTTTTGATTGGCGCGTACTTGTGATTTTGACTGTGATCGCGGCGGCTTCTCTTGTTTGGAAGCGATGGCGCAAACAGCCGATCTCTCCCATTTTGCTGATTCTTTCTTCCGGTGTTTTGGGAATATTGCTCTATTAGAACAAAAATCGGGAGTCAAATGCTTGATTGCACTTGACTCCCGATTTTTTATTCCAATTCATCTAAGGTATAGGGTCTTGTATTGGCTTGCTTTCCATGCTCGTCGGTCACTGTTACACGGATATAAGGGAGATAACGAAGCTTTTCGGAGTGGCTGACGTTGATGTAATCGTTCAGGTCAAACTCCACCTCGGTCAAAAGTTCACCGTTCATAGCCTTTTTGTGCTTGCCGTAAATTCGCTCGGAATGAACGTTTACCGTTGCGGCAGGGGAGCAGGAAACGTGTAAGATCCCGTTTTCAATACTCAATTCCCGAATGGCAGGGCCCGTTGAGGCGTAAAAATCACCACGCTCCAGGGCGTTCATTACGGTTTTGTATTGCAGATCATCCGCTTTCACGTCGATCCACCCACCAAAAAGATCGGCTTCGATGTGTGTGTCGTCGGTTGCAACGGGAAAAACCTTTTCTCCCTTGCGGAGCAGATCGTCAATCGGTTGCATGGTGTCCTCGTCGCCAACCAGCACACAGCCCGTGTTGTAGTTTTCTACCGCCCAAAGTCCCTTGAGTGATGCGTAGTCCTCATAGTTTTGCTTGGACCATACGGGATGATTGTAGCAGACCAAAAAGCCTTTGCGGTTGGCGCGTTCAATGATTTCATTTGCCCATTCGAGGGAATAGTGATGAGGATCAAACACAAACTCCTCGTTCATGTCAGGATCTTTTGCGTAAAGATTGAGGTGATAGACGCGGTTGAGCGTCCAATGCTCGTAGCAATCCTCAAGGGCGTGCACTTCGACCGAATTGATTGCCAAAAAATGCTCGTCTGACAACTCATTATGGGGGCAAAAATGCGTGTGATCGGTATAAGCAACGATCGAATATCCGGCGGACATATAGACTTTTTTGGTATCTTCCGGTGTCAGATACCCGTCGGAAACCGTCGTATGCATATGGAGATTGGCTTTGTAGGTGTTTTTGCCGAAGGGCAACAGATGTTTTTTCATAAGGGGGTCTCCTTTTTTTATTTCAAAAAAACCTCAATTACGGGAACGAGGTGATTGGGGTGGACGGGGGAAGGACGAATTTCATTTGATGCAGATGATCCGCATTTTTGCCTATCTGACTGCCGGCATAGCTGCCTGCCGCCTTTGCGCTGGTGTTTTGCGGCGTTTGTAAGACGGCATAAAAACGTTCTCCCTTGTTGACTTTTTGTGTTTTTTGTGATATACTGACGGTATCATATGTGCTTTCTTTTATAATAGCACATATCTTGGTAAAAATAAATGTGTTTTTGAATTGATTTTATGGACTTTTTCATTTTTGGGGAGGACACGTGGAAATCAGGAGCAGAGGAGAGTTTTTGGAAGGAGACGGTAGGTGCGAGCTGACCGTTTCGCACAGCGGCTTTGTGATCACCGACGAAACGTGGAAGCAAGAGCCCTTGTACGCGCCTTATTCCAGATTGTATTACGTAATGGGAGGCTCTGGCGTGCTGTACTCGGAAAGCGAGGAAATGCACATGGAGGGCGGATATGCCTATTTGGCACCCTGTGGCATGAAGTATGGGTTTTACGGTACGGATTCGGTCAGCAAGCTCTTTTTTCACGTTCAGCTGCCGATCTCGCCGGATGGCAGAGACGCCTTTGCGCAGGCAAACCATTTCGTGCGTCTGCCGCGTGATCCGCTTCTGCTTCGCCGTTTGACCGATGCGTATTTTTCCGAGAGCGCACACGGAGATATTCTGATCAAGGCGGAGCTTTACCGCGCAGTCAGCGAGGCATTGGAGCAGTTGCGTCGGGGGAAGGATTCGCTTGCGTATTCCAAGCCGGTATCGGATGCCGTGACCTATATCCGTGAGCATCTGACGGCGGGGCTGACAGTTGGAGAGATCGCAGAGGCTGTTTTTTGCTCTCAAAGCAAACTGTCGGGGTTGTTTCGCCGTGAGGTTGGGCAATCGGTCGCGCGCTATATTGACGACCTGCTGATGTCCGAAGCGCAGACGATGCTTCTCTACAGTGATCGCTCGGTCAGAGAAATCAGCGAAGCACTTGGCTTTTGTGACCAATTTTATTTTTCAAGACGGTTTACGGAACGCTTTTCGGTATCTCCGTCGCAATTCCGAAAAAAACGGATTTAAGGAAAGGAGAAAAAAGGATGAAACGTGTGTTATTGATCGTATTGGCAGTGCTAATGATGGCAATTCCGCTTTCGGGGTGCTCGAATGAGGCGGAGGAATTGAAAAAACAAATTGCGGAGTACCGTGCCCAAAAGTTTTCCGCTTACGAGGAGGAGAATGCGCAATACGCTGATTTTGAGGTGGACGTTGCCTTTTTGGGGGATAGTTTGACCGACGGATATGATCTGAAAACCTATTACCCGCAATATCTCGTTTCCAATCGAGGCATCGGCGGCGAGACGACGGTGGGATTGGAAGAACGCATGAAGCTTTCTTTGTATGATCTCTGTCCCAAGGTTGCCGTTATGCTCATCGGTGCCAACAATATCGACACCATGCTGGAAAATTATGAAGATCTTTTGATTGGTTTTCAAAAAAACGTTCCGCAAACCAAAATCATTCTCTTGTCTTTGACCTCAATGAGCGGGGAATGGGGAAAGAAAAATGAACTTGCCAGATACAATAATATCCGGATCAAGCTCTTGGCAGAGGAATACGGATACGCCTTTGTTGATCTTTATACGGCCTTGATGGATCCCGAAACCGAGGAAATACGTCCCGAATACACCACCGACGGCGGACACCTGACAGGTCGGGGATACGAGGTTTTGACAAGAGAGATCACGCCCGTGATCGATGCGCAGCTCGTCGCATGGAAAGCGGAGCATTGAAATAACCATAAAAGTAAGAGAACGCGGCAACGTCCGCGTTCTCTCGTTTTTTTTATTCGCCCGAAACAAATAAAAGATTATACTGGTCTGTAATGGCGTTCCAAGTGCCAAGATCTACCGCGCCGTTCACGGAAAAGCCGTTGCGCTTTTGAAAATCACGTACCGCGCGTTCGGTTGTCTGATCGTAGGTTCCGTTGATCTCAACACCTTCCAATTCGCTGTAAAGCGTGCTCAATTCCAGAAGCATGTATTGCAGGGCGGCAACCGAAAATCCGCTGCTTCCCATACGAAAAGCAAAGCCGTTTTCGTTGTGTGGGAAAAGCAAGACCGCGCGAGGCGGGGAATTGGCACTCAAAGACGCTCGGTAGGCGGCGTAAAGGGTATCCCACGTTTCCCGATCTGCTTTTCCCGTAGTCGGGAGTCCGTAAATGGATTGAAAATCGCGGATCGCTTGTTCGGTGTCGGAATCATAAATTCCGTCAATCGGTGGAGGCGTGATGGGCTGATGATAGGAAAGCTGGCGCAGATAACGTTGCAGATTTGCCGTGGCGGCACGTTCGTTTGCATATTGCGGCATAGGTGTTCCTCCCTCAGGTTGCCCCTACGTCAAAGCCGGGGTATTGTCCCTCTTGCAGGGAGCTGCCGAGTGCCAAGGAGTCATAGAGCTCGATCAAAGCATTCCAGGTCACAGAGGCAACGACGCCCGTAGGGGGAATATTAAAAAGGTTTTGCAGAGCGATCACCGCTTCCTCGGTGCGCGGACCGAAATATCCCGTGACACTTACGCTTGGAATTTCGGGATAGGTCAAGGCAACGGCGTTCAGATATTCCTGAAGCAGACGAACCGAGTCGGATTCGGAACCGATGCGTAAGGGGATCCCGCCGTAAGGTACGGCAACGCCCTCGACGTATTCTCTCGGAATGGTATTGACAATTCCGAGATATGCGTTGATAATGGCGTTCCAAGTCAACTCTCCCACAACTCCGTCAGCAGTGAGCCCAAAAGTTCTTTGTGCCGCTTCCACCGCTTCTTTGGTGGAGGTACCAAAGCTTCCGTCAATGGCAGGCGCGGGGATGGTATCGTAGAATTGCGAAAGATATGCAAGGAAATATTGCAGATTGGAAACCCCGCCGCCAACGCTTCCTTCCTGCAAGTTTCCGGGATATTGCCGTGTGACCTCACTCAAAGAGATCCCCTCGGAGTTCAGACTGTTGAGCCGTTTGACGCCGATATAGATGTTTTGAATGGTGTACCACGTGTTTTTACCGATGATTCCGTCCGGGGTAAGGTTAAAGATTTCTTGAAAACGCCTTACCGCCGCCTCGGTATCCTCGGCAAAAATCCCGTCGGTGGCAAGAATTTTTGGAATCGACGGAAAATTGCTTGAGATACGGTTGAGCCTGATCTGTGCAGTGCGCACCTCGTCTCCCGTTGAGCCAAGCTGCAGGGCAAAGCGCGGGGCACTTCCTTCGCTGCCTTCCACGGGAGCATCGTTGATCAGTTCAATCGTATCACCGTAATAGTAGGTCAGTATTTCATAAGGCGTGTAGCCTTGTTCCGCCAACGATACCGTTCCCCATTGCGAAAGTCCCGCGCAGGTCACGGTAGTTCCGTTGCAGTATTGCGCAAAAAGCGGTTCAATGCTTCCTGCACGACGGATGTAGTTGTTAAACAACTCTCCTGCAAGCTCGCGGATATTTTCAAACACCACGCGACCGTTGACAAAGGATTGATCGTTTGAGGTTGTGTTGGTAATGTCAAAGTCATAGCCCTGCGAGCGGTAGTATTCGGTATATACCCGATTGAGGGCAAAGGAAACCTGTGCGTAGAGATTGGCGCGGATGGCGTTTTCGGGCCATGTGGGATAAATTTCGCTGGATGCTACGTTTGCGATATAGTCCAAAAAGGGAAGCGTAACGTTTTCGGCATCGCTGTTGGGGGGGCCGAGATGCACGGTAATGGTTTCGGGAATGGTTGGAAGTTGCGGCATAGATGCTCCTTTCCGTCAAAGCTCAGGCGCGGTAGATTCGTAAAAACGGTCGGCAGAGGGACGCAGAAGCTCGTTTTTGCCGTTTTCCGAGAGCGGTATCATATCCACGGGCTGTACTGCCGTAATTCCTTCAAAAATCGGGAGGGCAAAATAATTTTGTCCGCGATACCCCTCCCGTCTTGCTTCCAGATTGTAGATCGCAAACGGCTGACGGTTTCCCGATACCTGCGATTCCGGTGCCGGAGGTGCGGGGAGAGAGATGCGCTCGGTGTTTCCGTCGCGCCCTGTAATCAAGGTTTGTAACACCTCGCCGCGATTGACGTTGAATTCTGGCTCGTAGCTTCGTACGGTGATTTGCACGCCCTCCAAGGGGATCGCACCGCGCGCGGTGGTTGCGTGAACGATCAGATATCCGTATCCTGTTGGAGACGGAGCGGGATAGGATGGATTGATTTCCTTGTTCATAGCGGTTCTCCTTTTGCAACTTTGGATTCGGTATCATCTTATGCGTTGGAAGGAAAAAAGTGAACGGCTTGAATTTTCCCGTTTTCTATTGCTTTTTCGCTTTTGAACTGTTATAATAAATGCATCGAGCGAAAAAGGAGGAAAAAAGAATGTTTTCGACACGTCCGTGTATCCGCGACGGTATCGTTGCCGCGCTGGTTATTCTTTTTGCCATTCTTTTGCTATTGTTGCCGTCTCTCTGGCACAAAACCGGAACGGTTTTGCTGATTACAACGCCTGAGGAAACCCTTGAATACGCACTTGACGTCGATCAAACCGTTACAGTGACGAGCGGAAGCTATACCCTCACGGTGGAGATCCGTAATGGTGCGGCAAGAGTGACGCACAGCAACTGTCCCGACGGAATCTGCCTCTCTACCCCCGCAATCGATCGGACAGGTGAGAGCGTGATCTGCGCGCCTGCAGGGGTGCGATTGAGTGTGAAGGGAGGGGACTCCGATGTCGATTTTGTCGCAGGGTAACCGCGTGCGAAGCATTGCGCTGGATGCCATGCTGTGCGCGTTTTGTATGATCCTTTCTTACCTCGAAGTGCTTATCCCGTTCGAGCTTTTTTTGCCGCTCCCGGGTTTTCGGTTGGGACTTTGCAATTTTGCTATCCTGGCAATTTTTTCCTTGCTTTCTCCAACCGATGCCGCCGTTGTGTCCGCATTGCGCATTTTGTTAATGGGAATGTTGTTCGGAACGGCAACGTCGTTCTATTTTTCGCTCATGGGTGGAGTTTGCGCTTTTCTGATCCTTTTGCTCCTTCGTGCCGTCAAAACAAAATGTAGCTTTCTCGGTGTTTCCATTCTCTCCGCGGCGGCGCATAACGTAGGGCAGATGATCGCGGCGGTCACGTTGTTCGGCGTTGCGCTCATTCCCACCTATTTGCCGTTTTTGCTGATGGCATCCGTTATTTTCGGCGGATTGATCGGTATGCTTCTCAACGTAGCCGTCCCAAAACTACAGCCGCATATCGCGCGCCTTGCTAAAAAGGAGGAAAACAGATTTGATCCGTAAGCTTTTTTGCCTTCTTTTGTGCATTTCCTCTTTTTTGGGGCTTTTTTCTTGCGCACCGCAGAACGCTCAAACCGAAGAAAGCTTTTATCTGATGGATACCCTCATTACCGTAACTCTTTATGCGGACGCGGCGACAGCCGACCCGATTATCAGGGAATGCCGCGCGCTTTTGGAGGAATTGGATGCACTTTGGTCGCGTACCAAGGCAGAGAGTGAGATTGCGCGTCTCAATCTTTCAAAAAACGGGATTTCGCAAGCCGATCCGCGCACCTTGGAGTTGCTCTCTCTGGCATCCCGTGTATCCAAGCACACGAACGGCGCGTTTGATATCACCGTCTTTCCATTGGTTCAATACTGGGAGGAATGTGAAAAGAACGGCGTTTTGCCGTCCGCCGATGCCATGCAAAAGCACCTTTCCTTGATTGGATACGATCGTATTTCCTTGCCAACTGACGGTTCGATCGGCAAACGGGAGGGAACGGAGGTCGATCTCGGAGGGATCGGTAAGGGGGCTGCAATTTCGTTCCTGATCGAATATCTGAACACTACGGATATCACGGGCGGTGTCGTCTCCTTTGGAAGCAACGTTGCGGTATTTGGTCAAAAGCCGGATCAAAGTCCTTACCGAATTGCTCTGCGCGATCCCTTTGACGGGCAAACGTATGCAGGGGTTTTAACGCTTTCCCAAGGAGAGATCCTCTCGGTTTCGGGAGATTATGAAAGATTTTATACGATCAATGGGGAGCGTTACCATCATATTCTCGATCCCAAGACAGGATATCCGTCAAACAGTGGACTTTCCTCTGTTGCTGTGGTTTGCAGCAACGGTGCTTTGGCGGACGCACTTTCCACGGCACTGTTTGTGATGGGAGAGCAAGCGGCGCAAGCGTTGTATCGGGAGGGAATTTTTGATTTTGAAGCCGTTTTTATTGCAAATGATGGAACGGTCACGCAAACCGACGGAATGGGTTCTCGTTTTACCGAGCGGTAAAACGAAAAGAATAAGGAGAGGTCTCAAATGCTTTTTGCATTTGAGACCTCTCCTTACTGCTTTTTATTCCTTGCAAGCTGCCAGCACCAGCTCCTGAAGCTCATATTCATAGTCATAATCAAACTTGTTTTTAATCTCACCGCGCACGCAAGCGGCAAAATCTTCCAGCATATCTTCGTAGCGTCCGCGCATTTGAGGAAGCTCTACCTTTTGGCAGACGTTACGGTAGATGTTGGGACCTACCATCTCTTTGGTCGAGATCCAAACGTCGGAGGTCATAACGGGAGTGTTGGGATAATTGACCTCAAGAGGTTTGATTTCAATCGTGCCCTTGGTTCCGAAAACGGTGAGCTGACGTCTGCCAAAGCCGTTGACCTGTGTTGAGGTCGCACGAACGGTAGAAACCGCGTTTCCGTAATCCAAAACCGCGCAGCCGTGATCTACTACGTCAACACCGTCAAAATGCGTGCGGCGGTTGAAGGGAATCACAGCCTTGGGCTTTTTACCCATCATCATGTAAACGAAATCCACCATGTGACAACCGAGGAAGAACATATTTCCACCGGGGAACTCGTGCATCCATGCGCGCTTTTCGGGATCGTGACAGGTATCCATAAAGGCATCCACCTGATAAACCTCGCCCAGCGTTCCGTCTGCGATCTTTTCCATACAATATTGTACGGCATGGTTGTAACGGTACATATATCCCATGTGAACGACCAGGTCCTTTTCCTTTGCCATGTCAAGGATCTTTTTGAAGTGTGCCAGATCCGCGCCTGCTGGCTTGTCAAGGTGGATGTGGATTCCGTTTGCGATACAAAGCTCCGCTACCTTCAAATTGTCGAGTTCGTAGCCCTCAATCAGCATTGCGTCGGGCTTCTGCGCAATCAATTCCTCTACGCTCATCTGCGGGAGCGACATATAAAGCTCGTCGTTTGCGACCTTTTCGTCGTAATATTTTTTGCTCGGCTCTGCAAGACCGACAAACTCAAACAGGTCGGACAAACGCAATACGCATTCCAAAACGGGGTGAGAGTGATCGTGCGCGACACCAATATGACCGATTCTGATCTTTTTCATGATAGTGATCTCCTTAGCATTGTACTTCACGCCAATCAAACTGGACGAGAGGGAAGCTCTTGTCGTTGATCAGTCGCGTATAAATTTCGGGACATTCTTCGGGGCTGTGCGTTTCTGCAATCATACGGGAAAAATTGAGTCTGCCTGCGGCAACCAGACGCATCAGTGCCATAATATCGTCGTGGGTGGTCCAAAGCCCCGCGGAGCTTTCGATCTTGGGACGTGCGATGGTATGCGCACCGATGAGCGAGATCCCGGGACCGTGCACCTTACGGTAGTAGTCAACCGTAAAATCCGAGTTTCTCGTGCATCCGAGAAGTGCAACTCGTCCCATGGGAGCCATACAGTCAAGGATTCCGTTGAGTCCTGCACCCACACCGGTCACCTCAATACCAACCTTTGCACCGCCGTGCGTCAATTCCTTGGCAACGGTGGCAAAATCGGGATCAAAGGGATCAAGCGCAAAGTCTGCACCCAGCTTCAAGGCTTCTTCTCTCTTCGATTCGATCGGATCGACCGCAATCACGGGAACGGCGCCCGCCGCACGCAAGAGTTGAACCGCCATCAGTCCCAAGAGTCCAAGCCCCATAACGATTGCGGGTTCGCCCATTTCCAAGTGGCACTTGCGGATCGCTGCCATGGGGAAGGAGGCGATATGCATCAGCGCCGCTTCCTCGAGAGAGACCTTGTCACTTTCGATTTTATGTACGTTGTCCTCGGTTACCTTGTTGAATTTGCTGTGATGCTTCCAGGTTACCGCTACGCGGTCACCGGGGACAACACTCGTCACGTCCGAACCGATTTCGCGCACGATTCCGGACGTGCTGTAACCGAGCGTACGGGGAAAGAGCGTTTGACCGGGCTTGAGAACGGGCGTTACGCTGGGATCTCCCGAAACGTTTGCACGCTCCGTGCCGTTGCTGATGGTCGAAAATGCCACCTCGACCAAAACCTCGTTGGATTCCAAAGGCGTGACCTCGTTTTCCAAAAGCTCGGCTTTGCCCGGGGCAGTAAAAACGATCTGTTTGTTTTTCATGATTTGCTCCTTTCATTTTGAGAAAGCTCTTAATTATATTTTACCACCTTGACAAAGCGAAAAAAATATGTTATCTTATAAAAAAACAACCACAATTCTACAAAAATCAGGTGATTTTCATGCATCAGTCTATTTTTTCGGAAAGCTTTGCTTTCAGACAGTACACTTATCGTACTTATCACTATAATGATGCCAGAAACGGGAACGACTGCCACTATCTCGGATATATGCGAGAAGGGGAAGGACTTATGGTTGGCGAAACCGTATCTCTGCGCGTTCAAAAAGGGGAATTATTCTACATCCCCATGGGGCTTCGGTACGAGTCGCACTGGAGCGGAACGCCCGAGGCTGTGCTGGATTCTTACGCATTTACGATTTTTCCGCACTCCGATTCTGTGTGCTACGGACTTCAAAAAATTCCGGTAAGCGATGAAATACGGGAACATTTGGAGGCGTTGGCATCGCATAAAACGGTGGATTGTTTTTCCATTGGCAAGTTGTATTTGCTTTTGGATGCCATGCTTCCGCAAATGATCGGGGAAAATCAAGTGGGTAAGCAGGCGGCGGTGCAGGAGGCGTTGCGCTATATGCAAGGGTGCAAGGAGTTCAGCGTTCCCGCTCTGGCGCGGCATTGCCACATGAGTGAATCGGGCGTCTATGCCGCCTTCCGCACGGTCAAAGGATGCACGCCTGTGGAAATGTGGCATCACGTTCTTGCGGAGCGCGCGGTCAATCTGCTGGTCACCACCGATCTCTCCGTGGAGGAGATCAGCGAAAAGCTCGGATTTTGTTCCGCATCCTATTTTCGCAAGATCCTGCGCGAGGTCACGGGAGAGACTCCTCGCCGCATCCGAAAGAGGGAAGGAATTTAGAGACAAAGCAAGGGGCTGAGTCATTGACTCAGCCCCCGCGCGAAAAAGGCGACGGTAGGCTTTTTTGCGCCGGGGAATTTGTTGTTTTTTGCCTCTTATGAGGCAAAAATGGCGGTGTTCAACCGCCAAAACAAAAACCACGGGGGTGAG
>JBGVEW010000019.1:0-11559 GCA_045120465.1 Eubacteriales bacterium
AACGTTAGTTTTGCGTTGGATTTTTATGGGGGAACTTTCGAGAAAGTTTCCCCACATCCCCTTCAAAGCTTTTACCGCGTTTTTATAGCATACCCTCAATAGGAACCGCTTTCATATCGGTTCCTTTTTTCGTACTCTGCGCTTGGTAAAAGCCATCGTGCAGAGCAGACTCTGCTTAATTTCTTGCTTTTGTACGCTGACGGAAGAATTGCTCCCGCGAGCGTTTTGTGGACAAGGATTGCCAAGGCAATCCGACCCAAAACGCTCACAAAAGTTAGTTTACCAATGGTAAAACAACTTTTGCCTCTCCCCTTTGGGGGAGGTGGCACGCGCAGCGTGACGGAGAGGGCGCCAATAAAAACACTTACGAAAGTTAGTTTGATGGGGAATTTTTAGGGGAAACTTTTGAAAAAGTTCCCCCCAATTAAACGACCATATTAAAATTTTACAATTCGATTCCGTTTCACGCGCTTGGCAATAGAACGGATCAGCATCACGATCAAAGTGATCACGTATGCCGCCAGCGTAAACGCCGCAACGTAAATCAACAGGCACCAAGGATACGGCACCAGCTCCTGAACGATCGAGTAAACCGGCAAGGACGGATCGCAATATTGGCTGATGAAAAACATATTGACCGTTTCGGTTTCGAGCAATCCGGTTGCGTGCGCCGTTTCGTTGATGATCATCGCAACGATCACCGCGATCACAAATACGGGCATTGCGCGCAAAACGGTCTTATGCTCCGCCTTGACGTAATCGGAATACCAAAGGTAAATTCCCACCGTGATCATCGAGCCGTGGCAGATCATGGTCTGCACGTTGATTCCAACCGTTCCGATAAAGACCGTAGTAGGAGCGAACATCACACAAATGCCCGCAAAGATGGCATACGTGGCAAGAAAAGCGCAAAGAGATTTGTGAATTCTTCCGCGGCGGAAGAAGAGCGTCAAAAAGCCCACGTACATCGGCATGGAGCAGAATTGCCACGGAAACGCGTACCACTGATAATCAACGTTCAATCCGTTTTCTCCCCACGAAAAGGTGTAGTTGAACTGCTTGTAAACCTCAAGCAAGAGGACGAGGATCGCCGTAATTGCCACCACGCGCCTCACCCTTGCATCATCCCCTTTTTTGTGGGTCACGCACAACAAAACGCCAATGGCAACGGAATAAAAGAAAAACAATAAATGGAAGATATCAAACGGTTGCGGTGTCGGCATCTGAAGATCCAACAGCCAAATCAAGTCCTTCAAAAAATCCATATTTTCTCCTCGAACAACTTATTTTTGATTCAAACGACTGCAACGATCATACTATATCACATTTTCGCGCAAAAATCAAGTGTTCTTCACAAAATTGTCACAAAGTAAATGTTTTTGTTTGTCGCGGAGAGTAACCGAGGATCTTTTTATACAGGCGAAAAAAGACCGAATAATCGCTAAAGCCGTATTTGGCGCAAACGTCCGCGGAGGACGCTCCCGACAGCAGATCGGCTTGCGCGGCAAAGATCTTTTTTTGCGTAATATATTGTTTTAAACCGATGTGCATGGATTGCGAAAATACGTTTTGCACGTAGGATTTGGAGAGCATCAATTCGCGGGCAAGAAATTCCGCATCCAAGGGCTTTTCGAGATTCTCGTTGATCACGCGGAGCATCGTTTCCACCAAGGGGGTTCGCCCGGGCTCCACACGCACCGCGTTTTTAAGGCGATAGCTGCAAAACACCAACAGCTCGCGCAAAAGGGAATTGGCAGAGGCGGCAAAATCCTCAATGCTGTAGGTTTCGTAATAAAAGTCGAGCCGCTCAAAAAAGCGTCGAAACTCCATATCCTCACGGATATTGATGATCATGGGGTGCGAAAACAACTTTTTGTAGTGGTGGGGCGGAACGATGGACGGATGAAAATCCAGCACGTAATTCTCGTAGGGTGCCGTCTCCCGCGGAATACAATAGTGGTAGGTCGCCTTGGGAATGAGCAACAGATCAAAGGGACGCGGCGAATGGAGAATGCCGTCAACGTTGTAGTTTGCATTCCCCTCGACAAACAGCAAAATCTCACAGCAGCCGTGTGTGTGTTGGGCATAATCGGCGGCGTTGGGAACCTCTACCCGCTTATGCGATATTTCATAAATCGGATACTCGGATTTCACGTCAAACACGGTGTATTTCTCCTTCCCTTCCTATTTTTATTCCCATTTTAGCATAAAAAAGTAAAAAATGCAATATAAAAAATAAAAAATGCTATTTCATTTTCTATTTTATTGTGCTATACTGTAACTGTGCAAAAAGCACTTGATAATTCGTAAACTTTTTTTGTGGATTTACACAAGGAGGATTTGAAAATGAAAAAAATGAGAGTTGCCATCATCGGTCAGGGTCGAAGCGGCCGTGACATTCACGGAAAGTTCTTTCTTTCCGACCTCAACGACATCTGTGAAGTCGTTGCAGTCGTAGATGCATTGGAGGATCGCCGCGAGCGCGCAAAGCAGGAGTTCGGTTGCCCGGTTTACGCCGACTACCGTGACCTCTTCAACCACAAGGACATCGACGTAATCGTCAACGCGTCCTTCTCCCAGATGCACTACGAGATCGCCAAGGATTGCATCAACCACGGCTACAACGTGCTCAACGAAAAGCCCTTTGCAAAAACCTCTTACGAGGCAATGGAATTGACTCGCCTCGCCAAGGAAAAGGGCGTCATCATCACCGCCTTCCACCAGTCTCTCTACGCACCTCCCGTGCTCAAGCTCAAGGAGGTTCTCGCAACCGGCAAGATCGGTGAGGTCATGCAGATCAACATGAGCTACTCTGCCTTTGCACGCCGTTGGGACTGGCAGACCCTGCAAAAGTGCTGTGCAGGCGGCGTTTACAACACCACTCCCCACGCCATCGGTGTCGGCCTTGACCTCATTGGCTGGGATCCCGCCGCAAAGGTCATTTACAGCAACCTTGACAGAACCGCGTTCAACAGCGGTGACGCAAACGACTTTGCGAAGATCCTGATCTCCGCTCCCGGTAAGCCTCTGATCGATATCGAGTGCAACAACAACGACGGATTTAAGGGCGAGCCCTTTAAGATCTTCGGTACCAAGGGTACCATCGCAACCGGTCCCTTTGCAAACTCCGTAAAGATCAAGTACATCATTCCCGAGGAGCTTGAGGCACGCCCCGTCGTTGAGGGCGCGCTCCGCAACCCCGAAAACGGTTACCCCGCATACTGCTCCGAAAAGCTCAACTTCCACGAGGAGGAGATCCCCGCTGACGGCGACGTATTCAGCACCGGTTCTTCCATCTTCTACCATATGCTGTACGATAGCATCATGCTCGGCAAGCCCCTTGACGTAACGCCCGAAAAGGCAGGCAAGGTCATTGAGCTGATCGAGGCTGTCCACGCACAAAATCCCCTTCCCGTTCTGTATTGATCGCCACGCACCGCAAGGAGATACGATCATGAAAAAAATGAGAGTTGCCATCATCGGTCAGGGAAGAAGCGGCAGAGGCATCCACGGGGAATACTTCCTTTCCAAAGCCAACCAAAAGATCGAGGTCGTTGCCATCGTTGACGCGATCCCCGAGCGTTTGGAAAAGGGCATGAAGGAATTCTCTTGTGACGGCTACAGCGACTACCGCGACCTGTTCCAAAGAAAGGATATCGACCTCATCGTCAATGCATCCTTTTCGCAGCAGCACTACTCCATTGCAAAGGATTGCCTCTCTCACGGCTACAACGTGCTCAACGAAAAGCCCTTTGCAAAAACCGTGTACGAGTGCATGGATCTGATCAAGACCGCGCGCGACAACGGTGTGATCATCACCGCCTTCCATCAGTCGCTCTATACGCCCACCCTTCTCAAAACCAAGGAGATCCTTGCGAGCGGCAAGCTCGGCAACGTCAAGCAGATCAACCTGTGCTGGAGCGGCTTTAGCCGCCGTTGGGATTGGCAGACCCTGCAATCCTTCTGCGCGGGCGGCGTTTACAACACCGCTCCCCACCCCATCGGCATCGGTCTGGATCTGATCGATTGGGATCCCGCCGCCCGTGTTGCCTATTCGCACCTTGATATCGCCTTGACCAGCGGAGACGCCAACGATATGGCAAAGATCATCATCACCGCCCCCGGTAAGCCCTTGATCGATATCGAGGTCAATTCCGCGGACGCGTACAAGACAAAGAACATCAAGATCATGGGAGACAGAGGTACGCTCGTAACCGATACGACGGGCGACGTGACGATCAAGTATATCGTTGACTCCGAGCTGGAGCCCCGCCCCGTGACCGCAACCCCTCTGACCAATCCCGAAACCGGAAAGCCCATGTACTGCTCGGAAAAGCTCCCCATTCACGAGGAGACCTATCCCGTTGAGAGCGACTATTTCACCACGGGCACGCATATGTTCTACGAACAGCTTTACAATGCCGTCATCAACGGATCTCCTTTGGAGATCACGCCCGAAAAGGGAATGAAGGCGATCGAGATCATCGAAGCCGTCCACGCGGAAAACCCGCTCCCGCTTCTTTACTGATTTACAACAACGCAAGGAGATACGATCATGAAAAAAATGAGAGTTGCCATCATCGGTCAAGGACGCAGCGGCAGAGGAATCCACGGCGAATACTTCCTCTCCGAGTCCAATACCAAAATCGAGGTCGTTGCCATCGTTGACGAAATTCCCGAACGTCTGGAAAAGGGCATGAAGGAATTCTCTTGTGACGGCTACAGCGACTACCGTGAGCTCTTTCAAAGAAAGGACATTGACCTCATCGTCAACGCATCCTTCTCGCATCTGCACTACCCCATCGCAAAGGATTGCCTGATGCACGGCTACAACGTGCTCAACGAAAAGCCTTTTGCAAAAACCGTGTACGAGTGCATGGATCTGCTAAAGACCGCCAAGGAAAACGGTGTGATCATCACCGCGTTCCATCAATCCCTCTACGGTCCTACCATCATCAAGCTCAAGGAGATCCTTGCAAGCGGAAAGATCGGTAACGTCAAGCAGATCAACCTGCGCTACAACAACTTCGGCCGCCGTTGGGACTGGCAGACCCTGCAATCCTTCTGCGCAGGCGGCGTTTACAACACCGCTCCCCACCCCATCGGCATCGGTCTGGATCTGATCGATTGGGACCCCGCCGCAAAGGTTGCTTATTCGCATCTGGACATGGCACTGACCAGCGGAGATGCCAACGATATGGCAAAGATCATCATCACCGCACCGGGCAAGCCCATTATCGACGTTGAGGTCAACTCTGCCGACGCATACGCGCCCAAGCAGATCAAGATCCTTGGCGACAGAGGAACCATTTACACCGGTGTTGCGGGCAGCGTATCGGTCAAGTACATCGTTGACAGCGAGCTCGAGCCTCGCCCCGTTACCTCGACCCCTCTGACCAACCCCGAAACCGGAAAGCCCGCCTACTGCTCGGAAAAGCTCCCCATTCACGAGGAGGAGCATCCCACCGACAGCGATGCGTTTGCTTCGGGCTCTCACGTCTTCTACGAAAAGCTTTACGACACCATTATGAACGGTGCTCCCCTGTATATCACGGGTGAAAAGGCGATGAAGGCGATCGAAATCATCGAGGCGGTTCACGCACAGAATCCTCTGCCTCTCAAATATTGATTATAAGGAGAATATTATATGTTTAGAGTTGCCATTCTGGGATGTGAAAACTCCCATGCAAACAGCTTTCTCAAGCAGGTCATCAAGGACGCAAGATACTCCGACATCTCCTTTGTCGGCGTTTATTCCGACGAGGAAGCTCCCTGCCAAAAGCTGCACGACGAGTTCGGCGTTTACGTCATGAAGAGCTACGACGAATTGGTCGGCCGGGTTGACGGCATCATGGTCACCGCACGTCACGGTGACAACCACTACAAGTACGCAAAGCCTTATCTCGCATCGGGAATCCCGATGTTCATCGACAAGCCCATCACCTGCGGCGGTGAGGAAGCAGTAGAATTTATGCGCGAGGCAAAGAAGTACGGTGTACGTCTTTGCGGCGGATCCTCCTGCGGATACCTCCCCGGCGTTGCACAAATGGCGGAGGAGATCAAAAACGGTGACTTTGGCACGATTCGCGGCGGTAACGTTTGCGCACCTCTTGCCATGCAGAGCCCCTACGGCGGCTTCTACTTCTACTCCCAGCATCTGGTACAGATGATGACCTCCATCTTCGGCAACGACGTGGAAGAGGTTGCGGCAATCGACTGCAACAACGAGGCTGCATTCGTTGCAAAATACAAGGATTACCCCATCACCGGCTCCTTTACCAGTGAAGGCTGGTACTACCACGCAGTCGTTTACGGTGGCAAGGCGCTCAAGGCAGACAAGTTCGAGTTCACCTCCTACCCCTTTGAGTGCGAGCTGGACGATATGCACGACCTGCTCCTCGGCAAGGAGATGAAGCAGACCTACGACGAGTTCATCCGCCCCGTATTCATTCTCAACGCGCTCGAAGCTTCCATGAAGTCGGGCAAGGCCGAAAAGGTCAACGTCATCCCCGTTTAAGAGAAAATACTATTGAAAGAGGAATTCACTCATGTTGAAACAGATCATTCAGGATAAATTGACCGTCAAGGTCTTTGAAAACCGCGCTCTGGCAGGCAAGGATGCCGCTCGTGACGGTGCAAACGCGATCCGCGAGCTGCTTGCAAAGCAGGACTTTGTAAACATCATCTTCGCCGCAGCCCCCTCCCAAAACGATACGCTTGCCGCTCTCTTTGAGGAAAAGGACATCGACTGGACCCGTTGCCGCGCCTTCCACATGGACGAGTACGTCGGCTTCCCCAAGGAAAAGGAGCAGAGCTTTGGTCACTACCTCTACGAGCACGTGTTCGGCAAGCTCCCCTTCCACGAGGTTCACTACGTAAACGGTGCAAATCCCGACCCCGAAGCGGAGTGCGTTCGTTACGGTGAGCTTTTGACCAAGTACCCCACCGATATCGTATTCCTCGGCATCGGTGAGAACGCGCACATCGCGTTCAACGATCCTTGGGTCGCAGACTTCAACGATCCCAAAAAGGTCAAGCTCGTACCCCTTGACGAGACCTGCCGTACCCAGCAGGTACACGACGGCTGCTTCCCCACTCTGGCAGACGTTCCCACCCACGCGTTCACCCTGACCATCCCCTCCCTCACCGCCGCAAAGGTCATGATCTGCACCGTTCCCGCGGCTACCAAGGCAGAGGCTGTTTATAACACCGTAAACGCAGAGATCAGCGCAGACGTTCCCGCAACCATTATGCGTCTGCACAGCAATGCAACCATGTATTGCGATGCCGACAGCGGTGCAAAGCTGTTATGATGACCGAGATTATCAATGGACGTGTGATCAAAAACGGTAAGATCACAACAGAAAGCGTCTATTTTGCGGACGGAAAGATCCTTTCCAAGCGCGAAGCCAAGCTCCTCGGCACGCCCGACCAAACCATCGACGCCAAGGGCAACTACGTCAGCGCGGGCTTTATCGATCTGCACGTACACGGAGGCGGCGGCTACGACTTCCTCGACGGAACGGTAGAAGCATTCAAGGGCGCGGCAGAGTTCCACGGCAAACACGGAACCACCGCAATGTGCCCCACCGCAACCTCGGGTCCCTTCGAGGACATGGTCAAAATGTTCGCGGCATATAAGGAAGTCAAGGAAAACGGCTGCGACGGCGCAGACTTTATCGGTATGCACATGGAAGGTCCTTACTTCGCCCTCTCTCAGATGGGCGCGCAGGACCCCAAATTCATCCGTGATCCCGATCCCGCGGAATATGAAAAACTGCTGGACGCAACCGACGATATCGTGCGTTGGAGCATCGCTCCCGAGCGCGATATTGACTACGTATTTGCCGAAAAGCTCTCCGAGCGCGGCATCTGGCTCAGCGCGGCACACACCGACGTCAACTGCCAACAAATGCAGGACGCAAAACGCCACGGATACACGCACATGACTCACTTCTACTCCTGCATGAAGGGGATGGAGCGAATCAACGGTATGCGTATTGCGGGCGCGATCGAAGCGGCATACCTTGACGATGAGATCACCGTTGAGATCATTGCGGACGGAATGCACCTGCCCAACGAGCTTTTGCAAATGGTCTATAAGATCAAAGGACCCGACCGCACCGCGCTCATCACCGACGCGATCCGCGCAGCGGGAAGCGCAAACGGCACCAAGAGCATCATCGGTAGTCTTGAAAACGGACAAGAGGTCTATATCGAGCGTGACGTCGCATGGGTTCCCGGCGGACAGGCATTTGCAGGAAGCATTGCCACCACCGACCGACTTGTGCGCACGATGCTGAAAGCGGGAATTCCCTTGATCGATGCCGTTAAGATGGCAAGCGAGACCCCCGCAAAGCTGCAAGGCTGCACCTCCAAGGGAACGCTTGACAGCGGCAAGGATGCAGATATCGTCATCTTTAACGAAAACATCGAAATGCAACACGTATTCGTAAAGGGAAGATCGATTCTCTAACACTATAGAAAAGAGGCAAAAACGTCGATTTTGACGTTTTTTGCCTCTTTTTTTGATGGTTCATTTAGAATTAGAATTATTTTTATTATTTATTTTGTTCGTTTTTTCGGAATATTGGGAAACGCCTTACGCAACGCGGAGACCGTCACTCTTATACAAACCGCAATTCCGAGGGAGTACATCCAAAATGCTCCTTGACCACGCGGCTGAAATATTTGACGTCGTGAAAGCCCGATGCAAGTGCGATCCGCTCAACGGTGTCGGGTGTGGAAACAAGAAGCTTTTGCGCGTTTCCGAGGCGAAGCTCGGTTAAAAACTTGATCGGCGGCTTTCCGTAGCGCGCGACAAAATTCCGCCGAAAGGCGGATTCCGAAATCGACGCGCGGCGGCACACGTCGGAAAGATTCAATTCGGGGTCGCGGTATTCCTCGGTCAAAAGATCCACAGCACGCATAAATGCGGAGTGACTCGGTATTTGCGGTGCGTTTTCCGCTCCGAGAAGCGCAAGAATTTTGTAAAAAATCGAAGTCGCTTCCATGCGGGAAACGGGAGTACCAATGCGATAAAGCTCGCAGGCACGTCCAAACAGATGTGGGATCTCGGGGGATCGCGGAGTGTAACACTCGGCTGTATTTCCAATCGACGCGTCCCAAAAATGGAAGGCGAGAACCACCGAGCCGTCGTATTCCGCGTCATAATCGAGTCCGGGTGGGATATAGATCACGCTCCCCTCCTTTGACACGAAGCGGGTACCGTCGCCAAAGCGAAAGCTTGCGTTGCCTTTGATGCGCAACGCCAACGCGCCAAACGGTCGCGGTTTAACGTGACAGGATTGCATCGCGCAGGAAAATTCATCTGCGATCAACAGTTGTGCGGAAAAGTTTTCATTTTCAAAAAACATGGCTTCCTCCTTTTGGCTTTTCCCGACCATTATATCATGCGCTCACGTTTCTGTCAAGAGCGAAAAATCCACCCCGCGAGCCTGATTTTACACTTTACAAAGCACTCGCGTGGGAGTATAATGGATATAGAATCACCGTGGGAGGAAGAAATGATGATACGTCAAACGGTTTATCGGCTTGAAAAAAACACCGTCGCGCAAATGGACGAACGCTTGGACGCAGAGGTTCTCGTCGATCTTTGGAACGGCTTTGGCTACCGCGTCGGAGAACTGACCGCCAATGTGGGAGAGCGGAATCGCATCGCCATCGGAGAAGCGCGTTTTTTACCGCTCGGAGACAACGAGGAATACACGGTATCCGTTACCGAACGCGGCATTGGGATCCTTGCGCGCGATGCGGCGTCTCTTGTTCGCGGCTTTTGCGCACTACTCGTTCGCATGGAAATGCGTGAGAAAGACGCACTCTGCGTCCCCTGCGCAGAGATCCGTTCTGCCTTTACGGTCGCGCGCCGAATGATCCACCTTTGCATCTTTCCCGAAACCGATCTGTCGATGCTAAAACGCTTGGTACGTCTGTGCGGAGTGCTTTCCTACACGCACGTGGTGCTGGAATTTTGGGGAACGTTGCGCTACGATTGTTTGCGTGAGCTGGCATGGGATCACGCCTTTTCCAAAGAAGAGATCGCGCCCATCATCCGCGAAGCGCGCGCGCTCGGCATGGAGCCCATTCCGATGATCAATCATCTGGGGCACGCGGCCTCATGCCGCATCGACACGGGCAAGCACGTCGTACTCGATCACAATCCCGCGTTGCAATATCTGTTTACGCCGGACGGCTGGTGCTGGAATATCTTTTCGGACGAAGCGCGCGCGCTGTTAAAACAGATGCGAAACGAGCTGTACGAGCTGTTTGGCGCGGGCGAATATTTCCACGTCGGCTGTGACGAAGCGCACATCTTTTCGTCAAACTACTATCCCGAAAACGGGATCTCGGACTATTTGAGCGCGTTGACGCGCGAGGTAGCCGCAGAGGGACGCCGACCGATTTTGTGGGGGGACATGATCCTGCCCTACGATTGCAACTCGGACAAGCCCGAAAAGTACACTGCGGCATGGGAGCGTTCCCGCGCAACGCGAAAACTTTTGGATGCTCTTGCTCCCGACAGTGTGATTGCGGACTGGCATTACGATACCAAAAAAGTGCCTGTGGAAACGGTTCTCGAATATCAAAAAGCGGGGTTTGCGGTTCTCGGCTGCCCATGGGACACGCTTGCTAATATCGACGCGCACTACGCAACGGCACGCGAGCATGATTCCTACGGTCTTATGATGACGACGTGGCACACCCTGCACGCCAACCTCAGCGCGATCCTTTATTTTGCTCGTAAATGCGGCTTCCCCAAAACCGACTGGTCGGATGCATCGGGACACCGCAATCTCGAAATCGCCACCCTCTTGCGCCGTGTATCCCCCACTCCGCTCTCCTACGCGGAAACAGGCTTTGCGCACCGCCAAATCAAAGAAGTGATCGATTGGTAACGACACGATTGGAGTTTTTGGGGGACGTATTTTTTTCGGGGGACGTATTTTTTCGGGGAAACTTTCGAGAAAGTTTCCCCATACCCCTTCAAAGCTTTTACCGCCTTTTTATAGCATACCCTCGGCAGGAACCGCCCTCAATGCGGTTCCTTTTTTCATGCTCTGCGCTTGGCGTTAGCCACCGTGCAGAGCAGACTCTGCTTAATTTCTCACTCTTGTACGCTGACGGAGCAATAGCTCCCGCTACCACTTTGGGACCCACGACCCAAAGTGGTCACAATAGTTAGTTTTGCGTGGGGGTATCACCTATTTTGCATTTTCTCCGTGTCATCACTGAGAAGGCGCACGAAGCAAAAAATAACGTGTCATCCTGAGCGAAAGGCGTAGCCTGTAGTCGAACTTTGCGGAATGAGCAATGGGCACAACGTGCCGCGAATGAAGCAAAGCGCGAGTGCTTTGCACGAAGCGGGATCTACGAACGATTACCAATAGCTTTTGGTAGAAAAAGTAACATTTGCATATGGAAAGCGATTAAGACTCCATAGTAGATCCCGTCATTGCTACGCAATGCCGCCCTCCCTTGGGTCGGGTTCGACCGGCGCACTTGTGCGCCTTCTCAGTGATGACACGTTTTTTTGGGCTT
>JBGVEW010000020.1:0-10369 GCA_045120465.1 Eubacteriales bacterium
CCCCCCCCCCCCCCCCCCCCCCCCCCCCCCCCCCCCCCCCCCCCCCCCCCCCCCCCCCCCCCCCCCCCCCCCCCAAAAGACACACTCTTATTCTTTCCCCGCAAGGTCGCGTCCGATTACCGCCAAGTGGCGGAGGGCTTCGGGCATGAGGCGGTCGGGGTATTTTCCGTAGTAGGCTGGACCAATTTCAAAATTGACCGTTCCCGCATATCCGATCTCCTTCATTGCCTCACGGATGTCCTCCCAATCCATCGTTTGGGAGTAGGAGTAGGGCGCGTTGTGGTTATCCCAAACGCCGTCCACCTCGTGAATATGTACGATTTCCATTGCTTTTCCAAGCTTGCGGATACAGCCGCCAACCGTGTCGCCCGTTCCTTTTCCCGTCAGTGCCACGTGTCCGTAGTCGAGGCAGGCGCAAAAATGCTCGGAGCCGAGCAGGTCGATAAATTCCAAAATTTCCTCCGGGCGGGAACAGACGCTGGGGCAGATGACCTTGTTTTCATCATCCAGCCACATCGGTTCGATTCCAACCTTGACTCCGTATTGCTTGAGATAGGGAAGGATGAATTGAAAGAGGTCAAGATTGTAGGCGAAGCCTTCTTCCTTTTTTTCGTCAAAGAAGCGTCCGGGCGTGCGAACGGGATGAATGACCGTGTAGCGCGCACCGAGAATGCTTGTGGCAAGAATGTCTTTGACGGTTGCTTCGCGGTATTCGGGACAGTCGCAGGCGGGAAACTCACCAAATATCGCGTGCGTCTGATAGATCGTGATGCCTTCCTCGTCGGCAATCTTGCGAATGTTTTTGTAGTATTCTACCGTTTCTTCCATACTCATGCGATAGCTGCGAGAGGCTTTTACCGCCTCCGCATCGGGGCACCAGCCCGCAAGCCCGTAATCGGCACAATCGATGCCTGCCTGCTTCATCATACGGAACATTTGCCGCGTGCCAAACCGATTTTCCAAACAACCCGTACTGATACTGATTTTCATAGGTTGCCTCCTCTGCTTTTTTTCTTCATTTTAGCACCGTTTTGTATGCTTGTCAAGCGCAAACGCAGGTTTTTTTGGCAAACGCTTGAAATGTCGGGGCGGGTGTGCTATAATGGTAAACGGAAAACTGTTTTGATAAGAGGATTGTTATGAAACTCACCGAAATGTTCAAGCAAGATACGCTCTCCCTCTCGTTTGAGGTCTTTCCGCCCAAAACGTCGGGAGCTTTTGAGAGTGTTCGCCATGCCACCGAGGAAATTGCAAAATTGCATCCCGCTTTTATGAGCGTCACCTACGGAGCGGGGGGCGGCACGAGCAAATATACGCTGGAGATTGCAAAAAATATCAAGGAAAACTACGGTGTACCCACTTTGGCGCACCTGACCTGCGTTTCCTCGACCCGTGAAACGGTCAAGGCAAAGATCGAGCAGATGCAAGCGGCGGGCATCGAAAACGTCATGGCTCTGCGCGGAGATCTGACCCCCGAAATGGAGTCGAGCGACCGCAGTACGTGGGCGTATCGCCATGCGGTGGATCTGATTCGTGAGATTCGGGAAAGCGGCGCGGATTTTTGCATCGGAGGCGCGTGCTATCCCGAGATCCATCCCGAAAGCGCGGATCAAAAAACAGACATTCGATATCTGAAGGAAAAGGTGGACGCGGGTTGCTCATTTCTCACCACGCAGATGTTTTTTGATAACAATCTGCTCTATAATTTCCTCTACAAGATCCGCGAAGCAGGCATCACCGTTCCCGTAATTCCCGGTGTGATGCCCATTACCAACGCCAATCAGGTAGAGCGAGCGGTCAAGCTGTCTGGCTCTTTTATGCCGCAACGCTTTAAGAGCCTCGTGGATAAATTCGGGCATTCCCCCGATGCGATGAAGCAGGCGGGAATCGCCTATGCCACCGATCAGATCATCGACCTCTTTGCCAACGGCATTAGCAACGTTCACGTTTACTCGATGAACAAGCCCGACGTGGCGCAAAAAATCCTGGAGAATCTTTCGGATATTCTCGGATAAGGAAGTACAGTATGCAAATTACCGAATTTTTAAAGGATCATTCCGTCATTCTCGACGGCGGAATGGGGACGCTTTTGCAGGCGAGGGGCCTTGCCGCCGGGGAACTGCCCGAGCGATGGAATCTCTCGCACCCCGAGGAGATCACCGCCATTCACCGCGCGTATTTTGAGGCGGGGGCTAACGTGGTCAATACCAATACCTTCGGCGCAAACAGCCTCAAATTCACCTCGGACGAATTGAAAGAGATCATCAAGGCGGCAATCGAAAACGCCCAAAACGCACGCACGCAAAGCGGAAAACGCGATGCATGGGTGGCGTTGGATATCGGCCCGTTGGGACGCTTGCTCTCTCCCTTGGGAGACTTGGATTTTGAGGATGCGGTTGCGATTTTTGCGCAAACGGTACGCCTGGGCGTCCAATACGGTGCGGACCTGATCGTTATCGAAACCATGAGCGATTGCTACGAGACCAAGGCGGCACTTCTTGCCGCAAAGGAGAACAGCACGCTTCCCGTGTTCGTTTCCAACGCATACGGTGAGGACGGAAAGCTCATGACGGGGGCAGACCCCGCCGCCATGGTTGCTATGCTCGAGGGGCTTGGAGCGGATGCCATCGGTGTCAACTGCTCTTTGGGACCGAAAGCACTCCTCCCTATTGTCAAATCGTATCTGCAATGCGCGTCTGTACCGATTTTGGTCAAACCCAACGCGGGACTGCCGCGCGTGGAAAACGGCAAAACGGTTTACGACGTGACTCCCGAGGTGTTTGCATCTGACGTGGCGGAAATGATGGAAGCGGGCGTTCGTTTGGCGGGCGGTTGTTGCGGAACGACCCCCGACTATATCCAAGCACTTTCCAAGTATGCCGAGCGCATCACGGTCAAGCCGATCACAAAAAAGAACCGCACGGTCGTCTCCTCTTACACCCATGCGGTCGTATTTGGAGAAATCCCGTTGCTCATTGGTGAGCGGATCAACCCCACGGGCAAAAAACGGTTTCAGGAAGCGTTGCGCGGTGGGGATATCGGATACATTTTGAACGAAGGACAAGCGCAGGCGGAAAAGGGCGTGCAGATCCTTGACGTCAACGTCGGGCTCCCCGAAATTGACGAGGCAGAGATGCTGTTGCGTGCGGTGTCCGAGCTTCAGGCGGTGCTGGATCTGCCGCTTCAGATCGATACCTCAGACACGGTTGCAATGGAGCGTGCTTTGCGTCGCTATAACGGTAAGGCAATGATCAATTCGGTCAACGGTAAGCGTGAAAGCCTCGAGGCCGTTCTTCCGCTTGCCAAAAAATACGGTGGCGTGGTTGTCGCTCTTACTTTGGATGAGAATGGAATCCCCAAAACGGCAGAGGGAAGAATCGCCATCGCCGAAAAGATCCTTGAAGCGGCAGAGCGGTACGGAATTTCCAAATCCGATATCGTGTTTGACCCCTTGGCACTGACCGTCAGCACCGATCCGAATGCCGCTAAGGAGACGCTTTCTGCCGTGGAACGCATTACAAAAGAATTGGGATGCCACACCTCGCTGGGAGTCTCCAACGTGTCCTTTGGGCTGCCGCAAAGAGATGCCGTAAACGCCGCGTTCTTTACCATGGCGCTTGACCGCGGACTTGGTGCGGCAATTATGAATCCGTATTCTCTCGAGATGCGCAAGGCGTATCGCACCTATCTTGCGCTGAGCGGAAAAGACCCGAATTGCGAAGGGTATATTGCGTTTTCGGGAGAGCTTGCAGAAATCGTTTCTGCACCTGCCGCTTCTCAAAACGCGACACCGTGTGCAAAAAACGCCGAAAAAGGACTCTGTGGCGCGGTTTCAAAGGGCTTGCGCGAAAAAGCGGCGATCTTGACACGCGAGCTGATCCTGGGCGGGGCAGAGCCGCTTGCAATCGTGCAAGAGGAGATCATTCCCGCGCTCGATGAGGTGGGGCGTGAATTTGAAGCGCAACGTGTCTATCTCCCACAGCTTTTGATGAGTGCGGAGGCGGCAAAATGCGCATTTGAAGTGATCAAAAAGGCGATCCCCGCAGACAGTACGGCAAAAAAATGCCCCTTTGTGATTGCTACCGTCAAGGGGGATATCCACGATATTGGAAAAAACATCGTCCGCCTTTTGCTGGAAAATTACGGATACGAGGTCTATGATCTCGGAAAGGACGTCTCTCCCGAGAAAATTGCGGAGGAAACCGTCCGCCTGCACGCTCCTTTGGTGGGCTTGAGCGCGTTGATGACCACCACCGTGCCCGCAATGGAAGAAACGATCAAGCTTTTGCGTGTGCGCGCACCGTGGTGCCGCATCGTGGTTGGCGGAGCGGTTTTAACCGAGGAATACGCTGTGTCCATTGGTGCGGATCATTACGCAAAGGATGCGATGGAAACTGTCCGATACGCGGAAAGTATTACGCAATAACAAAATGGGGCTGAGTCATTGACGAAGCCCCCGCGCGAAAAAGCGACGGTAGGCTTTTTCGCACCGGGGAATTTGTTGTTTTTTGCCTCTTATGAGGCAAAAATGGCGGTGTTCAACCGCCAAAACAAAAACTACGGGGGTGAGTACCCAATGCGTTTTCGCATTGGTTACACACCCCCATTTTGTCAAATTTACCTCGCCATATCCTTTCCAATCTCTGCCAAATGTCGCAGAGCCTCCGGAACGAGCGAATCGGGGTATTTGCCAAAATAGTTGCCACCCACCTCGAAATTGAGATTGCCTTGGTAGCCGATCTCGCGCAAAGCCGCCATGATGTCTGACCAATCCATCGTTCCATAGGTGTAGGGCTTGGTGTGGCGGTCCTCATTGTTTTCCACCTCGTGCGCGTGAATGATCTCCACGGCTTTCCCGAGCTTGCGCAAGGCACCTGCGGGGGTGTCTCCCGTTTGTTCACCCGTCAGGGCAAAATGTCCAAGGTCGGGGCAGGCGCAAAAATGCTCGGAGCCCATCTCGTCGATGAATTCCAAAATCTCCTCGGGGCGTGAGCAGATCGTGGGACGAATGATGCCATCTACACGATCCCACATCGGTTCCACCGCGATCTTCACGTCGTATTTTTGGAGATAGGGAAGGAGCTCGCGGAAGAATTTGAGGTTGAGCTCGTGACATTCGCCCTTCAATTCGTCTCCAATGCGTCCCGGAATTGCCACGGGGTGGATGACCGTATGACGGCAGTGCATTGCGTTGGTTGCAATAATGGCGTTGACGGTTTGCGCAAAGAAAAGATCGTAGTAGTCGCGGAATGCGGGAGCACCGAAAATGGCGTGCGTCTGTCCGATCTCCAATCCTTCGCGGTGAGCGATCTCGTATATGCCCGTATAGTGCGCGCGCACCTCGTTCTCACTCATTCCAAAGGACGCGCAGGCTTGCAGCTGCTCCAAATTGCCGCACCAATCGTCAATGTTGTAGTCCAGTGCGTCAAAGCCCGCTTTCTTAATCATGCGGAACGCCTTTTCGGTTCCAAACCGCTTTTCCAAGTGCCACGTACAGATACTGAGTTTCATAACGATCCTCCAAGGTGTTTTTTTATTATTTTATCCTTTTTTTCGAGGGTTGTCAAGGCTTTGGCGGGAAATAAAGCAACTAAAAAGTTTTTAAATAGATGTTGACAAAAAGAAAAAGGTGTGATATACTACTATGGAATGATGCTGACGGAGACTGCCCGAGCGGAAGCCTTTCAGAGAGCGTGCGGTGGGTGAGAGCACGTAAGGAAGATGCTCTATGGGGAATCCCTCCCGAGTCGGCAAGGCGAAGTTTTTCAGTAGCCTTGCCCGTACGACTGCGTTAAGGTCGAACACACGGTGTTTTGAGTGCGCGAAAGCGAACGTGAGTGGTACCGCGGGTCACCCCGTCTCACAGCCCAAGTCAGGGCCTTGTGAGGCGTTTTTTATTTGTAGATCATCCAAAACGGATTGAAATAACAGGAGAGAAGAACATGGCAAAGGATTACACCAGTACACTGAATCTGCCCACGACCGAATTCCCCATGCGTGCGGGACTCCCGCAAAGAGAGCCCGAGATGCTCAAATATTGGGATTCGATCGACCTTTACAACAAGCTGCAGGAGAATGCAAAGGACAAGCCCCTGTATATGCTGCACGATGGCCCTCCGTTCTCCAACGGAAACATTCACATGGGTCACGCGCTCAACAAGATCCTCAAGGATTTTATCAACAAGTCGCACATGATGTCCGGCTTCCGCGTACCGTACACGCCCGGTTGGGATAACCACGGTATGCCCATTGAGTCTGCGATCATCAAGCAGAGCAAGCTTAACCGCAAAAAGATGTCCATTCCCGAATTCCGCAACGCGTGCCACAAGTTCGCGCAGGATTTTGTCGATAAGCAAAAGGAGCAGTTCGTCCGCCTTGGCGTTGTGGCAGATTGGGAAAAGCCCTATCTGACCATGAACAAGTCCTTTGAGGCTCGTGAGATCAAGGTGTTTGGCGAAATGTATAAAAAGGGCTACATCTACAAGGGACTCAAGCCCGTTTATTGGTGCCCCTCTGACGAAACGGCTTTGGCAGAGGCAGAGATCGAGTATCAAACCGATACCTGTACCTCCATTTACGTCAAGTTCCGCATCAATAACGATCAGGGTAAGCTTGCAGGTCTTTGCGATCTTTCCAACACCTATTTCGTTATCTGGACCACCACGACCTGGACTCTGCCCGGTAACCAGGCAATCGCTCTGAATCCCAACGAGGATTACGTTATCGTAAAGGCAGAGAACGGTGAGTGCTATATCGTTGCCGAAGCACTTTGCGCACGCACGATGCTTGAGGGCGGTATTGAGAATTACGAGATCCTCGATCGCCGTCAGGGTAAGGAATTCGAATACATGACCGCACAGCATCCCTTCCTCGACCGCGACAGTCTCGTTGTGGTTGCCGATTACGTTACCATGGATAGCGGTACGGGATGTGTTCATACCGCAGGCGGATTCGGCGCGGACGATAACGTCACTTGCCGTCGCTACGGTTTGCCGCCTCTGGTTCCCGTGGATGACCGCGGATACCAGACCGAGGAGGCAGGAAAGTTTGCGGGACTTCGTTATGACGAATCCAACGTGGCGATTCTTACCGATATGAAGGAGAGCGGCGCTCTGTTTGCATCGCGCGAAATGGAGCACGAGTATCCTCACTGCTGGAGATGTAAGAATCCCATCATCTTCCGCGCAACCCCTCAGTGGTTCTGCTCGGTGGATGCGTTCAAGGAAGAGGCCGCTTCCGCGTGCGATGCGGTTGAATGGCTTCCCGAATGGGGCGGTGAGCGTATCAAGAGCATGGTACGTGAGAGAGCCGATTGGTGTATCTCCCGCCAGCGTCATTGGGGTCTGCCGATTCCCGTATTCTACTGTGATTGCTGCAAGAAGCCGATCTGCAACGACGAGACCATCGAGCGCGTTTCCGCGCTGTTTGCAGAGCATGGCTCCAATATCTGGTACGAAAAGAGTGCCGCAGAGCTGCTTCCCGAGGGCTTTGTTTGCCCCGAGTGCGGCGGCAAGAGCTTTACCACCGAAACCGATACGCTGGACGGTTGGTTTGACTCCGGTTCCTCTCACTTTGACGTACACGAAAACTTCGACGGCGGCAAGTATCCTTTTGATATGTATCTGGAGGGTGCCGACCAGTACAGAGGTTGGTTCCAGGCATCTCTTTTGACCGCGGTTGGTGCAACGGGTGAGGCGGTTGCTCCCTTTAAGACCGTTTTGACCCACGGCTGGGTCGTTGACGGTGAGGGTAAGGCAATGCACAAGTCTCTCGGTAACGTCATCGTTCCTTCCGATATCGTCGCAAAATACGGTTCCGATCTGGTTCGTTTGTGGGTCGCATCCTCGGATTATCGCGTAGATGTTCGCGTTTCCGACGTGATCTTCAAGCAGCTGTCGGATGCGTACCGCAAGATCCGTAATACCGTTCGTATCCTCATCGCAAATCTCAACGATTTTGATCCCGATACCATGATGCTGCCGTTTGATCAGCTGGAAGAGATCGACCGTTGGGTCATTTCCGCGATGAATAAGCTGACCAAAACCGTCAGAGACGCATACGACACCTACGAATTCCACGTAGCGTACCATGCGATCAACAATTTCTGCACGACCGAGCTTTCCAAGCTTTACGTTGATATCACCAAGGATCGCGTTTATACGGGCGAGACCTGTGGCGAACCCCGCCGCAGTGCGCAGACCGCAATGTACTTTGTGCTTTCCGGCTTGGTACGTCTTTTGGCTCCCATGATCTCTTTCACGGCGGAAGAAATGTGGCAGGCGATTCCGCATACCTCTACCGATAAGCGTGAGAGCGTGTTCCTCAACGATATGCCCGCATATGACGAAGCACTCTGCTTCTCTGACGTGGCAGATCCGTGGAACCGTCTCTTCGAGATGCGTGACGACGTGATGAAGGCACTGGAGCTGGCACGTGCCGAAAAGCTGGTTGGTAAGTCCTTGGAAGCAAAGATCACTCTTTATACCAAGAACGAAGAGCTGATCGCGTTGCTTGACCGCTTTGCGGATGAGCTTAACACCGTGTTCATCGTTTCCGGTTCTACTGTTGTCAATGCCGACGCTCCTGCGGGTGCGTGCGTCAATGAGGAGGGAACGCTGGCTGTTTTGGTGGAGCCTGCGGACGGTTGCAAGTGCGAGCGCTGCTGGAGCTATTCCACAAATGGCGTGGACCTCGGTGAGGACGGCTTCCTCTGCGCGCGTTGCCGTGATATTCTGAAATATTAAACGAACGGCGGGGAAGTAGCACTTTGATCAAAAGAGCTTCTTCCCCCCTTGTATTTGAAAAAGGAGAAATCCTATGATTTTGCTCTATGCCATTATGATTGGCGTGATTGCTCTGGATCAATTGACCAAGTGGCTGGCGGTCACCTTTTTAGAGGGGAATCCGTCCTTTCCGCTCTGGCAGGACGTGTTGCATTTTACCTACGTGGAAAACCGCGGCATGGCGTTTGGAATGCTCAAGGATCACCGCTGGGTATTTATGGTTTTTTCTACGGTTGCCATTATTGGATTGCTGTACTACCTCCACCGCTACCGTCCCAAAAGCATGTGGGTGCAGGTGTCGCTTGCTATGATTATCGGTGGCGGCATTGGAAACATGATCGATCGTATTTCGTTGGAGTACGTGATTGATTTTATCGACTTTACGCTCATCGATTTTGCCGTTTTCAACGTGGCGGATTCTTTTGTTTGCGTTGGCGCGGGAATTCTGATCGCTTATCTCGTATGGGACATGATCAACGAGATCAAACGCGAAAAAGCAGAAAAAAACGAAGAGGTGTCACCCGAAAACACGTCTGTGGAGAATCGTGATGAAAACGGAATGGATTGACGAGGAACGCGAAAACGCAGCCTCGGTGTTAACGGTAAGTGCGGAACAGGTTGGAGGACGCTTGGATCAGTTTGTCAGCGAAGGGGCGGACGTAACGCGTTCTGCCGCCGCAAAGCTGATCGAAGAGGGAAATGTGACCGTAAACGGAAACACTTCTCAAAAGAATTATCGCTTGCGAAACGGGGATGTGGTGGAGATCTTGCTTCCCGAGCCCGAGCCATCCGAGGCAATCCCCGAGGATATTCCGCTTGACGTGGTGTATGAGGATGACGATTTGATCGTGATCAATAAGCCTGTCGGAATGGTGGTGCATCCCGCGGCGGGCAATCCGAACGGAACGCTGGTCAACGCACTGCTGTATCATTGCAAGGGCTCTCTTTCGGGAATTGGCGGTGTCATTCGTCCCGGTATTGTCCACCGTATCGATAAGGATACCAGCGGACTTTTGGTGGCGGCAAAGAACGACGAAACGCATCTGGCACTCTCCGAAATGCTCAAAGGACATCACATCAACCGCATCTATACGGCAATCGCGGTGGGGAACTTCCGCGAGGACAAGGGAACGGTAGATGCACCCATCGGGCGGCATCCCGTGGACCGCAAACGCATGGCGGTGATCAAAAATCCCGATTTGCGTGCACGTGACGCGGTGACGCACTGGAGCGTGCTGGCGCGCGGCGAAGCAGACGGACATGCTTTTACCTTGGTGCGGTGCGAATTGGAAACGGGACGCACGCATCAGATCCGCGTCCATATGTCCTCGTTGGGGCATCCCTTACTCGGTGACACGGTGTACGGGGGCGGCGGAACGAAATTTGAAGCACGGCATCGCTCGGATATCACGGGGCAATGTCTGCACGCGGGAGAATTGATCTTCATTCATCCTCGAACGGGGAAGGAAATGCACTTTACAGCCCCTATGCCCGCCGATATGGAACGGCTTTGTGGGTTGCTGTTTCAAATGAATCAATGATCTCTCCCCATCATACCGCGCGATAGCGCACAGAACTGCGGCAGA
>JBGVEW010000021.1:0-3907 GCA_045120465.1 Eubacteriales bacterium
CCTTTTTTAAACTCCGGCTTGTATTGATATGCCAGGGATAACTCACGCATAAATCCGTTATTGATCACGCTCTTGGCCTTATCATCGTAAATGGTCATAGAGTTAAACAGATAAGGGCGTTTCCACTCTGCATCAGTGCCGGCGGCCCCTACACGGGTTTCTTTTGCCGGAGCGTCCGCGAAGTCAGGATGGTGGCGGAACTGTACGGGGATCCCGTTTAAGCTCTCCACGGTTTCCGGTTTGCTCAGTTCCTCCGCAGATCTGTACCCGTAATAGGTTTTATCGGCCTGAAGGCCCGCAGCCTCCCAGCCTGGGATCTCGCGGCCGTAATACGGTGCGACCTGCTCTTTTGTGAAAGGTGAATATTTTATGTGCATAAAACCGTTAGAGTCGATAGATCTAACACTTTTAGCGTCAAATGCCATTGTATCAACGATCATTTTTTCTTTTTTCTCCCGGTTTTCTTCGGTTTAATTGTTTGCGGCGTAAATTCCTTTTCAATCTGCGCCATGTCAAAATCTAGCTGCATCTGTACGCCGCGCGGGGTCGCTTTCTTATGCCTTGTATAAGTGCGTTTTTTCTTAATGGTCCGCTTTCTCGGCTTTGTTTCAAATTCCAGCTCCAGCTGGCCTTTTTTCTCCGGCGCCTCTGTGATGTATGTCCGCATCGCCTTAAGCGGCGGCGGCGTCACATTCGCGATCAGTTCCGGCATTTTTGCCCGGTAAATGCACCGGCAAAATGGCAACTCACCGCATTGGATGTTTTTCTCAACCTCCGGATCATATATTCCGGTTCGGAGGTCGTAAGCCTGACCGTTTAGCTTTATGTGGGCCTCGCGGCTTGTGTACTGTCCGGGTACGTGGATCCACACGGCCTCGGTTATTCCCAGGGCTAAATCATTGCCGCGCTGGATAGCCTGATTGAGTTTAATCGACTGGTCAAGGGCTACACGCTTAGCCCGTGCCGGATCAAAACCCTCAACACTCCGCAGCAGTCTTTCAATGTCCGTGATAGTCACGCCGGCGCTCAGGCTCTCGGCCATGATATCCTGGATCTTCTGCAGCTCACGTCCGCCTATTTTGCTTATGAGTTCCGTCTGGTCACGGATAAATCCGGGGATCATTCCGCGGACCTCCGGCGCAACATACTGACCCCAGTCGGTGGGTTCGGTCCAGTGTTCTGCAATAAAAGCCTCACTCATTCCGGCCGTTTTCAGTGCGTCCTTTTGCGCGGTTGTTGTATCGCGTACGGTCGCGTTGGTGAACCAGTCGGCAGCGGCCTTTATGCCGTTTTGCGCCTTAACCATAAGCGCCGCGGCGGTATCTGCGGCCTTTTTGGTAAAACCTTTGATCCAGTCACTGATCCCGGCGTCCTGTGCAAGCTCTACACGGCCGGCGTAATTACTAGATCTCAAGTTATATAATATAACTAAAATCAAGGCTCTGTTCACGCGATTTATTGATTGCGTGATCAAGTTCGCATATTTGCGTGAATTTCCTTGATTCGGCTCCACTGCTCGGCGGTAACGGCGGCGGGATTTTGAAAAGATACTAGGCCTGCGGCGCGTCTGACTCATGCTCAACCATCCAGTTTGCTATCACGTTTTGATCGATCTCCGGCTCTGCGTCGTTTTTCGGTGCCGGTTCACCGAGCATCCATAAAGACTTGATCGCCGGATCCTCCGCAAGGTCCTCCGCGGTTCCCACTTCTGCTCCGGCGTTCGGCTGTGGTAAGTCGTCGGGGATAAAACCGAGTTTTGTCTTTTTATCCTCTT
Organism: Eubacteriales bacterium; assembly: GCA_045120465.1. Taxonomy (GTDB): domain Bacteria; phylum Bacillota; class Clostridia; order Oscillospirales; family CAG-272; genus UMGS1865. The sequence goes on from JBGVEW010000021.1 coordinate 1,775, forward strand.
TAACCGCTTTGCGGACTTCCTCCGCGCTCAAAACGTTAGTTTGCAGTAAGCTGTTTAACATGTTAACGCGAGCGGCGGCGGTCTGTACGTCCGCCTGGTCATCATCGGCGCCCAGTGCGTTAAATTCAAAAGATATGGACTGATCGATCGTTCCGGTTGTTGTCAGCTGAATAATATCTAAAATCTTCTGTATGCCGTCCCTTAAGAGTTCCTGTTTACTCATTACGTGGTCGTAATAGTTCCGGATGTCGCTCTCCCCGGTGGCGTTAAAACCGGACGGGCTTATGCCCAGTAGCTTAACCGCTGGGGTGCGGTTAATCGCCGCGATAAATTCCAGCTGCTGGCGTACGATATCGGTCACGCCGGAGATCGTCAGTGTAATGTTTTTGATATCTTCTGCATTACGATCGCATACGACAACCGAGTCATTATTGCGGTAGCGGCTCAGTGCCAGCATCTTTGCATCCATTTGCTGCACGCCGTCGGAGGAGGTCAAAAGATCCTCGGTATTGGTCTGATATACAAGCAGATTAAGTTTTTCGAGAATGCCGGCAACGGATACGCGGGCTCTGTTCCAGTGCAGCACATAATCCCAAAGGATTTGCGCCTGCGGAATACCCAGGAAATTATACGCCGGCCTTAAAAGGGTAGGCGGCAGGTTGTCGCGCAGGATAATAAGGCGGCTGTGATGTACACGGCGGCCCAAAATAAGCCAGTAGTCCGGATCGCTCATATAGTTTTCTTTTAGTGGGTCGGATGCGTTGTAAATGCCGGGAGCGGCAACCACCGGATCAATGAGCACAAATTTAACCTTTGTACCCTGTTTGATTTCGTCGCTTTTATCGCTCACCTGCAACGGCAGCGACGGATCATCGGTGCCCGTGTCAATGTAGATAAAGGCGCCGCCCATATATCCCTGGGTAGCATAGGCGCGGTTATAGAGTCTCCGGATGTTCATCCCGTCCATTTTTTCCGCCAGCGTATCCAGCAGCTCATTGTCGGTTTCATCGCCGCCGGTAATCGTTATCCACTCCCTGGTAATATCATCCGCTACCGTTTGGATCGCAGTGCGGATCATACCGTTCTGCGCTATCTGCTGCAGTGCGCCGTAACCGATAAAGGACTGTGAAGGGTATTGACCTAAATCGGCACTGTGCTGCATAAGGCTTTCAAATATTTGGGTAAAGCCAAACTCAAATGCGGAGTCCTGCGCCAGCTTTTCAGCGTTAAGGCGCTCAGCCTCGGCAGGGTCTTTGCTGTCATATGCCATAGTGCGCGGCAGCGCAAAAAACTTTTTAACATCCTCCAGGGTCTTGATCGGTCCGACATTACCGGACTCAAACGGAGTACGCAGGGCCGCCGCAAGGTCCTCAGTGAAAATCTTTTTGTCTTTAGCCATTTTTACCTCCTCACGCGTAAAGCGGCCATATTGTCGGCGGATATGCGGCCGCCGGTCTGTAAATCGGATAGAGCCTGGGTCATGGAGTCAACCTGGTCATCGTGAACGCCAGCCGGAAAACTTAAAAGCTCGGCGGTAAAATCCTGTACCCAGGGACAGATCTCCGGCGACGGGATATAGACATTGTGAGCCTCCCACAAGGTTGCGATCGCGCTTGCGCGGGCCTCTTTGCTCTCCGTCGGATTAATCGGGATCAGTCCGGTGACCTGCTTTTTCAATGCTGATATTATCGCCGCGCCGTTCGCCTTTTCCTCAACAAGTTTTCTAATTACACCGTTATGTTTGCGAGCAAAGTCACAAAACCGCTGCAGAGTCTCCACAAAGTCCCAACGGCCGCGGACCTGGTCGATAAGGTAAAACGATCCCTGATACCGTCCCCAGCACGATCCTACCACATAATCGCTCGTTTTTGAGTCTTTGAAGGTCATATCCCAGGACAGAACCTTTTTATCAAAAAACGGCGGGAGTTCTTTGTAATATTGGATCCATGCTTTCTTAAAGGTTCCGCCGCCCTCCGGTACCGGGTGCTGCTGATACATCGCCGCCCATAATTCAGATCCGATTTGTGCCTTGATCGCCGTAAGTGCTAGCAGGTTGTAACGTTCAGGGTGCAGGGCCTCGCCCTCTTTGCGATATTTCTCATCATGCTCAGCGATGGCCGGATAATTGATAAC
>JBGVEW010000022.1:0-80179 GCA_045120465.1 Eubacteriales bacterium
TTCTTTCAAAAAGTTTCCCTCTTCCCCCGCACCCCCATCTCCTTTCAAGAACTTTTCAAAAAAAGGGGTGGTCGTGTGGAGTGTATGTGCGTTTTTCGCAAACAAACAAGCTTCGTTGTAAAAAGAAACTCCCACCACGCATTCGCGTGGAGCGACTTCTTGATCTTGGGAAACATTCAACCGCTCCCCCCACAATTTCCTTGGTGGGAAAGCGGCGCGCGGGGAAGTTCCGCGCACCGCTTGCATACAAACAATTATTCCTCGTCCTTCGTCACCGCAATGCCGAGAACCGCGAGGTCCGCATCGGCAACGGGAGTGGGACACTGCGACATCAATTCGCTTGCGTTCTGCACCTTCGGGAACGCCACAACGTCACGCAGGGAGTCCGCACCCGTCATGACCATAGCAAGGCGGTCAAGTCCCATACCGGAGCCACCGTGAGGAGGCGCACCGTACTTATACGCATCTACAAGGAAGCCGAACTTGCGCTCGATATCCTCGGGCGTGAGTCCCAGTGCCTGGAACATCTTTTCCTGCAACTGCCAGTCGGTGATACGAATGGAGCCGGAGAGCAGCTCGGTGCCGTTGAGAACCATATCGTAGCACTGCGCACGCACCTTGCCGGGATCGGTTTCAAGATACTCGAGGCACTCCTGAAGCGGCATGGTAAAGGGATGGTGCATCGCATCCCAATGCTCGGTCTCCTCGTTCCACTCGAAGAACGGGAACTCGACGACCCAGAGGAAATTAAACTTGCTCGTATCGATCAGATCCAGCTTCTTTCCGAGCATGGAGCGAAGTGCTCCGAGGGTGGGAAGCACGACCTTGTTCTTATCGGCAACGATGAGCATCACGTCGCCCTTTTCCATCTGTCCTGCCGCCAGAATCGCGTCAAGCTCCTCGGGCGTGAGGAACTTTGCAAAGGAGCAGTTGGGAGCTTCGTCCGCCCAACGGATATACGCCAAGCCCTTGGCACCGATTCCGCGCGCGTGCTCGGTGAGCTTATCGATCTCCTTACGGGTGAGTGTTGCCGCGGCGTTCTTTGCCACGATGCAACGAACGCTTCCGCCCTCCGCGATGGCAGAGGTAAACACGCCAAATCCGCAATTCTTGACGGTTTCGGAAAGGTCTTGGATCTCCATGCCAAAGCGGGTATCGGGCTTGTCACTGCCGTAGCGATTCATCGCATCCGCAAAGGTCATGCGAGGCAGGGGCGTGGGGATCTCCACGTTCAACACTTCCTTGAATACGCGCTTGATAAAGCCCTCGTTCATCGCCATGATATCCTCCTCGGTAACGAAGGACATTTCCAGGTCGATCTGGGTAAATTCGGGCTGACGGTCGGCACGCAGATCCTCATCGCGGAAGCAACGTGCCAATTGGATGTAGCGATCGTAGCCGCTGAGCATCAAGAGCTGCTTGTAGAGCTGGGGCGACTGCGGAAGCGCGTAAAAGCTTCCCTTATGGATACGGCTGGGAACGAGATAGTCACGCGCGCCCTCGGGCGTAGATTTGATCATCATAGGCGTTTCGATCTCGATAAAGCCGTTTTCGTAGTAGTACTCACGTGCGACGCGCGCGATCTCGTGGCGCATCATGATATTGCGCTGAAGAGACGGACGGCGCAGATCCAGATAGCGGAACTTGAGCGCGGTCTCGTCGTTGACCTTCTTTGCGTCGGACACCTCAAAGGGAGGGGTCTGTGCCGCGGAAAGGATCTTGAGCTCCTTGACAAAGATCTCAACCTCACCCGTGGGCAGGTTCTTGTTGACCGCCCCCTCACCGCGGGGACGCACAACACCGTGTGCGCAAAGCACGTACTCGGCGCGGATGCCGAACGCCTTGTCAAAGATCTCCCGATCGGTCTCGTTATCAAATGCGAGCTGAACGATACCGGTGCGGTCGCGCAGGTCGATAAAAATCAGGTTTCCAAGGTCTCTTTGCTTCTGGACCCAACCCATGACGCAGACCTTTTGTCCGACGTCCGAGCTTCTTACAGTGCCGCAATAATGCGTCCGTTTGTCATTTGCATTCATCAATTCTGCCATGACGTTTTACACTCCTTTATATTTACGTAAAATAGTTTCAAAATTCAGCGTGGATACGCTCGGTATAAGCCCCTGCCAACGCTTCCTCCACCAGCGCGTCAAAGTCCAGACGCTTTTGCTGCTCCTCTACCTTAAAGAGCTCGGGCTTGGTTTTGGGATGCTTGGGGGTAAAGACGGTGCAACAATCCTCGTAAGGGAGAATGGACGTATCAAACGTACCGATCTTTCGCGCGATCTGCACGATCTCCTCCTTGTCCATGCCGATGCAGGGACGGAATACGGGAATACTTGCCATGGGATCGGTCACACCAATCGCCTGCATGGTCTGCGACGCGACCTGACCCAAGCTCTCACCCGTGATCAGCGCTCCGCAACCGTGTTTGCGTGCCAGGCGATCCGCAATCGCCATCATGTATCGGCGCAAAATCAGCGTGAAGTAATCCTCCTCGCAGTTCTTGACCAAAAGCTCCTGAACGTGCGTCAGGGACACCACGTGGAGATGGAAGCTCCCCGCGTACTGCGCCACCTCGCGCGCCAGATCAAACACTTTTTCTCTTGCCATTTCGCTGGTATAGGGGAAGGATTCGAAATGAACCGCCTCCAACTGTACCCCTCTCTTGGCGATCATGTATCCGGCAACGGGCGAATCGATTCCGCCCGACAAAAGGAGCATCGCCTTTCCGTTTGTGCCCACGGGCATACCGCCGGCACCCTTGAACTGCCCCGCGTGGATGTACGCGAAATGCTCACGCACCTCGACCTGCACCACGATCTCGGGGTCGTTCACATCTACGCGGATGCCCTTGACCGCGGACAGAACGTATCCGCCCACCTCGCGGGCAATTCCCATGGAATCGGGAACGAAGCGCTTATCCGAACGCTTGGCGGTCACCTTAAAGGTCTTTTTGCCGACAAGGAACTGCGGAACGTACTCCTTTACGGTGCGCTCGATCGCTTCCATGCTCTTTTCGCATACCGCGCAACGGCTCACGCCCACGATGCCGAACACCTTGCGCGTTGCCTCAAACATTCCGTCGATATCGGCAAACTCGTCCTTCGGTTCGATCAGAAGGGTGCTCTGCGAACGCGTGATCTCAAAGTTTCCGTAATATTTTGCGCGAAAGCGGAGCGTTTTGCAAAGCGTATCTTCAAAATAGCGGCGGTTGCTGCCCTTGAGCACGATCTCACCGTATTTACAAAGTAAAATCTCCTTCATATCGGGATCAATCCTCGCTTTCCGCATCGGGATCGTCGAAAAGCTCCTCCTCGCAGACCTCACCGTTGCGATAAGCGTCAAGCAGCTCGTTTGCCTGTTCAAACAGCTCCTCGGGAACGTAGATATCGCTGCCGAATACCGAGAACCCCGTCAGGATACGGGCAACCTCTCCGCTGCCGCGATCCTTTGCGAGATACGGGATCTTTTCCTCCTCCAAAATACCGCAGAGAAGGTTCTTTTCCACCTCGTCGTGTACGGTGGTCAACAGCACGGCTCCCTCCATGGGAGCGTTGGTCTTTTCCAATCCAAAAAACTTATCCATGTCTTACACCTCAATCCTCGTAGTAATGGGGGAACAGCTTTTCCCAGACCTTCGCACATCCGATGGTGTCCGCGATCGACGTATGCGCAACACCGTCCCACTCGATCTCAAGAAGCGCCATTGCGTCACTGAGAGACGCGTGCACGAGATCGGGGTAATGCTCGGACTGGAAGCGAACGAATTCGATGGACGCGCAACGCGTCTTTTCGTGGAGTGCTTCTCTCTCCGCCTCGGTATCGTAAATGTACTTGATGTGGCTGTAATCGGTGGAAACACCGTATGCAATGAGCACGTCGGCGTTTTCGAAGATCTCCTTGATGGCGGGGATCAGATCGTCAAGACTCGGTGCATCCACCACCATATCGGGGGTAATGCCGTGGATCTTTTCGGTCTGCTTCCACTTCTTTTTGTGCGCGGGCTTAACAAGCGTATCCATGATGATCTTACCGTTTCCGTCGGTGATCGAAATGGAAAGGATCTCGTCGTGATCGTACACGCCTGTTAATTCCAGGTCAAAAAACAGAACTCTTTCGCGCTTCATATGATAATGCTCTGCGCGGTGCAGATCTCCCTCGGCACGGCGGACGGCAAGATCCTCGGCAAAGCAATTGCGGCACAGCTTACGGCGGTAGCGCACGTCCTTTCCGCAGGTCACGCACATCAAGGGGCGGCGGATCGCGGTCTTTTTATCATAAAAATAGATAATGCTCTTGTCGTTGCGGAGCGTATAGGCAACAGGCTCCTCGATGACGTCGTAATTCATCTGCGAAAGACGCTCCACGGTGTAAAAGCCGCACGCTGCCGCGTGCTTGGTGCTCATACGGGGGATCGTCACACCCGAATCCAGATCCATCGTCTCCACGCGCTGTGCGGGAGCGTACCAAAGCTCGGGCGGTGCCTCAACCACGCGGGTGGGATCAAAGAAGTATGTAATGCTGCCGTCATCGTTTTCGTCAAAGGCGGCAGGGTCACCCGAGGGCATCAGGTGCATACGGTTGAGAATACTTCTGGTCAGGTAGTTCTTTTTCTCCGCATCGGCGGGAGTCATGTGCGGAATGGTTGCGCCCGAGCGCAGTTTCATAGCGGTTTTCAAAGGTTCCTCCTTACCGTCCCAAGTCCGATGCATACACGCCTGCGCTGACCCCCTTTGGGGATTGGTTGGCGGCGGATGCCGAACGCTTGGCAACGGTTTTGCTCTTTTAAATTTCTTCTGAGCCTTTCAAATTCCTATTGTAAAAAACACAGATATAGTTATTATATCATATAATATACCGCGTTTCAATACCCCTGCCCTATTTTTCTCTCAAAATTCCCTTCTCTTTTTTAAAAATCCTTGAGAAAGGTCGATTTTATAATAACGAGAATAATTCTTAATCTATATTTTTTGCTTTTTTGCGTGTTCTTTCATCATTGAGCGAAGAGCGGAAAGTGCCGCATCAAGTCCGCCCACCTCATCGATGATCCCATATCCGACCGCTTCCTCGCCCTCAAGGATCGAGCCGCAATCGGTTGCAATCTGATCCGGACGCATCATCAGTGACGTGACCGTTTCGCTATCGGCACGAGAATGGGTACAGATAAAGGAAACGATCCGCTTTTGCATCTCGCTCATATATCGAAAGGATTGCGGCACACCGACCACCATGCCGCTGATACGAACGGGATGCAAGGTCATCGTGGCGCTCGGCACGATAAAGGAACGCTTTGCCGAGGTTGCAAGCGGCACACCGATGGAATGTCCGCCCCCCAATACGAGCGAAACCGTCGGCTTTTTCATGGACGCGATCATCTCCGCCAAGGCAAGCCCCGCCTCCACGTCTCCTCCCATGGTATTCAGGATCAACAATAGCCCGTCCACCTCGTCACTCTCCTCAATCGAAACCAGCATTGGAATGATCTGCTCGTATTTGGTCGCCTTTTGCCCCTCCGGCAAAAAATAATGCCCCTCGATTTGCCCGATGATCGGAATACACTCAAACCGCTCCCGCGCGTTCTCCGCAACGCTGCCGCCCCCCTCGCGTATCGTCTCAAGGCGCGTCTGCCGCGCCTGTGCCTCGTCCCGCGCACGCGTTGCCCCGTTCTCGTTTTTTTCGTCACGCTGCATACTTTTTCTCCTCCTGTAGCGGCAATCCTGCCGTTTTCGATTATTATATCCAATATTTTTTTGCAATATGTGGCAGGAATTATGAAAAAACAGACTTTACAAGATAAAAAAGATGTGTTATAATAATAGAGTATGGAATGATTCCGCCCAAAGCAGGCGGACAACTCTATGATTTCAGAAAAGGAAGGTTTTACATCATGGAAAACAAAGTTCTGGTTGAAACGTCCGCGCGTCACATCCACTTGACCGCAGAAGCAGTCGAGACTCTGTACGGCAAGGGTGCTACCCTCACCGTGAAAAAGGAGTTGAGCCAGCCCGGTCAGTACGCAGCAGGCAACGATAAGATCACCCTCGTAGGCCCCAAGGGAACTCTGGCAGTCAGCGTTCTCGGCCCTACCCGCCCCGCAAATCAGGTTGAGCTCTCCTACTCCGACGCTCGCGCGCTCGGTCTTGCAGGCGTTCCCGTCCGCGAGAGCGGTGACGTTGCAGGTACCCCCGGTCTTAAGATGGTCGGCCCCGCAGGCGAGGTTGAGATCTCCGAGGGCGTTATCGTTGCAAAGAGACACATCCACATGACCCCCGCAGACGCTGAAAAGATCGGCGTTACCGACAAGCAGATCGTAAAGGTTAAGATCGGCACCGACCGTCCCCTGATCTTTGACGGCGTTGTTTGCCGTGTCAACCCCAACTTCGCGCTCGCAATGCACATCGACACCGACGAGTGCAACGCTGCAGGCGCATTCGGCACTGTGTACGGCGAGGTTCTCGCGTAAAAGCTCCAACGATATCAGATCAAGGAGAACGGCTATGAGAATTTTGTTTCAAGGCGATAGCATCACCGATGCGGGAAGAGACCGCCGTAACTTTCACAATATGGGTAACGGCTACCCCAAATATGCCGCAGAGCACATCCGCGAGGCGTTTCCCGATTCCGAAATCGAGCTGATCAATCTCGGCATCAGCGGAAACCGCACCGACAATCTCTTTGACCGCATGTACGAGGACGTGATTCAGCTCCAACCCGATATCGTATCGATCCTGATCTGCATCAACGACATCTGGCATCGCCACAGTCATCACATTGAGACCACCGATGCGCAAATCGCCGCAAACTATCGTGCGATTCTTGAACGCATCAAGGAACAGACAAACGCCAAGATCGTCATCCTCGCTCCCTTCCTTCTCGACAATGCGGAAAAGGAAGCGTGGAGACCCGAGCTGGAGCGTCTTCTTCCCGTCATCCGCTCTCTTGCCGAGGAGTTCGCGGATGCGTATATCCCGCTGGATGAGATCTTTGCAAAGGCTCTTCCCGATCAACCCGAGCCGCAGTACTATTCCGCCGACGGCGTGCATCCCAACCAAACCGGTTCGGCATTTATCGGCAAACACTATTTTGACGCGATCGCTCCTCTGATCAAGAGCGGCGTTTGATACGTAATCAATAAAAAAGGAGATAAAAACATGAGCAACGTAAGTGAATTCCCTTACGCACAGAGCCTTGAGGTTCAGCATATGTGCGTTGTAAAAAAGGGTTGCGACCACGGTCCTGCTCCCCTGCCCGAGGAAGGCAAGTGGATCCAGGCAAAACAAATCAGCGATATTTCCGCATACACCCACGGTGTGGGTTGGTGCGCACCCCAGCAGGGCGCGTGCAAGCTCTCCCTCAACGTCAAGAACGGTATCATCGAGGAAGCACTCGTTGAGACCATCGGTTGCTCGGGCATGACCCACTCCGCGGCTATGGCTGCTGAGATCCTTCCCGGAAAGACCATTCTTGAGGCACTGAACACCGACCTCGTTTGCGACGCGATCAACACCGCAATGAGAGAGCTGTTCCTGCAGATCGTTTACGGCCGCAGCCAGTCCGCATTCTCCGAGGGCGGTCTCGTCATCGGTGCAGGCATGGAGGACCTCGGTAAGGGTGAAAGATCCATGGTTGGTACCATGTACGGCACTAAGGAAAAGGGCGTTCGTTATCTCGAAATGACCGAGGGCTACTGCACTCGCATGGCTCTGGACGAGAACAACGAGGTTATCGGTTATGAGTTCGTTTCCCTTGGCAAGATGACCGATATGATCAAGAAGGGCATTGAGCCCAACGAGGCATATGAAAAGGCTAAGGGCACCTACGGTAGATTCAATGATGCTGCAAAGTACATTGACCCCCGTAAAGAGTAATAGAAGGAGGGAATGTATCATGGCAAAATTTGAAGGTTATGAGAGACGTGAGGCGAAGATCCTCGCGGCATTGAAGGAATACGGCATCAACTCCATCGACGAGTGCAAGGAGATCTGCGACGCTTACGGCATCGACCCCTACAAGATCGTTGAGGAGACCCAGCCCATCTGCTTTGAAAACGCAAAGTGGGCATACGTAGTCGGCGCAGCAATCGCAATTAAGAAGGGCTGCACCAAGGCTGCCGACGCAGCCGCTGCAATCGGTATTGGACTTCAGAGCTTCTGCATCCCCGGTTCGGTTGCTGAGAACCGCAAGGTTGGTCTGGGACATGGAAACCTTGGTAAGATGCTCCTCTCCGAGGAGACCGAGTGCTTCTGCTTCCTGGCAGGTCACGAGTCCTTTGCAGCCGCAGAGGGCGCAATCAAGATCGCGCTCAACGCAAACAAGGTTCGTAACAAGCCCCTGCGCGTCATCCTGAACGGTCTGGGCAAGGATGCAGCTTACATCATTTCCAGAATCAACGGCTTCACTTACGTAAAGACCGCGTTCGATCCTTACTCCGAGACCGTAACGGTTCTTGAGGAGAAGGCGTTCTCCAAGGGTCCCCGCGCTGACGTTAAGTGCTACGGCTCCGACAACGTTCCCGAGGGCGTTGCGATCATGAAGCTGGAGAACGTTGGTGTATCCATCACCGGTAACTCCACCAACCCCACCAGATTCCAGCATCCCGTTGCAGGCACCTACAAGAAGTGGGCGATCGAGAACGGTGTCAGCTACTTCTCCGTAGCATCGGGCGGCGGTACGGGACGTACCCTGCACCCCGATAACATGGCTGCAGGTCCTTCCTCTTACGGTATGACCGATACCATGGGTCGTATGCACTCCGACGCACAGTTCGCCGGCTCCTCTTCCGTTCCCGCTCACGTCGAGATGATGGGTCTGATCGGCGCAGGTAACAACCCCATGGTTGGTATGACCGTTGCTGTTGCAGTTGCTATCGAGGAAGCAAGCAAGTAATTCGCAAAGCGAATTACAATGAATTGCCCTTGCGGGCATGAATTGGCTATCGCCATGAATTGTCCTTGCGGACATGAATTGCCTGCGGCATTAGGATGCGGGCAATTCAATTCATGAAAGCGCAAGCTTTCAAATCATGATGTGCAAGCATCAATTCGTGCAATCAAAGATTGCAATTCATCATTAAAATAAAAAAGTTGGACACATCATTTTCGCATTTTGCGTAGGTGATGTGTCCAATATTTTTTTATTGAAACAAAGGTTTTTTACAATGAAAAAACTGAAGATGACCACTCAAAAAATTGACCTTTTCAGAGGGCTGTGAGAAGTATTCGGAATACTACCGACAGAGTTTTTCAAAAAAGCCATAAACAGACACATCTCATTCACGCTTTTGGTTTCTCGTTCGTGCTCCCGGCTTTCGTATTGACAAAGATATGGTTTTATGATATACTGCTTTTTGAACGTTAACCGAGGGAGGTATGAATATGAGTTTTTTGATAGAGAATGACATTTTTTCTCTTTGCTTGGGAAAGAACGCCGTTGCTAAAAGTCTGCGACTGAAGCAGACCGACGAGGAGCTTCTTGCTACTGATAGCGTAATTCCGTTTTTTTCGGTCACCCAAGAACGTCCGTACAATAATGAAATCAAGCTTATTCATCTGAACAAAAAGACCGAATTTTTGGCAAACCGCGTATCTATGGAGAACGGCAAACTCATCATCGGTTTTGATGTAGCACCGTACGAAGCAGTCGTAGAAATCAATATTGCTCCTACCTATATTGCTTTTACCTTGGAGGGATTCAGAGTCGCGCCTGAGCACTATGAGGGGATACTTACAGATACTCCGCCCGTACTTTCCTTCAGAATTGTTTCTTTACCGATAAGAGAGAAGAAGTGCTTTGGTGAATGGTTGAACGCAGCATGGGACGAGAAAAGCGCAGTTTGCCTGCTCTCCACCTCTCCGCATGCGGAAATAGATTCCAAAAAGCACGGAGATACTCGAATTCTGATCGCAGATGCACACCGCGACATTTTAATGCAAGGCTGCACTGCCGTATTGATCGTCTCAGCCAAGGATAAGCTCATGTCTGCGATCGCAGACGTTGAAGCAGCGTATGATCTTCCGCGCGGAGTTGAAAGTCGCAACAATACAGATAAAATCAACGCATCGATATATTGGACTGAAGATATAACACCCGAAAACGTTGACGAGCATATTGCAAACGCAAAACGCGCGGGATTCCGTATGATGCTGATCTATTACACGGCGCTGTTGAAAACCGATGGATTTGGCGGTCTTTTGGGGGATTACGATCTGCGCGATGAATATAATGGAAAAATTGAAAATCTCAAGCTGATGTTAGACAAGATCAAGGCTGCCGGAATAACGCCGGGATTTCATTTTTTGCATACCTATATAGGGCTTAAAAGCCGTTATGTAACGCCTGTTGCGGATCATCGCCTACTACTCAAACACCATCTAACGCTTGCGGCACCTATTGGAACTGAGGATACCGAAATATATATCGTGCAAAATCCCATTAACTGTCCTAAAAACTATGCTCACACGCGGGTCTTACAGCTCGGGGGTGAGATGATCACTTATGAAGGATATACCGATTCTGCGCCGTATAAATTTATCGGATGCAAACGCGGTGCGTTTCACACTACGGTTACTGAGCATAAGGCAGGAGAAATAGGCGGTATTCCGGAGATAAGTGAGTTCGGCCTTGAATGTGCTTATCTTGATCAGAACAGCGATCTTCAAGACGAGATAGCCAAAAAGCTTGCCCGCATATATAATGCAGGATTTGCATTTGCTTATTTTGACGGAAGCGAGGGAGCCAACGCACCTTTTGCCTTCCACATTGCAAACGCTCAATATCGAGTATATAAAGCATTTGGCAAGGCACCTGTTTTCTGTGAGGGTGCGGCAAAAACGCATTTCAGTTGGCATATGCTCAGCGGTGCAAACGCGTTTGACGTGTTTAAGACCGACATATTCAAGAGCATGATAGATGCGCATCCCGTACACGAGGCTCCACTGATGCAACGCAACTTTACCCGCTTGAATTTCGGCTGGTGGGATTATTTTGAAGATACACGTCCCGATATATATGAGTACGGAATGAGCAGAGCCGCCGCTTGGGATTGCCCTGCCACGATGATGGCAAAGCTTCATAACTTCAAAAAAAATCCTCGAACCGATGACAATTTTGAGGTTCTGCGGCGCTGGGAGGATGTCCGCGCAAGAGGCTGGCTTACCGAGAAGCAAAAGGAAATGATGCGCTCCGGGCAAGAGCATATATTGCTTATAAACGGGGAGGGCGAGTATGAGCTTCTTCCGTACGATCAAATAGAAGGAACGCCCGAGGGACTTTACGCCTTTACGTTTACACGTCGGGACAGAAATTATGCAGTATATTGGTATCAAGGAGAAGAAAGAAATTTTTCTGTTCCTATAACGGAGCTTGTTTGTGAGGAAGAAATTGACGGAAAGCGCACGGTCGTTCTTGAAAGTAATGGGTGCACAGTATTACCGGCATCACACCGCAGATATGCTTCAACGTTGAAGAATAAAGCAACACTTGAAGATGCGTTCCGTAATGCAGTCGTTATCGAAGAGGCAAGCAAATAATCCTTGCGGCGTAAAGCTTTTTGAGATTTTCTTGATTTTCCAAAATCACCTGAAAGGTTCATTAGCTGAAAATCACAAATAAAAAAGTTGGACACATCATAAACGTATTTTCGGTTATGATGTGTCCAATATTTTTATCGCTTTATGAGGCAGAAAACGAAAGATGAATGCTAATTACTCAAAATTCTTCCAACCGAGCTCGCATGATATCCCCCAACAAAATGCAAGTGTTTTTTGAATTCGGGTTTCTATTCTGCATGATCCGACAGCTCCTTTTGTGTGTGATCTCCCCCGTACGTTTCTATGAACCATAAAGAAAATCGGACACGGCACTTGGGGGATTTCCCGTGTGACGTGTCCTCTTTTAAAGGAATGGCGGCTTTATTCTTTTTTGGGGGTATGTCCGTATTTTTTCTTATAGAGGCGGATGAAAAAGGAAAGATTGCTGAAGCCGGATTCGTACGCCGCCTCGGATACGTTATATTCTCCGCTCTGCAATTTGTTCTTCGCGTGCGAAAGGCGAAGATCGTTGCGGTAGTCGATCGGCGAAAGCCCTACGTATTCCCGAAACAAACGGCGGAAATTCGCCTCGCTCATATCGCACAGCTCGGCGTAATACAAGACCTTGTCGTTGCGATCCCAATATTCGGTTATTTCAGACAGCGCGGGGCTGAGCTTCCTGTATTTCTTAGGAAGCTCTGCCTCGCTTTCATCCACCTGCCACAAAAGCTCATACAGGCAGGACAAATAATAAAACGGATGACAGGAGGAGTGCCGCTCGGCAGGGTAAAAAAAGGCATCCATCAGCTCGTGCGCGCGCGGGAGGTCGATCTTGGCGGGATACATCAAATATTTGGGAAGGACACCCTCGATCAGATCGAACTGCACCAGCTCTATTTTGGTTCCCTCCTCCATATACATGCCCGTATAAACGCTTCCCTTCGGTATAAAGATGAGATCTCCCTTGCTCGCCTGCAAACGGGATAGCCTTCCGTTTTGAAAGAAGTCCACCATGCTCCCGCTCACCACGTAGATAAAGCCGTGCTTTTCCCGTCCGTTCCGAAAGGTATGCTTATAGTTCTTGGGTCTTGACACACGCTGAATATCAACGTTTCCAACGCGAAACGTCGGATCATGTAGGTCGTACTGATATTTCATAAAATCACCTCGCTCCTATTTTATACCAAAAAGCTGCTGATGTCAATGTCAAAATGATCGAATCGTGTTAAAAACGATCGCTTTTGTAATTTACCGAACGCCTTTTTTATGATATTCTCTACTTATAATTTTTATAGCAAAAGCAAAGGACGAAAAAAGTGAAAGATAAGTTTTTGTTAAAAACCGATGAGTCCGTCCGCCTTTACGAAAGCGTTCGGGCGCTTCCCATCGTTGATTTCCACAATCACCTTTGTGTCGCAGACGTCAAGGCGAACAAGCGATACGACGATATCGTTTCTCTGTGGCTGTCTCCCGACCCCTACAAGCACCGCCTGATGCGCATTTGCGGCGTTGACGAACACTACGTTACGGGGGATGCCGAGCCGTTTGAAAAATTCCGTAAATACTGTGAGATCTTTCCGTATCTCGCAGGGAATCCCGTGTACGATTGGTCGCGGATGGAGATGTCGGCGGTATTCGGGATCAACGACACGATCAACGGGCAAAACGCAAAAAGGATATACGATCGGGCAAACGAAATGCTCTCCTCCCCCGAATTTTCCAACAACGCGATCCTCTCGCGCTTCAACATCGAATACCAATCCCCCGTTGCAACGCTTTTGGAGGATCTTTCGGATTTCGACGGAAAAACCGTCGCGCCCTCCCTTCGGGCAGACGATCTTCTTGATCCTACGGAGCAGCTCAAGGCGGCGCTTTGCGAAAAGAGTGGGATCTCCGTCACGGACGACGACTCGTATATCAACGCCGTGTGCGTGATGCTCGACCGCTTTGCGAAAAAGGGCTGCCGCTTTGCGGATCATTCCCTTGACGCGGGATTCTTCCGCGAGGATACCGACGGCAAAAAAGCAAGCATGCTCGTCCGTCTTGGAAACGAATATGCCAAGCGCGGCTGGACCTTGCTCTTGCACGTGAACGCCAAGCGGACAACAAGCCCTCGCCTGCGCTCGATCGCAGGGCCTGCGGGCGGATTTGCCGCCGTGGGAGAGAGCTTTGAGCTTTCATCGATCGCAGATCTCCTTGGCAAAATGGAAGCACGCGGCGCTTTGCCCGACACCGTCCTCTTCCCGCTCAACATGAGCGACCAGGCACCGCTTGCCGTTATGCAGGGCTCGTTTTCCGAGGACGGCGTTCCCTCCAAGGTACAGCTCGGCCCCGCCTGGTGGTGGTGTGACCATGCCTTCGGAATCGAAAACACGCTCCGCTCCATCGCATCTTTTGGCGCGGTGTCACAGTTTATCGGCATGACGACCGACTCCAGAAGCATTCTTTCCTTTGTCCGCCACGATTATTTCCGCAGATTGCTCTGCACGTGGATCGACAGACAGAACAGAGAGAGCGAATGGGAGCTTCCCTTCGAAACCTTGGAGGAGATCGTTCGACGGATCAGTTATCAAAACGCAAAAAATAAAATCGAAAAATAAAGGAGTGGACATTATGGATTCATATTACCAGGGAAAGGTTGCCGTTGTAACGGGTGCGGCAGGCATTATCTGCTCGGAGGTAGCAAAGGATCTTGCCTCCTTGGGCATCTTCGTGGTTCTGGCAGACAGAGCGATCGAGAACGCGCAAAGGGTAGCCGATCAGATCAAGGAAGCAGGCGGTCAGTGCGCAACCTATGCGTGCGACGTCACCGACAAGGCGGCGGTCGACGCCTTTGCCGACGAGGTGATCAAGCAGTACGGCAGATGTGATTATCTGATCAACGGTGCGGGCGGAAACAACGCAAAGGCACAGCCGAAGATCGTCAAATTTGACCCCAGAGAATTGGACGAGGACCGTCCCGAGTCGTTGGTGGGTCTTTACAACGTAGACATGCAGGCATTTGAGGGCGTCATTCGCTTGAATACCATGGGAACGGTCTATCCGCTGATGGCGTTCGCCAAATACATGGCACTGCAAGGCAGCGGCAGCATCGTCAACTTTGCTTCGATGAACACCTACTGCCCCTTGACAAGAAACTTTGCCTACGCCATGAGTAAGGCGGCGGTTGCCAATTTCACGCAAGCCTTTGCCGCGTACTTCGCTCACACGGGCGTGCGCATCAATGCGGTCGCTCCCGGATTCATCATCAACGACAGAAGCAAGCTCATCCTCGGCACACCCGAGGAGGGACTGACCAAGAGAGGTCAGGACGTCATTGATCACACCCCCATGCAAAAGTTCGGAAAGGCAAGCGATATGTGCGGTACGATCCGCTGGCTGATCGACGACAGAGCCGCAGGCTTTGTAACCGGCATTACCGTACCCGTGGACGGCGGATTTTTGACGCTGAGTGGGGTGTAAGAGATGATCTTGACCGATTATTTCCGCTCAGCGCATGACGTAACGTGGGATTTTGCAATAGCCTCCGGCGTTCAGCACGGCGTTATCCGTCTGCCCGAGGACGGCAAATTTGACTACGCTGACCGCTCCCATTGGAATACCCTTGTAAAAAGATTCACCGATTTCGGCATCACGCCCGTTGCGCTTGAGCCCATGCCAAACGAGCTTCACGATCACATCAAGGCAGGCGACGACAAGCGCGATGAAAGCATCGAAAGGGTGATCTCCATGTTCCCGCACATGAGGGCACACGGGATCGATACCATCTGCTTTAACTGGATGGCGCACATCGGCTGGCTGCGCACCTCGTCGGATTTCCCCGAGCGCGGCGGTGCCAGAGTGACCGAATTCAACATGGCGGATTTCAAGCCCACAAGCGCAAGGATCACGGCGGACGAGCTTTGGGCAAACTACGAATATTTCGTAAAGGCGGTCGTTCCCGAGGCAGAAAAATACGGGATCAAGCTGGGACTTCACCCGGATGACCCTCCCGTTCCCCGTCTTGGCGACGTGGAGCGCATCATGATCTCTAAGGAAAACATCAAGCGCGCGGTTTACGGGATCGTAAGCAGCGAAAGCCTTGGCATTACGATGTGTCAGGCAAATTACTTTATCATGGGCGAGGATCTGGAAAAGACCATCGCGGAATTTGCCGACCGCATCTTTATGGTGCATTTCCGCAACACCACGGGCGTTCCTGAGCATTTCCGTGAAACCTATCACGACAACGGGGATATTGACATGGCGGCCTTGATGAAGACCTACGTCAAAAACGGTGTCAACGTCCCCATTCGCGTCGATCACGTCCCCACCATGGCGGGCGAGATCTCCACGCTCCCCGGCTACGACGCGCTGGGAAGACTTTTTGCCATCGGTTACCTCAAGGGCATTCTTGATGCCTGCGGTGCCAACAACAGCTAATAAAGGAGGCATGGCTTTATGATTCGAATTCAAGACCGTGTGATCAAGGAACAAAAGAATTTCTGGAGCGCGGCGCTCTTTCATCCCACCGATGCCGTAGAGGATCCGTGGGGCAGAAGAATCCTTGACCGTATCGCCGCAGACAAGGCGATCCAAACCGTTCGTGTTTACTCCATGTTTGAGGATATCGTTTATCTTGACGAGAACGGAAGGATTTGCTACGATTTTCGCCTGAGCGATCTTCGCCTTGACTACCTCACCTCCTGCGGCTTCAAGCTTCTCGTCGCCTACGCCGGCATGCCCGACTGCATCGCAAAAACAACGGCGAACAAGACCAGCGTCTCCAAAAACAAAACGCGCTACAAGGGCAAGATGTGGAACACCTCCGTGCCGCGCGACTATGCCGTTTGGGAGGAGCTTTGCTACGAATATACCAAGCACAACATCGAGCGCTACGGCGAGGACGTTGTTGCAAAATGGCAGCTCCAATGCTTTAACGAATCCGACGTAGCCGCATTCTTTATGGGCGATACACCGGAGGATCTGTGGGAGGTGCGATGCGAGGAGTACTGCAAGCTGTACGAGGCATATGAGAAAGGCATCAGACGCGCCTCGGAAAAAATGACGATCGGCGGCCCCGCGCTCGCACACAGACAGGATTTTCTCGGCGCCTTTCTGGATTACGTCAAGGAAAATCATCTGCGTCTTGATTTTATTTCGCTTCACAATTACGGCGCAACACCCGCGGAGCTGAACGACGGCTCGCGCAGGATCACCGTTGCCAACAACGTCAAGCGCCACAGAAAGTACGCGCAAAACATTGCCGCGCACGGCTTTGAAGGCACCGAGATCGTCATCGACGAATGGGGCTTTGCAACGGGCGGCTTTTTGAACAGGGAGGAATGCCCTGCCCTGATGTTCCGCGAGACCGAGAAATTCGCCTCCTATTACGTCAAGCTGATCTCCGAGTTTATACAGAACGATTTTCACCTCTCGACCCTTATGATCTGCCTCTCGGGTCAGCACGAAATGGTAGAGGATTTTTCGGGCTTCCGCAATTTCTTCACGCTCAACTTCATTGCAAAGCCCATCTACAACGCGCACCTTTTGGCATCACGCCTTAAGGAGGGGCTTCTTGCGGCAGAGGTGAGCGACCAAAGCCTGTTTACCGTTCCTACCAAAAACGAAAACGGCGAATACGCAGTCCTGTTGACCTACGCCTCGGAATACTTCGAGGCGGATATCCCCGACAAAGTGGAAGCGCTGACCTTTGACGAGGATATTACGGGCAAGGAAGTAACGGTTTGGCGCATCGACAAGAGCACGGCAAATCCTTATGGCACGTGGATGCGTATGGGATGCCCCGAGATCGAAGGTGACGTGCTAAAGCTGCTTCTTGACGAGGGCCAGATCAAGCCCGTTTCGGTAGAGATCGCAACGAGCAATTCCGTAATGCTTCCGCTCTCCCCCAACGCAACCTGTCTCGTTGAGGTGCGGAACGCGACAAATTGACCGATTGAAAGGAAAACGAACATGAACTTTAACGACAGAGAAAAAATCATTGCTCTGACCCCTCTTTGGAAGGGAGAGAGATTCGCCGACGGTCGCCCCAAGGTCGCGGACAAGCACCTTGACGCGCTTTACAAAATGACTCTGGAGGAGGTTTGGAAGCCCATTTTCATCCTCGGCTATGAGCACCAGTTCGTCGGCGGTGGTCTTGCTCCCCTGCAAACGCTCCATGACGACGGCAGAAAGCTTGTCGGACGCGCAGTGACCTGTACCTACGCCCCCACGCGCCCCGATCTGCAAACGGTGCAGTTCAATCGCGGCGCGGAGGATGGACTTCGCGGAAACTACAACCAGTGGGTGGTCGATTCGCTGGTCGAGCGCGACGTTATCGTGTGCGACATGTACGACAAGATCTACAAGGGCACGTTCCTCGGCGGCAATCTTACCACCGCGATCTACAACCGCACGAAAACGGGCGGCGCCGTTGTCTGGGGCGGCATCCGTGACGTTGAGCAGATGAAAAAGGTGCCCGACGTGCAGGTCTATTACAGAGGCATCGACCCCACTCCCATCCGCGAATTCGTGATGAAGGACTGGAACGACATCACCAGCTTCGGCGGTGCCGTGTGCCTGCCCGGCGACGTCGTGTTCGGCGCGGGCGGCGGTGTGCTCTTTATCCCCTCTCACTTAGTCCAGGAGGTCGTTGAGGGCGCGGCAAAAACCCACGTCAAGGACGATTTCGGCTTTGAGATGATCAATCAAGGCAAGTTTACAACGGCGCAGATCGACCGCGCGACGTGGACCGAGGATATGCTGGATATGCTGCTGGATTGGATCAAAACAGACCCCAGAGGCGAGGAATACCGTGACCTGGATTGGTCACAGGAATACGACCTAGCGCGCAACGGCGACCCCAACGACACGCAAACGATGCTCTGATAAAGCCAACGCACAGCAGAAGGGGCTAAGTTAATGACTCAGACGGTCATTATGGTTTATCACCACAATGATGAAAACGAACTGTACAAAGCGAAGTAAATATGGTATAATAAAGGAGCCGGGAAGGTCGTAAGGGGATTGGTATTTAACAAATCCGTGACTCAGACTGTTCAAGGCTCCTTTAGTGTACCACATAATGTTGCCGTAGAAATACGAGCACGCAGGACAGCCAACAAGATAAGAAAGGAGCCCATCGGCTCGAAATAACAAACTTCGGAGGTTAAAGATGGAAGTAGTATACGAGCGATGCTGTGGAATTGACGTTCATAAAAATATGCTCATGGTTTGTATTTTTACAAGCGTCAGAAAAAAAGAGATAAGAGAATTTGGAACCATGACAGAAGATATTCAATTTCAACACTATTTATGCTGAGAAAATAAAAAAGCGAAACATTCAATCCCTTGAAAAGTTAGGATTTTCAGTCTCGCTTTCTTAATTTTTCTTTTACATATCTTACTCGGCAAGCTCGTTTTTATGGGCTTGCTTTTTTGTTATGCTTTTTCTGTGCACCTGTTATTGGTTTTCAGGACAGCCCCATCTTCGTTCCCTTCCACGGCAAATTTCATCATGCGCAACAGCGCATTTCATGTGGCGCCGCAACATTTCATGACGAAGTCATTTCATGCGCGAACGCGCATTTCATTTTCTTTTTCGGAGGGATCTATGTCAAACAATATTTTGGTCGATCTGTCTATGGAATTTTCCGTTGCCATCGTCAATTTATGCGACAGCATCAAAGGCAAATCCATTCTTACCAATCAAATTCTCCGAAGCGGGACAAGCATCGGCGCAAACATCCACGAGGCAAACTATGCACAAACGCCTCCCGACTTTGTATCAAAGCTCCAAATCGCACTCAAGGAATGCTACGAAACCGAGTATTGGCTTACCCTCTTTTCAAGAACAGGAATGATTGATGAAAATACGTATAAACAATTCAAAACCGATTGCGGGAAAATCCGTCGAATTTTGATTTCCTCCATCAATACCGCAAAGGAGCATCATCAGCGAAGGAAATAAAAAGTTGGACACATCATTTGCGTGCAATTGCGCGATGATGTGTCCAATATTTTTTTATTTTTCAGGATGGTTTTCAAGGTGAAAAAGCTAAAAATGGCGCGAGGTATAACGCTCACTTTCGAAGAAGGCTGCAACAAATATTTAGAGAATTGTCGTCAAAGGAATTTAAGAGAAGGCACTATCGAGCATTACAGGCAGAGCTATGTGCAAGTTTGCAAAGTTTTTTATGTGAACTCTTGATTTAATAGATCGCACATGCTACAATATTTATGTTTATGTATTGAGAACGCTTTTTGATTCTTACAGTATTTGTGAATTCAGGAGGAGATTATGAAAAAGATCGCTGTTGTACACGGGGAGTGGAGTTCGGATGTAATGCGTCGTGCGTTTGCTTTGCTTAGCGAATTGATACTGGACTATACCTTTGAATATCCGGTTGGTCTCGATTGTGATAAGGCGGAAAACCTTGACGTTCTTTTGGAAAATTATCATCCTATTTACATAGGAACAAAGCAAAATAACAGTTATATAAGAAGGAATTCGGATTTTTGTCTGCAACATCCCGAAGAATATGGAATAAACGTTTCAAACGGAAAGATAATCGTCGAAGGATTTGATGACAGAGGTGTACTTTACGGTTGTATTGATCTTTATAATAAGTATTTTATCACACAGGAATATCCGCATAATGACAAATATGTGTTGCCCATAGAAAAATGGAGATTTGCTGATTATCGCTATTCGTCATATCCTTCCGTAAAAGAGCGTGGGATATGGACGTGGGGACATGTTATATATGATTGGCGCGGTTTTATTGACAATATGGTCAAGCTTAAAATGAACACGTTAACTGTCTGGAATGATTACCCACCCGTAAATGCGCGCGAGATGGTTGATTACGCGCACTCTTGCGGAATAAAAGTCATTTGGGGATTCCCTTGGCTTTGGGATACAAACTGCAAAAAGATACCGTTTGACAGGCTGTGTGAGTATAGCGAGGGGATATTCCGAGGATATGATGAAGAATATCGAGATTTGCCGATTGATGGTATTTATTTTCAAACCGCTACCGAATTTGGCGAAGAAACCGTTGGCGGTATCACGGTTGCCGAGGCTGTGACCGCATTCGTAAATCACACAGCAGCCTATTTTTATGAGAAATACCCCAATCTTGAGATACAGTTTGGGCTTCATGCCGAATGTGTTAAAAACAAGCTTGAATACATTGAAAAAGTTGATAAACGTATCAAGATCGTTTGGGAGAATTGCGGTTCATTTCCTTTTGCGTATATGCCGGATAGACTGGAGGATTTCACCGAAACCGTGGATTTTGTAAAGCGAATCACGACGCTTCGGGGAGAAAATGAGCGTTTTGGGGCTGTTACTAAGGGGCTTACTAAGCTTGATTGGTCGGCTTTTGAACATCTTGAAGGTGCGATATGGACAGGAGTAAGCTCTAAGTTGATGAAAGAAAATCGCATTATTCGCAAACGCAAGATATGGCGCTATTTGCAAGCATACTGGTTAACAAATTCCGACAAGGCACTCGAGATGGTTCGAATCATGGCAAATCATACCCGCGGGAATACCACTATCACCGCACTTGTTGAAGACGGAATGTTTGAGGAAAATATTTATTTTCCTGTTGCCCTGTTTTCAGAAATGTTATGGAATGCCGATGGCGATATAAAAAGCATAATAAACGAGGTCGCTTTGCGTTCATACGTAGAGTTTGCATGATGTGATAATTTTTAGAATACTTCACATAAAACACAGAGATGATGGGTCTGATCGGAGTCGGGGTATGACCGTTGCTGTTGCAGTTGCTATCGAAGAGGCAAGCAAGTAATCCTTGATTTATAAGGCTTTTTGAGATTTACAAGACTTCATTGGGGCTTTGTAAAACTCAAATCGCACAAAATTGAACAATAAAAAGTTGGACACATCATTTTGGAGATTTCTCCATATGATGTGTCCAATATTTTTCGTTGCTTGATCAGTTATAAAACGTTAAAAATGAACCTTTGGCATTTCTGTCGAGTCGTCCCCACCTGGAATGGTTGGCAACAGGGGCGTCGGGAGGCGCTTTGCAGGCCGTAACACACGTCACCAACGCCAACACAACCAACAGAATAAAAAGCTTTTTCATAGCTTATTTGATGAAGGGGGTGGGGAGAAGGCTATGCTCTTCTCCCTCAAATCCGTCACTCGACGTCAGGACGTCGTCTGCACAAAGTGCAATCAACTCGACCGTTGGAATCACATATTCTTTTGTCATTCTCATATCGATTCCTCCTTTACTGTGCGTTCCTGTACGCCTTGGCACTGACGCCGTAGCGATAGAGTGCTTTTGCCAGAGCCTGCATTTCCTCGTTCTGCGTAGCACCGTTGCACATTGCGTACGCGTATGCGTTGACACTGTAGCTGATGCTTGCCACGTTCGTGCCGTCATAAAGCAGCTCGACCGTGTAAACGGTATCAAAATTGACCGCGCTGATGCCGTTGGTGCTAAGCTTATACGTGCCGTTTCCAAGGTGGATAAGATCAGAGAGCGCGTAGCTCGTTCCGTTGACCTTTACGGTCACAAGCGAGAAATCCTCAACGTCGGCAAAGATCCTGATCACGATGCTGTTGACCGTATCAAAGCGCACGGTTGCCGACGAGAAGTGCAAGCTTGCATCGGTGTTGCCCGTCAGCGTCATTGCGTCGCTCGCAACGGGAGTGACGGTCGAGGGGACGATCTCCTCCGTGCCGTCAAGAATTGCGCCATTGCCTGCGTAATCCTTGTAGTTCTGTGATGCTTGACCGTAAGACAGAAGATCTGCGATCAGGGTCTGCATCGCCGCATACTGTGCATCGGAAAGACCCAGCTGTGCCGCGCTCTTGGAAAGCAGATTCAAGCAGTTTTGCTTGATGCTGTAATCCTCCTGCGTTGCGTAAACCGTGTCTCCGACCAGAACCTCAGCGTCGATCAGATCCGCCATCTGCTGAGGCGCGATGCCGCCGAAGGTGAAGACGTATTCACCGTTTACGACCTTGTAATCGGTCACGGTGGTGGTCTGTCCGTTCATGGTGAAGCGGATCGCAAGATCTCCATTGTCCAGAATCGCGGGATTGACGACATTGACGTAGTAGTTAATCGCCAGATCCGCGCCGAGGTTGACAGAGGCGCCGGTGAGCTTCAAGTCTTCCGCAGGCTCCTCAACATCCCCCGTTATCGTAAAGCTATCCAGCACAAGACCGTCCGCTTGTCGAATAGTAACCACGAGGTTGTTCCCCTCTACGTCGATCACCGTATATGCCGGTTGGTATCTGTCGGGGGAGATGATCGTCATCATATTTTCTTCATTGAGTTCGGCAATACCGTCGTGGTTTGGTGCACAAGAACCGATGGTAGTGTAGACCGTGCCGATACCCTTTTGGATCACATCGGGATTTTCCTTTGTCACGATTTGTCTGTTTTTCATCGGATAGGTTCTGGTTACGTGATGCATATGTCCGGAAAGCACGAGGTCCACTCCGTATTCCTCGATAATATCTACAAGCCATTCATTGTTATTGTTAGCGCCGCTCATATGATACGCGGGGCGGTGCGTCATCAGAATTGTCCATTTTGCATCCTGATTTGCTTGCAGATCCGCTTTTAACCATGCTCGTTGCTGCTGCATCAGCGCTTTGACGTTGTAGCGTCCCGTAGCACCGGAGTCAACCACGACAAAATGCACGTCTCCGTAATTAAAGGAATACACGGTCTCGTCGAGGTAATTTACGATCTCCGCACCTATGGGAGTTGCGTCCAGAATCGCAGTCGTGTCGGTGTACGCCGCATCTCCGCCGTTGTTCGGGTGATTGAAGTACATATCAAAGAAATCGTGCTTGTCGTGCACACCGCCGCCGATGGTTGCAAAGTGTGGGATCTGTGTGACAATTCCGCCGAGCGACTTAAAGTACATGCCGTACTCAGCAGGAGCGTTGGTCTCCGTTATATCTCCCGTATTCAGGATCATTGCGGGTGCGGTCTCCTTCAATGCCTGTGTGATCGCCACCTGTGAATACATATACGCCTTGGGACTGGAGCCTGTTCCTCCCCAGGTATATGCCTGATTGTCTCCAAAGGCAATAAAGGAAAAGTCGTCAACGTTTTCCTTTGCGGTGGTAAAGAAGTAGCTCTTGCTCCAATCGGTCTCCTCGTTTGTGCTATTCTTGATCCCCACCTTGTATTCGTATCGCGTGCTTGCCTTCAGCTCCGTAACGTCTGCCTTAAAGTAGGCTTCCGTATCGCTGAGCGATTCTTCTTCCTTGATTGCATCAACGACCGACCAAGCGCTCTCGCCGACCGCACGGTACTTGATCGCCATTGCACCCTCGCCGATGAAGGATTCGAGTGCCGTCCAGGCAAACGCTCTGTCGTATCTTGCGTCGGTAAAGGAGGTTACGAGGTTGTATACGTTCGCGTCAAAGCCCTCGTAAACGGGCTCCTCGGAGAGCAGGGTATATTCATTCAACGTAACGTCTGCGTAGCTGATGCTTTCCTTCGATACGCTGTTCACGCCGTAAATTCCTACGGTAAAGTCTCTTACGGTCTCATCGATCCGCATACCGCGACGGATCGTGCCACCCTCGGGTAAGGTGACGGAGCAGAGCAACATTTTTTGTGAGGGATTGACGCGGGCATTGATGTGGTACGTTCCGTGCCCGTAGCTTCCCTTGTTCGCGCCGCCAAGCATACTCATACCGCTTTCCTTGATGGTGAGAAGCTCATAGTCACCCATCATTACCGCGGTAGCATCACCGTTGAAGGAAAGGTCACAGTCATAGATCGTTTCTTGCCCCTCGGGAACGCTCAGATCGGAGGATGCTACGAGCTCAAAGGCGTTGATCGCCGTGAATTTAAAGTTGCTGATCTCTACCTTTCCGTCTTCACAGCGGAATACCCAGAATTTGCTGCATTCCTCATAGCTTGCGCCGGTAGGATCAACGGTGCGGGTGTATGCTCTGGAGTATCCGTTTTCCGCGTTTGTGATCGAGGTATATATTGAGTCGGATGCCGTGGTGTTATTCCACGTCATCGTTACGGAATACGTCCCCGTACCGTAATTACTGTCAACGAGCTTTTTGCCGGAGGCAAGAATTGCTCCATCCGAGCTTCGGAACTGAGCGACGCCCGTCGTTCCGCCAAAGGTCATATTCAATTCACGCGTCCATGTGCTTTCGGTAATCAACGACTTGTTGTTTCCAAAGTCCGTGATATCCACGTTAAAGGAAATGCGATAGATTCCCTTGCTTTCAACGTTGGGGATATTATCCCACCACAAGGATACCGAGTCGCCTTTTTTCATATAGAGCTTTCCGTTGTATCCGATCGGGGCTGTCGGAGTGTAATTGTACCCGTAGTTTGACGAGCTGGGAGGTGTTTGTTCAACCGTCCAGATCCCATCGCCCTCCGTCGTCAGGAAGGACTCGCCGATCTCCTCAAAGCCGGAAATGGAAAGTGCTCCGTCAGTAAAGGTGAAATTGGTGATTTCTACCGCACCGTCCTCACAGCGGAATGCCCAGAACGGGCGGCATTCCGCGTATGTCTCCGTGGTGTCATCAACGCTTTTCGTTTTTGTTGCATTGATCTCGTCGCCCTTGGTGACCGTGGTCGTTATCGTATTTGGGGAGACCGTAGTATCCCAAACGATCTTTACGGAATACGTATCCGATCCGTAGTTGCTTTCCGAAACACCGCTTCCGGACATCATAAGCTTTTTTGCGGTTGTGTGACAGCTTCGGAACTGAGCCGCATCATACCCTCCGCCCAAAAGAACGTTCAGCTCTCTTTTCCAAACGGATTCACTGATGAGGGATTTGTTGTTTCCATTGTCGGTGACATCAACGTCAAAGGAAAGCGTATACGTGCCCGTTTTCGCAACACCGGGGATCTTGCTCCAGTAAAACGCCGCGGAGTTACCCTCGGTTAAGGAAAGCTTGCCATCCGTGACTGTCGGTGCAGTCGGGTTATACGAGGCGAAGTTGGTCAGCGACGTCTTTGGCTCTATTGCCCAAAGCCCCGAATTGAAGCTCTCCTCGTATACTACGTCGGGCTCATCGCTCGCGCTCACTGCGCCTGCCATGATGCTGCTCACAGAAATCATTTGAACGAACATCACAAGTGTCAAGAAAACCGACAAAGCCTGTTTGATTTTTGATTTGTACATTGTCTTTCCTCCATTCAAAAAAGATTGTAACAACATTGTAGCACAGTTGCATTGACAAAACCTTACATCTGTGATACAATAAATTTAGGAAAACTACGATTTTTTGAAATTGGAGGATAGAAAAATGAAGATTCAAACGCGCTACTCCGGATACAATTACGCCACATTCAGCGAATATTACGAAGGCAAGCACGGGTATCAGGAGCATATTCACCAGTTTCTGGAGGTCCATTGCGTTCTGGAGGGAGAGACCGTGATCACCGTTGGCGGTGCGGCGCAGGTTGCACGCGCGGGAGATCTCGTTGTAATCTTCCCTTTTCAATCGCATAGCCAATATACACCGGACTATTGCAAAATATGGGTAGGTCTGGCATCCATCTCCTATGTCAACGACCTGCTTTCCCGTGACCATTTCTGCGTTCCAGACAAAAACGTGTTCACACCCTGCCCCACAGCATTTGCCTACATCAAGGAACGTCTGCCGTCGCCTCACTGGATCAAGCGCCCCTCGTCCCTGACTAAGATTCGGTTCAGAATTACCAAGGCACTTTATTTTGTGATCCTTGACGAGTTTTTGCGTCAGGTAAAGATCACCTCCACGAGTATCAACACAACTGCGCTGACGGCGACGTATATGTACGTTAACGAGCATTATAGAGAAAGTAATCTTACATTGAAAAAGCTTGCCACCGCCATTGGATACACGCCAAATTATCTCTCCTCCTGCCTTTCGTCGATACCGAATGCGAATTTTCGCGATATACTGAACTCGGCGAGAGTGGACCACGCAAAGAAGCAGCTCACTTCCACAGACAAGCGGATTCTGGATATTGCATTGGAAAGCGGATTTTCCTCCGAAGCCGTCTTTTACGGTATTTTTGAAAAATTTGTGGGAATGACGCCAAGACAATACAGATTAGCAAAAAGGAATACGTGACTCGCGGCAAGCTATCATTTGTAATGCGAGCAACAAAAAAATCGGACACATCATTTTGAGCTTTTGCTCTGGTGATGTGTCCAATATTTTTTTGTTTTCAAGGAGGATTTCCAAGGTGAAAAAGCTTAAAATGACTCGAGGCGTAACACTCACTTTTGAGGAGGGCTGCAACAAATATTTAGAGAATTGTCGGCAGAGAAATTTAAGGGAAGGTACTATCGGACACTACCGACAGAGCTACGTGCAATTCTATAAGTTCTTCGACCCGAAGCTGCCTATTGAGGACATTGATGAGCAGACCTATAAGGACTACGTTTTGCATTTGAAATCGACTTTGGATAACGATGTTAGTTACATTTCAATACTGAAAGGAACGTTATATTATGATTTATGCTTATTGCCGCGTCAGCACACAACATCAGAACGAAATATTTTCGTCTTTGTTAGTGTTACAATGGATGAAAGAGCAAAATGAAAAAAATTTTCACACTTTTTATTATGCAAATACCTGTTTTTATAGCTTGCAAACAGGCGCGCGCTCGTATATTCCGTAAGGCTGTACCGCAACATATATTCGCTGAAAACGGAAAGCTCCTTTATTTTTCCTTTTTTACTCTCATATCATTGACAAATGCACAAAATTACAAAAAAGGACGTTTATCCTTTCGGAAAGTACGTTTCACACCTTAAAAAGGAAGCACGCTTCATATATAATATAGACATCCCACTAAAGAAAGCGAAGGGAAAGCGTCTGCTTCCTCGCCGTTCCGCTTTGGAGCGCTTCCTTTGCGAATACGTAAACAAATCATATTTCATCGGCACACAGAGCCGCCCCACTCCGATCCAAGGAGATGGGGCGGCTCTGCTTTCCGCCTCTTATGCGTCAAAAATCACAGTCGGCAAGATATTCAACGAAATCGTTCAGCTGGTCATCGAGGCTCCCCTGCTTGTAATACAGGCAAACGGAGCTGCTCAGGCGCATATCCCTGACGTCGAGATCAACCAACCCGCGCGGCGCGGGATCGAGCGCCGACTCGAGCCACAGCCCAAGTCCGACACCTGCGGCAGTGCTTTCCGTAAAGCACTGGCGGTCATTCGTTTGCAATACGATATTCGGATAAAACCCGGCGTTTTTACAGCAATCGAACAAAATGCTATTCGCCCCAAGCTCGATCTCCAGGGTAACGAATCTCTCGTTTCTCAAGTCCCGCATCGTAAGGGGCTTGCCGACAAGCGGGTGATCCGAAACCGCCTTGAAGCAAATTTGATAGTTTCCAAGCTCACGGCATCTGTATTCCGTGTAATCGTCGCAGGGCTTATCGATGATGATGTCATAATCAAAGCATTCCCGGTTGCTTGTGTCAAACATTGCGATGAAATGCACGTTCGGATGAAGCTCTTGATATCTGAGCATCAAGCGGCTTACGTAATCCTGCATCGCAAGGATCAAAATCCGTATTTCCGTTTTCATCGGCTCTCGGTTTTTGATTTTGGAAACCGTTCGGTCAAGCTCCTCAAAAATAACGCCAAGCGAATTTTGAAGAAGCTTGCCGTTCTCATTCAAGGAAATGCGGTTGCTTTGCCTCTCAAAAAGCTTGCATCCAAGCTCCTCCTCAAGGCGCTTGATCGAAGCCGAGACGGAGGACGCGGGAATCATATACTTTTCCGCCGCCCTTGCAATGTTTTCATTTTTTGCGGTCTCATAAAAATACCGCAGCTGTAAAAGCTCCATAATCATCCCTCCCATAGCCCTATCTCGAACGGGCTCTCTCCCATTATACCATATCCTTCGCAATATGGCAAGCATATTTTATTATATTCTTTACGTTATTACAAAAATGTGATATAATGAGTCCGTACCAATCCCCGTGAAAAAAATTATATGGAGGAAGCTTATGAAAAAAAACACCCCAAAAGTCGTTTCCCTGGTACTGACCCTGGCGATGCTGATCGGCACGCTCCCGCTCGCCTTGTCGGTACGCACGGAAGCCGCATCGCAAACCACCGTCGGAGGTGTGGTCACCACCCCCGGTGCAACCGAGGTCCTGAAGTATTTCAAGGAGGACACCGCCTTCGATATGTCCGAGAAGGTCAACGCCCCCATGACCTTTGAATTTGATCTTGCCGGATGCGGAAACATCGCCGGTGCCGTTTCCGGCGGCGTCATCATCGGAAATTACAGCGAGGATGCATCCGCATATATCAACGTTGAGGCAGTGGACTACGGAAAGCTCATCGTTCGCGGCAAGCACACAAGCGGCTCGGAATGGAGGGCAACCTTCTATCAAAGCGAGGCCGACATCAGAACGAACGCGGTGCGTCATTATACCGTTACGGTAGGCTCCGGCTGGACAGGTGTCAGCCTGTACGTTGACGGAGCACACAAGGCAACCAGATATCCCGCCAGCATTACGCTCCCCACCGCCGCAGAATTTTCCCACCCCTTCAGAATCGGCGGCGACTACCGCGACGGAAACACCAACTATTTCAAGGGACTGATCTATTCCGTGGCTCTCTTCAGCGACGTTCGCACCGCCGATGAGATCAAGGCGGATAAGAGCATAGCGAAAACGTGGAGCAGTGCTACGCACGGCTTGATTGCGGCGTATGACCTTACCAGAATGGGCAAGGCGGCTCTTCGAAATTACGCCGAAAGCGGAAACAGCTTGATCTATCATAACGAAAGCGGCATCCTGACGGAAAACTTCGGAACGTATGAAATCGATCAAAAATTCACCGACCATCTCGAAACGGTAGAGGCTTGGATCTATTTTCCAAAATACTATTCCGGCAGCATCGGCGGCACGATCATCGGCAACTATCGCAGCTACAACGGTGCCCGCGCTATTTTTGAGATCTATAAGGACGGCACGCCCCGCCTTTCCTACACCACCGAGTCCGGCACGACCGCATACCACAGATTTACCGACGTAGACGTGAGAACGGGAAGTTGGCAGCATATTGCCATTGTTCACGACGTTGCCAACAAGGAGGCACGCTGTTACGTAAACGGTGAGCTTCGCCAGACGATCTCGGGTGACACCGTTGTCGCCTACAGCGCAGACATCCTTGATAACAAATTTCTCATCGGCAGAGATACCGCTCTGCGTTATGCAAATGGCGACGGCGAATACTGGGAAAACAGAAAGGACCAGTATTTCAAGGGCTTTATCAAGGAGGTTCGCGCTTACTCCGACGTGAGAACCGCAGAGGAGATCGCAGAGGATTATCAGGGCTTCTTGAAATTGGCTGACAAACAGCTCCTTGCGGCATACGTGATCTCTCCGGAGGATGCATACGGCACTCTCAGAGATTTCTCCGGAAACGGCTATGACGCAGACTATCATCAGCTCCTTTGGGAAGAAGAGTACGTAAAGCCCATTGGGGATTATGCATACAGCCTTGCGGTGGTAGGTGACACACAAACCGTTACCGCCCAGAATCCAGAGCTTCTGAAAAACATCTATCAGTGGATCCTCGAAAACAAAGAGGAAAAGAACATTCAGTACGTGATCGGACTCGGAGATATTACCGAGTACGGTGTGGACAAGGGACACGCAAACTACGATGAAGCAAGAGCAAACGCAGAGTGGGCGGCGGCAAAGGAAGCGATCTCCCTCATGGACGGAAAGATCCCCTACTCCCTGATCCGCGGCGACGGTCACGACGGCATTGAGCTGTTCAATCAGTATTTCGCTAACCACGCGGGATACACGCAGAACATTGCGGGATATTGCGAGGAGGGACGGATCGATAACGTTTACCACACCTTCAAGATCGGAAGCGTTGATTATCTGCTGCTCTCCCTTGATCACGGAACCAAGGATCACGCCATCGAATGGGCAAACGAGGTGATTGCGTCGCATCCCACGCACCGCGTGATCGTCACCACGCATCAGTATATCCGCGGCGACGGCTCGATGATCGTAACGGGAGAGTCCGGCTCCGCCTCTGCTTACGATCCCGCCAACAACAATGCAGAGGTCTTGTGGGAGGAGCTTTTGAGCAAGCATCCGAACATATTTATGGTCTTGTGCGGACACGCAAGTGCGGATGACGTCGTTGTTTCCAAGCAGATCGGTGACTACGGCAACGTGGTAACGCAGGTTCTCGTTAACCCCCAGACCATGGACGGCGAATATTACCAGGGCTCCAAGGGTATGGTAGCAATGCTCTATTTCTCCGAGGATGGAGAGAACGTGCAGGTACAGTATTACTCCACCCTGAAGGACACCTATCGCCCCACAAGCTCGTTCACGGTTTCCTACGGTGCTACCCGTATGCCCTCCTATGATAACATCGGCGAGGAGTACGTAATTGTTCAGAACGTGGAAAGCGGAATTTACTCCGTGGTGGAAAACACCTTCTTCACCTTCCTTGGCGGCTCTCTTCGCTACGGAGACGCAAAGGACGGCTTCGCCAACGTTCGTTTTGGATATCGGTTCAACGCGTCCGTGGATCTCGAGGCAACGACCTGGGGCTGGAGCTACGGTGTCGCAGGCTCGGGACATTCCAACTATACCGCGGGTGTGAATTACACGAGCGATACGAACGTCACCAATCTTGTGATCACCTCTGTCCCGGAGGCTTATTATTCTGCCGAGCTTGAAAGCCGTCTTGTCTTTGAGATCACCGTTGACGGCATCGCCTACAGGGTGTTTGATCGCGCGCGCACCAGAAGCATCCTCGGCATCGCCCAAAACATGGTGAACAACCCTACCGAACCGCAGGCGGCAAGGGACTACGCAGAAAAGATCGTCAATACGTGTGCGTGAGGTAACGGTCGATGAACAAAAAATACGAATCTCCCGAAATAGAGCTGCTTTGGTTGGCTCTTGACATCCTGACCTCGTCCCTGAACGCGTCGGACAATGACGTTCTCTTCGGTGACGGAAACAACGATGACAAACAGAATTGGGGACAGTACTACTGAATTCTCCGAACGAAAGACACGTATCACACCACCCAAGCGACAGCTTTAGAAAAGGAGCTCACATGAACGAAAAAAGATTAAAAACGGGCGTTGCCTATTACGGCAACAGAATGCTCAGCCACGCGATCACGGACATGAAGGAGATCGTCAGAGCCGATATGGACATCGTGGTACATATGCTCACGCACAACGACATCGAGCGCAGCTTTTCGGTGATGAAGGATATTTTCAAGGCAACCGAGGCGGAGGGGCTTGAGATCTGGGTAGATAACTGGGGCATCGGCGGTGCTCCCGGCGACAAGGGACATTTCCTCGCTTACCACCCCGAGGCACACTCCTATTACGGGGACGGAATGATGCATCCGATCCAGATCTGTCTGAATGCTCCCTCCTATCGCGAGTTCGTCAAGGATTGGGTAAACAAGGTTGCGGAGCTTGGCGGAAAAACGCTGTTCTGGGACGAGCCGAACATTCCGCACGTAAGGATCGCGGGCACCGACGATTACTACTCCGCATGCACCTGCCCCACCTGCCGCAAAATGTTCGAGGAGCGCTTCGGCAAGAGAATGCCCACCGTGATGGATGAGGACGTTGCCAAGTTCAGAAACGACGTGATCATAGAATACCACAACTTTATCACGGAGTATGCCAATTCGGTAGGCATGAGAAACGTCGTTTGCTTTATGCCCTATCAGCTTTCGGGCATGGTGGCGCAAAGCAAAAAGGATCAGCTTCTCAATTTTGACATCGATGCCATCTGCGCGATGCCTTACGTCGATAACGTCGGCACGGATCCTTATTGGTACGGCAACGATACCAACTTAAGCTTGGGCGGCGCGCCAAGCGCTTACGAGTATAACTACAACGCGACGAAGCTTTGTCTTGAAAAGGCGGGCAAGCACGGCAAGGACCATAACATCTGGATCCAGGGCTACGACGCCCCCGCAGGAAGAGAGGAAGAGATCATCGAGGCTACCGAGGCGGTCTATGATGCGGGAGCCAGAACCGTGCTCTCCTGGAGCTACCGCGCTGCCGAGTCTCACTCCTACCGCTCTGCCAACGTCGAGCGTTCCTGGCTCTGCACGGTCGAAGGGATGAAGCGCATCAAATCCATGGAGCGCGATCGGATCCTTGCCGAGAACAGAAAGAAATACATGAAGTAACCTCCACTGTCCGAGGATGGCGGCGCCCGATGCGCTCGCCCTCCTCGGACACTTGTTTTCTCCATGCGGTCCGTTTATGTAAATCCTGCCGAAAAATCAAAAAAAGTACAAAAAAAGCAAACTCTTTGACCACATCATTTACGGCGACATCAAAACGCGATATAATGTTTTCAGGAAATACGCAAACGATGTGTTCGGCGCAAAGATTTTGCAGTTCAAAAGGCTTGTTTTATAAGGCTTTTTATCATTTTAATGCGTCTCAAAGCTCAATACCGCACAGAAATGATGGGTCTCATCGGAGCCGGCAACAACCCCATGGTTGGAAACAGCCGCAGGCTGTTTTGATGACATGTTGCAGTCGCAGTTGCGATCGAAGAAGCAAGCAAGTAATCCTTGCGGCGTAAGTTTTTTGAGCTTTGCAAGGCTTCATAGGGGCTTTGTAAAAATCGAATTGCACAAAATTGAACAATAAAAAGTTGGACACATCATTTGCGTGCAATTGCGCGATGATGTGTCCAACATTTTTATATCAATCATTCTTTTAATTTCCATACACATTTTCAACGGTTACCCCTTCGATGTGTCGGGCGTCGTTTGAGCCGATCAGCTTGGGATAAATAAGCGCGCCCTTTTCGTTCGACAGGCGCACCGTCGTGACCGAGGTATCGTCCAAATGCAAGAAGGCGCAGACCTGCGGAAGCGGGATATTGAACAGATGCGAAAACACCGCAGAGGAAGCGCCACCATGGCTGAAAACAGCAATCTTCTTGTCCACATCCTCTCCCATTACGCGGTAGTAGTCCTCCTCTCTTTGGTAGCCCAGCTCTGCAAGAAACGCATCAAAACCGACAGTCACACGCTCGACCTCACGCACCACGGCACTTTGGCGATACGGCTCCATCTCTCTCCAATCACGATCCGGCTGTGGGATCCCCTCTGCAGCAAAATAGTTCGCCAGCTTCCAAGGGTGTGCATCGCAAAGGAGCGGTTCTCCGTCAAGCGAGCCCCAAGAAAGCTCACGCATAAAGTCGCAAGGGATCACGTCAAGCCCCAGCACCTGCGCCGTGTATTCCGCCGTTTCCATAGCCCTTCCCTTGGTGGAAGAAAAGATCTGCTCAATTCCAAAATCCTTCAAATGCTCTGCCACCTTTGCAGCCTGCTTTTTACCAAGCACCGTCAAACAGTCGTTTTTGTAGTCCGGGTGTCCATGTCGTATAAAATAAAGAATCATGAGTCTTCCCTTCCTTTAAAAATTCAATTCTTATATTGCTTTTAGAAATTCATCAGCATCAGTGCAACAAACGAAAGCACGATGCCAACCCCTGCCTTTGCGGTCAAG
This sequence comes from Eubacteriales bacterium, assembly GCA_045120465.1. GTDB lineage: Bacteria > Bacillota > Clostridia > Oscillospirales > CAG-272 > UMGS1865. The sequence goes on from JBGVEW010000022.1 coordinate 34,052, forward strand.
CGTTCCTTGAAGAAGAAGGTTGCCATTAGGGTGGAGAGAATCAGCGACGCCGCTTGGTTGATCGGATATAAGCGTGCGCTGTCAAGATACAATGCCGCCGTAGTTTTGAAATAAGAATTTGCAGTCAATGCCACCGCCATGATCAAAAGGTACACCGGCGCCACGCGGGTATGCCCATTTTGAAAGCCTACCCTCTCCTTGTTCGGGGAGAGGACGAAAAAGAGTGCCAATACCAATGCGGCGATGATATAGGTGTAAAGATTGAAGATGGAGATCGGTACGTCGGGGGCAATGCGCACAAAGACCTTTTGCGAGGCATCCGCAATTCCGTTTGCAGCGCCGCAAAGGATCAGCAAAAAAAGCGAGGAGGGTGTCAATGCCGATTTGATGCTGTTGTTGTACGAGCACATGATATACGCCGCCGCCAACAAAACTCCAAAGCCGATCCACTGCCGTACGCCGATCGGCTCGAAAAAGATAAAGAGCGACAAAAGCATGGGGATCAGCGTTCCCAGCATCAAAAACACGTCGAGCATCATGTATGCGCTCTTTTTCACCGCCAGAAGCCAGCTGACCACGAAAAGTGCCGTGGCAACTCCCGAAACCGCGGAAGCAATCATCACCTGCTTCGTCAGAACGAGCGCTGGCGCATCCCCCATAACAAACAGAAGAAGGGTGCTGAAGGCCACACAAAGCAGCATACGAAAGAGATTGAGCAGCACGGCGCTTGTGGTGTTTTGCGCGAACCCGCTGATCTTTTTGCCGCAAAAGCCTTTGGTAGCACCCGCAAAAAGCGCGAGAGATAAAAGCAGGTAACCCATCGGTTATTCCACTACAACGGTACTGAGGCTCTGGGGCCGCAATTCAACGTACCACAGTGCCCCGCCAATCTCGATCTGCACCTGCATTCCGCGGTCGTTGGGGTTGACCAAAACGGCGATCCTTTTACCATCCTCTTTTTCGATCAGAACGCCCTCAATCACACGGTCGCACTGCGGATAGCGAGAAATACACATATTGAATGCCTCACTGACCGATATGGGATAAATTTTGGACGCGGGTGACAGGTAGGGCGCAATGTGTGAAAACGCCTTGTACTGTCCGCTGTAGCGCAATTCGCCACTTTGTAAATCCTTGGTCACAAAGCCACCGCAGATGCCGATATGAGGACCGACGTTGGGAGCGCCTAACTCGTCGAGGATCACGTTAAAGCCCATAAAGGAGCGATACCCCATTTTGAGTGCCTTGATCGCCATCAAGCCCCACTTACACCAGTCGGTATCATAATTTTGAGTCAGCCGCGGTCCGCCTTCCGTAAAATGAAGCTCCAGCTTTGGAAAGCGTTCCAAAATGCAACGTGTTTGCTCGATCGCTCCTGCGTAATAATGGAACGAAACACCGTCACAGGCATCAAGCAGACCATCATAATTTTCAAGTGACCAGACAACGCGATCCACTCCATCAAAATTGTGGTCATACATCCAGATCTTGATATCAAGCGAATGCTCGGCAAATTTTTCGCGCATCATGCGAACAAAATTCGCTTCGGTTGCAGGATGCCAAGCGCAAGTCGGCATGTGTCCGTCTTTATTTTCAGGCTCATTTTGCGGCGTGATCGCTGAGATGCGGATGCCGTAAGCCGCATAGCTTTGGACAAATTTCAAGATATAATTCGTATAGCATTCGAGATACTCGTCGCGCATATATCCGCCGCAGATACTGCCACCGGTCTTCATCCAATGCGGCGGACTCCAAGGGGACGCAAGCAGATATAGATCAGGATTGATCTCAAGGATCTCCTTGATCATGGGGATAATATACTTTTCATCCCGTTCTACCGAAAAATGCTTCAGCTCCGTATCAAAGGGAACGTCGTCGTAGGTGTAGATCTCGGGGGAATAATCGCAAGAACCAATGCAAATTCTTCCAACCGACAGTCCAAGTCCCTCCTTGGAGTAAAGGTGATGCAACAGCGCGTGGCGCTCCTCCGCCTCCATTTGACTCAAGGTATAGCAAGACGACGGCGTAATGCCAAGACCAAAGCCGTAAAAACCGTCGGTATATGCTTTTCCAACCTGTAGCATCTCCGCTCCGGGGACTCTCGGCGCCTTAAAAATTTCGCGTGCGGCTAAGGAATGCTCGCCAGACGTAAAATATTGTTTCCCTCTCATAATACACCTCTTTTTGTATTTTTTATCATTATACCACTAAAAAATAGCCTTTTCATTGGATTTTTCACCATTCGTATTGTATTTTTCAACAAAGTATGGTACAATGAAACGCAATGCAAAGGAGGAACGGAATCGTGCAGGTACAAAAGGTTTTAAATTGGCTGAGCGCAACCGAGGATTTTCACACCACAAAAATATTGAAGCAGCATTGGAAGGAAAGCAAGTACAGCTACCGTACAGCCCCCCGCCCCGATTTTGGCATGCTGTTGGTGATAAAGGGCAGCATTGATTTCGTCACCGACGGCGAGGTGCTGACCGCGCGCGCAGGGAATCTCGTGTTCCTGCCCAAGTATAGCCGATACGAGGCGTTTTTCATGGACGAGGCCGACGATCTGCTCGTTTCCTTTGACACGAGCGGTGAGGAAATTTTGCTCCACGCTCCGATCGTGCTCTCCGAGCGCACGCCCCTTTCGTGTGTGGAGCACTTTCGCGCGCTGGTGGAGGGGCATTTTTACAAAGAGCTGACACGGTTGCAAAAAAAAGGGCTGTTCTATTTGCTTTTGGACGCGGTCATAACGGAAGCGGAGGCACAGACGAACGAGCATCACCACCTGATCAATCAAGCCAAATCGCTCCTGCAAGACGCAAGCGCGCTGTCGGTCGCTAAGATTGCGAAAAAATGCGCCGTCAGTGAGAGCAGCCTGCGGCAGATCTTCAAGGCGCAAACGGGAATGACCCCCGCGCAATACAGAACCGACATCAAACTGAAGCAAGCAGCCTATCTGCTCGAATCCACCGATCTGACGGTCTATGAAATTGCGGAAAAACTCAACTTTTTCGATGCGCCCTATTTTTGCAAGGTCTTCCGATCGCACATTGGTCTTTCGCCTATGGAATACGCAAGAGACAAAAAAATATGAGAAGAAAATTGAATTCACGGTTTCCGCACCTCCTCACCAAGGCCATTTTCCTTCAAGCAATCGCAAACAACTTGAAAAAGGCTTATGGTGCAAAGATTTTTGACCATGTCATGATTTTCTCAACGCCCTTCCCCCTCGCCTGCCGCACAGAGATGATGGATCTGATCGGAGCTGGCAACAACCCCATGGTGAAACAACCGCAGGTTGTTTTGATGACAGGTCGCAGTAGCGGTTGCGATCGAAGAGGCAAGCAAAGAATCCTTGCGGCGTAAGGCTTTTTGGGTACCTTTGCAGGGGCGAACAGTGTTCGTCCGCGGGCGGTCAATGACCGCCCCTACAAAAACAAAAAAATAAAAAGTTGGACACATCATAAACGTATTTTCGCTTATGATGTGTCCAATGTTTTTTATTCAAATGTATCATTCAAAAACACTCTAAAGACTTCGGCGGAAGCCTTGAAGATCCCGACGTCATCAAGCTCTGCGGTTGCTCGAGGAACAGTTATTATAAGTATAAGAAAGGCTTGAAAGCGGAGATCTTTATATAAACAGGCGGCTCATTCTGTTTCGATCGCCTCTGTTTGGAATTCTATAGGCTTTCAAATGATTCTTGGGGGATGCGTAAAATTTTGAAATCTCGATTGTGCATTTGGCGGTTTCTATAATATGGGCATCTTACCGGGGAACTATTTAGGATATGTTTGCGGGACGGAATGAAAGGATGAATGTGGTAACGTGATACTTTGTTATGATGTGGTTTTCTATTGACTATAATCTTTCGAAGTGATATAATGAAATCAGGAGGTGAGTCCAATGGTTTTCGTGGGTTGATCTTAAAAGAGAGTATGATCAAAACAATGAACCAAACAGAAAGGAGATAATTGTGAAATCTATCATTAAGAAGAATAGCAAGAAAGCCCTGTCTATGTTTTTGTCGTTTTTGATGATCTTTTATTTGATACCTGTGAGCGTATTTGCCTTGGACAATTCCAAAGAAGGCTTTGACACTCCTCAAACCAATATTACCAAAGAAGAAACAGTATTTGAACTCGAAGACCGTCGTGAGGAATCGGTCAAGCACTTCCGTTTTGACGATGGAAGCATCATGGCAGTTCAATATGACAGTGCCGTTCACCGAACTGACGAAAACGGTGTGTGGCGAGATATTGATAACCGCCTTGCCGAAACGTCAAATGATATTTCTACATCAGACGCTCGTGTCAAATTTGTGAAGAAAACGACGGGCAATGAAACATTGTTTGCATTGCATGAGGATAATAAGAAGATTACGCTTAGCCTTGACGGTGCAAACAAGAAGGTTTACGGACAAATTTCCAACCATTCAGACGATGTGGATGCAACACAATTGCAAAAGCTGATGAATTTGGAAAATTTATCTGCAAGCATTCTGTATCCGGACATTCTTGACGGTGTCGATCTCGAGTATGTTGTTGTAGCAAACAATATAAAAGAAAATATTATTGTAAAAGAACGCACCGATGCGTATGCCTACACGTTTACAATGAGACTAAATCACCTGACAGCATCTATGGAAGACTCGGGACAGATCGTGTTGGTCGCAGGTGATGGCGAAGTTTGCTATGTAATTCCCTCCGGTATGATGATGGATGCTGTTGGCAATATATCGTATGCTGTTGACTATGTCCTGACAGATCTTGGGAATGGAAGTTACAGTTTAGGAATAACCGCTGATGATGAATGGATCAACGCAGAAGAACGTGTATTCCCGGTTACGATTGATCCGCCGATTTATCCGGCAAGTCAATATGGTGCAATCGATTTAACAATTTCACAAAGCAATTCTTCTTTTAACGATTGTGCAAGTGAAAATTTGATTGTCAGCAACTCTTATATCAGTTATTGGAAAGCAAACGATTTGCCGACATTGCCTGTTTCTGCATATATTACCGAGGCTACGTTTCATGCGCAGGTAAGTATGGGTGTTAATGATACGGCATATGTTGCGGTATATGATGTTCTTACGGCGTGGGATGATTCTCTTACTTGGGCTGATGTGAACAAGACAACGTCGCCGGAAGGAAAACTGGCAAATGATTACACAGATTATTGTAGAATTGCAGCAAATTATGAATTCGATTCGTATTCATGGAATATTACTCCGATTGCTAAGAAATGGTATGCCGTTGAAAATTACGGCCTTGCGCTAAAGAAGGCACCCGGATTCAGTTTTTCCGAAGATCTTACATTCTCCTCGAACAACCGGGATGGAAGCGAACCAATCCTTTGCATATCCTACGTGGATATGAAGGGGCTGGAGGACTACTGGTCGTATAGTTCGCAAAGCAACGGTTTTGCGGGGAGCGGTTCGATCAATCATGCAACGGGTGAATTAACTTATGTGATTCAAACGTTGAGCACGCTTGATTCGTTACTTCCTTTTACGCCAACATTGGTGTATCAATCCTCGTTGGCAAATAAAAATTACGTTTACGGCAATGTGCAAACGCCGTATGTGTATCCGCATACGCCTGTTGGCTTTAAACTGAATATCCAAGAAACTTTATTGGAAAAGCAGTATTTTGATGCCGAAGGATATCCAAAAAACATGTTCATTTTGGCAGATGCGGACGGTACGGAACATTACTTTATGCCCACGGATGATAGTAGCGTTTATCATGACGAGGATGGGCTGCTTTTGGAACTAAAGACAAGCGGCTCGCTCCTCACCATCACGGATAGCGGTCATAACGTACGTGCTTTCCAAAAAAACACATCGTTTTCGCAGTTGGGAATCAAATCCGCGTGGTATTTGGAGAGTATTACCGATCAGAGTGGTAATAAAATCAGTTTTGCCTTTGATTCTGCCAAGAGACCTACTGCAGTACAATTGACGCCCAACGGATTTACCACACCGATTGAGCAGCTAAAACTCGGATACGGCAGTTCCGGTAGGCTGAATATCGTTTATAATCCGCATTCCAACGAGGCGGCAATTCTGCGCTATAGCGGAAGTCTGCTGCAAACCTTGATTCGAGCACACGGAAATGATGACGCTGTTTGGGCAGATTGGCAGACTTATGCCAACGATTCCACAACTGTAAACGCAAATATTACAGTAGATGCGCAAGCCTCCTACACCTATAGCAGCGGTCTTTTAACGAAAACGCGCAACGAGCTTTCGCAGTATGAACTGAACTATAGCTACACCAACAAAAAGGTTACACAAATCACAGAAAAAGCGGGAGCTACGGCGGCACCTACAACCGGGCAAAGTGTAACGCTTAGCTACAACGCAACAAATACAGTTTTGCGCACGAGTGGCTCCGATGATGCGCTTGGAACCTCGGATGATTTGCTTACCACCTATACGTTTGACTCCTTTGGTAGAGCAATCAACGCTTATACAACCGACGCCGGCGGCACACAGCTATACGGTGCATCAAGCGGAGAGTACGATGAGGAGAATGAAAAATCCAAGAACAGCTTGGTGCGCAGTACACAGGTGCAGGAACAGTCTCCGAATTATCTGTTAAACGGCGGGTTTGAAACGCAAGGGGCTCCTATTCCGAATTGGGCAAGCGATACATCCGAGAGAGATTCGCTGGGAACGTCCCGAGAGGGGGCAAATCATGGAGAAGCTTGTGTGCGAATGAGCGTTGCCGCGCAGGATACAACGTATAATCAGTTATTGCAATACGTCAATCTACCGGCGGGTACATATACGCTTACGATGAGCTATAAAACCAAGTCTGCACAGGGCGCGGCGTTGCGTATGACCATGAGCTCTATATACGATACGCAAGGTGTATATAAAGACGTAGCACTCAATTCCGCAAACTTGGAAACAACCTATCAGCAGGCATCGCTACAGTTTACGGTGCCTCAGTTAAGCAGTACAAGCGATCTTTCTTGCACCGTTATGATCGAACTGATTCTGACCGATCCGTCAGACGGATATGCAATCGTGTGTGTGGATGACCTGATGCTTTCCAAATCCACGGGTGCGATGGCATACGACATGGTGCAATTGGGGCACTTTGAGGATACAAATTACAATGTAGGGATTCCACAGGTATGGTCAATGGGGCCCAATGGCAATGTTGTGGCAAGTAACACGATATTTGGAACCGTGTTGAAACTTACACCGCCATCCGACTTTACTTCATCTGCTTCCGCTATGCAAACCGTATATTCTGCGAGCTCGACACTGAAATCGCAATATGCAAGCGGAAGCGTGCCGCTCAATCCAATCTACTTTACCGTTTCCGGATGGGCAAAGAGCACGGCATCGTCTTGGAATGCTGACGCAACATTCGCGATTCACATTCACCTTTGGTATTATAACGGTGTCAAGGATATCGAGGGAGAGTCGATTTACTTCAACTTCGATAGAGGAACAACGGATTGGCAGTTTATTAGCGGAGGTTTCGTAACCGATCCGAGCAAGGGATTACTTTCTAAAATTTGCATAGAGCCGGAATATGGCAAACACCCGGGAATTGCATATTTTGATAATATCAGCTTGGTGCAGGATAGCGACGGTACATCGTTCTATAATTACACCACCACGGGATACGTTGGTTGCTATCAAAACGGCGGAGAAAAACTTTGGTACGAGTATGATGCCTCTGATCGCCTGCTAACAATGGCATCCAACTACGGTTACTTTATCGATTATGATTACGATTCCAATCATCGATTGACAGGGGAGGAGTATTTTACCCACCAAGGCGTAATCGTAAGCCCGAAGGAAAGCGGCGGCAGCGGTTATCACATTGAGTTTAAAGACAGAGACGAAAACGGAGCTCCCGATATTTCATCGCGGTATTGTTTTACGTATCGCTACGATATGTATGGAATTCATTACAAAACCATCTCCCGTGACACGCAAAGCGGCAGTCAAACCATTGCAAGCTCCACGAATTATGCCGATTCCGTTCCGTATTTCGGCGCGCTTGCCACTTACACCGACGAAGCAGGCGGAGTCACGCGGTATTTCTACGACGAGACAAACGGCTATCTGCTCGCGGTGGCATATCCCGACGGCAACGGTGTCACCTACCGATACGACGCGATTGGAAATCTCATTGAGGTGCTTCCCGCAAAGCTGGTCAATACAGGAACCGAAGATACCCCCGTATATGACTACGAGCTTACCGAGCTGGGAACCAACGTGGATTACGCCTACGACAGCGTTACCAAGCGCCTGACATCCATCAACACCGCAAGCACGCAATATACGTTTGTGTATGATGCGTTTGGAAATACGACGAGTATCACCAACAATACATACACGTTGGCATCCTACACGTATCACCCAAATAACGGAAAATTGGCAACCATGACATACGGAAACGGTCTTTCGGTGCAATATCAGTACGATGAACTTGACAGAATTTCCGAAATATGGTATAATACAGGTGCAAGCGGTGCGTTTGAGTTGGCGTACTCTTACGGCTACGATTATGCGGGGCGTTTGTATTCCGTTGAGGACCACACGGGTGGCGGAAACAGCATGGTCAACGTCTATGACCCGTTGGGGCGGCTGGTGCAGAGCTACAACTATGACCCCGAGAGCAAAAATATGGACCTCTTGGTGGATTATATCTACGACGAGGAATCTAAGCTGATTCAAACGGCGTACGATCTTGCTTACAACTCTCCCACGGGCATCACCATCGATAATGCGGCGCAGTACGATTACCAATATAACGTACACGACCAATTGTATCGGGTTTATGCGCGATTTGGCAACGTTGACGGACGCATTGACATTCTCAAAAACAATCTTGGACGGTTGGATGGAAGAACCTATCTCTTTGAGATGTTCGGTGTTCCCGTGTACTATAACGAAGTTGCGTATGAGTATGATTCTTCCAATGCAAGAATCGAAAGCATGTCCGTCACGCGCAGCATGACTCCGATGGATACGGGCGTAACCACCGAGTATCACTTGACGTACGATGCAAACGGTAATATTACGCATATCCGTGACAAAAATGGGAACCTGTTGCATCAATACGCCTATGATACGTTGGGGCAATTGATTCGAGAAACCAATTATTCGGATAGCAATACTTCCACCGTATATCAATATACGTATAATGCCGCGGGAAATCGCACAAGGCAAAAGATTTCTATTTTGTCAACGACGGCAACGTATTCCGGTGACCGTTTAACCAAGTACGGTTCCAACAGCATCTCGTATGATGAGCTGGGCAACGTCATTCAATTTTCCGCAGGTCTCAATCGGACGCAATATGAATGGCAGGGGCGCCTATTGGTGGGTAGCAATCAGCGCGTTTCAAGTGTAACGACCACAACTACAGTGGTAGCAGCCTACACCTACAACTCCGAAGGCATCCGCACGAGCAAAACGGTAAACGGCATCAAGCACGAGTATATCCTCGATGGCAGTTGCATCGTGGCAGAAAAATGGGTCGAAAACAACGTCGAATACATGATGGTATTCTTGTATGACGATGCGGGTTCTCCCATTGGCTTCCTGTATCGCACAAGTGCGTATGCGCGAGGCACATACGATGCGTATTTCTACGAGAAGAATTTCTTCGGTGACGTTATCGGCATCTACGATGAAAGCGGTTCTTGTGTTGCAAAATACAACTACAACGCATGGGGCGTTTGCACTGTTCAGACCAATGTCGGTGGCATCGCAACGCTGAATCCCATTCGCTATCGCGGCTACTACTACGATACGCATACAGGCTTGTATTACCTGCAAAGTCGGTACTATAATCCGGATTGGGGTAGATTCATTAGCATGGATGACCCCGGGGTGCTTGGAGCTTCTCCCGAAGCACTTACCGACAAAAACCTTTACATCTATTGCGATAATAATCCCGTTATGCGAGTGGATGAAGATGGGGAGTTTTGGCATATTGTAGTTGGAGCGGCTGTTGGGCTGTTTGCAAGATATATATCAGATGTTGCTCAAAATATTGCCGAAAAGAAAAATGGTTTAGATGTATTAAAGCCAAGCTCTTCTGTGGTGGATTATATTGCTGCCAGTGCAAGTGGAGCTTTAGCTGCGACTAGTGTAGGTGTTGTCGGTCAGTTCGTAGGGAATATGCTAATAAGTTCAACATCATATGTGCTTGAGCAAGGGGCTTCTAATAAAAATGTAGATACAACAGAACTGATGCTTGAAACAGTTGCAGGTGGTGTCGCTGGTTTGATTGGAGGAAAAGGCGCAAACGGAGCAAAGTTGTATGGTGTTGCCAAAAATGCAAAATTGCATTTGAAAACAGCCGTTGCTACGCACAATATAGCACATTATTCCGCTCAAATACGCGCAGTACCAGATGCAATTTTTAACGGTTTTGTAAAAACAAATTTAGCGAATTTGTCTTCGTACGGAATAACGAATTGGAGGTGATTGTATGATATATATACCTATCGTTATTTTGGTTTCTGGAATCAATGGGGTTTTAGCATATGGGTTCTATAAAAGTACTCTCTCTCCAAAAGATTGTGTTAAGTTGCCGAATTTTTATTTCTATTTTGGGGTTGTGTTTTCTTTGCTTTTTATGCTCCCTATTGTTGGACTTGTCGCTGGCGAAAAGTTTTTCTATAAAGAACCTCTATTTTGGCTGTTTTTGTGCGTTGTCGTGCTTTTAATACTAATGGCAATCACGCAGGTGAATTGGAGACTTTATATAGGTGATGAAAGTTTCGTGCATCGTAATATATTTGGTGTTCGTCGGGAATATCGATATGATGAAGTCAAATATATTAAGCCACTAAAGCGTCTTGGTGATACAATCATCAAAATCGATGGCAAATTGCTTCCCATTGTGATCGACAAGTATGCCTTTGGGTTAGAGGAGTTCATTCGCAAATACAATCGATACAAATTAAGCAAAAGCCCCAAATAATGGGAAAAACCCAAAAACCCCGCCCCGACTCCCCGTGAGTCGGGGCACCTTTTCTCTTGACAAGGCTTTAAAAATATGGTATGATAAAAATGTAATCAGCACTCCTTCCACTACAACTCCGAAGGCATCCGCACGAGCAAAACGGTGAACGGCATCAAGCATGAGTATATCCTCGATGGCAGTTGCATCGTGGCAGAAAAATGGGTCGAAAACAACGTCGAATACATGATGGTATTCTTGTATGACGATGCGGGTTCTCCCATTGGCTTCCTGTATCGCACAAGTGCGTATGCCAAAGGCGTGTACGATGCGTATTTTTACGAGAAGAATTTCTTCGGTGACGTTATCGGCATCTACGATGAAAGCGGTTCTTGTGTTGCAAAATACAACTACAACGCATGGGGCGTTTGCACCGTACAAACCAATGTCGGCGGCATCGCAACGCTGAATCCCATTCGCTATCGTGGCTACTACTACGATACGCATACGGGACTTTACTACCTGCAAAGTCGGTACTATAATCCGGATTGGGGTAGATTCATTAGTCCTGATTGCTACGTGTCCACAGGTCAGGGGCTCCTTGGAAACAACATGTACTTATACTGCAATAATAATCCGGTAATGTATGTGGATCCAAGTGGGGAGAGTTTTGTTGGTGTCATTATTGCTGGTGGAATTGGTTTCTTTGAAATAGCAAAAGCTACAGTCATTGCTGTTGGTGTTGTAATTACAACCATTGGCGTTGGCACCGCTGTGCTTCCACAAGCTAAGGAACAAGTTGGCTTTCTACAGTCATTGTTTACTGCGTCAGATTCTGAATTAGACGATACTGGTGTGGAGTCTGTAGATTATCCAATAAAGAACCGCGATTATAAGCAGGCTTATTTCCCGGTGAATCCATATGATTTTCATCCCAATGGACTTAAAATGAAATTTTATGCGGGAACTACGAATGGCGCGATTATCAAATGGTTCTCTCCAAATGGCGTAGTAGTGTTTGAATGGAATGAGGATTGGCAACACGGATCTCATTATCATGCATTATTTCCTGAGTATGACGGAAACCATCAAAAGAACGGACCGCATTATATAGCAGGAGAACCTGTGCCGGAACCATTTAACACGATTTATTTTGGAGGATAACTATGCGCATAGATAAACACAATCTCCATTTGTTGCACACCAACGAAGTGTATGTTCATGATGACATATATGTAGGCATGCAATATGATTACGAAGCGAATTGCTTGGTTGTTAGGTTGCTTTCCGAAGATGAGACAAGGCAAAAGACGATTACATTTTATAATGTTCTTGGCTATCAAATGATTGCTTGTGATTTTTGGGGGAGATCTCCTCATGTTTTAAGTTGGGTATATAATCTTGAGGAGAGGCACTCTTTCTTAAAAGCAATCAGTGAGGAATGCAATGAATACCTTAATGAAGATATCATTCTTTCACGCAAAATCGGGCATGGAGTTGAATATATAGAAACAATGTTTCTCATGTCATCTGGCGATAGATTGGTTGTAGCATGTGAGTATATTGACTATTGTTGTGACCTATAAATCGAGCATGGAGTGCTTTCCCGAATACTACGATTTCAACAAAAAATAATCTCAAAAGGCAAAATCCAAGGGTTAAGTTATAACCCCGAGCGGGGACGGTTCATCAGCATGGATGACCCCGGGGTGCTTGGAGCTTCTCCCGAAGCACTTACCGACAAAAACCTTTACATCTATTGCGATCATAATCCCGTTATGCGAGTGGATGAAGATGGGGAGTTTTGGCATATCGTGGTTGGGGCAGTTATTGGTATCGCAGCAAAATATGTGTGTGATGTTGTGGATAATCTTATGGATGGAAAGTCTGGATTGGAGATTTTAACACCACATTCTTCTGTCGTAGATTATGTAGCTGCCGGAGCAAGTGGAGCACTTGCCGCTACGGGGGTAGGTTTGGTCGGACAAATTGCAGGAAATGCGGCGATTTCATCGATACAAGAAACAACGCACCAGTTGTTTGACGATACTGCCGGGGTGAATCTTGTTGATATTGCCGTCAATACTGTAGGCGGTGCTATCAGCGGTGTCGCCGGTGGAGCCGGAGCAAGTCTTGGTAATTCTAAAACTGCTATGACATTAGGCAAGCAATTAACCAAAAGAGTTTTTGGAAGAGGGGAATGGGGAAAAGCTTTCTCCTATTACTTCAAGAATATGAAAAATGGTGCTGGTAAATCTATATATTCAGGATTGTTGCAAGGCATCTTGCAAGCAACCGCGATGGGGTTTGGATATTCTTGTGTAACAGGGGGCATAATGAGATGATTGCATATATATTGGTACTGCTCTTGACAAACGGATTAACATACTGGTATATACGTAATATGATTTATACGATTATTTGGTGTGATCAAAAAGCAAGATCCTGCAATGTTAGAAATTTGCGAAAGCATCGCTCAAAATGGCAATTTTTGCGCATGAAATGTTTTGAAACATATACAAACACGCATCGCAAAAATTTCCGTTTTTGGATCAAAGTCAAAGATTGTTTTCTAATACTCGAATTATTGGCGATGGTGTTATTATTGATTATCCATTTGATCGCACCGATAGATATTGCCAATTCTATATCAAGCATTCTTCTAATACACGCGTGGATAATTGCTGTTATGATGATTTTTCAATCTGACTTCCATCACAATACCAAGTACGACCGCATCCGCCTAAAAAACATTCACAAAAAATGAAGTAAAAAAAGTATAATTTGTAACCCCGCCCCGACTCCCCGTGAGTCGGGGCACCTTTTCTCTTGACACCCCCTCAAAAATATGGTATGATAAAAATGTAATCGGCGCTCCTTCCCTTCCCCTACAACTCCGAAGGCATCCGCACAAATTCAAAAGCAGTCAGCTACTCATATTGTATTACCATTCAACCAATCGCAAACAACTTTTGAACTTATTCCAAAGGCCATTCACAAATACATCAAAACGTGGTATAATGCATTCAGCAAAACCGAAAACGATGTGTTCAGCGGAAAGGATTTTGCGATGCGAATAAAGTGAAAAAGGCTTATGGTGCAAAGATTTTTTACCATGTCATGATTTTCTCAATGCCCTTTCCCCTCGCCTGCCGCACAGAGATGATGGGACTCATCGGAGCCGGCAACAACCCCATGGTTGGAAACAGCCGACAGGTTGTTTTGATGACATGTTGCGGTCGCAGTTGCGATCGAGGAAGCAAGCAAATAATCCTTGATTTAAAAGGCTTTTTGAGTTCTTGTAGGGACGATTCACGAATCGTCCGCGGGTCATTCGTAAATAACCCCTACAAAATTACAAATAAAAAAGTTGGACACATCATTTTGGAGTTTTCTCCTTGTGATGTGTCCAATTTTTTATAATTTCATGCCGCCGTCCCAGGCGAACTCCTCGCCCGTGGCTTCTACTGTGTGCATTTGGGTTTGCTGATTGAAATCTACAGAGAATTGCAGCAGTTCAACCGAAATATCTTCTTTTCCTTGAACGGGAACGTACACAATAGATTGAATGCTTTTGTCGGGGAAGGGGTTTTCGTATACGGTTTCGTAGGCGAACCCATCCCGATATTTTACGGGCATGGTTGAGTAAGAAATCTCTCTCAAGCCCGAATCCTTGTAATCTTCATCATAATATTTGCAGGAGATATTGCCGCCGTATCTCACAGGGAGATCGGCAACGCTTCCGTCGTTGTATGTCACTCTGTAATGACCGAGCAAATACTCCGAATCCACAATGAAAACGCCGTCGTAAAAGATTTTGTAATTGATCTTGTGGGCTGTGGTGTGGACGATTTTGATGCCTGATCGGATTCCCTTATTCTTAATGCGATACGCCTCGCGAAAGGCCTTAAAATGCTTTTCTTCACATGACATTTTTCCAAAACGCTCGCACCAAAATGCATAAGCCGTTGAAATCAGCGAAAAGAATTGCCCGTTGCGTTGCATATACTCTTCGCCAAAAGAACCCCAATTGGAAACAAAACCGCCTAAGATTCCCTGCTTTCTTCGTTGATCCCAGCTTTCGACGTTGATCGCATTTAAGTTTGCAAAATAGGTTCGAAATCCCCGTGAGTGATATACCTTATCGTACTCCTTGTTAAACCGATAGTACCAATGCAGTATTTCCACGTCGCGCGAAATAAGGTCTCGACAAGGAAAGAGGGCGTGGACGTGTGCATCTCCTTTGCCGTGCCCCGCACCTCCGATCGGCTCACCGCTTCCGGGATAATAGCGCGCGTTCAGCAGCTTTTCACCCCACATCATCGTGCGTATGCCCTTTTCCTTCAAAAAGGCGTGGATGCGGTTGACGTCGTTTGCATACAGAACAGGAGCAGGTGTAGATCTGCACCGTTTGCATATCCTGATGGAATAGGCTTCATCGTGTCCGATGTTGATCCTTGCAGGCTCAAAAACCTCGATCACCTCTTCCAGAATGTCAAATACATATCGATAAACATCCGGATGATTGGGGCAATACGAATCCGGATAAGCGTCATTTTGCCGCTCACTCAGATGCGGATAAGCCATAACAAGATAATCGCAGTGGCTTAAGGTCGGGCATTCCGGAATCACTTCAAGCCCACGCGAACGACAGTATTCCGCAATGTTGCGGCACTCCTCTTTGGTGAGGATATCCCCTTCGGCATTATCGCAGTGGATCGAGTTTTTGGGCCATGAGTAGGTTTTATGCTGGATTTCATGCGCCCTGCCCGAATATTGATGCACATCCTTACAAAACGCAGACCACACCTCATTGATGCGCGGATGTCTGTCATATTGCATGGCACCGCCGACTTCCAAAATGATACTGTTGTATTTTAATTCCGATAAAAGATCTACCGTTTTGTAAAAATCACGAAGACCTTTTCTGGATGGCAGATATGCACGGTATCCTCTTGTTGCAAACAATGGATAATCATACAAAAATCCACGCTGAAGCTCTCCCGACGCATACAACGCGCACAAGGTAGATGCCGCGTAAATAAACGCACGCGCGCTTGCCGCCCATACCGTTGTTACGGTATCCACCATGATAGCATACTCTTCGTCGTTCGCCGAGGGGCATCTGTATTTTCCGATTCTGTTGATCACATCCTTGTTCAAGCCGAGAACAAATCTGATTTCTTTGACCGTTCCGTTTTTCAGTGGCGTATTGCTGTCAATGAGTCGGCTGATACAATCCGAATACTGCTCTTCATCAAAAAGACATACGGTATTCTTTCCCAAGGACAATTTCTTTTTTTCTTTTTTATAAAGCTTCAAATCAAAAAACATCTTGAATTCCTCCATACGCATTTACAAATGTCGAACGCGTATCGATCATATTACGTATAACGAGCATATCATATTTGTTACGCTTTGTCAATAGAGATTTCAAGAAAAGATATGAAGAATTCAAAAAACCAAAGACGGAGGATTTCACAATGAAAAAGCTGAAGATAACCGCTCAAAAATCGACCTTAAAAAAGGTTGCGACAAGCATCTTGAATACCATATCTTTTTTCGTTAGTCAGTTAAAATTGTGAATCTTTTGCGCCGTTTTATCAAAAAAAAGAAAACGGTGCCACTTTCGCGGCACCGTAAAAAAGCTTATTTCCAATGCTTGATCTCGTTCCACCAAATCCCCTCAAATATGGGAAGCAGTTCCTTTGCATCGGGAGAATCGATCTCCAGGAACACGGGGATCTGACCGAGATTTGCCTTGACGGAAACGGTTCTTCCTCCCTCGACCGTCTCATCGGTGAGCAGGTTTTTCCACTTACCCGCCGGCAAATAGACCTCTCTTTCAAAGGTATTCTCGGTAAGGATCGGTGCGACAAGAAGCGCATCTCCGAGAAGGAATTCGTCGATGATGTCATATACCTTCGTATCCTTCAGATACTTCAAAACGGGGTGGCGCACAGGAGGCATACCCGTGTCACAGGCGATTCTCGAATACTTTTGCATATAGGGGATCAGCTCCTTGTGAAGCCCCATAAAGTTGCGGTAGATCGACTGTGCCTCGGGCGTCATTTCATAGGCATGTCTGACGTCTCCCATGGATTCCACGTTGGTAAAGAACGCGGTAAAGGCAACGCCACGGCAAAAGAGTGCCGATTCGTATTCACGTCCTATGGTATGATAGTTACAGCCGCGATACGCATAGCCGCTTACGTCAAAGGACATAAAGGGGATTCCCGAAAGTCCCGAGGTAACGACTGCTAACAGCTGGTCATCCAGCTTATCGTACTGACGCGCTTGGTCACCTGCCCACATATAGGGAGATCGCTGTGAGCCGATACCGCCACCGCGTGAGAAGACCATAAAGCCGTCCGTTTTTCCTTTTTCCAGTTTAAAGCGGTTCATTCTCTTATAGAACTCGGAAATAAAGAAGGTAGGATATGCGTGATGCTCTGTTCCGGAAAGCAGCTTTTCCGGTTTTTTCCAGTGATAGTGCGTAACGGTATTGCCGTAAGGCACATCACCGTCGGGAAGGATCTCGCAAAAATCAATCTTTACACCATCAATGCCGATATCGATCATCTCGCCCCAGATCTCGTTAAAATACCAGTCCACCGCCTCGTCGTTGGTAATGTCCAGATATCTTGCCGAACGCATCTTACCGTCAGCACCCTTTCCGACGTCTGGGTTTTCGGCGGTTCCCATTACCCACGGGATATACGTCGTATTGTCAAAACGCTCTACCGTACCGTCGGCATTCTTGACCTCCACGTCCGCATGAACCCAGTAAGAATCCTTCATGCCGCGCTTATCGGGACGAACACGACCCAGCCCCATATAGACCATTGCGCGCAGACCGTGTGTATGCAACCAACTCACAGCCTTTTTCAGATCCGCCATTTTTTCCTCGCCGTTTGCCAAAAAGGCAGTGGGCCAGTTTGAGCCTTCCATATTGGCAGCATCCGGCTTAAGATCGGCCTCGATATACTTTGTCATGATGGTCTTGACGCTGCTTCCCAAGGGATTTAATCTACCTCTGGTTTTAAACCATTTGCCCTCGTCGTCCTTGACGTAGGCGAGCGCATACGTCCCATCCTCCTTGCGATTGTAAAATCTTACCGCCGCCAAGCAAGCCTCCTCGCTTACCTCCTTGATCGAACGATAACCGTCACCGTCGGAGATGAAAAGCGTTTCCCAATCGGGATAATCCTTGATGGAATCACAGCAAAGGTCCTTTTCAAAATTGGCAAAATCCGGAGCATAACGGCAGATCTGCACGCCCTGCATCCAAGGCTTCGGCATATCTGCATGTCCCGAGATCTCGGTGTATCCGCGCAAAACGTCTTTGGGATCCTCCGTCGCATAGAAATAAGCATCCAAAGACTTCGCATTCAAAGTGTACGACCATTCATCCGCCACGGTCGCACCGAAATCGGCAAGTCCGATCTCATAACGGTTGATAAACATACCGCCGCCGCGCGTGGTAAAGAAGAGCGGGATCACCGTATATGAAGTAGAGGAATTATTCCAACCGTCGCAGGTAAAAATTCTGACCTTCCTGCCGCGTTTGTTGGCAACGTCCAGTCGCTCTCCGCCTCCGTAAACTGCTTCATCAGGCGCAAGGCTTCCCTTGAGAAGATAGGCATCCGCGGTCGTCGAAAGCTCTGTGATCTCGATCTTCAATTCACCGCTCGCAGAGTAAAACTGCAAGGACGGCTTATTTTCAAGCGAGATACGGACAGACGAACCGTCTCTCGCCAACAAAAGCACACCGCCCTCACACTCTGTCACCTGCAAACGCCCGTCGCAATCACGGTTTTCCTCACCAAGATAGCGGGAGAGCAGCTGTGCGCCGCCGATCTCCGAAAATTTTGCAGTACCGGTTTGGTTGGAACGAATTCTCCATCCCCTGACTCCCTCATTGCTGATGCGGACACCGATCCCGTCGGTGCTTTGGAAATAAAATGCCTTGCTTGTCCAAAACGCCGTTTTGATCGCAGACGACGTGGGCAGCTCGACAGAAGTAGCTCCCTTTACAAAAAAACGTTTCTTTTCCATTGTAAACGCCTCCATAATACAGTTAAAAAATGAGAGAGTAGCACACTACTCCCTCCCATTTTATCATATTCAATTTTGTTTGTCAACCTTTAAAATTTCAATTTTGACCTTTAAAGCATCCTGCGCGGAGGCAACGAACACACGGTAGTGAGCGTTGCGATTTTCCGCCTCGTTTGCCGAGATCCATTGCACCGAAAAATCATCACCCGACAGCCGCGCGCGGGAAAGCGTGCAACGATTGATCAGGTCTGCGTTCCACTGAATATCCATCCTCTCACCTCTCTTTTCATCTGTTCTCATTATACATCCTTTTCCACCGTTTTTCAATACCATGTCCGATTTTTGCATCATTCAAAAAATTCCGCATCGGAGAGTTCCTTTGAAAGTGACGGTGAATCTCCCGATCCAAAAGATACGTTTGGTATTGCATTTTAAAAGAAATTCGTGTATAATGGATTCGGACGTATGTTACACACCGATGCGGAAAGGGGGATTCCCATGAAATTGATCGTCATTGGAGATTCCATCACGGTCGGCACTTATACGGGAGAAAACGAGTGCTCTCCCAAATCGGTCGTGCACCTCAATCCCGCAGGACACCGCTTATACGCGGAATTCGTGTATGAGCAAATTCTGAAAGCAAGGAGCTCGGCAATGAAAGAAATTTACCAATATAAGACCTACTGCAATCCGCTCTCCGTTCCCGACATCCCGCGCGGAATCGACGGAAAAAACGCCATGGCGTGGAGCGGCGAACAGACGCGCGACTACCGCTCGATCGCCGACCCGAGCGTTCTGTACTTCGAGGGCAAATGGTATCTCTACCCCAGCTACGGAATCCTTTGGGAATCCGAGGATTTTGTCAATTGGAAGAGCATTCCCTGCACGCCCTACGAAGCCCCCGGCTACAGCCCCGCGCCTCTGGTGCATAACGGTAAGGTGTGGCTGGCGGTGCATTCCCGTCCGATGTTTGTGGCGGACTCTCCGCGCGGCCCGTTTACCGAGGTGGGCAATCTCGTAAAGCCCGACGGCACCGAGTTTACCGTTCTTGACCCCGCGCTCTTCAAGGATGACAACGGACGCATCTATCTGTACTGGGCGGATTTTGCGATCAACCCCGCAGGAAAAAAGGTTCTCGCCACGATGGGAGCGGAGCTTGATCCCGCACGTCCCAATCGCCTCATTACCGAACCGAAATTCCTGTTCGGATTTGACACCGCACATGAATGGGAGCGATTCGGCGCGCACAATCAGGACGTCGAAAACGGCTGGTGCGAGGGACAGTGGATCATTAAGAAAAACGGCAGATACTATCTCATCTACTCCGGCAACGGCACGCAGTTTGAAACCTATGCGCAGGGCGTGTACTATTCCGACGAGGGGCCTCTTTCGGGCTTCACGTATCAAAAAAACAACCCGCTGACCCAACGCCTCCACGGGCTGGTCAGCGGCGCGGGACACGGTTGCGTGGTAGAGGGACCCAACGACACGCTCTGGGCTTTTTACACCGTGCGCATGTGCGCGGCACACGTCTATGAGCGTCGCATCGGCATGGATCGCGTCTATATCGACGAAAACGGTGAATTGTACTGCAAGGGCATTACCGACACGCCGCAATACGCCCCCGGTGAAGTTCTTGAGGGAGATACGGGGCTGCTTCCCCTGACCTTTCAATTGCGTGGCAGAGTGAGGGCGAGCAGTATGCGCGAGGGGCATGAAAGCTTTTACGCGCTGGAGCAGAATCTGAACACGTGGTGGCAGCCTGCGGACAGCGACCCTCTTCCCCAACTGACGGTGCGCCTTGCCGCCAACTACCGCGTATCCGCTTCCCGCGTCATCTGGCAGGATACGGGCTTGCATTACGACGCGGGCATTGTTCCCGGTCCTATCCAATACAAAATTGAGCTTTTGCAGGGAGAGGATTGGGTCACCCTGCTTGATTGCTCCGAGAATGACACCGATCTTTTGATCGATTACCGCACCTTCCCGTCGCAGTGCGGCACAGAGGCACGGCTGACCGTCCTCGGCGCGCCCGACGGCATTCGCCCCGGCGTTATCAGCTTCTCGGTTTTCGGAACGCGCGAAAACCAATCATAAGGAGAGACAGTATGAAATTCATTGAAAAGCTTGCAAAAAAGCAAAACAACCTTTACGGAGCTGCCTCCGCAACCATTGCGTTCCTTGGTGACAGCGTCACGCAGGGCTGCTTTGAGATCTATGAATCCGGCAAAGCCATTGATACGGTATTTGACAACAAAAGCGCGTACAGCACGCGTATAAATGAAATTTTACATATGATGTTCCCCAAGGCGCATATCAACGTCATCAATTGTGGCATCAGCGGTGACAACGCTCCCAACGGGCTCTCCCGTCTTGAGCGCGACGTCCTCCCCTTCAAGCCCGACCTCGTCGTGGTCAGCTACGGTCTCAACGATGCGGGACGGGGAGAGACGGGGCTTGCGGTTTACGTCAACGCATTGGACGGCATCTTCAAGCGCATCACAAACAGCGGCGCAGAATGCATTTTTATGACCGAAAACACGATGAACACAAACGTCAGCCCGCATATCACCAACGAACGCATCCGCGAGATCGCGGAGCGGATGATGAAAACGCAGAACAGTGGTATGCTGGAGCGTTACTTTGAGGCGGGAAAGGAAGTTGCGAACGCAAACGGTGTCAAGGTCTGCGATTGCTATACCAAGTGGAAGGCGATGATCGACGCAGGCGTGAACGTCACCGAGCTGCTCGCCAACAAGATCAATCATCCCATCCGCGAATTCCACTATCTGTTCGCTATCAGCCTTTTGGAGACCATGTTTGAGCTGAACTGATCGAAAAAATCATTCCGTTCGCAATCAAGCCAAAAAAACGGGGACACATCATTTTGGAGGTTTTCTCCACATGATGTGTCTTTTTTTATTTTGTTTTTCGATATTGAGAGGGCGTCATTCCTTCCCGCCGCTTGAACATCTTGATAAACTGCGAGGGGGTGGTGTATCCGCATTCGTAGCAAATTTCGAGAATCGGGAGCGTGCTTTCCCTCAATAGGCTTTTCGCATGATCGATACGGGTGTCGTTTAACCAAGCCTTGAAGTTTTTTCCCACCTCCTTATGGAACAAACCGGAAAAATATGACGTACTGAACCCGCAAAGATGCGCAAGAGCCTCCATTGTGTAATTTTGCGACATATCGGAGAGTATGATCGTGATCGCTTTGGCAATCGGGGGGCTGATATAGGGGTTTTTATCGTCGATTCGTTCGCTGTATTCCAGCACGTCGCACAAAACGGCGTTCAAGGCGTGAAAAAGCTTCTTTTTGCGATGGTTAGATGTTCCCACGTAGTCGGCGTAGAGCCTTTCTATGGCGCGGACGGTCTCCTCCGATGGGGAGAACCACGCGCGTGATGAAAACGAAAGCCTTGCGCGCAGCTCCGCATCAATGAAATTTTCGGAAAAGGAGATGATAAACGAGCCGGCATCTGCGGTGTCAAGAGACTCGATCTTGTGATAATCCTTGGGCGTCAGGAGGAAAAGGCAACTGTCGGATATTGGATAGATCGCGCCGTTGATGATGCATTTTCCTTGGCATTTTTGATAGAGAATGATTTCAAAATACTCGTGGCGGTGTGCGATGTAGCTCGTATCTCCGCTTTTTTTACGCACGTGAATATTTCCATCCTCCAGAAGATCACGGGAAAATTTATAGATATTCGTTTTCAAAAGCGTTGCCTTTCTTTCGATATTTTTGTTTATTATAGCATAAAATCAAAAGAAAAGCAAACTATATGCTAAAAAAAGAAAAGAATTTTAATCAAAAAGTATAGTAAAATATAAAAAAAGGAGGTGGAAGCGTATGAAAAAACAATTTGGATTTGGTGCTGTTCTGAAGCTGACGCGCCATGATACGATGGAAAGCATCGAGGATTGCTTTCAAAAAATGAAGGCCTGCGGAATGAACACGGTCGTCGTTTGGCCGGCGGCATTCTATTGGGAGGAAAAAAAGGAGGGATATCCCTTCAATACGGGAAAGCAGCTTTTAACGCTTGCCGAAAAATATGATCTTGGGATCATTATGGAGCTGGCGGGGCAGCTTTCGGTGTTCGAGTACATTCCCGATTGGGCAATGAAAGAGGAGTATCATCCAATCAAGCTTGGCGGTGAGCGCGAATACGGTCAGGACAGCTTTGGCTTTCTCAATTACTTTCATCCGGAGGTGGAGGAAAAGATCTGCGAACATTACCGCGCGGCGGCAATGGCGTACCGCGATTTTCCCGCTTTGATCGGATATGATATTTTTAATGAAACGATGTTCCGTTCCTTTGACGAATATACGCTGGGCGCGTTCCGTGATTGGCTTCGTGAAAAGTATGGCACGATCGACCGCCTGAACGACGTATGGGAGCGCACCTACTCGAATTGGGATCAGATCTCCTTTGAAAAATGGAAATGGATGAGCATTATGCCGGCGGCAGATTATGCAACGTTTCGAAAGGACTCCATCGGGATCTTTCTCAAAAAGTGGAGGGCGGCGATTGAGGAAATCGATGTATCTCACTTGATCATTGCAGACAACATTCATTCCACGCTCTCCCCCTCTTGCAACTACGCGCGTCCGCAGGACGATTTTGGCTTAAAGGAAGCGGTGGGAAGCATCGGAATGTCCTTTTATCCAAAGGGCATGGGCGGAACGATGCCCACAGCGCGCCGTTGGGAGATTTTTGACGGTTTTTTTGCGGCATCGCGGCGAGAGGGATTTTTGGTCTCCGAGATGCAAACGCATATTCAATCGCTCTTTAATTATAAAACCTGTGTTCGTCCCTATGAACTGAAGCAGTGGTGCTATGAGGCATTTGCAGGGGGTGCTAACGGCTTGATCTATTGGATGTGGCGTCCCTTTGACAGC
Organism: Eubacteriales bacterium; assembly: GCA_045120465.1. Taxonomy (GTDB): domain Bacteria; phylum Bacillota; class Clostridia; order Oscillospirales; family CAG-272; genus UMGS1865. The sequence continues at coordinate 57,962 of JBGVEW010000022.1, forward strand.
GGCTTGCAAACGCTCGGCCGCGGACTTGTGGATTACCAAGGAAATCCCACCGAGCGGTACGATGCGGCAAAGAAAATCGGGCAGGCATTATGCTCATTGGGGACGATGAAGCCGTGTGCGGGACAGGTGGGCGTTTTGTACGATGCCATGAACGATGATTATTCCAGACAGATCGTAAACTCCTACTCGGTGGATGAAAACCTCTATTTGCTTTCTGTCTTAGGGGCATATCAAGCCATGTTCGACGAGAACGTGACCTGCGATATCGTAACGTGGGAGGAGCTTCACAAATACAAAGCGGTGATCCTTTCCAATCAGATCGTGATGGATCAATCCCGCGCGGAGAAGCTTTGTACCTACGTAGAAAACGGAGGAACGGTCATCATCGACGGAAGATTCGGTTTCATCGGAGACACAGCAAAAGCCTTGCGTCAGCTCCCTGGCGGAGAGGCAAACCGCCTTATGGGGACAGCCTATCTGGATGCAGATTACGAGGGGCTTTCCTTCTCGTACAAGAATGAGACGATCAGCGGCTACTTCGGGCGCGAGCTGATGAAGGTGACCGACGGAGAGGTATTGGAAACGTTTGCGGACGGTTTTCCTGCTGTGATCAGAAAGAAATACGGCAAGGGTACGGTGATCACCTTCCACACGCACGTTTGGTATGGCTATGGCAAGGGCGAGGCACCCTCTCACGGAAGGATCGCTAAAGCTCTGGCAGACGAATTTTCGCTTCGCACGTTTGCTCTCGAGGGCAACGTAAAGCTGCGCGTATGCGAAAACGGGCGGGAAAAGTATCTGTTCGTTTTCAACTACACCGATCGGGAGCAAACCGCCAACATCACCCTGGACGGAAAATCGTTTGAGGTATGTGTTGCCGCAAACGACAGCATCATTTTACGCAAGGACGGATCGCTTTATGAGTAACAAGGTATTCAAACAACTGCCCACGTTTGCACGGCGCACCTATCGCGGCGGAAAGCTGCTGCGGCAATTTTTAAGATTGGAATCCGCCCATGACAACAATCTTCCCGAGGATTGGATCTCCTCCTTTACCGAGGCAAAAAACAAGGACGATCTCCCCAACGAGGGGATCACGCGCGTATTGACGGATCGCGGTGAGTGCTTGATCACCGATGCGGTAACCCCAGCAGAATTTGGCAAAGGACGCAACGCAAGCGGCGTTTTGATCAAGCTTTTGGATGCAGGCGAGCGTCTCGGAATTCAGGTGCACCCCACCAAGGAATACGCCAAAGTGCATTTTGGCACCCCTTACGGCAAAACGGAATGCTGGTATATCCTCGACACACGCGACGAGAATGCCTGCGTGTACTTGGGATTTCAGGAGCACGTGACAAAAGCGTATTTTAAAGAATTGTTTGAACGACAGGACGTTTCCGCAATGCTTGACGCGATGCATTGCTTTCGCGTCTCCCGCGGTGACGTGATCCTCGTAACCGCAGGTACCCCGCACGCCATCGGTGCCGGTTGCTTCCTCTTGGAAATTCAAGAGCCGACCGACTACACGATGCGTGCCGAAAAGGTAACGGTGGCGGGCGAGGTGCTCACACCGCAGCAGATCCATTACGGTGTAGGAGAAGAGGCAATGCTGGATTGCTTCTCCTATACGGGAGGCAGCAAAGAAGAAATCAAGCAACGGCATTTTCTGCCTGCACGTGAAAGTACGGACGGATTGCTTGACTTGGTACGATACACGGATACGAGTTGCTTTGCCCTGCGAGAGATCAAGGGCGGCTCGTGTACGCTTTGTCTGCCCTTCTTTCTGACGGTCGTCGTCACCGAGGACGGTGGAACGCTCTCCTATGAGACAAACACCCTTCCCCTATCGCGCGGAGAAAAATATTTCATCGCCGCAGATACGGAGTTCACTCTGAAAAACGCCACCGCAGTACTTTGCTATCCGCCAAAGGGATAACATAAACCGTCGTTTCGAGGCAAACGCAACAAGAGCGGCAAATCCATCGCGGTCACAATATTTTTGGGGCTTGACTTACGCCTTGATTTGCGCTATAATGGTAGTATCAGGATGAAACGAAAGGAGATCTGCTATGAATTACTATCAGATCAAAAAGGTTGAAAAAGAAATCGATTGGACTCGCGTAGAGCCCTTGGAGATCGGATGCAGATATTTTGATACGCCCAAGGATTTGCGCGCATTTGCGCAGATCTGCTACAACGACGAAGGAATTCAGGTACACCTGTATGCAGAAAACGACGACGTAAGAGCGGTGGAAACGGGTGCGCTGGGCGCTCCCTACGAGGACAGTTGCCTTGAATTCTTCTTTGCCCCCATGGAGGGCGACGTTCGATATTTTAACATCGAACTCAACTCCAACTGCTGCCTTTACCTCGGTTTTGGCAGAGATCGCGGTGACCGCACCCGTCTGATCAACGACGAGGGCGACGAGACCCTTGCTCCCCGCGCGTCGCTGACCGAAACGGGCTGGGAGATCTATTACACCGTTCCCTACACGCTCATTCGCAGATTCTTCCCGGATTTTCAGATCACAAAGGGCAAAACGATGCGCGCAAACTGCTTTAAATGCTCCGATCTGACCGTTCCCGCAAATTATATGTCCTGGAGTCCCGTTACAACCGAGGACTTTACCTTCCACCGTCACGCTTGCTTTGGAATGATGGAGTTTGAGGGGTAATATAAAACAACAATCGCGGGGGAATTTCGCCCCTTGCGAGGGACGACCAAGGCTCCGCCTTTGGAATCCGCAAACTTTTGAAAAAGTTTGATCAAAACCTTTGTCCAACTGACGAAAGCCTGTAGTTTTTTCTATCATTCAATCACGGCAACCGATTTCTCGGTTGCCGTGATTGTGTTTTATTTTTTATAGTTGATCCAATCAAATTCATCAAGGAAGTACGCTCTCGTCCATGCGCGGTGTCCGTCCTTATCCTGCACCGTAACGCGGAAATAAGGCTCGCACAGCATATTCTCCTCAAACGATCCCTCAAAATACGAATGCATATCAAAGCATACACGCGTCAAGGGCTCATCCTCGGCTTTTTGGATCCTCGAAAAGCGTCGCTCGGTATTGACACGGATCATACTGACGTCGGAGCACTCTACCACCAGTGTCTCGCCATCCAGATACAGCGAGTGGATTTCGGGACCCGTGGAGGAGTAAAAGTCACCCTTTTCAAGAGAATCCATCACCGCGCCGTACTCCAACGCGGGAGCTTTGAGCATCATCCAACCGCCAATGTAGCGTGCCGCTTCGGGACCACCGTGCATATCGTCGGTGGCAAGCGGAAATACACGCTCGCCCAGCTCCAACAGGTCGATCAGGGGCTGCTCGGTCTCCACGCGTCCGAGTCCTACAGAGCCGTTGTTGTGAACCTCAACGCTCCAAAAGCCCTTGAGCTCCGAGTAATCCACGTAGTTCTGACCCGAAAGTCCCGGATGATTCAGCGCGACCAGAAAGCCCTCTTCCTTGGCGCGGCGAAGGATATCGTTGACGCAGTCGTTGTTATACTCGCGCGGATATTCGGTCTCCTTCATCGCGTCGGTGATGTAGGGAAGGCTCGATTTCCAATACAGATAGCTCATGGTAAAAAATGAGATATCCGTTTTTTCGGGATCTTTGGAAAGGATATTGAGGTGATACTGCTTGCTGTATCGGTAGGAAAGCCCGGGCAGGTTTTTGTTGACCGAGAGCTCTGCTCCCGTAATGGGAAGAAAATTCTCATCCCTTAAATCATTGTGCGGAATGAGCACCTCGTGGTCGGTGTATGCAACGATCGAATACCCCTGCCCCTGATACATCTTTTTGATCTCTTCGGGGGTTGCCAAGCCATCCGAGCAAGTGGTATGAACGTGCAGACAAGCCTTATAAAGATTGCCTGTTTCGGGCAATAAATATTGTTTCATCATCATGTTCCCTTTCATGATTTACGGTACAGAGACGGGATCTCACGCTCGATCACGTCCTTCAAAAGCGCGATCTTCCACTCCAGATGTGCCGCGTCGCACATATATTCCATGCTCGGCTCGTATCCGAGGCGAGAGTCAAATTCGACCAGCGGAATTGTCGCCTTGGCGTTTTCCAGCTCTCGCTTGCAAATATTGGAGAGCTCATCCAGCAAGCGGTTGTATTCTGCCCCCGTTGCGCCATCCAGCATCTTTTTATACAGGAAGAATTCCTTGGCGTTGGCGGCGGTCATGGCGGTGTTTGCCATGAATTTTGCCACACCCCAGATGCGCATTGCGTTTTCGCGCTTTCTCTCCGGGATCGAATCGATCACGCGTTTTACGGTATCGCATCCCTTGTCAAACAGCTCGCTCGCCATTCGCATATTCTCAATTTCATAGCGGAATTTTGCGCGCTCCTCCTCGGTATCGATGATTCCCGACCACCATTCTCCGCGCAGATTGCTATATGCGTAAACGGGATAGCAGATCTTGTTACCGCCAAAATGTGCGTAAGGAACGGTGGGAATCTCCACGTCGGTGTGGTCGAACAAAATAAAGGGATACGAGGGGCCAATACGGCAGGGACCGTATTGGTCGTGATTGGTTGGGATCATGTGACCGATTGCGTCACTCCACTGCTTCATCGCTTGCATGACCTCGTCCGCATACTCCGGCGCGAAATCACGACCGACGATGCGGCGCAAGGTCTCTTCCATATCCACCCGCGGATAGTGGAACGCCCATTTGGCAAGATCCGAGATAAAGGAGGGTGAAAAACCGAAATGATGGCTGTCCATCGTTCCACAAAGTCCAAGCGTCTCGTGCGCATCGATCATCCCCTCATAGCGTTTCATCCATTGGTAAGGCGTGGGTTCGTAAGGAACGACACCAATGTCCCAGGTCAATCCTCCGGTATTGGTCATGGAATAAAAACGCAGACCGTTCTCCTTGGCAAACTGCCCCTCGGTGGTAAAGTAGTTACCGGGTCCCGGGAAGAACAGATTGTAGTCTGCCAAGCGCAAGGAAAATCCGTCCCGCTCTATCGTCGTTCCCATTTCAAAGGTGGCTTGCAGCGTAATATCCTTGGGCAAGGTATCAACGAGCGCCTTACGCGCCTCTGCATCGGCACGGCTCCAGTTGTAAGACCAAAAAACAATATCGCAATCCGGCTGACGTTTGCGGATGATCCCCGAGATCATTTCCATCAGATCCTTGTAATCATAACAAGGATACCAACCGGGGTGCGGCTTATCGTTTACGACAAGCGGTTTTCCATCCTTGCCGATGTTATCAAGGCGGCGGATGCCCTTGGAGTGCGTGTCCTTGGACGGGAATTCGCAAGATTCCCCGACAAAAACGATGCCCTTAAAACCGGGACATCTGTCAAAAAAGGTTCCGTACAAATTTTCGTAAAATTCCTCAGCGCCCTCGTCATCGGGATGCAGTCTGTTTGCAAGATAGCTGTAGGCATATACGTCAATGCCCACCTCTGCCGCGCGATGGCACAGATCGTTAAAATCGTGGTATCCGTGAGGCGTAATGTCAACGTCATTGACAAATACAAGGATCGAAGAAATCCCCGCGTGCGCGATATTGAGCAGATGCTCCGTGGGATACATATCCAGCCCGTAGCCCGAATGCACCATGCGGGGATTGAAGAGCGAGGTTCGCACCGTATCGCACACCTCGGCAAACGGTCCCTCGCAAAGATTCATCACGTCCTCGAGGAAATAGCCTGCCTGTGCCGCCATGCGGCTGTTCGTGCCGCAAAGAAGGATTTGGTTCTCTGCCACCGCAAAGCGATAGGAATGCTCCCCGAGCGCGGGATCGACACCGTATGCGATGCGCGCCTGCTTGCCGTTCCATTCACTCTCACGGATCATCTTGAGAGAGATCCCCATCGAGACGAAAAAATAATCCTCCAGATCCCTTGCGGCATTGCGAAGCACCGTGTCGGCACGGTCGGGCATCGTGATACACCAATCCGACGTGACCTCAACGGATCCCGCGGGGCAAGTCTTGGAAAAGTCGCGTCTATCGTTACGGTGTACAATGGAATACCGTTTTCTGAACTCGTAATTGATCTCTTTCATAGGTTTGATTCCTTTCTTTTTTAAGGCTTACGCCATGGTTTCCAGCATTTTTAAGGTCACTTCGTATTGCGTGGGAAGTCCCGCGCAAAGCTTGCGGAATTCCTCCAGCATATATTCCGCCATGCGGTATTTTTCAAAGCCGCAGCTCCCCGCAATATGAGGGGTCAGAATGCAGTTTGGAAGATCGTAAAAGGGATTTTCCAAAAGCGGCGGTTCGGGGTCAGTCACGTCCAAAACGGCAACGAGATCCGCTCTTTGGCGCAAAACGTCGATCAGATCCGCCTCAACGACCTGCGCGCCTCTGCCCGTATTGAGAAAGGTCGCGTAGGGGCGCATGGATGCAAAATGCTCTCTCTTGAGCATCCCTTTCGTCTCGGCATTGTTGGCAAGGTGGTTGGAAACGACGTGACAGCTTGAAAACAGCTCGGAAAGGGCTACCTTTTGCACGCCAAGCTCCTCTGCCTTTTCCTCCGACAGGAAGGGATCGAACACCAACACGTCCATGTGATACGCCTTGAGCATTTGGATGACGAGTCTGCCGATCATTCCCGCTCCGATGATGCCGATCTTTACGTCATAGTTTCCGGGGTAATTGTCCACGAAGAACTGTCTCGCCTCGCCGTAACGGCGATCCTTTACCATAGGGGCGGACAGATAGTAGCCCTTGTTGGCGAGAAGGATTTGCGCCACGGTGTACTCCGCCACGGGAACCGCGTTTGCCGCCCATGCCGAAAAGACCTTGACACCGCAATTTAAAAACGGTCTTGCGAAGAACTGCACCGTTCCCGCCGAATAAAAGACGGCTTTGAGCGACGGAAGATGTCGGCGGATCTCCTCCTCCGTCAAGGGTTCCAGCTCCCACGTTGAAAAAATGTATTCCACGCCGTCAAACGCTCCGTTCCCCGACAGCAGATCCGCTTTGGAGTAAACGGTCGCATCCATATCGGCAACGGAGCAAAGCTCCTTGACGATCCGCTGTGGGTAAACCTCGTCGATCTTGGCAGGGTTGGCATTGTAAAATATGCTTTTCATCATGACCTCCGCATCAGGTCATCGCACAGGTGACGCGACTGTAAATGTGATTGTATCCGGCACCCATAAAGTGCTGCATTCTCGTGTGATAAGGATGCGAGAATTTCTTTTGGAAATATTCGGTTTCCACCGCATCGGCATCTCCCCAAACGCGGACGATGCCCTCGTCGGGATAATAGACCATCAGCTGCTCGCCCGGATGATCGATCAGTTTCCCCGAGCGCACAAGTCTTGCCGTACCGCCAACGTATGCGAGGAAGTTGCCGAAACGGTCGCGGATATATCCCGTTTTTTCATTGAACAGCCCATCCGACGCGTAAAACTCGTGGTAGCCGTCCCCGTCGAAGTCGATGGGCATATAGTGGGAACCGGGATACGGGAAGGGAGACTCCACCTCCTCACCCGTGATCGCGTCAAAGTAGAAGTGTCGAGGCTCGCGGAACTCCATTTTCTTTCCGTTGAACACGCGCTGACCGTAGCGCAGAGCCATGGCGATCTTGCGGCGATCCTCACCGATGTTTGCGATCCAGCCGTGGTGCATATGTCCGTATTCCTCATCCACACCGATCCACACGCGCTCGCCTTTTTCGTTGTAGGTTACAACGCGCGGAACACCGGGGCGCTCATCGTCCTCGCGGCAGGTGAAGATATATTTCTTGCCGGTTTCGTCATCCACAAAGGGAAGAACCACGTCGGAGTGACCGAAATAGAGTCCGCGGTCGCCGCAATAGAGCTCTCTTCCGTCGTCCAGACTGATCACGCGCTCACCCCAGAACAATTCGTCAATTCCGTCCTCGTCAAAATCCAACACGGGGCAGGAATGACACGAGCGGCAGCCACCGTCGTGGTAGGGGATCGTCAGCTCCCAACGCTTTTGCATATCGGGGTTGTATACTTGCAGATACATATCGCGGTAGCAGCCCTGTGCCGTTACCAATACGGGCGTGCCGTGCACGTATCCGCCGATGAGGTAAAAGCGGTAGGCATGCGACATATTGAGTTCCTCTACGCTCTCGGGCCAGGGCCATGAACCCGTGACCTTACCCGTTAAGGGGTCGATGCGTTCCAGAACGCGCGCCTTGAGGCTAAAGGGTCTTTCCTCAGCGTGGTTGTTGACCAGCCAGATCTCGTCGATCCCGTCACCGTCGAGGTCAAAGGTGATAAACGGAGTGTACCATACACCGTTGATCGCGCCCCAGCCAAGGTCACGCTTCCATACCGGCAGCCCGCTCATCGTGTAAACCGCCATCTTCAAGGTTCCCTTTGGGTAGTTAAAGCCCTCCTGCCAAGGGTCCTGATCGTGTGCCTCGGAATAGACGAATACCATTCCCTCGCCCAGCTCCTCTCCGAGATGGACGGATACCGAGCGCACGTGCTCCAGATGACTTCCCATATTGAATTCTTTCAAGCATTGAATATTCATAGGTCTGCGTCCTTTCTTGATTGCAAGATCATTGTAAAATTCTGTTTTTTGAATCGGGGCAAACCAAGCCCCACGTACACACAGTATAACACAATGAACGCGCGTTGTCTATGCAAATTCTGCCAAGTCGTATGTAAATCCTGTCAAACCGCCTTTGTGGGAATGCCCTTGGAACGGTGGATTGAGGTTACCTCATTATAGCACAGAATCGAAGCAATGTAAACCTACTTTTTTTCGTTTTTTGGGCAAAACCGCTTCTTTTATCGATTCTTCAAAATCATTTATCGATTCTTCAAATCGATTGATGGATTTTACAGATCGTTCGTTGGATTCTTCATCCCAAAGCGTTCGTTTTGGGATGATAACGGGAATCAAAATAAATCCACTTGACGCGTATCGTAAATCGTGTTATAATGGCAGTATCAAACATCAAAAGGAGGGATCTGACATGATGACCTATCTGACACAAAAAAGAGATATCGAGACCTTTTCGGTCTCTCCCGAAAACCTCACGGGAGAAAAAGGCCGCGGCGGCAGCACTCCCTTGGAGGAAGGAAGCGCCAAATGGGCGGCACGTGAATTGGGAACGGGCTGGAAGGTCAACCCCTATCTCGTGATGGGCGCGCAATCCACCACGGTTCTTGCAGACATCAAGGGAGAAGGTGCGATCAAGCACATCTGGATCACCGACAACGCAAAGCTCCCCCGTCAGCTCATTCTGCGCATCTACTTCGACGGGCAAACGTCCCCTGCCGTAGAGGCACCCCTTTGGGACTTTTTTGCCAACACCGATCTCAACGACTACCGTCAGTTGACAAGCCTTGCGATTTGCTGTAACCCGCGCCGCGCGATGAACTGCTACTTTGAAATGCCCTATTTCAAGGGCTTCCGCATCGAGCTGGAAAACCGCGGCGAGGAGGAGGTCAGGGTCTATTATCAGATCGATTGTGAAAAAAAGAAGCTCTCGCCCGATACGCTCTATTTCCACGCGCAATTCCGCCGCGTCAATCCCCTGCCCTTTAAGGAGGACTACGTGATTCTTGACAACGTCAAGGGAAGCGGTCACTACGTGGGCACGTTTTTACACTGGGGCGTCAAGTCGAACGGCTGGTGGGGAGAAGGAGAGATCAAATTCTTCATCGACGGTGATACCGAGTATCCCACCGTTTGCGGCACCGGCACCGAGGACTATTTTTGCGGCTCCTACGACTTTGAGATCGATCACAAATACATCGAATTCTGCACCCCCTACGTCGGGCTCTCCAAGGTCGGCAAAACCGACGAGTGCTACGAATCGCAAAGAAGCTTTGATATGTATCGCTGGCACGTTACCGATCCCATCTACTTCAAAAACGATCTCCGCGTTACCATTCAGGCACTCGGCTGGTACAAAAACCACGCCTATCAGCCCCTACAGGACGATATCTCCTCGGTTGCCTATTGGTATTCCGACAGCCTCTCCGACGTGTATCCCCCGCTCCCCGAGGGTCACGCTTTGGACGTGGTGTAAAAGATCTCCGTCATTCAAAACAAAAAAAACAACGGCGGATCGCGCAAGAAACGATACCGATCAAACAACGCCCACCGACAACGGAATCCTCCCAACGGAGGATTCACGCCATCGGTGGGCGTTTTTTTTGTAAAAGTCGAAGCGTTACACCTCAACGACATCCGCGCCGAGCAAAATCGCCTCGCGCACGTCCTCGGGGTTGCGAATGTTGGCAACGCCAAGACGCGCGTACTTTTTGACGCGCGCGCACACCTTGGGGGATGCCTTATCGCGGTCGGTCAGCCACGCAAAATTGGGTTTATCAAGATAAACGAACACGACGAGCCTCTCGGGACGAACCAACGAGCAGATCTCGCGGAGCTCTTCCTCCGTAGTACTGCCATCGTAGTTGATATACGCGTCGGGCAATCTTGCAAGGATCTTTTTGATGCGCTCGGGCTCACGCACGTTAAACTCGATAGGCACGTTGTATTTTGCAACCAGCTCCAACAAAGGATCCATCTCTTCGGTCTTGATCTTTTTATCCAGATCCAAAAGCACGCCCGAGCCGTCCAGAAACTCCAAAAGCTCCTCCAAAAGAGGGATCCGCGTTCCCTTGAATTCCTCCCCCATGGCAACTCCCGCATCCAGCTCCAAAAGCTCGGCGTAGGTCATGTCACACACGTTCATCGGCTTTTCAATACAGTGTCCGTCGGCATAACGGCAGGTGCGGTTGACGGTTGAGTCATGTATCAGCACGATTTTTCCATCCTTGGTCAATTGCGGATCGGTTTCGATCTGCTCGTACCCCTCGGCAAATGCCTTGCGGAATGCGGGCATCGTATTTTCGGGCGTATAGTAAACACCGCCTCTGTGAGAACGGAATATCATAACGGTTTCCCCCTTTATTTACTTTTCAAACTCGGTTCCAACCTTCGCGCGTTCGATGGTGCGAACGACCTCGATTGCCTGTGCGGAGGTGATGGGATAGGGCTTGTTGTTGCGATACGCGTCAAAGAAGTAATCCCAGATGACCTCGGTCTTACCGTCGGACGAGGGGAGCTCCTCTTCCTTCCATACCAGCTTTTCGCTGTTTCCGAACGCCGAGCCGGAACCGGGAGTCGCGGGATCTGCCTTGATATCCGCAAGCTCTGCGTCGGGATCGAGATACTTCATTTTAATGGTCTTGTTTTCATAAACCAGCGTTCCGCGCGTGCCGTACACCATGTATTCGGGCGTGCGGATCGCAACGCCGCCGCTGATCTCCATATCCACGATTCTGCCGTTGACGCCCTTGAACACCAGCTTGATGTGGTCCTCTGCGTCGCCAACCGCGGTAACGCGCTTGATATCCGAGAACATTTCGGTGTATGCACCGCCACAGAACTGGATGGCATGGTCAACGATGTGAGGACCCCAGTTGAGCAGCTGTCCGCCGCCAAACTCCTTGATGGTCTGCCAGTCGTTACGGCGCTGATAGCTGTTGCGCGCAAGACGCACCTCGTAAACGTTGCCGAGGATACCGGAATCGATGATCTCGTTGATCTTCAAAAATCCTTCCTCCAGGCGGCGGTTGTGACGGACGAACACCTTCGGCCCTGCGGGCTGGCTGCCGAGGCGAACCAATTCGCAAGCCTCCTCGTAGGTCTGGCAGAAGGGCTTTTCGACCAATGCGCTCTTGCCTGCCAAAAGCGCCATTTTTGCATGCGCATAGTGGTCGCAGGAACGGGTTGCGATATCAACAACCTCTACCTCGGGATCATTGATCATATCCTCAATATTCAGATATCCGCGGCAGCCGAAGGTCTTTTTAAATTCCTCAACGCGTTCGGGAATCAGGTCACACGCAGCAACCACCTGATATTTGTCGGGGCGTGCCAACAGGCAATCCTTATGCACCGTCATACCGATTCTTCCGAGTCCTACAACGCCGATTTTAATAGGCTTAGACATTTCTTTTTCTCCTTTTTTGAGGGGCGCACCGGTCCCCTTATTTTTCACCCCTATTATAACAAACACATTCGGATTTGTCAACCGTCCGCATCTTTTTTTGCGCATAACTTTTTCACCGGCTTTGACCGCTCGGACGATGCCCTCATATACTGCACAAAAAGCCTTGGAGGGATCTATGCTTCCCAGTCATCTCTTTTCCCGTTGCGTTCACCACACCTACGTCCACGTAGAAAACGCGGCGGACTATGCCGTGGAGCGGCATGGCAGAACGCTTTACGTCTATCTCGAATGCTCAAACGGTGCGACCGATTGGAAAAACAACCTCGACTTTCCCGCTCGCCCCTACCGACGCATGGGGCAATCGGCTTGGTTTGCGCACCGCGGATTTTTGCGCGTTTGGAAAACCTTGGAACGCTATCTTTGCCGCGATCTCCTCGACAAAGGGATCGAACAGATCGTTACGGTCGGCTACTCCCACGGTGCGGCTCTTGCGGTGCTTTGCCACGAATACGTCTGGTTCCACCGCCCCGACCTGCGGGATTCGATCTTTGGCTACGGCTTTGGCTGCCCCCGTGTATTCTGGGGACTCCGCCCCCCATCCTTGATGCGTCGTTGGGAGCGTTTTTTCGTCTTTCGCAACCTCGACGATCTCGTCACGCATCTCCCACCCGCCATCCTCGGTTTTTCACACGTCGGAACCCTCATCCCCATCGGTTTCCGCGGTCGCTATTCCCCCATCGATGCCCATCGTCCCGAAAATATCCTCCGCGAATTGGTGGCATGGGAGAACAGCGATGCAGCGGAAACGTCTGCGCTTTTTTCAATGGAGAACCTTGTTTTTTGAGGGATGAACTTCTTTCACGCAAGCGTTTTTACCTTTCCTGTTCGACGCAGAGGGGGGAGTCAAATGCGAAAACGCATTTGACTCCCCCTTGGGATTCTTTTTTTACCGTTCCTTCATTGACATTTTGAACAACTCCTCGGTGCAAGGCGCGCCTTGGCAACCGAAACTTCGGCGGTTGGGAAGCAATAAAAGAGCTGATCTCTCTGTCCGATGCCGATCACGTCCCCGATCTCATAGAAAAAGTAATCGGAATTAAGACTATACGAAAAACGCGGCTTTTGCTCGTACTTCCACGATCCGTCCGCCCCCGTCAGCAAAAAGCCGTTTTCATCGTGCACGAGGTGTCCCTTTCCGACCATATACATCGCGCGGGAATCCACGATCATACCAACGTTCACTTCACAATCCAATCGGTACGTTCCTTCCTCCAATTCACGTCTGACGCACGCGCGTTGCCAATCGAACCAATCGGGAATATGGGAATATTCGGTCTCTCCCTCTCTCGCGCGCATCTCGCCAAGCTCGGTCATCTCCCAAGTCTTGCCGCACGTGTTACAAGAAAGAGTAATGCCCTCCCCCTTCATGTTTCCCTCCGCGCCGCAATGCGGACACTTGTATAGAACTCTCTCCAAGCCGTCCGCGCGGAAGCTCTCGGTGATCCTGACCTCTGCCTCGCGCTGACGCTTGAAATGATCGAACGCAAACGCCTCCTCCAGGATCGCGTCCAGCTCCTCGACCGACTTTTGCTCGATCTCCTCGCGCGTCAACAGACAGCGGCGCGTCGCCCTCATGGGAACTTCGCGGTTTTTCAGCCCGTTATAAAGAGGTGTGCGCCAGAACGCCCCCTCTGCGTAAATCATCAGCACGGGCACCTTTAACAGCTTTAAAAGTCCGCCCATTCTGCGCGGCAGAACCGTTGCGCGTCCGTCAAGGCTATACCCCGCCTCGGGGAACATCAACACGCTCGTCTTTTTCTTTTTGAGCATATACTCCATGTCGCGGATCAGGGACAGATCGCTGACGAATTTTTGCGTCGGGATGCATCCGATCTGCCGCATCAGCCACCGCTTTCCCACAAAGCCGTCGGTAGTGGTGACGATTCCGTACGCCATCGGATACAGCATCTTGGAAGCGATCTCCATATCCATAAAGCAGGAGTGGTTCATCAAGATCAGATACGGTCCCTTTCCCGCTTTTTTCAAATCCTCCTTTTCCGCCTTGAATCTGACCGATGCCATTGCAAAAAAGGAAAGCACGCGGATCAACGTGCGAAAAAACAAATTCGGACGCTTGGGCTTCTGCTTCTTCGGGCGCGGGAGTGCCGTAACCTTCTCATAAGTGCTTTCAATCGTCTTGATCTTCATAACGTTCCTGCATCTTTCTTTTTTAACTTTGTAACCATATTGTTAACTGCTTTTAGAATACCATACGTCTCGCCTTTTGTCAAGTGTTGTTTGTTCGTGGGGGATTTGTTTGTGGGGGATTTGTTTGTGGGGAAACTCTTGAAAGAGTTTCCCCACACCCCTTCAGAACTTTTACCGCGTTTTTATAGCGTACCCTCGGTGGGAATCGCTTTCAAAGTGCTCCCTCTTTTTCTGCTCTGCTCTCGGCAAAAGCGTTGATGCGGTACAGACTCTACTTGATTTCTTGCCCTCGCGCACTGACGGAGCAATAGCTCCCGCAAGCGTTTTGGTACCACTTCTCGCTGCGGCTCGGTCACGCTCGCGTTCTGACACCACACCGTGGTGTCATTCATCCCGCTCGCGCCGCTTCGCTACCCAAAACGCTCACGAAAAGTAGTTTTGCGTGGTGCTTTTCCTCATTTTGCATTTTGCACTTTGCATTTTGCATTTCCCCCACTCCCACATTTCGTGTGTGGCGCTCCCTTGCACAAAAACTTTGCACACACGTCTTGACATTCGTGTGACAATGGAGTATAATAAGTATAATGTAATATTATGCGCTCTGCGCGCCGACGGTAAGGCGCGTGGACAGAAAGACGAGGTTCTTATGGCAAAAAACAGTGAAAAGATGGTAGATCAGATCACGTCTATGGACGTGGACTTTGGTCAATGGTACACCGATGTTGTAAAAAAAGCAGAGCTTGCCGACTATTCAGGCGTTAAGGGATGCATGATCTTCCGCCCCTACGGCTATGCGATCTGGGAAAATATTCAAAAGGATCTGGACGCAAGATTCAAGGCGTTGGGACATGAAAACGTGTATATGCCGATGTTCATTCCCGAGTCGCTTTTGCAAAAGGAGAAGGATCACGTAGAGGGCTTTGCCCCCGAGTGTGCGGTGGTCACCATGGGCGGTCAAAATCAGCTCCCCGAGCGTCTGATCGTTCGCCCCACCTCCGAAACGCTGTTCTGCGAGCATTTCCGCTCCATTATCCAATCCTACCGCGATCTGCCCAAGCTCTACAACCAGTGGTGTAACGTGGTCAGATGGGAAAAGACCACCCGTCCGTTCCTGCGCACGGCAGAGTTCCTCTGGCAGGAGGGGCACACCATGCACGAGACCGAGGAAGAGGCACGCCAAGAGACCCAACAGATGCTCAAGGTTTACGAGGACTTTTACGCAGAGGCTCTTGCAATTCCCGCTTACACGGGCAAAAAGACCGACAAGGAAAAGTTTGCGGGTGCTGAGGAGACCTACACCATTGAGCCGATGATGCACAACGGTGTCGCACTTCAGGGCGGTACCTCTCACTATTTTGGCGACGGCTTTGCAAAGGCGTTTGATATCAAGTTTACCGCGCGTGACAACACGCTCAAATATCCCCACCAAACCTCTTGGGGTGTTTCTACCCGTTCCATCGGTGCGATCATTATGACACACGGCGACGACAACGGTCTCATTCTCCCCCCCCGCGTCGCTCCCATTCAGGTCGTCATCGTTCCCGTTGCCCAGCACAAGGAGGGCGTGCTTGAAAAGGCTGCCGAGATCAAGGCAGAGCTTTCCAAGACCCTGCGCGTCAAACTGGACGACAGCGACAACTCCACGGGCTGGAAGTTCGCACAGTACGAGATGAAGGGTGTTCCGCTCCGTTTGGAGATCGGTCCCCGCGACATCGAAAACAACTCCTGCGTGCTGGTCAGCCGCGTAACGCGTGAAAAGACCTTTGTTTCGCTCGACAACCTTGCGGAAGAAGTCGAAAAGGCACTGCAAAAGGTACACGACGAGCTTTACAACCGCGCACTGGAAAACAGAACCGCGCGCACCTTTGAGGCTCGCACACACGAGGAATTCCTCGACATCGCAGAAAACAAGTCGGGCTACATCAAGGCAATGTGGTGTGGTGACGTTGCGTGCGAGGAGCAGCTGAAAGACGAAACGGGCGGTGTCAAGTCCCGTTGCATCCCCTTCCATGAGGATCACCTTGCCGACACCTGTGTTTGCTGCGGAAAGCCCGCCAAGCATATGGTCATCTGGGGCAGACAGTATTAAGATAGCTTGATGGGGTTGCTTCGCACGCGTGAAGCAACCCCATCGCACCCACAAACCACAAAGAAAGGAGAACGCCATGAACGGAATCGTTTTAGAGGATCTTTTCGACCGTGTGCGCACGGTCGTCAAACGCATCGACCCCGTCCTGTTCGTATGCGCGACGCTCCTTTCTGTGATCAGCATCCTCACCGTGTTCGGTGCGGTAGAAAACTTTGGAATGTCCAAGCTCCGTATGCAGGTTTTGATCTTTTTGATCGGTGTCATTGTCACCGTCATCATTTCCTGCATCGATTTCCGCGTCATCGTGGATAAGCTCTGGATCTATATGCTGGTCGGCTCGGTTCTGCTCCTTCTCATCACGCTCGTGTTTGGAAGCACGGGCGAAAACATGGAGACCTCCAACAAAAGCTGGCTCAAAATTCCCGGAACGGGATTGATGATCCAGCCCTCGGAGTTTATCAAATTCACCTTTATCTGCACCTTTTCCAAGCATCTGTTTGCCGTGAGAGACCACATCAACAAGCCGCTCTCCGTCCTGTTTCTGGGTGCACACGCGTTGCTCGTAGTGGCTCCCATTCTGCTCTCGGGCGACCTTGGTGTCGCGCTCGTCTATCTTGCCATCATCGGCATCATGCTCTTTTGCGCGGGGCTTCACCCCGGATACTTTCTCGGCTTCTTCGCCCTCTTGGTCATCCTCGCCCCCTACCTTTGGGATCATTTGGCACCTTATCAGCAGGAACGGATTCTCGTAGGCTTCAACCCCGAGCTTGACCCGATGGGAAAAGGGATGCAACCGCTCCTCTCCCGTCAGGCAATCGCCGCGGGCGGGCTGATCGGCAAGGGGCTTCTCACAGGCGGATACTACGAGATCCTTCCCGCCTCGCACACCGACTTCATTTACGCAACCGTTTGCGAAAAGTTCGGATTTTTGGGCGGTGCGGCAGTACTCCTGATCTTTATCGTCATGGTCGTACGCATCTTTATGCTCGCGCGGACGGCAAGCCAATCGGATTGCGGTGGGCTGATCTGCGTCGGCATCGGGGGGATGCTCATCGTTCAGATACTGATCAACATCGGTATGTGCTTTGGAATGTTACCCGTCATCGGCATCACGCTCCCCTTCCTTTCCTGCGGCGGTTCCTCCATGCTCGCCATCTTTATGATGTTCGGATTGCTCCACAGCGTTCACGGACACTCCCACGCGGTACGGGATTTTGAAAGAGTTGACACCTTTGACATCGACGTTTCGCTTTTGGATTCATAAAAAGAGTCTCCCGTTCATAGGATTTACCAGAAAAAATCTTTTGAACATCAGGAGGCTCTTTTTATGTTTATTTATTCCATGCGTGCAGGCACCATCAAGCTCGTCGGCGTCATTTGCGTCGCGCTCACCGTACTCATCACCCTCATCGCGTTCGTCCCCGCCTATTCGGTCGCTTCCGACACTCCAACGGGGGCAGGCAACGAATACAACTATGATAAGATCAAAACCGCCGAGGATGCCGCGCATTTTCTCTCGCAATTCGGTTGGAGCGTAGAAGCCACCCCTGTAGAAACCCGAACGGTAACCATTCCCGCAGAGTTTGACAAGATCTTTGCCTCGTATAACGAATTACAAAAGGAGCAAGGACTCAATTTGACCAAATATCAAGGAAAGGACGTGACACGCTATACCTTTGCGGTTACCAATTACCCGAATTTTGAAGGTACGGTCTATGCAAACGTATTGGTTTACCGAAACCGCGTGATTGGCGGAGACGTCTGCTCCGCCGACGTTTCGGGCTTTGTTCACGGGTTTGAAAAGCGATAACTCATGTAAATACCGCCAAGCGCATTTGCGCTTGGCGCAGGTTATAGACCAAAGGCACTCGATTTGTTAATTTGCAAAAATTTGTTTGTTCCGCTTTTTCTTTTGACCAAGAAGGCGCAAAAGAAAAAGCTTGGCAAAAAGAAAAGCGCCGTTTTTGAGGGAATTTCGCCCTCTGCGGATGGCGACAAGGGCTCCTCGCCCTTGACCGCGCGAGCTTTTAAAAAAGCTCGACCAAAACTTTTTTCAAACTGACGAAAGCCGGTGGTTTCGTCTGCTGTCTGATACCGCCAAGCGCATTTGCGCTTGGCGGTATTTTGAAAAACGAACGTTTTTCCTTACGCCATACACCCGTCGGTCGCTTCCGAAATTTTGCAGAGCGTGTTGCCGATGCGATGCAGGACCGCGTTGGTTCTTCTTACCGCGCGCATCGCGCGGAACTTACGGCTGTTCCAAACGTTGACCGCCACCACGCCCAACGTGATCGCACTCCCCACAGACGCCGCTACAATCCACATGGTATTCATTTTCACGTTGATTCTACCTTCCTTTCCTTTTGAAGGTAGTATGCCACACAACTCGCAATTTATGCCTTTTCGGGCACAAACAGCTTTAAAAAGACGTTGGAGGATTGATCGGCAAATTTATGCGACGAAGTGCTCTCGCTCGTCACTTCGTTTTCGTTGTGATGGATGATTCCCGTTTTTTGGTATTCGGGGATCTTTTCCTCGACCAAACGGACAAAATCCGCAAGATTTGCCCACGTAGTCAGATAAATGCCGTACGCATTGGGAACGTCCGACACCACGTGTGTCGCGCGCACCAGCTGCTCACATCCGAGAACGCTGTTGAACGCCGAGGAAAGAAAGCGGAATGGCTTGGTTGCCAAATAGGACGGGGTCAGATGTCCCATCGGCTCGGGATTGTAGTGCCAATCGCAGATCACCACGTCGGGATCGATCAGATCGACCGCGCGTGCGGTGTTGTTGAGCGAGGTCTCGTATCCCGCGTTTGCCGTTGGGAAGCGCGTACCGTCAAGCAGTCGGTCGCCCCACATCCACATCTCACCCCCACGGGACTTCACGTGTGCCGCGAGATCGTTTGCAAGGTCTGCCAGCAATTGATACGGCGGCACGTCCTTGCATCGCGGGCAACGTCCGATATCCAACACCTCGTCAAAGCCAACGTGCACCACCTTGGTGTCAAAGGCTTCCATAAGATCGTCGATCATATCGTAAGCGATGGGACGAAGCAACGGGTGCTTTGTACACACGCTGTAATTGCTGTTCCCTTCCGTGTACGGCTCCATCATATCGGGATGCACGCGAAGCATTCCGAGCGCCTTGATGGGAACATCCGGGTGGAGAATCGTACTCTGGTGCCCGGGGAAATCCAATTCGGGCACGACTGTAATGCCGTGCTTATGGCAGACCGCCGCTGCTCTCTTGGCAATCTCCACCGTGGTGCAGGGATATTCCACGATCTCGGGATGACTCTTGTATGCAAATTTGTAATAGAGGCTGATCGTTACGTGCGTAATACCGAGAGGTGCTACCGTCTGTTCGATAAACCGCTCAAACAAATCGATCGTCTCCTCGCGTGGCGCGTAAAGCTGAAGCGCGCGCACAGGAAATCCCGCTACCACCTCACAAACGCTTTTCAAAAATCCATCGCTGTTGGTCATTGCCATAACCTTTTTCTCCTATTCATAAAATCGCACCTGTAAAGGTAAAATAACTCTTGACTTATTATAACATAGTGATTATAATATAGTCAAGTACTTATATGAAACTCAAAAGGAGACGTCATATGAAAACCACCGCAAAATGGATCACTTCTCCCGTTGAGCGCGGCACGGCGGCAACCGCATTCAAAACCACCGTCACGCTCAAAAAGCCTCTGAAAAAGGCGGTTCTGAACGCCTCTGCCATGGGACTTTATACAGCGTTTATCAACGGCAAACGCGTCACGTCCGATCTTTTTACCCCCGGTTTTACCGCTTACAACTACCGCACGCAATACCAAAGCTACACGGTGACCGATCTGTTGCGAGAGGACAACACGCTGTCGATTTCGGCAGCTCCCGGTTGGGCGGCCGGGAACTTCCCCTTCTGGCACACGGGCTTTTACACCAAGCGTGTCTCTATCATCGCTTGGCTGGATCTGACCTACACCGACGGCACGCGGGAACGCATTGAAACCGATACCGATTGGAATACCTTTACCACACCCATCCTCTCCTCCGAGATCTATCACGGAGAAACCGTTGACCTGACCACCAAGGAAGCACCGCTCGGAAAAGCCGTCGTAGCAGAGGTCAAGACCCGTTTGATTCCCAACGAAGGCTCTCCGGTACGCGAGCAAGAGCGTCTTGCTCCCATCTCGCTCATCCGCACCCCGCGTGGAGAAACCGTTTTGGATTTTGGTCAGAACATGACGGGATACGTGGAGCTCTCCATCCAAGCACCTCGCGGCAGTCGGGTCGTTTTGCACCATGCCGAGGTGCTCGACAGAGAGGGAAACTTCTACTCCGACAATATGCGCTCGGCAAGAAACGAGAACGTCTATATTTGCAGCGGCGGAAAGGATCTCTTTAAGCCGACCTTCTCCTTCCAGGGCTTCCGCTACGTGCAGCTCATCGAATACCCCTTTGAAACGGTCGATCTTTCCTCCTTTACCGCGGTCGTAGTCCACACCGAAATGGAGCGCACCTGCGATTTCGTATGCGGAAACGAAAAGATCAATCAACTCTATCATAATATCGTCTGGGGACAAAAATCCAACTATCTCGATATCCCCACCGATTGCCCTCAGCGCGACGAACGTTTGGGCTGGACGGGGGATGCGCAGGTGTTCTGCCGCACCGCCGCCATCAACTACGACGTGGAGCGTTTTATGAACAAATGGTTGGGGGATCTACGCGCGGAGCAACGCGCAAACGGCGCGATTCCCGATTTTATCCCACGATGCGAAAAGGATGATGGACGAGTGTCCGCGGCGTGGGCAGATGTCGCAACCGTGATTCCGTGGGAGCTCTATCTCGCCTATGGGAACAAGTCCCTTTTGCGCAAGAATTTGAACATGATGCGTCGCTGGGTGGAATATATGCATCACGACGGCCCGGAAGAATATCTGTGGCTGGGTCACCATCACTATGGCGATTGGCTTGGCATGGATAACGGAGAGGACAGCTATGAGGGCGCAACGCCAACCGATTTGATTGGAAGCGCGTATTTCGCTTATTCGACCGCTCTTCTGATCAAAGCCGGGAACGTGCTGGGCAATGATATGCGCGATTACGAAACGCTCTATCAACGCATCATAGAGGCATTCCGCTCCTATTTCCTGCCGGACGGCAAGCTTTGTCTGCGCCCTGACCTGAACGATCGAGGGCGGAAAAATCCCCCTGCCGAAACACAGACCGCCTACGCGCTCATCCTGCATTTCAACCTCTGCGAGCCCAAGGATCGCCGCCACTTTGCCGACCGTTTGGCATCCCTCATCCGCGAAAACGGCGGACGCATGACCACGGGCTTTGTGGGAACGCCTTATCTGCTCCACGCCCTCTCGGAAAACGGATACACCGATCTTGCCTACGATCTGCTCTTTGCCGAGCATACCCCCTCTTGGCTCTACTCGGTCAATCATGGGGCTACCACGATGTGGGAGCATTGGAACGGCATCAAGGAGGACGGAAGCTTTTGGAGCACGAAGATGAACTCCTTTAACCACTACGCCTACGGCGCGGTGTTTGATTGGATCTTTGGAAAGGCGTTGGGAATTGAAACGGTTGAAAACGCCCCTGCGTACCGCGAGATCACCCTCACCCCCCGCCCCAACCGACGCTTGGGATTTGCAAAAGCAACGTTCCGCTCCCGCAACGGAAGCATCGGTGTGCATTGGTATTATAAGGGCGAAACGGTTTATTACGAGTTTGAAATTCCGCAAGGCGTAACGGCGCATATGACCTTACCAAACGGAAAAACCGCCACCCTCACGGGCGGCAGGTATCTGTTCACCGAATCATGATTTTTCAAAGTCATGACCACCAGCCGTGCTGGTGGCTTGCACAAGCCCCTTGGGGCATTTCACACGCTGAGCCTATAGGCTCGTCGAATTATCCGCCACTTGCGGGAGTTGCCCCACTGCCACAGATGTGGCTACTGTTTTCAGCCTCC
>JBGVEW010000023.1:0-9782 GCA_045120465.1 Eubacteriales bacterium
ACGTATCACCGACAGCCAAGGCAGAACGATTGACTTTAAGAATACGGTCATCATACTGACATCCAATCTTGGCTCAAGCTCCATTCTGGAGGGCATCACACAGAACGGAGAGATCAGCGAGGAAGCAAGGCAAACGGTATCCGAGCTGCTCAAGCGCAGCTTCCGTCCCGAATTTCTCTACCGCCTCGACGAGATCGTGTTCTACAAGCCGCTCACGAAGGAAAACATTCACGGCATCGTAGATCTCCTGATCGCCGATCTGAATAAGCGACTCAAGGATAAGCAATTGAAGGTTGAGATCACCGACGCGGCGAAGGAGTATATCATTGATTCTGCCTACGATCCCACCTACGGCGCAAGACCGCTGAAGAGATTCATGCAATCCAAGATTGAAACCCTTCTTGCACGTGAGATCATTGGGGGTGAGATTGAGCCTGATACAACCTTGGAAATTGATTATGATAACTCCACGCTCGTAATAAAATAACGATTAGCCCTCGCTCCAAGCGGAACGAGGGCTGATTTTATATGCTATCCTTTGCAGACCGGATATTGTATCACTATATCAGTGCTTCGACATCATCTTATTGTAAAGCTTATATATTCCGCATCTCCAGCACAGTACCATACCGAGGACCGCACCGACGACTGCCTGCAAGATCTGATACGGCATTTTTAAGATCGCATATTCAGGCGTGCTGTAAATAAAAGCTCTGCCGAGAGAGTAACCAACCACCATAATAACCGCGCCGATCGTCACGCCGATTCCCGAAGAGATGATGGGATGTTTCTTCATAACATAGTGTGAAAAAACTGATATTACCACTGCCTGCAAGCCGTGTGTTACGAGAGAGACGAACATTGGAAGCGGATAGAAGAACAGATCACCGAGAAACGCGCCTACACCGCCCACCATAAACGCCGCAAGCGGATCAAGCATGATCGCCGCGAGACAGATCACTATGTCGTTCATATAGAGATGTCCGCCGGGAACAGGGACACCAAAGGAGCTCATTGCTACGTTGAGCGCCATAAGCATTGCCGTGGTACATAGCCATACCGTTGTTCTTTTTGCATGATTTTTTGCTTGCATATCCATATTCTCCTTGCAATTTCGTTGGAAATATTATATAATAATTCTGACGATATAAAAATAGTCAGAAAAGGAGAATATTATATCACCAGATGAAATACAAGGTTAACAAAAACACCCATCCTGTTTATTTGCAGATATACAAGCAAATAAAGGAAGATATTATTAACGGTTACTATCCATACAACACCAAACTTCCCTCCAAAAGATTGCTTGCTGATGAAACGGATACAAGCACGGTCACCATAGAACACGCTTATGCTCTCCTTTGTGATGAAGGATATGTCGAGTCCCGTGAACGAAGCGGTTTTTTCGTCATATTCCGAAAGACAGACGGATTTTCATTATCCACAGAAAATGACTTCCGCAATACCGAAAATAATCGTCAGCACCACATTAATCCCGAATTTCCATTCTCTGTACTTGCCAAAACAATGCGAGCGGTAATCAGCGATTTGGGAGAAGACATTCTTGAAAAGTCAGAGAACAAAGGCTGTACTCAACTACGCTTTGCTATTAAACATTATCTTGCCAAAAATCGCGGCATTTCTGTTGATACGGAGCAGATCATCATCGGCTCCGGCGCGGAATACCTTTACGGGCTTATCATAGAAATGCTTGGACACAATAGAGTCTATGGGATCGAAGATCCGTCCTACAAGAAGATTGAACAAGTATACAAAGCTTCTGAGGTTTCTTACGAGGCTTTGCGTTTATCTAATGACGGCATTGATAGCGCTGTATTATCGAAAACTGATGCGAATGTACTTCATACAACCCCTTACAGGAGCTATCCTACAGGCGTAACTGCATCCGCAAGCAAGAGACACGAATATATCCGTTGGGCAAGTATTGATAAGAGATTCATCATTGAGGATGACTTTGAGTCCGAATTTTCGGTTTCCACAAAGCCGGAGGATACTCTATTCTCACTTTCAGAGGATGATAACGTAATCTATCTGAATACCTTCTCCAAAACAATCTCCCCCTCTTTGCGAATCGGATATATGGTTCTTCCAAAAAAACTTGTATCAGTCTTTGATGAACGCCTTGGATTCTATTCGTGTACCGTTCCAACTTTTGAACAGTATGTCATCGCAAGGCTTATCCAAAACGGAGACTTCGAACGACATATCAACAGAGTAAGACGAAATTTAAGAAAAAAACTAAAGTTATAATAAAGGCAAAAAGGATGGGTGTCGCGTGAGTGCGACACCCTTGTTGTTAAATGTTTTCATTTTTCAGCGCATCAATGGGATTTTCTTTTTTGATCTTATGCATTGCATAGATCATGGTTGCAAAGACCACAAGAAATCCGCTGAGTGTAGCAAACAGAAAAAATGTCGTCATATCTACCTTTCCGTATATAACGGCGGCGTTGACATCAAATCCGTATATCGAAAGAATTGCTCCGTAGCATTCCTTCGCATCAAAGCGTATTTTATAGAGAAATCAAATCACGCATTTGTACGCGAGATGTACAATTCAGCCGATGTAACAGATGTGAGGCGAGTCGGTCAAATTCGGTATGGTCAATGAGGCGGAATGCCGCGGCCATTCCGTCGATCAAGCCGCTTTTTTCTTGGCGTTCAGCCATACTGCCAAGACCGAGAAACCTCATGATCGCATAAACCGCGCAGAGTGCTATGTACTCACTGTGCATACTTTCGGGTCTGTCCTGGAACGGAAACAATGAGAAAAACATATGATTGACCAGCATATGCTCGTAAAATACCTCCCACGACGGTATTAGAGTCTCAAGTTGCGACCTTGCGGTACGGTAACGGTGGATCGCGCCGTCACCTTCTCCGAAATATGCAAGTGCCGCTTCTCCGCATCCACGTATGCTTTGACTGCGCTCATCCAAAATCGCGATCATCTGCTCCACGATTTTAAGTCCGAATTTCAGGTGATCCTCGTTGATTTCCTTGATATCGGTGCAAGCCTGAAAAGCCGTCCACCGCTCGCTCAAAATCCGCTCCAGCATCACCTTGTCTTTCCTTGCAAAGGCAAGATCCATGTTATCCAATACCTCTCCAAGACACATCATTCTTTGCGGCAGTGTCATGCTTCGATCCTGAATAACCGAGATCAGATACAACCTTATTTTTTGTTCAACACCCAAGGTTTCAAAAAAGGATTGTCGCCCGATCAAAGGCGGCATCTCTAACATCAACTCACGGCGTATAAACGTTATGGGCTCCTCTTGCTCCAGTAGCAATTCCAAAACAGCTTCACAGCTATTGGCACAGGAACATTCATACAGCCCGTCATCAGCTCGGATCCCGCGCGGATACAGACGGCACACATCGGGCAGGATCTCCTCTCCCAGCTCGGCATGGAGCGCACAACGTCCATCCTGCATACGCAATGGGCAGTTTCCGTCATAGCGGGGCTCAAACCGCGCATATTCCTCCGCCGTAGGATGATTGATGACGCGAACCCCGCAATCCAAACGGTGTCGCAGATCTGCATTACAATCAAGTCCTAACAAATAGAAGTAATTCTTCATCGAGATAGAAATGGGCCAGCCCTGGCAACAAGCCGAGCGGCACGCACCCATCTTACAGGAAAACTTCAAATAATAATTTGGAAATAAAAATTCGTGTGTTTCTTTCATATATTTGTTAGCAATTTCCGACTTTTTTCTTTTTAGATTTTTTCGTCCAAAGTTGATATTAGAGCTACTGTTGTCATAAATGTTTTCCTTGGGGGCAAGGAATAATCAAGAGCGAAATCATCTCAGCTTGTAACCGAAGCATTCACTGTATGAAAAAATCAAGCTTTCCCTTGCAAAAGCTCCGCAAGCGTCACGCTGTCAAGGTAATCTCCGATCATATCGTGGAGCTTCGTCCACATAGGGCGCGTGCGGCACTCACTGCGCTTCGGGCAGAGCTCCGCTCCGCATTCAAGACAGGATACGGGTGCAAGATCACCCTCGGTTAAGCGGAGAATCTCGCCAACCCTGTATTCCTCGGGCTTACGCGTCAAGCGGTATCCGCCGCCCTTGCCTTGAACGCCCTCGACGATGTTATTTTGTGTCAGCACGGGCAGGATGCGCTCCAGATATTTGAGCGAGATTCCTTGCCTTTCGGCTATTTTCTTCATAGCAATATAGTTGCCGTTTCCGTTCTCGGCAAGGTCAAGCATCACGCGCAGGGCGTATCTTCCTCTTGTTGATATGATCATAACATTCCTCCAATTTATCATTGTTTTAATTATACCACAAGTCGGTAGGTAATTCAAGTACCGAATTTAGAAATCGTTCCGCCTCCGAGAACAATATCGCCGTTATACAGCACCGCAGCTTGTCCCGGTGTAACGGCACGCTGCGGTTCGTCAAAAACAATCTTTACAATGTTATTGCCGATGGGTATTACCGTTGCCGATTGCTCTTTTTGACGGTAACGAACTTTAGCTTTGCAACGCATTTCATTTTGCGGCGATTCTTCTGATATCCAATGGAAGTCACTAACCGTAACCTCTTTGCTATATAGATCTCTTTCCTCACATAGAATTATTGCGTTTTCTATCACATCTATTTCTTTAACATACAAGGGCTTCTCCGACGGTATACCAAGCCCCTTGTGCTGCCCTACCGTATAACGAACGATTCCTTTATGCTTGCCTAAAACCGTACCATCCACAGAAAGAAAAGTTCCTTCGGGATAGGCTTTACCCGTATAATTCTCCAAGAATTCTGCGTACTTGCCATTTGGAACAAAACAAATATCCTGGCTGTCGGGCTTATCCGCATTGAAAAAGCCATTTGCCTCTGCAAGCTTACGCACCTCTGTCTTCCTCATATTTCCAAGCGGAAAGAGCGTGTGTGCAAGCTGCTCCTGAGTTAAGGAATACAACACATAACTTTGGTCTTTTGTTTCATCGAGAGCTTTCCTTAGCACATACTGGCCATTATATTCTTCGATCCTCGCATAGTGTCCGGTCGCGATATACTCACAACCAAGAAGCCGCGCCCGTTCATAGAGTTTGTCAAACTTCATATAACGGTTGCAATCGATACACGGGTTAGGCGTATCTCCCGACTCATAACACCGCACAAATTTTTCGATCACCTTTTCGCGAAAGCCATCTTTGAAATTGAAAACATAGTACGGCATACCGATCTTGTATGCCACGCTACGCGCATCCTCCACGTCATCAAGAGAGCAACAGGTGCGGTTGTGTGAAATACCGATGTCCTCGTTATCGTAGAGCTTCATCGTGCAACCGATGCAATCATACCCTTGACTTTTGATCAGATACGCCGCAACGCTGCTGTCCACACCGCCACTCATAGCAATTAGTGTTTTCATTCGCTATGACAACAATGTCCGCAGGACGCGCAATCGGGAAAAATTTTATGATCGTATTCGATGCCGTTTCTGTCATAATAGTCCTTCAGTGCCGCCTTGATGGCTTCTTCTGCAAGCACCGAGCAATGAAGCTTGTTCGCGGGCAAACCGTCAAGTGCTTCTGCGACCGCTTTGTTGGTTAGCGTAAGTGCCTCGGATACGGGTTTGCCCTTGATCAGTTCGGTCGCCATTGAGCTGGAAGCGATCGCAGAGCCGCAACCAAAGGTCTCAAATTTTACATCGACGATAGTATCGTTCTCTATCTTTAAATAGATCTTCATAATATCTCCGCACTTGGCGTTGCCGACTTCACCAATCCCGTCGGCATTTTCGATCACGCCTACATTTCTCGGATTGCGGAAATGATCCATTACTTTTTCACTGTATAATGCCATTTCAATAACCTCATTTCAAAATAAATTCTTTCTTGCCTTCGCAGAGATCTCGCCAGATGGGAGAGATGCCGCGCAGATATTCTACAACTTCCTTGACTGCTTTTATCGTATAGTCGATCTCCTGCTCGGTGTTCTCCTCGGACAAGGACAGACGGAGCGAGCCGTGCGCAATGTCGTGTACTCTGCCGATGGCAAGGAGCACGTGGCTGGGATCAAGAGATCCCGAGGTACACGCCGAGCCTGACGAGGCGCACACACCCTTGTCGTCAAGAAGCAAGAGCAGAGATTCGCCCTCAATGCCCTCGAAGCAGAAGTTCACGTTACCCGGAAGTCTTTGCTTTGCGTCCCCGTTGAGGATGGAATGAGGGATCTCGGTAAGTCCTGCAATGAGCTTGTCCCGCAGGGCTGTGAGCTTGGCGGTATTTTCTTCGATCTTAGCGCAGGCTTCCTCCAGCGCCGCCACCATTCCCATAATAGCGGGAATATTCTCGGTACCCGCTCTCTTTCCTCTCTCCTGCGCGCCGCCCTCGATCAGATTGGTCAGTAGAATGCCTTTTCTTGCGTACAAAACTCCAATGCCTTTAGGTCCATGAAATTTATGGGCTGAAAGCGAGAGCATATCAATGTTTTGCTCTTTTACATTTATTTTCAAATGCCCTGCCGCTTGCACCGCGTCGGTGTGGAAAAACACACCTTTTTCACGGCAGACAGCACCGATCTCGGAGATGGGCAGGACCGTGCCGATCTCATTGTTGGCATACATCACGGTCACGAGGCATGTATCCTCACGAACGGCATCTGCTACCTGCTTTGCCGTGACAAGTCCGTTTTCGTGAACGTCAAGTAACGTAATTTCAAAGCCCTCTTTTTCGAGCTTTTCAAGCGTATGCAGAACGGCGTGATGCTCAAAAGCGGTGGAAACAATATGCTTTTTTCCTTTTTTCTCACCAAGCGTTGCGGCAGAGATAATGGCTTGATTATCCGCTTCACTACCGCCCGATGTGAAGGTAATCTCTTTCGGCTCGCATCCAAGGAGCTTTGCTATCCTCTCTCTTGCGTTTTGTAACGCCTCGTTTGCCTCCTGTCCTACGGAATGTAGGCTTGAGGGATTGCCGTATATTTCGTTCATATAAGGGATCATTGCCTTTATTGCCGTATCGCTCATTTTCGTGGTAGCGGCATTGTCCAAATAAATTCTCATAAACATCTCCTTTCAAAAGACCTAAAAAGCTCCGGCAGCCGCCGTAACGACCATCGGAGCTCACTTTTAGTCAGCAAACAGCGGTGTGGATAGATATCTGTCGCCCGTATCGGGGAGTAGGACAACGATGGTCTTGCCCTCATTTTCGGGGCGCTTTGCAAGCTCGATTGCGGCAAATGTAGCCGCACCCGAGGAAATCCCGACGAGCACGCCCTCGCTCTTGCCGATCAGCTTGCCCGTGGCAAAAGCATCCTCATTTTGTACGGTGATAATCTCATCGTAAATTTTTGTATTCAGCACGTCGGGAACAAAGCCTGCGCCGATGCCTTGAATCTTGTGCGAGCCCGCAACACCTGTTGACAGAACCGCAGAGGTGGCAGGCTCAACGGCAACGACCTTGACGTCGGGCTTATTGGATTTCAAATACTCTCCAACGCCCGTGACCGTACCGCCCGTGCCGACACCTGCGATAAAGATATCGACCTCGCCGTCAGTATCCTCGTAAATTTCGGGACCTGTGGTTTCTCTGTGCGCCTTGGGATTGGCGGGGTTTTGGAACTGACCGGGAATGAAGCTGTTCGGGATCTGTGCCGCCAGCTCCTCGGCTTTGGCAATCGCTCCCTTCATTCCTTTTGCGCCCTCGGTCAGCACAAGCTCCGCACCGTATGCTTTCATCAATTGTCTACGCTCGACGGACATCGTTTCGGGCATAACAATAATGATCTTATATCCTCTTGCCGCCGCGACCGACGCAAGTCCGATGCCCGTATTGCCCGAGGTGGGCTCGATAATGACAGAGTTAGGTTTAAGCTTTCCCGATGCTTCAGCATCCTCGATCATCGCTTTGGCAATTCTGTCCTTGACCGAGCCTGCCGGATTGAAGTATTCCAGCTTGGCAAGAATTTTTGCTTTCAGTCCATATGCTTTTTCAATATGAGTGAGCTCCAAAAGGGGCGTTTTTCCAATCAGTTGATCTGCGGATGTATATACGTTAGACATAGTCGATTCCTCCAAAATTACTTGACTGCGTCAAAGCCGCGCTGAAGGTCGGCAATGATATCGTCAATATGTTCTGTACCGATAGAAAGACGGATGGTGTTTGGCTTGATACCCTGATCCAAAAGCTCTTTTTCGGAGAGCTGACTGTGTGTAGTGGTCGCGGGGTGGATCACAAGGCTTTTAACGTCTGCTACATTGGCAAGAAGCGAAAAGATCTTCAAGCTATCAATAAATTTGTGCGCCTCACGCTGACCGCCCTTGATCTCAAAGGTAAAAATAGATGCACCACCGTTCGGGAAATATTTTTCGTAAAGCGCGTGGTTGGGATGATCGGACAAGGACGGGTGGTTGACCTTTTCGACCTGTGGATGGTTTGCAAGAAACTCTACCACCTTCTTGGTATTCTCGGCGTGACGTTCGAGACGAAGCGACAGTGTCTCCGTTCCTTGCAAAAGAAGGAACGCCGCAAAGGGCGAAATGGACGCGCCCGTGTCACGAAGCAAGATCGCGCGGATGTAGGTAACGAATGCGGCGGGGCCTACTGCCTTGACGAAGGACACGCCGTGGTAGGAAGGATTGGGATCCGAAATTGCGGGATACTTGCCCGAAGCAGACCAATCAAACTTGCCCGAGTCAACGATGACACCGCCAAGTGTTGTGCCGTGTCCGCCGATGAACTTGGTTGCCGAATGCACCACGATATCCGCACCGTGCTCAATAGGACGGATGAGGTAAGGCGTACCGAAGGTGTTGTCAACAACGAGAGGCAGACCATGCTTGTGAGCGAGCTCAGCCAGCGCGTCAATATCGGGGATATCGCTGTTGGGATTACCAAGCGTCTCAATGTAGATCGCTCTTGTATTATCCTTGATCGCCTCCTCAACCTCGGCGAGATCGTGGATATTTACGAATGTTGCCGTAATACCGAAATTCGGAAGAGTATGAGAAAGAAGATTATAGCTTCCTCCGTAAATGGTCTTTTGCGCCACGACGTGACCGCCATTCTGACCGAGAGCCTGCAAGGTGTAAGTGATCGCTGCCGCACCCGAAGCGAGAGCCAACGCCGCTACACCGCCTTCAAGGGCTGCAATGCGCTTTTCAAATACGTCCTGCGTGGAGTTGGTAAGTCTGCCGTAGATATTGCCCGCATCGGCAAGACCAAAGCGGGCTGCCGCGTGTGCGGAGTTGTGGAACACATAAGAAGTAGTAGCGTAGATCGGCACGGCACGCGCATCTGTTGCGGGATCGGGCTCTTCCTGACCTACGTGAAGCTGAAGGGTTTCAAATTTATAATTGTTAGACATAATGGTTATTTCCTTTCGTATGTAAATGTAATGTGGAGTAAAAATACGCACTGCAAGTTTATCGGCATATGCAGATAAACTTACCGCTTGACTTTGTCAAGCATACATTCGACCGAAACGGAAATTCGCTCTTACGAGCTTTTCAAAAAATTTTTCCATTGTATTACCTCTTACCCACCTATTTGGTAGGTGATGATATTATATCACCATTTACCTACCTTGTCAATGGGTAATAAGAAAATTTTATCCAAAAAATTTAGGCGCCGCCGAAGCGACGCCTGTTTTATTTATCTAATGCCGTATTTTTCAATGATATAGTCCATATCCTTATCGCCTCTGCCGGAGAGATTGATAAGAACAGAGCCCTTGCCCATCGTCTTTGCCAGCTTCATACCATAGGCAACGGCGTGAGAGCTTTCAATGGCGGGGATGATT
>JBGVEW010000024.1:0-3078 GCA_045120465.1 Eubacteriales bacterium
ACCGTAAGATCTCTCGATAAAGAAAATCGCACCTTTGACAGAACTGCCGATGTCGGTTATAATGAGGGCGGAAAAAACGAAACAGAAAAAGGAGGACACGATAATGTTGAACTACACGACCGCGAAGGACGGGATGCAGTATCCGACCTTGACTCTCCCCGAGCAGAAGAACCTCCCCATCGGCAAGTACGGACAGATGAGGTTGGAGTTCTTGAAGAAACACCGCCGAGGAACGTACACGACGCTTCTGACCGAAGCGAGGTTGACGGAGCATTTGAACGAGATGGACGAAACGGCGAGAGCACAGATTTCGGAGATTATGAGCCAACAGGCGACGAGCCTTGGGGTGACGGAGCAGATGAAAGCCGAGAACCCGATGACTTGGGCGCAGATGATGAACAACATCAAGGCGAGCGCCGAGGAAACGGTACTGAACACTCTGATCTACACGTAAGCGACGAGGTGGAGCTACCTCCACCCGATGCAGACACAATGATACTCGCATTAAGACACGGTGATTACTTGCACGAGAGCAAGCAAAACATCGTGTCTTTTTTGCTTTCCGAGAAAGACCAAGCCAAGAAAACGGAGTTTATCAAGAACGCCTACAATATCGGACTTTACGGTGAGTTCTACCGCCCCGGTACGCAAGAGCATATCGGGTATCACGCTGAACCCGATGGACTTGTGGTGTATCAAGGCAATTATCCGTCAAGAACCCACGAAGCAAAATTCGATTGGGAGCTTACGGCGAAGCTGATTGAAGCCTTGATAAAAGACCGCAACTACCTCGATGAACCAACGGTCGGTCAGCAAATTTCTTTGCTCGACGTGGACTACGGCGCGGTTGAGGACACACCCGCACCTCCCCCTAAAAGGCAGTTCGGTATCTCGCAAGAGGTCATCGACGAATTTCTCCGCCTTGGAGGTTGCACAAGGAAAAGCTCACAACGCATTTACGGTTTCTACCGCAGAGCCAACAATCAAGCCGAAAATATTGCCTTTCTCCGAAAGGAATATGAAACAGACCACGTGGGGATTATCGTAGGCGACAAAAAATATGCGGTCAAGTGGAACGATGACGGTGTTCGTATTTCTACGGGAGAGCGCGTGTCGGATATAAGTTCCGCCTTTCTCACTTGGGAAATGGTAGATAAGCGTATCCGAGAGCTACTTGAAATCGGTCAGTATATCCCTCAGACCGAAGCTGAAAAGGCTGACGAGATATGGGAAGAAACCGTTGCAGACAAAATTGCCTTCCTCTACCGTGAGGACTTTGAAAATATCCCCGCAGAATACAAGACGAAGGATACCTTCTTATGGCCCGGTATCAATAATTTCTACCGAGCAATTCTTCACGATCCACAAAGGCTTGCCGCTTTTGTAGAGGAAATGAAGGCAAACGAAAATCTTGTCAAGGACTATCCGCCGAGGTTCAGAAGATTTCACAACGGAGTTGAGATTGCCGCGCTGACGGAAACCTTTTTGAGAGAACCCGTGGAATTTCCACCTGCCGATCCTTATATCCTTCCCCCGAAGCAGTTTGTTACACAAGACAAGATTGATGCTTTCTTTATAAAGCACAGCAAGTATGGTGATAGCAAACTCCGTACCTATTCCTTCTTCCTCAAAAACAAGGACACGAGTGCGAGAGCCAAATTCTTATCTGATCAATATGGCGTGGGTGGAACAGGTGGACTTCGCACCGACAACCAACACGATGGAAAAGGCATTGTCCTATACGGTGGATTGCAAAATCGAGAAACGGGTGTGCTTCTCAAATGGTCGCAAGTCGCAAAGCGCATTGACGACCTCATTCGTTCCGGCAAATATCTAACCGAAGAAGAAAAAGCGGGATTTGACAAATTTGAACGCCGCGAAATTGCCGCCAATATTCGCTCCTTTTATTATCACGTTCCCGAAGGAACGCCGCTGCCTTTCCGAGATCAAGGCTTTTATGAGCATTGGAAAGAGGTTGATGATATTGAGAAGCAAATTGAAAGCAAGGAGCGCCTTGACGAAATCATAGAGATGATGCAGGTCGTTCACGAAACACGAACCCCCGAAAGCCGAGATTATGATTTGCACGTAAAGCGTTTTGAAAATGTTAGGGCTTATCAAGCGGGCAAATTCAATATGTTTCCCGGTTCTCCTTACCGTAAAAGAACGCCTACAAAGCTGATTGAAACCGATGTAAAACAAGAACCCATTGAGGAAAGGAAACCTCCCTCAGAGGACAATATACCGCCCTCCGAGTATGAATTTCACCTCGGCACGACGGTCTATATCGGCAAGGACGAGTGCGAGATTATCTCTATCGACTCCGAGCGCGTAGAGCTTTTTAATGGAACGCTGTTTCCTCTTGAAATGGACTACGAAACCTTTATGAGCCGCATCCGTGAAAACAAGCTCAACGACCACTTAATCAAAAAAGAGGAAGAAAAGGTTGAGCAGAAACCCGTCGAAGAACCCAAGCGCGACTTTTCAAAGAACCCCATTTTGAGCCGCTACGAGGAAGCCAAGAAAGCGTATCCGCAGCATATCGCAATGGTGCGCGTGGGTGACTTTTACGAGTTCTTCGGTGACGATGCCGTAAAGGTCGCAAACGTGCTTGACCTTACTCTGACGAGCCGCCCTATCAGCGGTGATAACGACCGTATCCCGATGTGCGGTATCCCTTATCACGTAGTTGATAAGTACCTTGAAAAGCTCATCAATGCTGACCTCTCGGTAGCCATCTTTGAGGACGGCAACGTAACCCCTGCGAGAGAAGAAGCAGCCACCGAGGTTGTTGACGAGCTTGAACGCGCAAAGGAACTTATCAAGGATTTCTATGCCCGTGAATACGGTGACAACGACGTGCAAATCGACGATGTTTCTAAAATTCCTCTTGCCCATACGACCACCGAGAACGAGGAATTTTTCGTGCAAGTCACCGTCAATCTTACGGAACACAAGATTGAAAAATATCTTGGCGATGATCTTATCGAGGTTCGTGAGTACGGCTCTCTGAAGGAGCTGAACGATAACGAGCTTTCCAACCTCGCCTTCGACGAGCTTGTGGTAGTCGAGGACGCG
>JBGVEW010000025.1:0-2969 GCA_045120465.1 Eubacteriales bacterium
AGGTCATCGACGCTCCCACCAAGAAAGAAAAACGAAGGAAGGAACGCGATGAAAGATAAGAAATTCTTATGGTTCGGAGTCGCCGTGTTCGGTTGGCTCGTTATTATATGGATTTCCTTTCTCATAGCTCCCACCCTCGGCGGAGGTCTTTCCACCGTCATTCCCAAGCTTTCCGAAGCACTCTCACACCCGTTCTATCTCGTATGGAGCGACAATACGCTTTTGACCTTGTTTGTGTTATCACTCATATACGGTCTTGCGATACTGATTTATCACTACACCAAGCCAAACTTTCGCCGCCGTGAGGAACACGGCTCTGCTAAATGGGGCGAGGTCAAGGAGATAAACAAGCGGTATCAGCAGAAGCCGAAGGACTCCAACAAGATACTCTCGCAGCACTTGTCTATCGGGTATAACGCCAAGCTGCACCGACGAAATTTCAACACGATAGTCGTGGGCGGTAGCGGCGCAGGCAAGACGAGGTTCTACGCGAAGCCAAATTTGATGCAATGTAATACCTCCTTTGTCTGCCTCGATCCGAAAGGAGAGCTGTTGCGAGATACGGGCGGTCTGCTCAAAGCCAAAGGCTACGAGGTGCGTGTGCTCGATCTTATCAATATGGAAAGGTCGGATTGCTATAACCCGTTTATGTATATCCAAAGCGACAACGATATTCAGAGGCTCGTTACAAACCTATTCAAGAGCACAACTCCAAAGGGCAGCCAATCCAACGATCCCTTTTGGGATACGGCGGCATCAATGCTTTTGTTGGCTCTCGTTTTCTATCTTCACTATGAAGCTCCCCCCGAAGAACAGAATTTCGCTATGGTTATGGAGCTGCTGAGAAACGGAGATATAGACGAGGACAACGAAGCCGAGGGGAGCGTGCTTGACGACCTGTTCGCACTCCTTGAATACGAGAACCCCAATCATATCGCGCTGAAGTATTACAAGTCCTATCGGTCGGGTTCGGCAAAGACCTTGAAATCCATTCAGATTACGCTTGCGGCAAGGCTTGAAAAGTTCAACCTTGATAGCCTTGCGGCACTCACCTCTACCGACGAGCTTGACCTGCAATCCTTGGGAGAACGTAAGGTCGCCTTGTTCGCTCTTATTCCCGACAATGACACCTCATTCAATTTCCTTGTATCAATCCTTTATACTCAGCTTTTCCAACAGTTGTTTTTCGTAGCCGATTTCAAGTATCGCGGAGCGTTGCCCGTTCACGTTCACTTCCTTATGGACGAGTTCGCCAACGTAAGCCTGCCCGATGATTTTGACAAGATACTCTCGGTTATGCGCTCACGTGGCGTGAGCGTATCCATCATCTTGCAGAACCTCGCTCAGCTAAAGGCACTCTTTGAAAAGCAATGGGAAAGTATCGTTGGAAACTGCGACGAGTTCGTGTACCTCGGCGGTAACGAGCAAAGCACCCACAAGTATGTGTCGGAGCTTCTCGGAAAAGAAACGATTGATACCAATTCTTACGGACGGAGCGACGGTCTGCGCGGTAATTTCTCAACCAATTCCCAAGTGGCGGGGCGTGAGCTTCTGACTCCCGACGAGGTGCGTATGCTCGACAACAAATACGCTATCGTTTTTATCCGTGGAGAACGCCCGGTGCTCGACCTAAAGTACGATATTCTATCCCACCCGAATATCAAGCTCGGCACGGACGGCGGTGCTGCTCCTTATGCTCATAACCTCGGTGTGCTCACGGGTGGCGTGACCATTGAAATCATTGATCCCGAAACGCTTGGAGATATGGCACTCTCGGATATTCCCACGGTTGACGAGTATTTCAAGAACGAGATCGAAGCCTACGACGAGGAAGAAACGGAAATGCTATGTGAATTTTTGAAATCTATGTTAGAAGAAAAGGAGAAAACAGAATGAAAAGAAACAAACTTGAAACCAAGAAAACCCCTATGCCTGCCAAGGCAAAACGCTTTATGAGGGTGTGGATGTGCATTGTCCTCTGCATCTTTATGGTATCGGTATGCGCCGTGACCGCGTTTGCTGCCGAGGATGATCCCGTGGAGGTAGTCAACAACCTCTCCGATTTTATGTTCGGACTTGTCCGTGCGGTCGGTATGATTATGCTCGGCTTTGCCGTGGTTCAGATCGGTCTGTCCTTCAAGAGCCACGATCCCTCGCAGAGAGCTAACGGCTTCCTAACCCTTGCGGGTGGCGTTGTTATCACCTTTGCCAAAGAGATTTTAACGCTTATCACGGGCTGACGGTCAGCGAAAGTGAGGTGAGCAAATGTCGAACAATTGGGTTGTAGAAAACCTTGAAAACGCCCTTGACACTTGGAACGGCAAGCTCGCTGAAATATGGCGGCTCATATCCGAGTCGCCCGAAACCTTCAAAGGTGGCGGTATATGGAACGTGATGGTGAATATCAACGGTGCGCTCAAAGCCATCGGCTACGCGCTTCTCGTATTGTTCTTCCTTATGGGGATAATGCGTCAGTTCAACAGCTTTCAAGAACTCAAACGCCCCGAGCAGGCATTGAAGGTGTTCATACGCTTCGTGCTTGCAAAGGCGGCGGTCACTTGGGGGCTTGATCTGATGCTTGCGATGTTCACCATCGTGCAAGGCATCATAAGTAAAATTATGATTGCTTCCGGCATTACAGGACAAGGCTCTGCGTATCTACCGCAGAGTATGATAGACACGATAGAAAGCTGCGGATTTTGGGAGTCCATACCTCTATGGGCGGTCACTCTAATCGGCAGCTTGCTTGTTTGGATACTGTCGTTCATTATGATACTGACGGTGTACGGCAGATTTTTCAAGCTCTATATCTATGTGGCTATCGCTCCCGTTCCTATGTCCACCTTTGCGGGCGAAGAAACAAGTCATATAGGCAAAGCCTTTCTCAAATCCTTTGCGGCTGTCTGCCTCGAGGGTGCGATTATCGTGCTCGCCTGCATCATTTACTCTATGTTTGCAGCTTCACCGCC
>JBGVEW010000026.1:0-3158 GCA_045120465.1 Eubacteriales bacterium
TATGGAAATTAAGATAAACAAAGAAATCAAAGACTTTAACGAAACGATGTTCTTCGGTCTTTCGGTTCGGCAGTTTATCTTCGCTATCCTCGCTTGTGCGGCTGCGGTCGGCATCTACTTCGGGTGCCGACCGTTTTTCGGTACAGAGGTGCTTTCGTGGCTCTGTATGATAGGCGCAGTACCGTTTATCATCTTCGGCTTTGTGAAGTACAACGGTATGCCTGCCGAAAAGGTTATCAAGGCGTGGATACGCTCGGAGATTATGATGCCCCGATACCTACTCTTTAAGGGTGAAATCGGAGAGGACGAAGAAGTAAAGGAGGAACAATGATTACAAGTAAGAAGAAACAACCCGTAGAGCAAGACAGAATACCCACTACCGTCGAGGACACCATACCCATTCAAAGAATTTTTGAGGACGGTATTATGCTCGTCGGCAAAAACCTTTGGGCAAAGACCTTCCGCTTTACGGATATAAACTACGAGGTCGCTTCTAAAGACGAAAAGGAGGCTATGTTTTTCGCCTACTCGGATATTCTCAATCTGTTCGATGAGAAAGCGAGCACGAAAATCACCATACGCAACCGCCATATACCGAGAAGCGAATTTGAAGCCAAAAATATGCTCCCGCTGATGGGCGACGAGCTTGACCGCTATCGCAACGAATACAACTCTATTTTGGAGCGCAACGTCATTCTGACTTCGGGCGTGGTGCAAGACAAGTATTTGACCGTAACGGTGGAAAAGCCGTCTATCGCAGAAGCAAGAACCTATTTCAACGGCAAGTTTGCCGAATACGCCGCCGCTTTTGCCAAGCTCGGCTCAAAGCTGACGGAGGTGGACGAAAAGGAAAAGATACGCATTTTCTTTGACTTTTTCCACCGTGGACGTGAGGACGATTTTATGTATGACCGCTTGCTCTACAAGCGCAGAAAGCATAAATTCAAGCTCGCACTTGCCCCCGAATCTATGGAGTTCAAGAGCGACCATTTCAAGATGGACGGCAGATACGGCAGAGTGATCTATCTCAAAGATTACGCCAACTTTATCAAGGATAGCTTAATATCCGAGCTGACCGCCATCGACCGAAATATGATGCTCTCCATTGATGCCGAGCCTATCCCGCAGGAAAAGGCGGTAAGGCAAGGCGAAAACAAGCTCTTGGCGGTGGAAACCAATATCTCGAATTGGCAACGTAAGCAGAACCAAAACAACAACTACTCGGCAACCGTACCCTACGAAATGGAACGGCAGCGCGACGAGAGCCGCGATTTTCTTAACGACCTTG
Organism: Eubacteriales bacterium; assembly: GCA_045120465.1. Lineage (GTDB taxonomy): Bacteria > Bacillota > Clostridia > Oscillospirales > CAG-272 > UMGS1865. Next base: position 1,289 of record JBGVEW010000026.1, read on the forward strand.
TAGAGCGCGACATGAGGATGATTCCCACGCTCATCACAATCGTTCATACGGCAGACAGCAAGGCGCAGCTTGACGCGGATACCGAGAGTATTCAGCAATGTGCGAGAAAGCACCTTTGCTCCCTCGCAATTCTTCGTTGGCAGCAGCTTGAAGGACTCAAAACCTGCTTGCCCTACGGCGGCACAAAGCTGACGATCCGCAGAACGCTCACAACCGAAAGTCTTGCGGTATTTATGCCGTTTAGAGCACAGGAGGTCTGCCACGAAAAAGGTCTGTACCTCGGCAATAACGCCATCAGCAAGAATATGATTATGGTCAACCGCTTGGAGCTGCTTAACGGCAACTCCTTTATTACCGGCGTTTCGGGTTCGGGTAAGTCCATTATGGCAAAGCAAGAGATCGTCAATCTCTATCTTTCCGACAAGGATGCGGATATTATCGTCATAGATCCCGAGCGTGAGTATTGGAAACTGACCGAAGCCCTCGGCGGTGAGAATATCACACTATCCTCAACAAGTAAAAACCATATCAATGCCTTGCAGATCAACAAGGACTATGCCGACGGTGCAAACCCCGTCACGCTGAAATCCGAGTTTGTGCTATCCCTCTGTGAGCAGGCTATGAACGGTGCTCTGAGTGCTTCGGAAAAATCTCTTATCGACCGTTGCACTTCCATCGTACTCCGTGACTTTGTGCAGAACAATTACACGGGTGAGCCGCCCACTCTAAAGGACTTCCGCGATGTGCTCTTGAAGCAGAGTGAACCCGAAGCGGCTGACATTGCTCTTGCCATTGAGCTATTCACGGAAGGAAGCCTTAACACCTTCGCCAAGCAGACCAACGTGGACACCCACAATCGTCTTATCTGCTACGATATTCACGAGCTTGGAAGAACGCTGATGCCCGTGGGTATGCTCGTCGTTCTTGACAGTATCCTTAACCGCATCACCGAGAACCGTATCAAGGGCAAAAAGACCTATATCTTTATCGACGAGATCTATCTGCTTTTCCAATACGAATACTCCGCAAACTTCCTCTTTACCCTTTGGAAAAGAGTGAGAAAGTACGGAGCGTTTATAACGGGTATCACGCAGAACGTGGACGACCTCTTGCAAAGCCACACGGCGAGAACAATGCTTGCAAACTCCGAGCTTGTAATTATGCTTAACCAAGCGGCAACCGACAGAGCCGACCTTGCTGAGCTGCTTTCAATGTCGGAGCTTCAGATGTCGTATATCACCAACGTGGAAGCAGGTCACGGTCTTGCCAAGATAGGCGGTGCGCTCGTGCCTTTCCAAAACCGTCTGCCGAAGGATACACAGCTCTATAAGCTGATGACCACCAAGTTCGGAGAATAGGAGGTAACGTATGGAATATCTAAACCTTACAACACCCTACGGGCAGACCTACGAGGTGTGCTTTGAAGCGGAACGCTATGCTAACAATCACAATCTTGCCTTGCAGATGTATTTCAAGGACGAGGACGGTATGCTGATGCCTTATTCAACGCTTACCATCAATCTCAGAGAACCGCACGAGCCGAACTGCTCCTTCGTTGACACCAACGATAACCCTTGGGCAGAAAAGTTTATTACCGACAATAAGCTCGGCAAGCCTACGGGAAGAAAAATGCGGTCGGGATATTACGAATATCCTCAGTATCAGTTTGACTTGAAGGAGATTGAAAAATATCAGCTCAACGCGCCCAAGACCAAGACAAAGGACAAATCACGAAAACGTGATGAAGCTCGGTAGGTGATGCTATGAGAACTGCGAAAACGAGAGAGTCGCTACGCAGTATCAAGGTGGTAGATAAAACCGAAGGACTTGCCAAGAAAAGCAAGAACGGAGCTTCCTCCCTTGCCAACTC
>JBGVEW010000027.1:0-3418 GCA_045120465.1 Eubacteriales bacterium
AAATGCTAAATTGCAAGATATTTTTTACAAGAATTTTAAAAAAGTGTGATTTACGCCGGATTTTTAAAGCGGAAAATAGGCCGCTTAAAACGGCCTATGAGAGTTTATAGATGTAACAACAACAACCCTATAGTAGCACAGCTACGCCGTGCCGACAAATTCATCAACCGCATTTGAGATCGCCGTCGCAATTTCTTTTTGGTGCACCTTATTGACAAGATATGCGATGTCGTGATCGTTTGTGATAAAACCGGTTTCTACCAGGATCGCGGGCATCGCAGTATGTTTGAGTACATAAAAGCCGCGTGTAGATTTGATCCCGCGGTTTTTTGCCAAAAACTGATCTTTCAGCTCTCTCTGCACAATGGCCGCAAGGCGTTCGGACTCCCGGGATCCTTCATAATACCAGGTCTCAATACCCTGCGCCGCCGGATCTGCTGCCGCATTAAGGTGAATTGAGATAAACAGATCGGCTTTTTGGCTGTTCGCGATTTTTGTTCGGAACCCCAGCGGGATGAACTGATCCAGCTCACGGGTGAAAAAAACATCGTAGCCGCGGGAGGCCAGCTCACCGCCTAACAGTGCCGCGATTTTCAATGAGAGGGCCTTCTCAGTTACCCCCACATTGTGGTTAACTGCGCCGGGATCATATCCCCCGTGACCTGGATCTATGCAGATTTTCACTTTTTGCCCTCCTCACTGTTCTCATTAATTGCCTTAATCGCGCTTTTTATTTTAGCCGGAATCAGTCCGGTATAGCCGAGCCGCCCCAGGTTCTCAAGAATTGACCCGGCCTCGTTTACGCAGTATGCGGCGATCGCCGCGTTACGTAAAGTTCCGCCGGTGCCAAGCACCTGATCTAAACCGTTGCCGACGCATACGACTGAAAAGATAACCGCCTTTTTGATGATGCCTTTGAACCCTGTCGAACTGGACCATACGTGTGTTTTACAAGCTGCGGCCACGCCGAGCAGATAATCCACAGCCACAAAGGCAAAAAGCCACTGAACCGCCACGTCAATGCCCCCAACCGCAAAGGCAACCGCACCGCCGACCGCCCCGCCGGCAAAAGCGATCGCGTTATAACACTTCGGTAATATGCTATCCACAGTTTCGAGCATCTTAATTACCCCCGGCGATTAGCCTATCAATAATCCCGGATGCACTCGCCGCGCCGTAGTCCCACACGATCGCGTCAAGTTCCTCAAGTGTAGTAGCAGCCTGGGCTAACTTTTCAAGATAAGTGCCATAAAATACGATCCTTTGCACCTCCTGGCGCAAAAGTCTTGCAAGTTCGATCAGCTGGTCATAGCTGAGCGGGTGCACTGTATTTGCTTTTGAGATCCACGGCTGTATGATATCCTCAGGCTTAACAGTACCGCGGGAGACCTGATCCTGCCAGTCCAGAATTGTGCCCGAAATTCGCAAAAGGGCCTTATCATCATACGCAAAAAGATCCTCTTCATACTCCAGGCCGCCGGTATTTAGCTGGTGATTTTTTGCGGCGTTGATCTCCGCAATTTTATCCGCCTTAGCTTCACTAAGTTTTTTTTGCGGGATTTTCACGATCTCAAATCTGCGCCCTTCACTGTCCGGCTTAAGCTCTACAATGCGGCACTCGTTAGCATTGCACCATGCCGCGATCTCGGGATAGTCATCACCGTCGCGAAATATATAACCGGGATAATACTTATCATCGCTCATTTTTTAACTCCTCCTAACTCCTAGCTCCATGTTCCCACGGCTATAAAACCAAACGTTCCCGTTGGAAGCCAGTGGCCCTCACTCGCATCCCACACGCGAAACGTCACACCTGTGTTAGAGGCCGCCGAAATGCAAGGGAATGAACCAAACGGCGTCCCGGTTCCCGCGGAATCTGTGCATATAGCCGCAACAACCGGCGCAGTGTTGAACGCACGCAGAAATGTGATCGGAACACTATCGGAACCGGTACCCCAAACGATTTGTACACCGCTGCGAAAGCGAACCCATCCCTGCGTCCCGTTGTAAGCACCGAGCTCATCAGCCTTAACCACGCCGAACGCGTTAACTGTAGCCCCAGGAATATTGATCGTAGAATTTCCGCCCTGGTTAACTGTGAATGAGCCTATAGACGTTCCAGAGGCCTGCACCGTAATTGTACCGTTGCCGACAGTAGGCACAGCCGGGATATCGCTCATAAGTGCGAGTCTGCGCCAGTACGCTGTATTAGTCGGGTATTTTATTGCGGACCCCGGACCGTTCGCGGCAATGCACAAATAGAGCGAACCTTCATGCAGAACGAAATTGCCCGCCGTATAATTATACGTTGTTACATACGTATAAACGCCGCCCTGCATAGCATAATAGATGTACTCGCCAAGATATTTGAAAAGTGCATTAAAATCTCCGCGCTCCGGTGCGATACCGCCTTGATCAAGTGGTAGCTGGGTAACCGGCGGGAACAGTCCGCTAGTAGATGCTCTGCCGGAACCGGACGGCGTAGTTTCCGGCAATGCGTTCACGTCGGCGGTGCTCCCTAGAGTTGTCGACCATTTTTGCGGTTCGGTTGTAGCCATATAAGCCTCCTATAAAAAATTAAACATCGAGATCCTGCGGGCCGCCGTTGACAAAAGGCGCCTGGTTGAACGGATGCAGGCCGGAGCCGTTAAACCCGAAAATAGGGCCCAGCGCATAGTAAATCTTAACCCCGACGCCTGTAGGGCTCCAACGCAGATTGAGGAACGCCTGCAGCGCCTGCGGATCAACGATCTCTGTTACTAGAACGGTCAAAACCATTGTATCAGTGTGCAAAACGCGCACACCGCTGGAAATGAGCTGTCCACAGAAAAAATTAATGCTGTGCAGACTGGAATTAGTCAGATTGAAAAGTGCTTTGACAAAAATATATTTGCGATATGTGTAATCATCCAGGATCACACTCTCACCAGCGGCGTAAATTCGCCGCGCAGTCGCTACAATGCGCCCCCACACGTCCAGGCCGGCGCCGTCAGCGGTCCACGGATCGATCATGTGCTCATACATCAACCCGATTGAACTCTCCGGATTGAGAAGGCTCCAGCAGGTAACCGTCAATGACTTAAGTCGCGGACTGCCCGCGTACTGGCTTTGCAGCACCCGCAAAATATCAAAATCCGACGCATCAAAAAATCCTGGTATGCTCATTTATGCCCCCTACTCGATCACAATATCGGCCAGGCTTAAAACCGGATTTTCATCAATTTTGACGTATAGGGCATCGGACCAGGCTCCGCCGGTTTTTGCGATGTCAACATCAAGCAGATCGGTATATCCGGCATTTTGAACGCTGATCGCAAAACGCGGAGCGTAAATTGTATCACCCATCAGCGGCCGCGCCATTATTGATCCGTCAACCACTGTCGGATCTTCGCCGTAAAAGTTATTGAAAACCGCCTGC
>JBGVEW010000028.1:0-11343 GCA_045120465.1 Eubacteriales bacterium
GCCACCCAGAGAGTTCCCCTTGGGAACTAAATTCGCCGAGGAGTTCCCACGCAAGCGCGGAACGTCCTTTCGTCGAATTTGCGAACTGGATCCCGTGCGACAAGTCGCACGGTGCCAGCCCGAATTGGTGAGTGACGGCAAAAAAGACAGGACACCGATTGGTGTCCTGTCTTTTTTTGGAGGCGCCACCCGGAATCGGACCGGGGATAGAGGTGTTGCAGACCTTTGCCTTACCGCTTGGCTATGGCGCCGTTCAGCTCGGAAGGGGGAAGGGAAGCTTCCTCGTTCCGTATATATTCAAAAGCATCCTTGCGGTTGCCTTTGTTTGAAGAAAACGGGCACGATAATTCGTGCCCGTGTATGGAGCGGATTACGGGGCTCGAACCCGCCACCTCCACCTTGGCAAGGTGGCGCTCTACCAAATGAGCTAAATCCGCATATGGTGCCTCCGGTCGGAATCGAACCAACGACACGGGGATTTTCAGTCCCCTGCTCTACCAACTGAGCTACAGAGGCATACAGCAAGGGCTGTATTCGAAAGTGGCGACCCGGATGGGGCTCGAACCCACGACCTCCAGCGTGACAGGCTGGCGCTCTAACCAACTGAGCTACCGGGCCACTTTGGTGGGAACAATAGGGCTCGAACCTATGACCCTCTGCTTGTAAGGCAGATGCTCTCCCAGCTGAGCTATGCTCCCAGACGCTTATCAGCGACTTGCTTATTATATCACACTTATTGGGGTTTGTCAAGCCTTTTTTGAAAATTTTTTTAAAAAAATTCTCGCAGATCGATTCTTTGAAAACCGCCTTGCCTTTCGACCTCGTAATTATATCACATCGGGGGGGGCTTGTCAATACCTTTTTTGAATTTTTTATCTTTTTCTTTCGCCTTTTTATGGGTTTTCTTTTTTAAGACAAGGTTTGGGTGGGTCAAATGCGTTTTTGCATTTGACCCACCCAAAGGGATCAGATGTTCAAAAGCTTGCGGAAGGGCTCGATGGTCTTTTCGGCTCTCTCGGCACTTTCCGCCTCTGCAAAGATGCGCAGGAGCGGCTCGGTTCCCGAGAAGCGGCAGATGACGAATCCACCGTCCTCAAAATAGACCTTGCAGCCGTCCTCGTAATTGACTCGCGTTACGGTCTCTCCCTCAAACGTGGGGAGGATCCGGTCGATCATCAGTGTCTTATGGATCTCTGCCTTTCTCTCAGCGGGGAACGCAAGGTTTGCTTCTACCAGCTTGTGCTTGCCAAACTGTTCTTCCAGTGTGTCAAGGACCTTGGTAGGAGAGCCCATTGCGCAGACCATTTCGATAAAGAGAGATGCGGCATAGATGGAATCCTTGCCGTGGATGTGTCCGCGAACGGTGAGTCCGCCCGAGGATTCGCCGCCGAGGATCGCATCGTGGCGGTCGATGCCCGCGGAGATGTACTTGAATCCGATCGGCACCTCGTGGCACTCCTCGCCAAAGGAGGCCGCGATCTTATCCAGCATATGCGTGGTTGCGAGGTTACGCACCACGGAGCCCTTCCAGCCCTTGACCGCGCGGAGATAGTAATACAGCAGGCAAAGGATCTCGTTTGCGTTGATGTATCTTCCCGACGCATCTACCACGCCAAGGCGGTCGCCGTCGCCGTCAAAGGCGATACCGAGGTCGTATTTTCCCTCTACCACGCGGTAGCGCAGGTCGGTCAATCGGCTTTCGGTGGGGGCGGGGATACCGCCGCCGAAGTATGCGTCCTTGTTATCGTTGATCAGATCTACCGTGCATCGCATGGATTGCAGAATGACCATGAGGGGATAGGTGCCTGAGCCGTGCATCGGGTCAAAGAGGATGCGCAGGGAGCGCTTTTTGATCAGATCCTGATTGAGTTTGGAAAGGATATGATCGATAAAGCTGTTAAAGGGGGCTTTGAGATAGGTAACGAGTCCCGCTTCCTCGCCTTTTGCAATGGGAAGCGTGGGAACCGGCGTATGGAACTCCTCGCGGATGAGCGCTTCCAAAAGCTCGGTGGTTTCCACGGGGGCATCTCTGCCTTCCTCCACGATGAGCTTGATGCCGTTATAAGAGGAGGGGTTATGGCTTGCCGTGACCTCAATGCCGTAGTGGAGCTTTTGATCCTGAACGAGGAACATGATCAGAGGCGTGGGCGTGCTTCGCTCAATGAGAACGACGTGAAAATCCATGGCAGACATTGCCTCCGCGATCCAGCGGGATGCGCTCTCCGAGAGGAAGCGGCGGTCGTAGCCGATGACGATGGGCTTATCCGTCTTGTTTTCCCGTTGTGCCAAGCGGCAGATACCGCGTGCAACGCGCAAAATGTTGGCTTTGATAAAATCGTCACCGATGATCCCGCGCCAGCCGCCCGTTCCAAAGGCGATGGACTGTTCAAAAGTAGGGGTATTGAGGTTCATGGATATACTCCTTTTCTTGATAAAATACAATTTTATTATACCGATTTTTGTGTCGGATTGCAAGATGCGAAGGTAAAAAGTGGCGAAATTGAAATAGATTGGAGCGAAAATAAAAGATTGCGGGTGCCCATTGTGCGCATGGCACTTTGGGCACCCGTACGGACGGTATCAGAGGCTTGTCTTTTTGCGCTTTGAGAACGCGCGGCAACCGAAATAGATGGCATAGATGGCGGCACAGAGACCAAACACCGCGCCCAGCACCACGAGGGGCATAAGAGGGGATGGGATGAAGGGGAAGGTGCTGCCCGTAATAAAGCACCAGTCAAAGTGATGCGCTTCCGAGGAGTAGGCTGCGTTTCCAAAGGATGCCCATGCGATAAAGAGCAGGATCAGGAGCGCGCAACGCCACAAATGCTTCCAGGAAGGTAAGACTTTGCCGGTTGACAGGGAGAGAACACCGTATGCGAACACGCATCCGTGATACAAAAAGGTTTGGATGACGTGATAGCAAAAGGGGGTTACGTCCCCGATCGCGCTTCCGGGGTAGCAAAGGTACATCATGGAGGTCACGAGCGCAAGCACCGTGATCGGTTCTCGCCAGAACGCCACCGCGCGCCCGCTGCCGAAATGGATGGGCAGGATGAGGAGTGAGAGCATGGTGCAAAAGTGAAAGGGGAGTTTATCGATGCTGATCTCTCCGTATGCCAAGGGCATGGCGAGATAATCCAGCGCGTAGAGCGAGATGGGGAGGATTGCCAGTACGTCGGTCAAGCGTTTTTGGGCTGTTTCGGATCTCTTTTGAAAAAAGAGGCACAAAAACAGAGTGGTGCCGAAGATGAGGACGACGTAGAGGATGTGCCATACGGAAAACAGGGCGATCTCGATGGGGGATTCGTCGGGGGTGCGAAGCAGATGGATCAAAAAATCTCTCATAGTAGTCTCCTTTTCTGAAAAGTCGAATTTTGTCACGTCTTGTCACAGCGACAGTATTATAGCACAATCAAAGGTTCTTGTCAATCCAAATCGCGCGGGATTTTCTTTTTGACAGTTGGGCAATGATTGGTTTTTGCCTAAAAAAGAATGAAAAAATGAAAAAATGAAAAAAAGGCCGCAAAAAATTGCGATTTGCTCTTGATTTGAAGGATCTTTTCATTTATAATATACAGTGACAGAATATGTCCGCGATTTGTCGGACAGAACTTTATTTGAGGAGGAACATCTAACATGAATATTCTGGTTATCAACGCAGGAAGCTCTTCGATCAAGTATCAGCTGATCGATATGGACAACGAAACGCTTCTGGCAAAAGGACAGGCAGACCGTATCGGTATCGAGGGCGGTAACTTCAAGCAAAAGGTCGAGGGTCGTGAGGACTACAAGCTCGACATCTTTATGAAGGATCACGCTGCGGCTGTTCAGCTCGTTTTGGATACGCTGACCTCCAAGGAGAACGGCGTTATCGCATCCCTCTCCGAGATCTCCGCGGTTGGACACCGCGTTCTGCACGGCGGTGAAAAGTTCTCCGGCTCCGTGATCATTGACGAAAAGGTCATTGCGGCAATTGAAGAGTGCTGCGAGCTTGGCCCCTTGCACAATCCTCACAACCTTACGGGTATCCGCGCGTGCGAAAAGACCATGCCCGGCGTTCCCCAGGTTGCGGTATTTGACACCGGCTTCCATCAGACCATGCCCGACTATGCATACATGTATGCGCTTCCTTACGAGTACTACGAAAAGTACCGCATCCGTCGTTACGGCTTCCACGGTACCAGCCACCGTTACGTCAGTATGCGCGCGGCAGCTCTGCTCGGCAACCCCGGTGCGGAGGGGCTCAAGGTTGTAACCTGCCACCTTGGCAACGGTTCTTCCATCGCGGCTGTTAAGGACGGCAAGTGCTACGATACCACCATGGGTCTGACTCCTCTGGAGGGTATCATGATGGGTACCCGTTGCGGATCCATCGACCCCGCAATCGTTCCTCTTCTTATGAAGAAGGAGAACCTGACCGCCGACGAGATCGACACCATTATGAACAAGAAGTCCGGTATGCTGGGTATTACGCAAAAGACCAGCGACAACCGCGATATCGAAGAGGCAGCACGCTCCGGTGACAAGAGAGCGCAGCTGGTTGAAAACATGGTCGTTCATCAGCTCTCCAAGTACGTAGGCTCTTACGCGGCTGCAATGGGCGGCGTTGATGCCATTACCTTTGCGGGCGGTATCGGTGAGAACAATCCTCACTACCGTTCCAGAGTTGCAAAGAATCTGGAGTTCATGGGCGTTAAGATCGACGAGGAGCTCAACGCAAAGGCGATCCGCGGTGCGGCAGAGGTTGATATCTCTACTCCCGATTCCAAGGTTCGTGTGCTGGTCATCCCCACCAACGAGGAGCTGATGATCGCAAAGGATACCGAGGAGCTTGTAAAAGCACTTTGATGCTTTGACGTTCGGTTATGGTTGAAGCGATCGAAACCTTCTTTTTGGAAACGGTAGGCAGAGAGCTTTGCGTGCTGTTTTGCTCCATGATCCCGATCATTGAGTGCCGCGGTGCGATCCCCTTGGGGTGGGCACTGGGCTTGCCTTGGTGGCAAACGGGGCTTCTCAGCCTTGCGGGAAACCTGTTGCCGGTTCCGTTTATCCTGTTGCTGATCCGCGTCGTGTTGCGATGGATGGCAAGCAGCCGTGTCAAGCTTTTCAACAAGATCGTCAACTGGCTCAACCGCAAGGTGGAAAAGCACAAGGGAACGATTGAAAAGTATTCCTACGTCGGTGTCGCCATCTTTGTTGCGATCCCGCTTCCCGGTACGGGCGCATGGACGGGCTCCCTGATTGCCGCTACGCTGGGACTTGAGTGGAAACGCTCTTTTCTCGCGGCTGTTGTCGGTGTGCTTTGCGCCACCGCAATCATGACCCTCGTCTCTTACGGCGGTCTTGCGGCGATTTTCGGATGATTGAATTGATTTTGGTTGTATGGGGGAAACTTCTTTACAAGAAGTTTTCCCCCATACCCCTTTCAAGAACTTTTACTGCCTTTTACAGTGTACCCTCTAAAGGAATCGCAATAGGGGTGTACCCTAAAGGACAGTTTTCAAAAACACGGTATATCTCGAAAGAGGTATGCCGTATTTTTGCATTTGTGGACACAAATGCAGTGCTTGTCAGGAAAATTGATAAATCATAGATAAACATAAAGAAAAGGCTCTCTTGCGTAAAGGGAGCCTTTCTCATATCCCGGAAGGTAATCTTACATATTAAGTAGTTTCTGATACAACAGACTTTCTTCCTTGATGTTAATCTTTATTTTTATCTTATTTGCAAATTGAACTATGACATTTCTATATGCGCCATCAAAAACAGTTTTATATCTATAGTGATAAATTGGGGCGCTGCGATAATGCGAACTCATTGAAAATCCTGTTTCAACAATATTCCTGCGATAACGCTTTTGAGCAGGGTATAACGTAAGACGAGAAACTTTATCTAAAAATGCCCAAACTATATGCTTCTTAATTCCATTTATAAACTTTATCGTAAATACAACCAGCCCAAACAGAATTGAGAAAATCACACATGCTGTAATGGTGCAAAGAATAAATGACAAAATTTTAATGATCAACATTATTTGGCACCGGAATCAGCTCCGCCTTGACAAGCAGGACATTTTTTCAAATGAATGTCAGAACCATTAGCAAGGTATTCGTACAGGCAGTCTTCGCAACGCATTCGATAGAACCATTGACCATTATCTGTTCCTCGCTTTTCTGTTCTTCCCAAATTTACCTGGCGGTATCTGTTTTTATAATTAACGGCAGTTGAATAATTCTTAGGGTTTTTAAATTTTTCTGCACTCATCATAATATCTTCCTCTATATTTTTCCACAAAAAAACAAATTGATTGGAATTCACCTCAAAAACTTTCCCATGCGACTTTTCATCATCAAACTTCATTTGAGCAAAATTATTTGCAAAGGTTGCAACATACTCATCGGGATATTTTTCTTTATCGCTACAACGGAGCATTAGTTCAGGGTAGGTAACAGAACCCTTTTCATCTAATAATTGCAAATATGCACGAATGATCTTGCTTGGTACAACCATTGGCTTTGATGCCCATTTGGGTATCTTGTGAATTGCCTTGGCAAAATTATTATCTGCATTACTTCTTTGAATTTCAGTTTGATAGGCAGATGCCGTCTGCGAAAAACTCTGCACGATGTATGCTTTCATCAAGCTTTCCAAGACAGTATCCTTGTTTTCTCCGGTAAGCTGTAACGCCATTTCGAAGCGTTTGGACAAATCATCGTTGATTTCAAATGTAAGTTTCATTTCGATCACCTCCGAGAATAGTATAACACGCGAAAATTAGTTTGTCAATACTAATTTACTAAAATACTAAAATATTTTAACCCCACCGAGAAATTAGTTCAAGGTGGGGTTGTGATTTATTATTGAATTTAGTTTTATAAACTGTCCTTAAGAGTACCGATCTATGAGAGCGATTCCTGTAGAGGGTACGCTGTAAAACGCGGTAAAAGTTTTTGAAGGGTGTGGAAAACTTTTTTTAAAAAGTTTCCCACGAAAATCCCCCAACGCAAACTAACTTTTTGGAGCGTTTTGTGGTCGTGGGTCCCAAAACGCTTGCGGGAGCAATTCTTCCGTAGGCGTGTGAAAGCAAGAAATCAAGCAGAGTCTGCTCTGCACGAAGGGTTTTACCGAGTACAGAGTATGAAAAAAAGGAATCGCAATGAGAGCGATTCCTTTAGAGGGTACACTGTAAAACGCGGTAAAAGTTCTTGGAAAGGGTGTGGGGAAACCTTCTTGAAAGAAGGTTTCCCCACGAAAAATCCGTTATTTCTAACGATTATTCATACAGCTTGCCCATTTTGAGCAGTCTGTCGTACTTCGCCTTTGCGTTGTCGCTTGCCTTAGCGAAGAGCTCTGCGGCTCTTTCGGGGAAGGACTGAGCGAGACGTGCGTAACGAGCCTCGGACTTGATGAAGTCGATATAATCCGCGGTAGGAGCCTTAGAGTCGATGGTGAGCTTATTGGACTCCAGAGTAGGATTATAACGGAACATCTGCCAGTAGCCTGCCTCAACGGCTCTCTTCATTTCGAGCTGGCAGTTCTGCATGGTGCCCTTGATACCGTGCATTTCGCAAGGAGCGTAGCCGATGATCAGGGAAGGACCGTGGTAAGCTTCTGCTTCCTTGAGTGCCTTGAGGAGCTGGTTCATATCCGCGCCCATTGCAACCTGTGCAACGTAAACGTAGCCGTAGGACATAGCGATCTCTGCAAGGTTCTTCTTGCCGATTGCCTTACCTGCTGCTGCGAACTGAGCGACCTGACCAACCTGAGAAGCCTTGGAAGCCTGTCCACCGGTGTTGGAGTAAACCTCGGTATCGAATACGAATACGTTAACGTCTTCGCCGGAAGCCAGAACGTGGTCCAAACCGCCAAAGCCGATATCGTATGCCCAACCGTCACCACCGAAGATCCATACGGACTTCTTGGAGAGGTAATCTTTTTCAGCGAGGATTGCGGGAGCTACGGGGCAACCCTGTGCAGCTGCCTTTTCGAGCTCAACGACGAGTGCCTCGGTAGCAGCGGTGTTCTTTTCGCCGTCCTCAGCGGTTGCGAGGTAAGCCTCAGCAGCAGCCTTGAACTCAGCGGATGCCTTTTCGGAAGCAGCCATTTCCTTAACCTTGCCGATGAGGCGGTCGCGGATGGTCTTCTGACCCAGGGCGATACCGAGACCGTGCTCTGCGTTGTCCTCAAAGAGGGAGTTACCCCAAGCGGGACCGCGGCCGGTTTCACGGTTTACGGTGTAAGGAGTTGCGGGAGCGGAGCCACCCCAAATGGAGGAGCATCCGGTTGCGTTGGAGATATACATTCTCTCACCGAACAGCTGGGTAACCAGACGAGCGTAAGAGGTCTCTGCACAACCTGCGCAAGAGCCGGAGAACTCAAGCAGAGGCTGCTTGAACTGGCTGCCCTTAACGGTTGCGTTGATGAGCTCCTTCTTCTCGGAAACGTTTGCAACTGCATAGTCCCAAGGAGCCTGCTGGTCTGCCTGCGTGGAAGCGAGAACCATCTCAAGAGCGGTACCCATCTTTTCGTTGTTGTTAACGGGGCACGCCTTTACGCAGAGCGTACAACCCATACAGTCAGCGGGGGAGATGGACATGGTGAACTTGTAGTTGGTCTTGAGAACGGGCTTTGCAGCGAACTTGGTGGATGCGGGAGCGTTTGCAGCCTCTTCCTCGGTCATTGCGAAGGGACGGATGCAGGCGTGAGGACAAACGAACGCACAGTTGTTACACTGGATACAAGCCTCGGGGTTCCAGGTAGGAACGTAAACGGCAACGCCGCGCTTCTCGCTTGCGGTAGATCCCTGCGGGAAGGTACCGTCAACGTAATCGCTGAATGCGGAAACGGGGAGGCTGTCACCTGCCATTGCGTTGGTGGGATTTACAACGTTGTTGACGAACTTCTCGAGGTCTGCACGATTGCTCTTGAATGCAGCCTTGGGAGCGTCTGCTGCGCAAGTCTTCCAGGATTCGGGAACCTTTACTTCAACGTAAGCGTCAGCGCCTGCGTCGATAGCGGCATAGTTGAGGTCAACGATTGCCTGACCCTTCGTGATGTAGGACTTGTAAGCTGCCTTCGTCATGTACTCGATCGCTTCGTCCTTGGGAAGAATGTTCGCAAGAGAGAAGAATGCTGACTGAAGAACGGTGTTCTTAACCTTTGCGTTACCGATCTGCTTGGTAGCGATGGTGGTAGCGTCGATGGTGATGAACTTGATGTTGTTGTTTGCGATGTAAGCCTTCACCTGACCGGGCAGATGCTCGTCGAGCTCCTCTGCAGACCAAGCGCAGTCCAAAAGGAAGGTACCGCCGGGCTTAACGTCGGAAATCATGTCATACTTCTTGAGGTATGCGGAGTTGTGGCAAGCAACGAAGTTTGCCTTGTTGATATAGTAGGAAGACTTGATGGGCGTGTCACCGAAGCGCAGGTGGGAAATGGTGATACCGGAGGTCTTCTTGGAGTCATACTGGAAGTATGCCTGAATGTACTTGTCGGTGTGGTCACCGATGATCTTGATGGAGTTCTTGTTTGCACCAACGGTACCGTCGCCGCCCAGACCCCAGAACTTGCAGGAGATGGTATCGGCGGATGCGGTGTCGGGAGCAACGGTCTCCTCAAGGGAGTGACCGGTAACGTCGTCAACGATTCCAATGGTAAAGCCGTTCTTGGGCTCTGCCTTGTCGAGGTTTGCAAATACTGCGAAGATGGATGCGGGAGTGGTATCCTTAGATCCCAGACCGTATCTACCGCCAACAACCTTTGCCTGAACGCCGGTTTCAGCAAGAGCTGCAACAACGTCGAGGTAGAGAGGATCGCCGAGAGCACCGGGCTCCTTGGTTCTGTCGAGAACCGCGATCTTCTTAACGGATGCGGGAAGAGCCTCAGCCAGCTTTGCGGAAACGAAAGGACGGTACAAACGAACCTTGATAAGACCTACCTTTTCGCCTGCCTTGAGCATGTAGTCGATGACTTCCTCTGCAACGTCACAAACGGAGCCCATTGCGATGATAACCTTTTCGGCATCGGGAGCACCGTAGTAGTTGAAGAGCTTGTAATCGGTACCGAGCTTTGCGTTTACCTTGTCCATGTACTCCTCAACGATTGCGGGAAGTGCATCGTAGTAGGGGTTGCACGCTTCTCTGTGCTGGAAGAAGATATCGCCGTTTTCTGCGGAGCCGCGGAGAACGGGATGCTCGGGGTTGAGTGCGCGAGCGCGGAATGCTGCGATTGCATCCTTATCAACCATTTCCTCGAGATCCTTGTAATCCCAAGCCTCGATCTTCTGAACCTCGTGAGAGGTACGGAAACCGTCGAAGAAGTTGAGGAAAGGAACGCGACCCTTGATGGTTGCGAGGTGAGCAACGGCACCCAGATCCATGATCTCCTGCTGGTTGGTCTCAGCCATCATTGCAAAACCGGTCTGACGGCAAGCGTAAACGTCGGAGTGGTCACCGAAGATGTTGAGCGCGTGGGAAGCAACGCAACGAGCGGATACGTGGATCACGCAAGGAAGCAGCTCGCCTGCGATCTTGTACATGTTCGGGATCATCAAAAGCAGACCCTGAGATGCGGTGTAGGTAGTGGTGAGAGCACCGGCTGCGAGAGAACCGTGAACGGCACCTGCGGCACCTGCCTCGGACTGCATCTCCATCACCTTAACGGTGTCACCGAGAATGTTTCTTGCGGGTTCACCGAAGATATTCTTGTCGGTAGCAGCCCAAGTGTCGGTCACTTCTGCCATCGGAGAGGAAGGAGTGATCGGGTAGATGGCAGCAACTTCCGTGAACGCATAGGATACGTGCGCGGCAGCGGTGTTACCATCCATAGAAATTTTCTTTCTTTGAATAGCCATTGGAATTGACCTCCTGTAATTTTTTCAAGATGATAATATCTATCCCACCCCATATCATAACACAGTTTGAAACAAAAGTAAAGAGATTTTCGAAAAAATATCCTTGAAATAATCAATAATGGTTAAAAAAATATCGGAAAAACTGTATTTTGGGGGCATGTGAGTGCTTTTTTGGAAAAAATCAAACGAAATATGAAAAGTGTAAAATGATGTAAAATGAAAAATAAAGAAAAACACCTCATCCGTCAGCCTACGCGTGCCGAATGAGTAGTAGCGAACGGGTAGCGCGATCAAACGATAAGCGCACAAAGCCCAAAAAAACGTGTCATCACTGAGAAGGCGCACAAGTGCGCCGGTCGAACCCGACCCAAGGGAGGGCGGCATTGCGTAGCAATGACGGGATCTACTATGGAGTCTTAATAGCTTTACACATGCAAATGTTACTTTTTCTATCAAGGGCTATTGGTAATCGTTCGTAGATCCCGCTTCGT
>JBGVEW010000029.1:0-57031 GCA_045120465.1 Eubacteriales bacterium
TGGAGAAGGTCCCAAGGGTTCGGCTGTCCGCCGATTAAAGTGGTACGCGAGCTGGGTTCAGAACGTCGTGAGACAGTTCGGTCCCTATCTGTCGTGGGCGTTGGATATTTGAGAAGGGCTGACCTTAGTACGAGAGGACCGGGTCGGACGCACCTCCGGTGCACCAGTTGTTCTGCCAAGGGCATAGCTGGGTAGCCGCGTGCGGTATTGATAAACGCTGAAGGCATCTAAGCGTGAAACATGCTTCAAGATGAGATATCCCTCCTAACTTGATTAGGTAAGGTCACTTGCAGACTACGAGTTTGATAGGTCGGAGGTGTAAGCGCAGTAATGCGTTGAGCTGACCGATACTAATAGACCGAGGGCTTGAACTTCTTGTTCAAGATCTACAGAATTATTGAGTTTCGCTTAACTCTAACCAATTCTTTTATTCGATTTTCTATGGGCGTAAGCACATAACGAAGAACCACAGAGCGTTTCTGTGGTTCTTTTTTTTGCTTGATTGAGCAAGATTGTCCTATAATCGAACAATTTCATCCGTTGCCTTACTTTTTAAAGTGTGTTATAATAAACTATATCATTTTCAATGGAGTTGTATTTTATGAGCGAACAAAAATTTAAAATGAATCTTGATCCTTGGGAGCAAGGCTTTTGTTGGTTTTGGTATAACGACGAGGAGATTTTTCGATATACGCAAGAGGATTTTGATGCGCGCGCCAAGGCATTGGCAGAATCAGGAATTACGATTATTATGACCTTTAGCGTTACGCATTTCCGTTTGAGCTTCTATCCGTATTGGAAGGAACTCAACGAATGTCTTCGCAAAATCGTTCTTGCTTGTCACAAGTACGGTATTCGTGTGGTCGAGCACCATAGCGCACACCTGACGCTTCAGGTGCTTGCCAAGGACGGCTGGATGTACTTGGATCGTAATTTCTTTACCTATAGCCGCGGAACATCTAAGTATGACAACTGGAAAAAGATCTTTCCATATTTGACCTACGATTACAAGATCAATGGTGTGGATTTTCGCAATTGGGTGCAAATCGACGGAAGAACAGGCCAACCCGGCAACAATGAGCATGGAACGTACGCGATGTGCTTTAATAATCCCGAGTATAGAAAAGCCTATAAGGAATATTTGAAAGGGGTCGTCGCAACAGGGATCGATGGCATTATGAATGACGATATTTCCTACTTTACGGGCAACTATAATTGCTGTGCTTGTGAGCATTGCCGCAAGCTTTTCCGTGAGGAAACCGGATATGAGCTTCCGACTCCCGAAGGCTGGAGCGCATTTTTTGAAAATTACGAGAATCCTGCTTACGTTGCTTGGAAGCAGTTTAAGCGCCGTTCCACGGAGCGTTATCACCGTGAGCTGCAGGATTTTTATCTTTCGATGGGATTGAAGCTTTTGCGCCCCAATTATTGCTCTGATATTCTTAAACATGCTTCAAGCTGTTATCCGTTTGACCGGTGCATGGATATTTGGGATTTTGTATTCCAGGAAAATTGCTTCTCTGCGGTGATGAGTCAGTCCTACCTTGATTTTATGGTAGAGGCGATCCACCGTCAGGCGGCGGGCGAGCACTACGGTATGCCCTCGATGTCGATGTTTTATCCCGACCGTCCCGATTCCACCTATTTCGGATGGGCTCTGGCGCGTTCTTGGGGTCAGCTCTATACGGGCACTTGCGAGGGTATGGACGTAACTCCCTTGGAGCGTCCCTTCCGTATGTTTGAGAAAAAGCACGTGCGGTACTATAAGAACCCCAAGAAGATTGCCGATCTCAGTGTCTATATTTCGCGCAATACGCGTGACTTGACCGCAAATGCAAGATATGCCTATATGCAAAAAATGCTTGGAGGGATGCAGGCTGCGTATGAAGCAAATTTGGGACTTTCGCTGGTGATGGATGATTACACGGTTGAAGAAATGCTGGAGCATCGCACGCTGTTGGTCTCTTATGTCGCAATGGCGAGCGACACGGAATTGGAAAAGTTCTCCGAGTACGTCAAGCGTGGCGGTAAAATGATCATTCTGGGTGATTTTGCACGCTTTGATACCGATGGAAGCGAGAGAGATTCCGCACGCCTTGAGGAATTGCTTGGCGTTAAGCTGATTCCCGATACCGCACTCACTTTGGGAGAGGGCGAAATTTGGCGCATGAGCTTTGAGAACGAGGAGCCGGAATTCCAGCCCACCGTTTGGTCCAATCGACGCGTTCCGAATCCTCAGCCCGCACCGGCGGTGGTTTCGAAATACGAGATCCGTAAAAACGGAACGGGACGTGTGCTTCGTGATCTCCTCCAACCGAATTTCAGCATTGCGTGTGAAAACGAGCACGTTGTTTTGACCTCTTATAAGGTAGAAAATGCAATTGCCGTTCACCTTGTCAATCTTGCCGATACGTTGGCAGAAAGCGAAAAACTGGTAGCGCATACCGATTTGATCCCCAACTTTACGGCGGATGCAGCGAAGCTTCCCGCCATTCGTCTGACCGTCAATCCCTCTCTTTCGATCCAACCCAAGAGTGCCGTTCTCTACACGCCCGAAAGCGAAAAGGAATTCGTTTTGAACGTGGTACGTGAAGGGGATACGTTTGTGATCGATATTCCCGAAGGAATCTTTTCGGCATACGCTCTGATTGCTTTGGAAGTTTAAAAATATAGATTCGAGCAAAGGAGAATAAATATGGAATCCATTAAAAAAATTGACATTCACGCCCACGTAACTGCGTTTCCGCAATACGTGCCGATGTATCCCAATAGCACCAATCGCATGGTTAGCGCTGAGGAATTATTTGGATTTTACGATAAGCTGAACGTCGAAAAGGGCGTTTTGTTGCCGCTTGTTTCTCCCGAGCATCGCGTCGATCTGCGCACGCCTGAGGCGATGAAATGGATGACCGAGCAGTATCCCGACCGATTTGTTTGGTTTTGCAATATCGATCCCCGTTTTTTGCATAATTCCAAAACGTCGGATTTTTCCTATATGCTGGAGCATTATAAAAAGCTTGGCGCAAAGGGACTGGGCGAGCTGACCGCTTCCTTGTATGCGGACGATCCTTGGATGGACAATCTGTTTTCCTGTTGCGAGGAGCAAAATTTGCCCGTTACCATTCACATCGCACCAGAACCGACGGGGTACTACGGTATCGTGGACGATTTGGGGCTTCCGCGACTTGAAAAGGTGCTCAAGGCACATCCGGATCTGATTATTCTCGGGCATTCTCAGCCGTTTTGGGCAGAGATCAGCGAATGCACGCAAGAGATCCGCAACACCTATCCTACGGGAAAGGTCAAGGAAGGCAGACTTCCCAAGCTTTTGCGCGAATACGGAAATTTGCATTGCGATCTTTCGGCGGAAAGTGCCGCAAACGCGCTGATTCGTGACCGAGAGTATGCGGCAAGATTTATCGAGGAGTTTTCTGACCGTTTGTATTATGGATGTGACATTTGTGCGCGCGCCAACACGCATCCGTTCCCGTTCAATGATTTTCTTGACGATATGCGTGCAACGGGTGAGATCAGTGAGGAAAACTACCGTAAGCTTGTGCGTGAAAACGCCGTTAAGCTGCTTGGCTTATAAAGGGAAAAACGATGAACGTATTGGTTTTAACAGATCTTGAGGGGATCTCGGGAGTTGATTCGATCGATGATATTTTCGAGGAGGAAACTTACGGATACACCGTTCGTACGGTCAAGCAACAAATCGAGGTTTATGCCGATGTATTGTTGTGAGAAATAGGAAAAAGGAACTCGACTGTCATAGGCAGTTGAGTTCCTTTTGTATCGTTACGGATTGATCCAGCTGTGCATTTTCCAATCTTCGCCGTCATACTCCAAAATGACAACGGTGCAGTTTTGACAGAGCAGGGATTTGTTGGGGATTTTGACTCCCAAGATAAAATCTACCATTTCGCGTAGGCATCCCGCATGCGAAAACGCCGCAACGGTTTGCAAATTTTCGCTTTCCAATTTTTTTAAAAACTCTTGCAGGCGTTCGCGGACCATTTCGCGGTTTTCGCCGCCATAAGGGGTGAAATCAAAGTTTTGGATCGGCACAGTTCCGCCGGGCTTTCCTGCAAGCTCCCCTACGTTCAACTCGCGTAAAAGTGGAGTTTCTTCATACACGTAACCCGGTAAAGCAAGCTCCGCAGTTTTCTTTGCGCGGATGAGATCGCTCGTATAGACCTTGTCAAACCGAATTCCCGTAAGGCGTTTTTGCGCTTCTTTGGCATCCTCAATTCCCTTGGGGGTCAGATCAACCTGACACCAACCGCTATATACGCGCTTGACGTTTGCTTCGCTTTCTCCGTGTCGGATGAGATAGAGCCTCATAATGTGCCTCCTGAAAAAAGATGCTTTTATTATATCCCAATTCGATGAGGATTGCAAGCGTTTTGGAAAAAATCTTTACAAATCAAAGGTTTTGTGGTATAATATGGTGAATCTGATGAAAAAAGGGGAATCCATGAGAATCATAACTTTAACGCTCTCTCCCGCTTATGACGTGCATTGTTACGCGGAGGAGTTTGAGGCGTTTTGTGAAAATCTTGCCACCGTAACCGCGCGTGATGCGGGAGGGAAGGGCGTCAATATTTCCCGCGCGTTGTCAAAAAACGGGATTTCCAATACTGCAGTGGTGGTTTTGGGGGAGGAGAACGGTGCGGATTTTGCGCAGGCGTTGAACCAAGATGGACTTTCTTGGATCTCGGTTCCCGTCAGTGGGCGTATTCGAGAAAATCTTACGCTCCATACTCAAGGGAAGCCCGAAACGCGCATCAGCTTTCGCGGATTCAAGGCGGACGTTTCCTTGCTTGACCGCGTTTCCGATGCCATTGGAGATGTAGATGGGGAGACGGTGATCACGTTTACCGGGAGAGTTCCCGACGGGATGGATCTGCCTCACGTCAAGACTTTTTTAGCGGATCTTCGCGCAAAGGGCGCAAAAATTGTGATCGATTCCAAATCTTTTTCGATCTCCGACCTTGCAGAATGCCGCCCGTGGTTGATCAAGCCGAATGAGGAGGAGCTTGCCGCTTATCTTGGGAAACATGACGTTGAAATGACAGACGTGCGTGCGTTTTGCATGGCGATGCGTTCGGTTGGTATTGACAACGTAATGGTGAGCCTTGGCGAAAAAGGCGCCTGCCTTGCGTGTGCCGACGGCTTTTTCAGAGCAGTTCCGCCTCCTATCCAACCGCTTTCCTCTATTGGAGCCGGGGATAGCGCGATTGCGGGATTTTTGGCGGAGATCGTCAACGGCAAGACACCTGCGCAATGTCTTCAAAGTGCCGTGGCGTTTGGCTCTGCCGCTTGCCTGACCGCGGGAACAAAACCGCCGCGCGCTGAGGACGTGCAAACATTGCAGGGGCAGGTAGAGCTTGTTTTCGAGGGAGAAAACACCGCCTCTTGACATTTTTTCAAAAAACAGGTATAATATGGGTAACGATATAAAAGAAGGAGAAACGGTTTGAGGATAACGGTTATCGGATGTGGGCGTTGGGGCTCGCTGATCACTTGGTATCTGGATCGACTCGGGCATGAGATGACGCTTTACGGGCGTGCAGACTCGGCACATATGAAGGCGTTTTTGGAAACGCGGAGCAACGATCTTTTAACGCTTTCGGAGCGTGTGGTGCTTTCCACCGATATTGCATCGGTCAAGGAGGCGGATGCAATCGTCATTTCCATCGGTTCACAAGGCTTGCGCCGTCTTTTGACGCAAGAATTGGGCCCCTTGAATTTGCAACGGAAAACCTTTATTTTGTGCATGAAGGGGATTGAGATCGAAACCGGGAAGCGACTTTCCGAAATCGTCAAAGAATCGACCCATCCCACCTCGCGCGTGGCGGTGTGGTTAGGTCCCGGGCACGTGCAGGAGTTTTATGCGGGAATCCCGAATTGTATGGTCATCGACAGCGAGGACAATGACCTCAAAACCGAGTTGGTCAATGCCTTTTCGGGGGATTTGATTCGTTTTTATTACGGTCAGGATCTCGTTGGCAACGAGATTGGTGCAGCGGCAAAAAACGTGATCGGAATTGCCGCGGGAATGCTGGACGGTATGGGACTTTCCACTCTCAAGGGGGCTTTGATGAGCAGAGGAACCAGAGAGGTGTCGCGCTTGATCGAGGCAATGGGCGGCAATCCCGTTTCCGCATACGGCTTGTGCCATCTTGGCGACTATGAGGCAACCGTCTTTTCTCCGTATTCGCATAACCGTCGGTTTGGCGAAAGCTTTGTCAAAGGGGAAGCTTACACCGACCTGGCAGAAGGATACTACACCGCCGACGCGTTGCACCGATTGGCACAATCACACGCGGTTGAATTGCCCATCTGTGAGGCGGTATGGCGAATTTTGTATAACAAGGCAGATATGAAAGCCGAAATGGCAGGATTGTTCCAGAGAAGCTTGAAGAATGAGTTTTGAACGGCAAATATGATTTTCGGGGAAGCTTTTTTTGAAGTTTCCCCGAAAAAACGATTTATAGGAGAAAAGCATGAATATTTTTGATACCCACGCTCATTATTTTGACGGGCGTTTTGAAAAGGAGACGGAAGGGGGCGCAGATGCGATTTTGCGGATGCTGATGCCCGATCCCGTTTCTTATATCGTCAACGTGGGAACGAATCTCGATTCCTCCCGCGCGGCAGTTGCACAGGCGGCAAAATGGGAAGGGATGTACGCCGCGATCGGTATTCATCCGGAGGATTGCCATATGATCTCGGATGCCGACGCGGCACTGGAGGAGCTTGATGCGCTTTTGGGGACGCCGGAGAGCAGGCAACGGGATAAGATCGTTGCTTTGGGAGAGATCGGTCTTGACTATCATTGGCAGTTTTACGGGGAGATCCCAATGGACAAAGCAAAGCAAGCATATTTTTTTGACGCGCAGATGGAGCTTGCAAAGCGACATGGGCTTCCGGTCATTATTCACGATCGGGAGGCACATGGAGATTGTTTTGAAACCGTTTTGCGCCATCCCGAGGTGAGGGGAGTATTTCACAGCTATAGCGGAAGCGCTGAACTGGCAAAGGAGCTGGTCAAGCGCGGATGGTATCTTTCTTTTTCCGGCCCCGTGACCTTTAAAAACGCAGATCGTTTGCGCGAGGTTGCCAAAAGCGTACCGCGCGACCGTGTGCTCGTGGAAACCGACGCACCGTATCTTGCTCCGCACCCAATGAGGGGAAAACTGAACCATTCCGGCTACCTGAGCTATACCCTCGAAACGGTTGCAGCTCTTTGGGAATGTACTCCCGAAGAGGCGGCGGAACAGACAAGGCGGAACGCAATGACTCTCTTTTTTGGTTTGTAATTGTGCAAAACAGACAAAAAACGAACCTTGATTTTTACGTTTGCTCGTAGAAAAAGTTGAAAAATGCTCTTGCAAAATAACCTTTGATATTGTATAATAAAAGAAACCCGGTGAATTTTTTGCATACCGGAGAACAAACGAAAGGTACAGTAAAGGTTAATTACAATGGCAAAGATTGAGACCAAGAACATCAGAAACGTTGCATTGCTGGGTCATGGCGGCGCGGGTAAAACGTCGCTGGCAGAGGCTATGCTTTATATTACGGGCGAAACCGACCGCTTGGGTAACGTCAACGCGGGAAATACGGTTTGCGATTACGATTCCGAGGAGACTGCGCGTAAGTTCTCTATTTCCGCGGCTGTCGCTCCGATGATGTGGAAGGATGTCAAAATCAACGTCATTGATACGCCCGGTTATCTTGATTTTTCAGGCGAGGTTCTGCAGGCTGTTCGCGTTGCCGACAGTGCGGTGATCGTGGTGGACGGTAAGGCGGGCATTGAGGTTGGTACCGAGCTTGCATGGAACTATGCCGAGGCGGCAAATCTGCCCCGTGCGTTCTTCATCAATAAATTCGACGATAACGAAGCTCGTTTCGGAAGAGTTCTGGACTCTCTGCACGAGACCTTTGGTAAGCATATCTGTCCTTTGACTATTCCGATGGTTAAGAACGGAGAGGTCGTTGGTGCGATCGATCTGATCGACCAGAGTGCACACGTGTTCGATAACAACGGACGTCACAGCATTGAGCTCATTCCCGAGGAATCCATGGAGGCGGTTGAAAAGTACCGCGATATGCTCATGGAAGCGGTCGCAAGCACCGACGAGGAGCTGATGATGAAGTACTTCGAGGGCGAAGAGATCACGCACATGGAAGCGATCAACGCCGTTCACGAGGGTATCATTCACGGTGAGATCGTTCCCGTATTCTGCGGCGCGGCTGCAAAGCTGTGGGGCGTTTGGACGATGCTGGATAAGATCATCGAATCCTTCCCGCGTCACACCGCAAAGAAGGAAGAGTTGCTCAAGAACGGTGAGACCATGGAAATCACTCCCGAGGGTGAGCCCGCGCTCTTCGTATTCAAGACCGTCGCGGATCCGTTTGTCGGTAAGATGTCCTTCTTTAAGGTGATGAACGGTACGGTCAAGCGCGATATGCTGTTTACCAATCGCAATACGGGCGACACCGAAAAGCTCGCGCACATCTACACGGTCAAGGGCAAAAAGCAGACCGAGGTTGATGAGCTGGCGTGCGGTGATATCGGTATGGTCGCAAAGCTCAACAATACCAACACCAACGATACCCTGACGTGGAATAAGGACTTTGAATATGCGGGTATCGAATATCCGACACCTTACCTCTCCAAGGTCATGATCCCCGTTACCAAGGGCGACGAGGGTAAAATCTCCCAGAGCATCGCAAAGATGGTCGAAGAGGATTACACCATCCGTTTTGAAAACGATGCCGAGACCAAGCAGCTTTTGATCTACGGTTTGGGTGATATGCATCTGGCTGTTCTCGCCGCAAGACTCAAGGGTCGTTTTGGACTCAACGTTAAGTTCGATACGCCTACCGTTGCATACCGTGAGAAGATCACAAAGTTTGTTGACGTGGAAGGCAAGCATAAGAAGCAGAACGGCGGATCGGGTCAGTACGGTCACGTTAAGATGAAGTTCGGCCCCGGTGAGGCGGAAGGACTTACCTTTACGGTATCCGTTGTCGGCGGAACCGTTCCCAAGAACTTCTATCCCGCGGTTGAAAAGGGCGTTCAGGATTCGATGGTCAAGGGCGCGTACGGTTATCCTATGACCGCGCTTGCAGCTGACCTGTACGATGGCTCTTACCATGCGGTTGACTCGGATGAGCTTTCCTTCAAGACTGCGGCATCCTTGGCATATAAGAAGGCGCTGGAGCTTGCGGGTCCCGTACTGCTTGAGCCGGTGGGCGACCTCAACATCACCGTTCCCGAAGCATTGGTCGGTGACGTTATGGGAGATCTCAACAAGCGTCGCGGAAGCGTTATGGGTATGGAAGCGTCCGGCAAGAAGGGTTACACCGTGATTCAGGCAGTTGCGCCTAAGGCGGAATTGTCCGATTATCCGATCGCGCTTCGCGCAATGTCGCAGGGACGCGGATCGTTTGAGTTCAAGGTAACCGGATACGACGTTGTTCCCGCAAACATCACCGCAAAGGTGATTGCCGAGAATAAGGCTGAATAATCGAATCTCCATCAGGGGCTGAGTCGGTGACTCAGCCCCACATTCCTTTTAAATGAAAACAGTTTTTGAATTTCTTTATACGTGACTTGAAATTTGTGCGTTTTATGATATACTGAAAAGCGAAACGTGATGTTTAAGGAGGTGCGTGAATGAAGCCGAACAAGCCGCTCAAGCTGGATAGACGGTTGCGCCACGCGCGCCCTAACCGATTCAAACAAACGATATGTGCAATCCTTTTAGGCATCGTATGGTTGATCACAAGCACTCTCACAGTGCTCTCGCTTTGGTACGGTGCTACGTTTGAGATGGAGTTTGCGGAGCTTTTATATACGCTCCTCTCTCCCGTTGGCGGAACAGGGCAGAGCACGTTGTCGCAAATTTTGTTTGCCTGCATCCCACCCGTTGCACTTTTGCTGGTGCTTTACACCGTTGCGGCGGTGCTCCTTTTTCGTTGGAATAATCGTTTTTGCCGCGTTATGCGCCGCGTTTGCGCGTGGATGATCCTTTTGGGAATGGTGGGATCCTTGATTTTTACTGCCCTGACCTTTCGCATTCCGCAATACGTGGAGACGCGAATGGGACATACCTTGATTTACGATGATTACTATATCGATCCCGATGACGTTTCCATCGTTGATGCGGACGGAAAGCAAAAGAATCTGATCTGCATTTATCTTGAAAGCATGGAAACCACCTATGCCTCGCGCGAGGTGGGCGGGATGCAGAGCGTTCATAACTATATCCCAAATCTGACGGCACTTGCGCAAAGTCATCTTTCATTTTCCAACGATACCGACCTCGGCGGTTTCCACAGTATCACGGGAACGGCGTGGACGATGGGGGCTTTGATGAGCACGACGTCGGGCATTCCGTTTTCGAATGAGGTTTTTCGTGATAAACAAGGAAACTCGCAAGGGTATTACGGAAATTTTGCCAACCGCTTAACGGCAATCGGGGATATTTTGGAAAAAAAGGGCTACCGTCAGGAGTTTTTGTGTGGGTCGGATTCCGGCTTTGCGGGACGTGACGCATATTTTAAGCAACACGGTGGATACGAGATCTTCGATCTTTATACGGCAAGGGAAGAAGGCTATATCCCAAAGGACTATATGGTTTGGTGGGGATATGAGGACCATATTCTTTTTGACATTGCCAAGGATGAGCTTTTGGAGCTTGCCGCAGGGGATGCGCCCTTCAATTTTACCATGCTGACAGTGGATACCCATCACGTGGGTGGATATTTTTGTGAGGAGTGCGGATATGAATATCCCACGGTACTGGAAAACGTGGTTGCCTGCACCGATCGCTTGGTTGGGGAATTTATCGAGTGGTGTAAAGATCAGGATTTTTACGAGGATTCCGTTATCGTGATTCTCGGGGATCACCCCCGAATGGATCGGCAACTGGTAGGCGGGGTGGATTTTTACGATCGCACCGTTTACAACTGTTTTATCAACTCCGAGGTGAGTACGGAGAATTTTCAAAACCGCACCTTTACGGCAATGGATCTTTTCCCAACGGTGCTTGCCGCACTGGGATATCGGATCGAAGGGGATCGGCTGGGACTTGGCACCAATCTCTTTTCTGCACTCCCAACCTTGGCGGAGGAATTGGGATATGAGTGGATGGAAAAGGAGATTGCCAAGTTTTCTACCTACTATTTGTTGAATTTTTTATAAAAATATAAAAAAACGAAAGAAATTGTGAAAAAACTCTTGCAATTTCTTTCGTTTTGTGTTATAATACTCGCGTATGCCCATGAGGCACCGCAAAATATGCGGATCGATGTCAAAGAACATCAAATTTTTGAAACGAGGTAATGAAAAATGAAAGACGGAATCCATCCTAACTACGAGGTATGCATCGTTAAGTGTGCATGCGGCGAAACAGTTGAAACCAGATCCACCAAGGGCGGCGAGATGAGAGTTGAAATTTGCTCCAAGTGCCATCCCTTCTTCACCGGCAAGCAGAAGTTTGTCGATGCAGGCGGACGCGTGGATAAGTTTAAGAAGAGAATCGCATCCTTCCAGAAGTAATTCAAGGTCGATTCCGAGGAAAGGGTCAGGCTGTTGGTATATGACAGCTTGCCCCTTTTTCTTTCAAAAAGGAGGTCGTTTTTTATGGAATATCAAGAGATTCGGGCGGTTTTGGTGGGACTTTGTACCGACGACCGTTTGTCGGACGAGATCGATCGCAGTCTTGACGAATTGGAGCGTCTGCTGGATACGGCGGGCGGTGTTT
Source organism: Eubacteriales bacterium (assembly GCA_045120465.1). Taxonomy (GTDB): domain Bacteria; phylum Bacillota; class Clostridia; order Oscillospirales; family CAG-272; genus UMGS1865. Next base: position 11,784 of record JBGVEW010000029.1, read on the forward strand.
GCTTTGCAAAGCTGGTACAAAACAAGGATAAGCCCGACCCGCGCACGCTCATCGGCTCAGGCAAGGTCAAGGAGCTGGCGGAGCTGTGTGACGCAAACGATATCGAGCTGGTGGTGTTTGATGAGGAGCTGGCTCCGTCGCAGATTCGCAATCTCGAGGACGAGATTGGAGACCGTGTGCGCATTATCGACCGCTCCATGCTGATTTTGGATATTTTTGCGCTTCACGCGGTGAGCCGAGAGGGAAAGCTTCAGGTCGAGCTGGCACAGCTCAAATACACCGCACCGCGCCTTACGGGACACGGTACGGAGCTTTCGCGTCTTGGGGGTGGAATCGGCACGAGAGGTCCGGGTGAGAGCAAGCTGGAGACCGATCGCAGACATCTGCATCGCAGAATTACGGCACTGGAAACGGAGCTGAAGGAGCTGGAGCGCAACCGCTTGACCATGCGCGCGGCACGGGATCGCAGCGGTGTACCAAAGATCGCCATCGTAGGATATACCAATGCGGGAAAATCCACGTTGCTCAATCGCTTGACCGATGCTGGGATTCTTGCGGAGGATAAGCTTTTTGCAACGCTTGACCCCACTACGAGAAAGTATGAGCTTCCCAGTGGCGAAAGCGTGCTTTTAACCGATACCGTCGGTTTTATCCGCAAGCTGCCGCACCATCTCATCCACGCGTTCAAGTCCACCTTGGACGAGGCGGTGTATGCGGATGCTTTGATGATTGTGATCGACGTTTCCGACCCCGAATGCCGCGAGCAGGCGCAGGTAACCGAATCCTTGCTGGAAGAGCTTGGTGCGGCAGGCAAGCCCACGCTTTACGTATTCAACAAGTGTGACAGAGGTGCGGCGGAGGTTTCGACACTCGGTGTTCCCGCAGAGCACGCGCATACGGTTTACGTTTCGGCACGGACGGGGCAGGGGATCGAGTTGCTTATAGAGACGCTCCGCGAGATTTTGCACGAGGGAAAGCGACGCGTGGCATTCCATATCCCAAACGCTCAGGCGGGTGCGTTGAATACGCTTTACGGAAATGCGACGGTAGAGGACGTGGTGTACGGAGCGGAGGAAATGGTGGTTACCGCTGTGGTGGATGCCAAGGTACACGGAATGCTCAAACGCTTTGATCCCGATTGGAAGGATCCGTCCGAGGATGAATGATAGGAGGTGCCGATATGGCAGATGCTGTTTTTTATACGACCTTAGAGCATGAGGGCGAAGCGGAGTTTACCGAAAAACGCTCGGTGTTCATTGGTCATGCCGCTCCCGTTTCAAGCGAGGAAGAGGCGATGGCGTATATCAAAAAGCAGAAGAGTGCCTACAGCGATGCCCGACACAACGTTTGGGCATATTTGCAAAAAGGAGAGATCGTAGCGCGGTATTCGGACGACGGAGAGCCGCAAGGTACTGCGGGAGTCCCCGTGTTGGATACCATCCGCAAAAGCGGTGTTACCGATGCGGTGGTTGTGGTGACTCGCTATTTCGGTGGGATTTTACTGGGAGCCGGAGGGCTTGTACGCGCGTATTCGCATACGGCAAAGCTGGCGCTGGAGGCGGCAAACATCATCACGTACGAGCAATATACCGAGTTGGAATTGACCTGCTCCTATTCGGATTATCAAAAATATCTGGCAGAGCTTCCGCGCTTTGGAGCGGTTACCGACGATACACAGTTTTCAGACCGTGTCACCGTTTTGTTCGCGGTCAAAAACACCGTGGTCGAGTCGCTTTTGGTTCGGATCCGCGAGATCAGCAACGGTGCGGATGCGCCAATCGTTCGCGGCAAACGGTTTGATTACCGATAAAATCGCAATTTCCCGAAAAAATTCATAATTTTTCGAATAAAAAAAGTATATTTCCGTTTTTTTGCGTATTTTATGAGTGTAAAAGCTTTGAAAAGTGCAGAGAAACGGGAAAAATTTGCGAGAGGAGGTTCAACGTGGGCGAGCTCAAAGATTTGTTTTTGCAAAAGGAGCGGGAAACACTGTCCCCCTATGCCTGCCTGACCGCCGATACGCGCGGACGGGAACATCCTTATACGCCCTGCCATTTGCGCACCGAATTTCAACGCGACCGTGACCGCATTATTCACGCGCAATCCTTTCGTCGATTGATGCACAAAACGCAGGTGTTTTTAGCTCCGACCGGCGATCACTATCGCACCCGCCTGACACACACGTTGGAGGTTTCGCAAATTGCGCGGATCATTGCGCAAGCCTTGCGCCTCAACGAGGATCTGACCGAGGCGATTGCCTTGGGGCACGATCTCGGGCATACCCCTTTCGGACACGCAGGAGAGGATGCGATGCGCGAGCTGTTTTCCAAGGATTTTGCACATTACAAGCAAAGTTTGCGCGTGGTGGAGCAGTTGGAAAACAACGGAGCGGGACTGAACCTTACGTGGGAGGTGCGGGACGGAATCCTCAATCACACGGGTTCGTCACTGGCATCCACCCTGGAGGGGGTCACCGTTAAATTTGCCGACCGCATTGCTTACGTCAATCACGATATCGACGACGCTCTGCGTGCCGGGATTTTGCGGGAGGAGGATATCCCCAAGGAGCTACGTGACGTGCTTGGAAGTACACACGGGGAGCGGATCGATACCATGGTCAACGCGGTGATCGGAGCAAGCACCGACAAAAACGCGATCAACATGACCCCTGCCGTACTGGAGGCAACCAACACCTTACGCGCGTTTCTCTTTGAAAACGTATATACCAATCCCTTAGCCAAGACAGAGGAAAACAAGGCAAAGGAGATGCTGGCACTGTTGTTTGCGCATTTTGTAAAGCGTCCCGAGCAGATGCCGGAGCTTTACCGAAGGAACGTTGAGCGCGAGGGAATTGAGCGTTGTGTTTGCGACTTTATTTCCGGCATGACCGACCGATATGCCATCGAAACCTACAAAAAACTGTTTATTCCGCGCGTATGGAGTCTGTAAGCGCGCAAAAAACACACGGAGTGATAAACTATGAGATTTCCCGAAAATTTTATACAGGAGGTTGTGGACAGGACTGATATTGAAGAACTGATCGGGCGCTACGTTACGCTCAAGCGTACGGGTGCCAATCTGGTCGGAAGGTGTCCCTTCCACAGCGAAAAGACTCCCTCGTTTTCGGTGTCTCCCACCAAAAAAATGTTTTTCTGCTTTGGTTGCCACGCAGGGGGCTCTGCCATCACCTTCGTTCAGAAGGCGGAGAACCTGGAATTTGCCGACGCGGTGGAGTTTTTAGCCAATCGTGCAGGGCTTCCGCTTCCCAAGGAGAGCGGGGGCGACCGACGTGATGACGGAGTCGGTCGCAAACGCGTTTTGGAGATGAATTTGGAAGCGGCAAAGTTTTTCAGAGCCTGCTTGTTCGATCCCGCAATCGGAGAGAGCGGGATGCGTTATTTCAAGGGGGAGCGCCGTTTAACGGATGCGACAATCAAGCATTTCGGCCTCGGATACGCTCCGGGAAGCGGATTTGCTTTATATAATCATATGCGCCGCTTGGGATACGGCGACGACGAACTTATGGCGGCGTATCTTTGCGGCAAAAGTCAGAAAACGGGAAGGCTGTACGATATTTTCCGAAATCGCGTGATGTTTCCCATTATCGACCCGTCTGGAAACGTCGTTGCGTTTGGTGGGCGCGTTTTGGATGACTCCAAGCCCAAATATCTCAACTCTTCGGATACCCCTGCGTTTAATAAGCGCAAGCATTTGTTCGCACTCAATTTTGCAAAGAATTGCTGTGCCGAAAAAATGATTCTTTGCGAAGGGTATATGGACGTGATCGCTCTGCACGCTGCGGGATTTGAATATGCAGTGGCGACGCTTGGCACCGCCATTACCCCCGACCATGCGCGCGTATTTTCCAAATATACGCAAAAGGTCATCATTTCCTACGACTCGGACGAGGCGGGGCAAAATGCCGCAAACAAGGCAATGCGGATGCTCGGAGAGGTGGGAATGGACGTACGCGTGCTCAAACTGAGCGGGGCAAAGGATCCCGACGAATATATCGTCAAGTTTGGCGCAGATCGATTCCGCCGAACCTTAGAGGAGAGCCGCACGGGCTTTGAATATAAGCTGGAGCGAATTTTAGCCAAGTATGATCTTTCGCTCGGAAGTGATAAGATCAAGGCGTCTGCGGATGCTTGCGCGATGATCGCGGAGTATTATTCTCCCATTGAGCGGGAGGTGTATATTGCAACGGTCAGCGCAAAATTGGAGCTCCCCACAGACGTGCTTCGCAATTCCGTTGAACAGCAAAGGCGGAAACAAAAGCGAGAGAGTGCGGCAAAGGAAAGCCGTGAGGCGCAAACCTCCATCAAGAATTTCGGAGACCGTATCAACCCCGAGGCGGCGCGCGACGTGCGCGCGGCAAGCGCGGAGGAGGCGGTTCTTGGCTTGCTTTTGATGTTTGAGGAATACCGCAACGCGGTAGAAAAGGGAGAGATCGCGCTGGATGGAGAGGACTTTGTCACAGGTTTCCACCGACGCGTATTCGAAACCGTGATGCGTTTGCACACGGGAGAGAGCGGCTTCCGTTTTGAACTCCTCGGGGCGGATTTTTCCGCAGATGAGGTGGGACGTATCGAAAAAATGGAGGTTTCACGCCAGCAGCTTTCACAAAACGGACCGGAAATTTTCCGCTCCGCTGTCGGTGTTTTGAAATCCGCCAAGGAAAGTGACCGTATGAAGGGTGAGGACCTGAATACCCGTCTTGCATATTTACGAGAGAAAAAAGCGAAACTACATAAAGGAAAGGCAGAAAACACATGAAAGAGATTGAAGTAAAAGAGGTAGAACTGGAAGAGGCACAGACTGCCGAGGAGAATGCAAAGCACGAGGCGGACTCCAAAAAGCTGGACGTCCTGATTGAAAAGGGCAAAAAGAAAGGCAAGCTGACCGCATCCGACCTTGACGAGATCATGGAGGACGTGGATTTTGACGCCGACAGTATGGACAAGCTGTACGAGACGCTGGAGGACAACGGAATCGCATTTGACGGCTCGGATATTTCCAACGAGGAAATGAGCGCGATCGAGAGTGAGGTCGAGGCGTTTGGCGCGGCAGAAAACATGGAGCGTATTCTTGAGCAGGAAGGCCTTTCAATCGACGACCCCGTGCGCTTGTATCTCAAGGAGATCGGTCGTGTTCCGCTTCTCAATACCGATCGTGAAAAGGAGCTTGCCGAGAGAATGATGGCGGGCGATGAGACCGCAAAAACCGAATTGGTAGAAGCAAATCTTCGTCTGGTTGTCAGTATTGCAAAAAGATACGTTGGAAGAGGCATGTTTTTCCTGGATCTGATCCAAGAGGGAAACATGGGTCTTATGAAGGCGGTTGATAAGTTCGATTACACCAAGGGATATAAATTCTCTACCTACGCTACGTGGTGGATCCGTCAGGCAATCACCCGTGCCATCGCCGATCAGGCGCGTACTATCCGCATTCCCGTCCACATGGTGGAAACCATTCATAAGGTTTCCCGCGTGTCGCGCCAGCTGTTGCAGGAGAACGGACGCGAGCCTACTGCGGAGGAGATCGGTGAACGAATCTCCATGAGTGCCGAAAAGGTGCGCGAAATCATGAAGATCGCGCAGGATCCCGTTTCTTTGGAAACTCCGATCGGTGAGGAAGAGGATAGCCATCTTGGCGACTTTATTCCCGATGACGATACCCCCTCTCCCGCAGAGGCAACCTCTACCAACATCCTTCGTGAGGAGCTGGAGCGTCAGCTCCATACCCTGACCCCTCGTGAGGAGCACGTCATCAAATTGCGCTTCGGACTTTACGACGGAAGAACCCGTACCCTTGAGGAAGTGGGCAAGGAATTTGACATTACCCGTGAGCGTATCCGTCAGATCGAAGCCAAGGCGTTGCGGAAGCTTCGTCACCCCAGCCGCGCAAGACATTTGAAGGGCTTTATGGAATGATTTTTTGGATTAAATAAACAAAAAGAGCTTTTTGTTTCTGTTTAAAACAGCCTATCATATGGGCAGTATAGCAGAAAACAAGGAGCTCTTTTTGTTATATATGACGCCTATTTGTGAACGCGTTGTTAAAGAAAGGAAACGTTGGGGGGAAAAGAGTGAAATGGTCACAAAAAATTCACTTGACAGAACGGAAAAAAAGGTGTACAATATAAAAGTAAAAATGTAACTTTGCCCAAAGTATATCTATTAGCAAACAGGGCAAACGAAATTTGGGAGGAATCAATATGAACAAGAGACTGATCAGCCTGCTTTTGTGCCTCTTTACTGCTCTCGCTCTGCTGTTGACCGGTTGTGCGGAATCAACGGACGATGAGATCAGCAACGAGATCACCAAGGCAGAAGCGCAGGGCGCTACCACCATGACCATGTGGGTCGTTTCCGAAAAGGCAGTGGATGACGATACCTGTGCGGAAATCACCGAGGCGATCAATGCGCTGACGCAGACCAATCATAAGGTCAAGCTCGTGATTAAATACTTTACGGGTGACGAGTACTACGAGGAGCTTTCCAAAACCATCAACGCTTACACCGATACGTACTCCATCGTCAACAGCGTGGTTAAGGATGATCTGAACGTTGACGCAGATGGATTGTATCATGAGATTTATCCCGCTCTTCAGGAAAATCAGGTTGATATCGTGTACATCGGAGACCTTTACGGTGCTGACGGCGAGCTGGTAATGTCCGGTGCCGATATGTATGCGGATATGGTTTCAAAGGGATGGTTGGCAAACGTAAAGAAGAATCTGGATTCCGGTTCGGCTGCCAAGATTCGTGAGTACGTTTCTCCCATGCTTCTCAACGGTGTTGTCAACGACGATGCGGTTTATGCAATTCCCAACAATGCCGTTATCGGTGAATACACCTATATGCTTCTCAATAAGGAGCTGGTTGACCGCTATTCCATCAACGGATATTTCAACAAGGGCATGATCGACGGCTTCTATAACCAATACGTTTATCAGTTTTTGAACATGATCCTTGCCGATTCCAAAAACAACGGTAAGGTTCTGCCGGTAGATGCGACCTACGAGGATTGCCTTGCGCTGTTGGCAAACTACTGGTCGGTAGATTCCGAGGAGTTTACGGTAAACGGTGACGTACTCTCTCTCTTCGGTACCTTGGACAAGGATCTTGAAAAGCTTTCCCGCGGTGAGACGGTCGTCGGAGCGGAGAGCCTGTTTGCAAATAAGGATTTCGTGTCCGCTTATCTCCAGTTGAATAAGTTCCGTTTGGAGGAGGACGTTTTCTTCCGTACGGAGGGCAATAAGGACGTTGATTACGAGGATACCGCAATCAAATTCCTCAAGGCAGATCTCAAGGAGCTGACCGTACAGAACGGTACACCTTACTATTACGACGGTGACGAGTGCTACTATGCACTTCCCGTGGCTTATCCCACCGTTACCGAAGAGGCTCTCTACAGCAATATGTTCGGTGTTTGTTCTTACAATTCCGCAGATATGGTCAGCCGTTGCATGGAGATCATTACCGACCTGAATACCGATGCGGAGCTGCGCAATCTGCTTCAGTACGGTGTTGAGGGTGAGCAATATAACGTTGTTGACGATCAAATCGTCCGTACCGAAAAGGGTAAGGCATACGCAATGAACCTTTACACAACGGGTAACGCATTTATCGCAACTCCCGAGGCGTGGATGAATGCCAAACTGCAGGCAAACGGTAAGTGGGATATCTGGGAAAAAGGTATGCTCCAGAACCGCGATGCTCTGATCGCTCCCATGATGGGCTTTGATCTGGCAACCTATGCAAAGCTTTCTACTCAGCTGACCCCCGCGTTTGTTAACAAGGACGTTGCAGAGCTTGGATATTCGCTTTCTTACGATTCCGGCTTCTCCAGAGAGGTGCTTTCGCAGGAGCCTGTCATCAAGGCGTGGCTCGATGCTTGCGATAAGCTTGAGGCGAAGGGCATCTATATGCTTCGCACCTACAAAAAGGTAGGTAAGAACGTTGTCAATACTTACTACGTTTACAATACCAACGGAACGTCCGACTTTGCGGTAACGACCAAGTCGATCACCGAGGGTAAGCGTGAGATCGGATTGGATCTTACCTTTGCATATTCCAACGTTAAGAACAAGGGGTACGAGCTCTCCGTTGTGGAGTACACGGTTCCGGAAAACTACCGCGGTAGCCTCACTTGTACGGTAAACGGCAAGGATGCGAAGTACACGACGCAGGAGCATAAGGCAAACGTTTCCTTTGACTTCTATCACACCGATCGCTACTCCCTTGATTTTTATACCAATTTGACCATGGCGCATTTTGCAAGTCACACCGAGGTTTACGAGCAGATCCTTTCTTGGAAGGCGTTGGAGACCGAGGGCGAGCAAAACTACGTGCTGACCTGGTCCGAGGCGGGCGAAAACGGTGCAACCAAGCATCACTACGTACTTTACCGCAAGGGCATTACCAAGGCGACTTCGATGGCACTTCAGCCTACGGGCGGTTCTGCCGAGCTGACGTTGAATTTCAATTACACCGCGCACAGCAATAAGGTTGGCGGCGAATATCGTGACTACGTGCTCAGCTACGTTTGCGTAACGGCAGACGAGGGCGTTACCGTTCAAGAGCCTCGTTTCTCGCTGAATCGAAAGAGCGATACGGCGGCACTGACGCAGGTGAAAGCAGAAAATCCGATCGCCTTTACGTTCGTCGGTGCAATCGATACCGCACTGGTTCAGTATATCGAGGGCTTGAACGAGCAGATCTTCGGATTGTTGAATTCCTGCACCACTTATGCGGAATTTGAGGAGATGGTGCTGGATCTGCAGGTTTTGATGAACGTTAAGGAGGGCGTACCCACCTTCAAGTCTCAAAAACTGATGGATTCTCTTATGAGCGAGAACGAGGGCGTTGTAAACGGAGACTTTATAACGCTGAAGAAAAACATCGCGCATTACAGCGATCATCGCACGATGGCGGAGATCCTTGAGCTGGAAGCAGGCGAAGTGATCGAGGAGCTTGGGGAAAACGTTGTTTATCTCTACTCTCCTTACGGCATCTACTACAAGTGGCTCGAGGCAAACAAGTATCTTCCTAAAAACTAAAAAAACAATCTGCCACCCGATTCTTTTGGAATCGGGTGGCTTTTTTTTCAAAAAAAGACTTGTAAAACGGCGAGGGATGTGTTAAAATAGGAGACAGTAATCAAGCTTGAAAGGAACGATACGTATGTTTGGAGAACAAAAGGTGTGCTACTCCGGCGTTCAGCCCAGCGGCAACCTGACCATTGGAAACTATTTGGGAGCGATCCGCAATTTTGCGGAGTATTCCGAAAAATATAAGACCTTTTATTGCGTGGTGGACGAGCACGCGATCACCGTGCGCCAAAATCCTGCCGAATTACGCCGCAGAACCTATGAGACCTTGGCACTTTATATGGCGTGCGGATTGGATCCCGAAAAGAATACGCTGTACGTACAGTCCATGGTTCACGAACACGCGGAATTGGCATGGATCCTCAACTGCTTTACCATGTTTGGCGAGCTTTCCCGCATGACGCAGTTCAAGGATAAGAGCGCAAAACATTCCGATAATATCAACGCGGGACTCTTTACCTATCCCGTTTTGATGGCGGCGGATATCCTGTTGTATCAAACCGACGTTGTGCCGGTAGGCGTTGACCAAAAGCAGCACGTCGAGCTTTGCCGCGATATCGCAACGCGCGTCAATCAGATCTATCCCGATCTCTTTACGATCCCGGAGCCTATTATGCCCAAGAGCGGAAAGAAGATCATGTCTTTGGCGGAACCGACCAAAAAGATGAGCAAGTCTGACGAAAATACCAATGCGGTCGTTTATATTCTGGACGATCGTGATACCATCATTCGTAAATTCAAACGTGCCGTTACCGATTCGGGTAGCGAGATCTGCTATAGCGAGGATAAGCCCGGTGTCAGCAACCTGATGAGCATTTATTCCTGCTTTACAGGGAAAGAATTTGATGAGATCGAGCGCGAGTTTGCGGGCAAGGGATACGGTGACTTCAAGCTGGCAGTCGGAGAGGTGACCGCCGATGCGTTGGCAAACGTTCAGCAAAGATTCAAGGATCTGATGAATGACAAGGCGGCACTGGAGGCACAAATGAAGAAGGGCGCGGAGGAAGCATCCTACTACGCGCGTCGCACGCTTTCCAAGATTCAAAAGAAGCTTGGATTTATCCAGCTTCGTTGATCGAAAAATTCCAAGAACTGTATAACGTCCGTAAAAAAGGGAAACACTTTGGGTGCTTTCCCTTTTTTTGATAGGACGAGGAGGATTTGGAATGTTTGTGTTGATAGCTTTGTTTGTGGCGGTGTTGGGATACGTGATGACACCGATCGTTGCGGTGTTTTCCGAGCGCATCGGAGCCGTGGACGTTCCAACGGATTGGCGGAGAATGCATCACGTGAGAATGCCTCGCGGTGGCGGTCTTGCTATTTTTTTGCCGTTTTTGATTGGTTGGGCGATTCTTGGGGATACCTCACCCGCTTTCATTGCGGCGATGGGGAGCGGTGCATTGATGCTTGCGGTGGGGTTGGTGGACGACGTGTTTTGCTTAGGTGCGTTTACCAAGTTCCTTTTTCAAACCGCTGCCGCATTGTCTGCGGTACTGGGGAGCGGGATCGGAGAAAATTGGAGCGAGGTATGGCTGGCGGTATTGTGGGTCGTGCTATTGACCAATGCGCATAACTTGATCGACGGTATGGACGGATTGTTTTCGGGATGTGCCGGAATTGAGAGTCTTTTGTTGGGAGTAACGGCAATTTTGATCGGACGTTATGACGTAACGAGAGTGGCTATCCTTTTGTCGCTTGCGTGTTTGGCGTTTCGCTTCTACAATCGCTATCCGGCGCGTGTCTTTGCAGGGGATTGCGGATCGGAATCGGTCGGCTTTTTGTTAGGTGTTTTTTCCTTAACGCTTTTTCAAACACCTGTTTTCTCCATTCAAAATCTCTCCCCTCTGTTTTTATTTGCCTATCCTTTGGCAGATCTTTTGGCGGCGGTGGTACGTCGCATTTTGCGAGGCAAAAATCCGTTTTCGGCAGATCGCGCGCATTTTCACCATCGAATCTATGCCGCGGGGCTTTCGGTCCCGGAATGTACGTGGAGTCTTTTGTGCGTGAGTCTGACCCTGGGCATGGTTGGAGTCTTGCTGCGTACAGCGGCACTTTGGGGCTTTGCCGCCGTGATGTCGGCGCTTTCCGTTCCTGTTTTGCTCGGAATTCGAAGCTACGTGCTTCATAATCGCTCCGTTTCGCGTTTTTAACTTTATTGGAGAGCCTTGTGGGAGGGCGGTTGAACATTTCTTACGAGTTTTGAAATAAAAGCACTGTTTTTTCTTGATGACGGTTAAAATTCGGGGTTTTTGATTGGTCAAAATCCCGAATTTTGTCTTTTCTATTGACATTTTTCCAAATTTATGCTATGATAATAAAGTAAAATGACTTACTGTATCCGCGCAACCTTGAACTATGGAAGGAGTGTGTATATTATGTTGAACGTAATTCTTACAATCGTACTGCTGGCCTTTTTGGCGGGTGGTATTTGTTGGTCGGTTTTTAAGAGAGGACACCGCAAGACGAGAGTTCGCCTGATTGGGGTGCTTGCCGCTTTGGCGGTGGCGATCGTCGTGACGCTGGTTCTCAATAACACCGTGTTCCGTCCCGAAACGATTCTGCCTTGGATCGGTGCCAAGCTGGCTCCCGAGTTTATGGAGCTGCTGCGCGAATCTCCCACGCTGTGTGAGGTTGCGCTGGGAGCAGTATCGGGGTTGATCACGCCGATCCTGTTTTTCCTCGTGTTTATTTTGGCAAACTTCATTTCCTGGATCGTGTATCTCGTCGTTGCGCTGATTTGCGGAAACGCGATGAAGGCAAAGGAGGAGAACACCCCCTACGCACGTCCCAGAACCATTGCAATGGCAGTGGCGCAGACGCTGGTGATCCTCGTTGTATGCCTGATCCCCGTGTCTGCATATTCGGGACTTGCTCCCATCGTTACCGATGCGATCACCGAAACGGGCTTGATGGACGAGAGCGGAAAGGCTGTTTTGGATGACGTTTCCGCAAACTACATCGATCCGATCAACGAAAACCCGATCGTTAATCTGTTCCGTGTTTTGGGAGGCGCTCCCTTGACCGATGCCATGACAGGCTTTACGGTAAACGGAACGAACGTACATCTTGCAGATGAATTGGATACCGTTTCTTCCTTGGTTTGCAACGTTGTTTGCCTGACGCAAAAGGATTTTGCTCACTACGGTTCGGCTGAGGAAAACGCAATCTACGCAATTTCGGATCTGTTTGAGGATTCCGCCGTTCTTCCCGCAATTGCCGGTGAATTGGTCAACGGTGCAACCGATGCTTGGAAGCAGGACGAGAATTTTATAGGTCTCGATAAGGGCTTTTTATACGTGGATCAGAGCGGAATGTTTGATTCCTTTATCACGACGCTGATCGATATTCTCAACCGGGATTCCGAGGCAGGAAACGAGGAGGCACTTTGTGACGACCTTTCCACCTTTGCCGAGGTTTTGGTGATTACGATTCGCGGTGAGGTCTTTACCAACCTCGGTGAATCCGATGCAATGATCAACGCGCTTTCTCAAAAGGGTGTTGTCAACAGCATCGTTACCGCATTGGGCGAAAACAACAGCATGAAGGTGCTGATTCCCGAAATTACCAACATCGGTGTACGCGCAATTGCTACGACGCTGGGCGTTAAGGAAAACGTTGCAAGCGTTTACGACGATATGATGCAAACCATTGCCACGGGACTCAACGCTTCCAAGGGTAAAACCGGTGACAATCAGATCAAGGCGGTCTCTTTGGCACTTTCAAACGCGTTTGATGAGGCGGGCATGGCGGTAGATGCCGAGGTGCTGGATAGCTATTCCGTTACCATGATCGAAAGCTTGGTAGAGGAAAAGGGCACCGAGGAGATCACCGCAGAGGATGTAAAGGGCTTCTTTGCCGTATATGCATGGAGTGTTGAGGCAGAGCAGGTACAGGCGCAAAGCACTCGCGCAGAGGATTCTACCACGCCTTTGGCGGGTATCATCGGATTCGATTGGAAAGCATCGCTCAAGGGTACGGTTTACGAAGGCAAGAGCGACGAGGAGCTTAAAAAGAGCGGTCCTGCGATTCTGGCACGTGTCAACGTCAAGCTCAGTGAGCTGAACAAGACACAGGACGAGGGACGCAAGCAGCAGATCCGCGAGGAAGCAAATCAGATCGTTCAGGATGAGTACGCAGACCGTTTGAACGATAAGGCAAGTCAGGTCATGCTCAAGGCGACCATGGAGATCACCGTCAGTGAGGATTCCATCAAGGTTACTGCCAGCATGAAGAGCCACACCGAAATGGCAAAAACCACCACCATCGTTACCATGGAGATCCTTTTGGTAGATGTGCAGGCTGTGGCAGAAAATATTACCGCAGAAACGATCGTTGCTGAAGCCAACGCGATCGCATCGATCTTCGGTACCGCACAAAAGATCCTTGAGGAGACCTCGAACACTTCGGATTTCAATCTTGAGACCGTTGGAGAGTCCGTTGGTATCATTTTGGATGAATTGAGCGGATCCGGCACGTTTGGAAAAGAAAAGACCGCAACCCTCTTTACCGCGATCCTTCAGTCCGAAACCGTTCGTGAGGCGGCGGACATGGACGTTGCAACCGCAACCAAGATGGCACAAAAGGGAACTGAGGGTGATAAGATCAGTTACACGCAGACCTTTGTAACAGTCTCCAAAACGGTCACCGTAATGGAGTCGATGAACAAGAACGACGGAGAACTCACCGACGAGCAGATCGAGGAGCTGATTCGTGACATCAACCCACAGTCTGCGGCGATGATGGAGGTTTACGTGACCCCCACGCGTATGGAAAAGAGCTACAATATGCCCGCACGTTACTCCGTAACCGCGGCACCTCTGCTCTCCAATATGTTCCACTTCATGGCAAATGAAGAGATGGACGATGCGCAATACGCAAAGGAATCCAAGGCACTCAACAATATCATGACGCTTTCGATGGCGGCACGCGATAACGCAAACAATTCCTCTCATAACAAGACCCTCTTCAGAGAGGACGGTATTATGGGTCAGGATGCGAGAGCCACCGTTGACGCTTTGATGTCCTCGAAGTCGTTGGCATACTCTCTGCGTGAGACCTCGTTTGAGGAAGATCCGTTCGAATTGTCCGAGCTGATGGCAGAAGAGGATGATAAGAACGAACGTGAGGAGCTGGAGCAGGCAATGCGCGACTACTACGCAGAAAACCGCAGCGAGGAGAACTACGAAACCTTGGCACTCCTGGCAAAGCTCTTCGGACTTGGCAACATTGACACCATTTTGGGTGCATAAAGCCTTCGGGCTATCCCGTATCATGCGGGATAGCCCGATTTTTTTTATGAGACACACAAAAAAATCCAAAATTCTATTGCTTTTTTTGCTAAAAAATGATAAAATAAAGAAGAAGATTAAAAACGGAGGAACTGTTATGAACATCAATGAAATTTTATCGCATTGCGACCATACGCTTTTGTTGCAAAACGCAACGTGGGAGCAGGTGCGCGCAATTTGCGACGACGGCATGAAATACCAGACCGCGTCGGTTTGTATCTCGCCTTGCTACGTCAAGGAAGCAAAGGAATACGTAGGCGACCGCCTCAAAATCTGCACCGTTATCGGCTTCCCGAACGGAGACAGTACCACCGCGGTCAAGTGCTTTGAAGCCGCTGACGCATTGCAAAACGGTGCGGACGAGATTGATATGGTCATTCATATCGGTGACCTCAAAGCCGGGCGCGATGAGGCGATTTTGGAGGAGATCCGTGCGATCAAAAAGGTCTGCGGAGAAAAGATCTTGAAGGTCATTATCGAAACCTGTCTTTTGACCGAGGACGAAAAGCTGCGTATGTGCCGCATCGTTACTGAGGCGGGCGCGGATTATATTAAAACGTCCACCGGCTTTTCCACGGCGGGAGCTACGCGTGAGGACGTAAAGCTCATGTGCGAAAACGTGGGCAAGGGGGTCAAGGTTAAGGCGGCGGGTGGAATTTCCACTATCAAGGATGCCGAGGACTTTTTGGCTTTGGGGGCTGACCGACTGGGAACCAGCCGTATTGTAAAAATTGTAAAGAACGGTGAAAATCCGTTGGAAAAGGGGTATTGATTATGGCAACACCGCATATCGCAGCAGAAAAAGGCGCATTCGCTAAAACCGTATTGATGCCGGGAGACCCGCTTCGCTCCGAGTTTATCGCAAAAACGTTTTTTGAAAATCCCGTTCTCGTCAACGACGTGCGCGGCGTGCACGGATACACGGGAACGTATAAGGGAAAGCCCGTGTCGGTTATGGCATCGGGTATGGGACAACCCGCGATCGGAATCTATTCCTATGAGCTGTATAATTTCTTTGACGTTGAAAACATTATCCGCGTTGGTACGGCGGGCTCCTATCATCCCGACCTGCACGTGCGCGATATCATCATTGGTATGGGGGCTTGCACCGACAGTAATTTTGCGGCACAGTACCGCCTGCCCGGCACTTTTGCTCCGATTGCGGACTTTGAGTTGGTTCGCCGTGCCGTAGATGAGTGCGAGCGGATGGGTGTCAATTATCGCGTCGGCAATATCTTTTCTTCCGACCATTTCTACGAGGACGATAATTCCGGTATGACGTGGGCAAAGATGGGAGTCATCGGCGTCGAAATGGAAGCGGCTGCGCTGTATTGCAATGCGGCAAGAGCCGGCAAGCGCGCGCTGTGCATCTGCACGGTCAGCAACTCCTTCTCGCATCCCGAGGAGGATACGACCGTTGAGGAGCGCCAGAATTCCTTTACCAAGATGATGGAGATCGCGCTCAATATTTCATAAGCTTTTCAAAAAAGGAGACAGTATGCCAAAAAGAGTTTTTTTGATCGTGCTTGACAGCATGGGAATCGGTGAGATGCCCGATGCCGCACGATGGGGCGACGAGGGCAGTAATACCTTGGGTGCGATTCGTAACCATCCAAGCTTTGATTGCCCCAATCTTTCTGCACTGGGGTTGTTTGACATTGATACCGTCGGAGGTGGAACGGGAAGATTTGAAGCATCCGTTGCGCGGATGCACGAGGCTTCTATGGGCAAGGACACGACCATTGGTCACTGGGAGATCGCGGGTGTGATTTCGCCCCGTCCGCTCCCAACCTACCCGGAAGGTTTTCCTGCGGATCTGATTGCCGAATTTGAAGCTCTGTGCGGCAGAAAGACCATTTGCAACCGTCCCTATTCGGGCACGGACGTGATCCGAGACTTTGGCGAGGAGCATCTTCGCACGGGAGCTTTGATCGTTTATACGTCTGCTGACAGTGTATTTCAGATCGCGGCACACGAGGACGTGGTTCCCGTAAAGGAATTGTACCGCTATTGTGAGATCGCGCGTAAGCTTTTGACGGGAGAGCATGCCGTAGGGCGTGTAATTGCACGTCCGTTTACGGGGAAGCATCCCTTTGAACGCTTGCCCTTGCGCCACGACTATTCCTTGACACCGCCTGCCAAAACGGTGGTGGATCTGTTACATGAAAACGGATTTGCAACGATTTCGATCGGTAAGATCTACGATATTTTTGCGGGGCAGGGCTTTTCGGAAAGCAATCCGACCAAAAACAATGCGGACGGTATGCAAAAGACAAGGGAGGTCGCTCAGCGCGATTTTAAGGGGTTGGTATTTACCAATCTTGTGGATTTTGATATGATCTACGGACACCGCAACAACGTGGAGGGATATGCCGCGGCAATGACCGAGTTTGACCGTTGGTTGGGAACGTTTCTTCCCACCATGCGTGAGGACGACGTTTGTATCATTACGGCAGACCACGGTTGTGACCCTTCCACCCCTTCTACCGACCATTCCAGAGAGTACACCCCCATGCTGATTTTCGGTAAGGAGATCCGCGCGGGAGTCAATCTCGGAACGCGTAAGCATTTCGCGGACATTGCAGCTACGGTGGCAGATCTGTTTGGATTGGATCCCTCTGCGGTTGCGGGCGAAAGCTTTTATCCGCAGATCAAGATGGGAGAATGAGCATGAGCGAACAACAAAAACGCGCCTTGATGCAGGCGGCTGAGAAAGCGAGATTGAAATCCTATTCGCCATACTCGCATTTTTGCGTCGGTGCGGCACTTCTGGGGGCTTCCGGAACGGTTTATATGGGGTGCAATATCGAAAACGCTGCATATACGCCAACCAATTGCGCTGAGCGTACGGCGTTCTTTAAGGCGGTGAGCGAAGGCGAACGCGAATTCGCGGCAATTGCCATCACGGGCGGCAGAGAGGGCGACGCTCCCTCGTTTTGCGCTCCGTGCGGCGTTTGCCGTCAGGTGATGGCAGAATTCTGCGACGGAGAGTTTCCGATCATTTTGGGGAATTCCGAATCCTTGCAGGTCATGACGCTGGCAGAGCTTTTGCCCGAACGCTTCGGTCCTCATTCCCTTTGAAACAAGGAGACGATAGACATGAGAATGTATGACGTTATCAAAAAGAAACGCGACGGTGAAGTGCTTGCCGAGGAGGAGATCCGTGCCTTTGTGGAAGGATACGTCGCGGGAGAGATTCCCGACTATCAGGCGGCGGCTCTTTGCATGGCGATCTATTTCCGCGGTATGACGGCACAGGAGACTACCGCATTGACGTTGGCGATTCGTGATTCGGGAGACCGATTGGATTTTTCCGAAATTCACGGCGTGCGTGTGGATAAGCACTCTACGGGTGGCGTTGGAGATAAGACCTCGTTGGTCGTTGCTCCCGTTGTTGCAACGCTCGGCGCAAAGGTTGCCAAAATGAGCGGCAGAGGCTTGGGGCATACGGGCGGAACGATCGACAAGCTCGAGGCGATTCCGGGATTTTCAACCTCTCTTTCCAACGAGGCGTTTATCAAAACCGTAAATCAAACGGGGCTTGCCATTGTAGGGCAGAGCGCCAATCTCGCCCCCGCCGATAAGCTTTTGTACGCGCTCCGCGACGTCACCGCAACCGTGGACAGTATGCCACTGATCGCTTCGAGCATTATGGGTAAAAAGCTTGCCGCGGACGACGATTGCATCGTGCTTGACGTCAAATGCGGAAGCGGCGCGTTTATGAAGAGCCGCGAGGATAGCCGCGCGTTGGCGGAATTGATGGTCGATATTGGAAAGCGCGCAGGCAAAAAGATGTGCGCGCTCATTACCGATATGGATTCTCCCTTGGGATACGCCATCGGAAACTCTTTGGAGGTTGCCGAGGCGGTGGAAACGCTGTGCGGAAGAGGACCTGAGGATCTGACCGAGCTGTGTGTGATGCTGGCGGCAAGAATGTTGTATTTGGCGGATCACGGAGCGCTTGACGTGTGCGAGGCGGACGTCAGACGGGTGATCGAAAACGGAGAAGCACTCGAAACGCTGGTAAAGATGGTAGAAGCGCAGGGTGGCGACTCCTCTTACATCAAGGAGCCCACGCGCCTTTTGAACGCGGTGCATTGCCGAGAGGTTTGTGCCGAGCAAAGCGGATATATCTCCGCGATCAATGCAGAGGGCTACGGCATTGCAAGCCTGCTCCTTGGAGCGGGACGGAATACCAAGGAGGACGTCATCGACCTCTCTGCCGGAATCCGTATGCGCGCAAAGCCGGGTGACTACGTTCAAAAGGGAGACGTGATTGCGTATCTCTATACCACCGATCACGCCGATCGGTTTGACGATTCGACCAAGCAGCTTTTGGCATCTACCGTATTTTCGGCGGAACGCCCCGAAGCACGCCCCTTGGTGTTGGATATCATCGAATAAACAACAGCAGACACCGCGCCATCTCGGCAGGTGTCTGCTGTTCTTTTATTTGCCCGTGTTTGCAAAGAATGATTCCCACATTCCGGATTCGCGCATCATGTCCATGTATTCCTCATAGACTTCCTCGTCGTCGATGAGATCGCGCATCAGTGCGGCGAACTCCTCGGGAGTGACGCTTGCCGCCCAGATGTCGAGCGAGAGCATCATCAAAAACAGGAGAATCGCAAGAATACCGAGAATCAAGCCCGCGATTGCCATACCGTGAAATTTTCCCGTGGAGGTTTTGGTCAGGATCGCAAATACGATCGCCAAAACACCGAGCAGACCGGATACCCAATACAAGATGCCGCAGCAGCAACAGCACAGACAAACGGCTACGATGCCCAGTACCATCGATGCGATGGCAAAGCCGCGTCCGCTTTTGTGCGGTGCGTTGGTGGGGATGGTGTTAAAGCCCGATCCATCAAACGGAACGTTGTTAAAATTGTTGTTCAAAGCAAGGACCTCCTTGGTACATAGTCTATTATCATTCTATCACAAGTTTTGCCTGTTTACAATCCTTTTTTCAAAAAAGTGGAAAAAATATGAGAAAAATCTTTTCAAGGCATCGTTTTTGTGGTAAAATAAAAAGGGAAATTTCAACGGGAGGAGGGGAACGGATGAATGAACTGTGGAAGCGTCGATTGTTTTGGATCTGCCACGGTGGGATTTTGCTGTGCATCCTGCTTTTTCCGCTTTATCGCTATCTGACCGATCTGCTTCCGCCTCTTTTAACGGGGTGCGTCCTTCATAACCGTCTCTTTTTGTACTGCCCGGTGTGTGGGGGCACGAGAGCGGTGGAGGCACTGCTTCGGTTGGATCTGCTTGGAGCGTTACGGATGAACGCCTTCGTCACACTTGGCATCCTTACCGCTGTTGCGATCGACGCTTGGGCGTGGATCCGCTTTTTTCAAAAAAAGAGTCCGTATTTTTGCATCAATCCATGGTTTTGGGTGGTCATGGCAGTCTCTTTAGTCGGATATACGGTTTTGCGAAATCTTTTAATGGTGGTGTGGGGCGTTGATCCCACGGGCGATCTTGGATGCTTCTGGCAGATGATGCAAACCTAAAAAGGAGTTAAACCGTTCGGCTTAACTCCTTTTAAACTGTAGAGTAAACTAACGAGTCTCGTCAGTTTGACAAAAGTTTTCGCCCGCCTTTTTTAAAAGGCGGCGCGGTGGAGGGCGCGTGCCCTCCTCGCGCTCCGCAGAGCGCGAAAACATCCTTCGGCGTTTCTCTTTTGATAGCTTTTCTCTTTGCGCCTACGGTGTCAAAGAGAAAAGCGGCTGAAGTATCTGTGTAGTCTTACAAATTGTACGCCTTTTGCCTACAACTAAAAGAGGAGTTAAACCGTTCGGCTTAACTCCTTTTTTGATTCTGATGTTATCTTGCAAGGATCAGCTTGGTCAGCTCTACGGGATCAACGATCTTGCCGTCCTTATAAACGCGCATATTGCCGGATGCGATCTCGTCGATCAAAATGACCTCACCGTTGTTGTAGCCAAACTCGAACTTGATGTCCCAGAGATCCAGACCGATGGTTTTGAGATCGTCCGCAACGATCTTGGTGATGGCAAGGGTCTGCTTTTTCATGCTCTCAAACATTGCCATATCCATAACGCCCAGAGCTGCAAGACCCTCGGCGGTTACCAGCGGGTCGCCCTTTGCGTCGTTTTTAAAGGTGCACTCAACGTAGCCGCCTTCAAGGGGAGTGCCATCCTCAATATATTCACCGTAGCGGCGGATAAAGCTACCGGTTGCAACCAAACGGCAAATGACCTCAAGACCGTGACCGAATACGGTTGCGGGAAGAACCTCCATGGTTGCGTTTTCGATGTCCGCACCAACGTAGTGGGTTTTGATGCCTGCCTTTTTGCAGAGCTCAAAATAGTAAATGGAGGTACGGAGGTTTGCTTTTCCGATGCCCTCGATGGTCAATCCTACCGTGTTTTCGCCCGGATCGAACACGCCGTCTTTGCCTGTGCAGTCATCCTTGAACTTGAGCATTACGTTTCCGTTTTCGAGCTGATAAACGTCCTTGGTTTTGCCTGTGTAGAGCTTTTTCATAAAATCGTACTCCCCTTATTATCAGAATAAATCGAATTTTTGCGGATTTTCCGCTGTTATCACCCCTTTAGTATACGACAAAATGCAAAAAAAGTCAATGGCTGTAATGAAAAAAAATATAGCCGCACCGCAAAAAAAATTTGTGCGTTTTGGATGATGCCGAGAGCTTTGCGCTGAGAATCGTTCGGGTCAAGAAAAAATCGGTGTCTGTTTTTAAAAAAATCGGTTGACTTTTCACGCAATTTGCGGTATAATAATATGAGTGTTGAAATCAAAAAAGGAGGGGACTCTTTTATGAACGGGGATTTGTTGAACGTGATCCGAGACGGAATGGCGTCCTTTTCCAAGGGGCAACGTCTGATCGCAACCTATATTTTGGAGCATTACGAAAAAGCGGCGTATCTTACCGCGTCCCGTTTGGGGGTTCTTGTCGGTGTTTCGGAGTCCACGGTCGTGCGCTTTGCGATCGAATTGGGCTTTGAGGGATATCCCGAATTCCAGCGGGCATTGCAAAAAATGATTCGCAGTCGCTTGACCTCGTTTCAACGTATGGAGGTCACCAACAGCCTCATCGGAGAAGGTGAGCTTCCCGATAAGGTTCTTTTGTCGGATATCGAAAAGATCCGACGCACGTTGGAAAACATCGACCGCACTTCCTTTGAACGCGCGGTTGACGCGATCGTGTCCGCAAAGCAGATCTATATTCTCGGTGTACGCTCCTCCTCCTCTTTGGCGGGCTTTTTAAACTACAATTTCCGCATGATTTTCGATAACGTCCGATTCGTACAAACCACCTCGCGCAGCGAAATGTTTGAGCAATTGATGCCGATGGGAAAAGGGGACGTGATGATCGCCATCAGCTTTCCCAGATATTCCAACCGCATCATCAACGCGGTGGAATACGCACGCAGCCGCGAGGCGAACGTTGTGGCATTAACCGATAGCGACCTTTCTCCGATTGCGGCGTATGCCGATGAATTGTTGATCGCACAGAGCGACATGGTATCCTTTGTGGATTCGTTGGTTGCCCCTTTGAGCGTGATCAACGCAATGATCGTAGCCATTGCGCGCAAAAAACAGGATGAAGTCAGCGATCGCTTGCGTGCTTTGGAGGAGGTCTGGGACAAATATGACGTCTATGACAAAAAAGGACACTGACGCACGCCGCGTTGCGGTGATCGGCGGCGGTGCCGCAGGCATGATGGCGGCGCTGAAGGCAGCCGAAATGGGGGCTGACGTAACCCTGTTCGAGCGCAATGACCGACTTGGCAAAAAGCTTCGTATTACGGGCAAGGGCAGATGCAATCTGACCAATCATTGCGATCTCAACGAATTTCTTTCCAACGTTCCTACCAATCCTCGCTTTTTGTATGCGGCATTGTCCCGCTTTTCCACGGCAGATACGATGGATCTGTTTGAAAGCGCGGGAGTTCCTTTGAAAACCGAGCGCGGAAAGCGAGTTTTTCCGCAATCCGATAAAGCAGGCGATATCGTTGCCGCAATGGACAGACTTTGCCGTGAGGCGGGGGTCGAGGTCGTTCACCGTCGCGTGGACGGTCTTTCTATCGAGAACGAACGTGTCACGGGTGTTCGATACGGAAGTGCCGTGGAGGAATTTGATGCCGTTGTCATTTGTACGGGCGGCAGATCCTATCCCATGACGGGCTCGGATGGAGACGGCTACCGCATGGCGCGCGAGGCGGGGCATACCGTAACCGATCTGTATCCCTCGCTGGTTCCGCTCATTGCGGAGGGCAAGCTCTGCGCATCCTTGCAGGGGCTGTCGCTCAAAAACGTTGCGTTGCGTGTAAAAGCCTTGCAAACGGGCAAAACTGTTTACGAGGATTTTGGTGAGATGCTGTTTACCCATTACGGTCTTACGGGGCCGATGATCCTCTCGGCATCTGCGCATCTTTCCGACATTCAAAGAGGAAAATATGAGGCGGTGATTGATCTGAAACCCGCGCTCGATGAAAAAACGCTGGATGCTCGTATTCTTTCGGATTTTGCAAAGTACCGCAACCGCGATTTCGTCAATGCGCTGGACGATCTGTTGCCGCAAAAGCTGATCGAGCCGTTTGTTCGGCTGTGCGGAATCGATCCGCGCAAAAAGGTTCATTCCGTGACCCGTGAGGAACGAGAAAGAATGGTTTCGATCCTCAAGGGGATCCGCATTCCTCTCGTTGGCTTCCGTCCCATCGACGAAGCGATCGTTACGAGGGGCGGTGTCAGCATTAAGGAGATCGATCCCAAAACCATGCGCTCCAAGCTCTGCGAGGGGTTATATTTTGCGGGCGAGGTGCTTGACGTAGATGCATATACCGGAGGCTTTAATTTGCAAATTGCGTTTTCCACGGCGGTTTTGGCAGGTGAATCTGCCGCCTTGTGGAATTAACCCCCAAACCGATTGATAAGGAGATTGACGATGATTCAAATTGCGATCGATGGGCCCAGCGGGGCAGGAAAATCAACCGTTGCCAAGGCGGTGGCAAGCCGCTTGGGGATCATTTACGTGGATACGGGTGCACTTTATCGCACCATCGGGCTGTACGTGCGTTCCCGAAACGTGGATCCCACGAATGCCGATGAGGTTGCAAGGCTGCTCCCCGAAATTCACTTGGAATTGAAATATGAAAACGGTGCGCAGGTCGTGCTGCTCAACGGAGTTAACCACGGGGATGCGATCCGTACTCCCGAAATGTCGCGCTATGCGTCGGCGGTTTCCGCCATTCCCGCAGTGAGAAGCTTTCTTTTGGAAACGCAACGCACCATTGCCGCAACCAATAGCGTGATCATGGATGGGCGTGATATCGGAACGGTGATTTTGCCGAATGCCGACGTTAAGATCTTCTTAACCGCCAGCGACGAGTGCCGCGCAACGAGACGCTATGAGGAACTGAAGGCAAAGGGGATCGATACCACCTATGAGCAGGTTCTTGCCGATATGCGTGAGCGGGACGCGAACGACCGCAACCGTGAGGTTGCACCTGCCGTTGCGGCGGCGGATGCCGTGACGCTGGATAACTCGTGGATGACCCCCGATGAGAGTGCAAGCGCTGTCATTGGATTGGTAGAAAAGGTCGCCAAGGACCGTATATAAGCATGGATTGTGAAAGGAGAAAGAACCGAATGAAAAGCGTTACCGTTGCTCAGCATGCGGGCTTTTGCTTTGGTGTAAAGCGCGCTACCGACCGCTTGGAACAGGCTCTGAACAGCAAAAAGTCGGGAGAGCGGATCGTTACGCTCGGTCACTTGATCCACAATGAAACCTATAACGCGTCTCTTGCGCGCCGCGGTGTGGTTGCCGTGTCACCGGAGGAGATCGAAGCACTGTCCGAGCAGGCAACGGAGAACGTGCCCGTGACCTTGCTCGTAAGGGCGCACGGATGTCCCAAGGAGACTGCGGCACTTTTGCGAAGCCTTTCCCAAAAGAATCCGCATTTCCGTTGGATCGATTGCACCTGTCCTTACGTAAAAAAGATCCATAAGATCGCCGCGGAGTGCGATGCCGAACGATATTTTTTCGTTTTGATCGGTGCCGAAAAGCA
Source organism: Eubacteriales bacterium (assembly GCA_045120465.1). Lineage (GTDB taxonomy): Bacteria > Bacillota > Clostridia > Oscillospirales > CAG-272 > UMGS1865. Next base: position 36,245 of record JBGVEW010000029.1, read on the forward strand.
TCCCGAGGTCGTTGGGATCATGAGCTATTTTGAAGGCGAAAAATACGTTTTTTCCTCTTCGGAGGATCTGGAGACTGTTTTGAGCCACCGTGATGATGGCAAAATGCACAAAAAAGAGCCCGCTATGGTAGCTCAAACAACTCAAAATTTGGTCAATTGGGACAAAAGTCAAAAGATTATAAAAAAACTATATACAAATGCGGAAATTTTTGATACAATATGCAGTGTGACTGAAGAGAGGCAGACCGAGGCAAAGGCTTTGGCGGCGCGGTGCGATTTCGTGATCGTGATCGGGGGCAGAGAAAGCTCCAACACCGCAAAGCTCTACGAAATTTGCCGCCGCGAATGCCCCGACACCGTGTGGATTTCGTCGGCATCCGAATTGGATACCGCACGTGCATCCGCCGCACAAAACATTGGAATCGTCGCAGGTGCATCGACACCAAGCGAGGAAATACAGGAGGTATATAAAACCATGAGCGAAATGAAAGAAAATTTCGAAGAAATGCTCGAATCGCAATGCTTAACTTTAAATACAGGAGATGTCGTTACCGGAACCGTTACACATGTTTCCGATGCTGAGATTCAGCTGGATGTCGGCGCAGGTGTGACCGGTTACATAAAAGCCGATCAGATTTCCAACGATCCTGCTTTTAAGTTGACCGAGAACTTCAAGAACGGTGACAAGGTAGAAGCCTTTGTAATCCGCGTTAGCGATATCGAGGGCGTTGCAGAGCTCTCCAAGAAGAGAGTAGATGCAGACAAGAACTGGCAGACCCTGGTGGATGCTTGCGAGAACAAGACCGTTCTCGAGGGCAAGGTCACCGAGGCTGTACGCGGCGGCGTAGTCATCTTCTACAACGCAAACCGCGTATTCGTTCCCGCATCTCAGACGGGTGTTCCGAAGGATGGAGATCTTTCCACTCTCGTAGGCACCGTTGTTTCCTTCAAGGTGATTGAGATCAAGCAAGGTAAGAAGGCAATCGGCTCTATCCGCATCGTTGCGCGTGAGGCAAGACGTGCACAGGAGACCGAGTTCTGGGCAGGCATCGAAATCGGCAAGACCTACCACGGTACCGTTAAGAGCATGACCTCTTTCGGTGCGTTCGTTGACCTTGGCGGTGTTGACGGTATGGTTCACCTGACCGAGCTGTCCTGGAAGCGCATCAAGAATCCCGCAGAGGTTGTTTCCGTTGGTGATGAGATCGACGTTTTCGTTAAGAGCTTTGATACCGAGAAGAAGAGAATCTCTCTGGGCTACAAGACCGAAGCTACCAATCCTTGGAACGTATTCAAGTCCCAGTATGCGGTTGGCGACATCGTTTCCGTTAAGATCGTCAGCATGATGCCTTTCGGCGCATTCGCTGAGATCATCGACGGCGTTGACGGTTTGATCCACATTTCTCAGATCGCTATGCAGCGCATCGCAAAGCCCGCTGAGATCCTTGAGATCGGTCAGGTCGTAGATGCACGCATCATCGACATCGATGACGAGAAGCAGAAGGTCAGCCTTTCGATTCGTTCGCTTCTGGAGGAGGCTGCAAGCGCAGCTGAGGCTATGCCCGAGGATTACGAGGCAGCAGAAGAGACCGTTGCAGACGATCAGCAGTAAACATCAAACGGGAGGCTCCGGCGGAGTCTCCCATTTTTTTAAAGGAGAAGGGATATGAAACACGAAATCAAGGTCATGAGCTTTAATATGCGTTGTAACGTTGCATCCGACGGTGCCAATTGCTTCGATTGCCGACGCAATAAGATTTTAGATGTTTTGAATCGAGAAAACCCCGACGTGATCGGCTTTCAGGAAATCACTCCCGATATGTTGATCTGGTTGGAAAACGTTCTCGGAGGGCGATATACCGTATTGGGACACGGCAGAGACAAGGATTATGGCGGCGAGGCAAATCCCATTGCGTACCGCACGAGCCGTTTTTCGCTTCACTCCTATTCGATGGGATGGCTTTCCAAAACCCCGGAGATTCCCGGTAGCCGCCTGACCGATGCCGATCAAAGCGGTTGCCCGCGTATTTATTGTTATGCGGAATTGATCGACCGTATGGCGCATACTAAATTCGCGTTTATCAACACGCATACCGATCACAAGGGCGCGATGGCGAGAATGTTTGAGTGTAATATGCTGATGGAGCTGATCCGCTCCAAGGGCGTCCCTTTTGCTATGGTGGGGGATTTCAATGATTTCCCGCATACCGAGCCGATCAAGCTGATCCTCGATACGCATGACGAACTTGGGACGTGTGACGCGACCAAGCTGATCAAGGGAAGCTTCCACAATTTTTCGATGGAGCGTATTTTGCAAAACAATAAGAAGATCGACTACATCTTTACCAATCTTCCTCACGATCCCGCTCGTTCCTATGCGGTTGCGGATGACGATTCCTGTGGACATTTTTACTCTGATCACCTGGCACTCTGCGCGTATCTGACATTGAACAATAACGATTAAACGGAGCTGAAACATGAATACTTACAGCTATATTGATGCCATCAAAAACCGCATGAGCGAGGAGGACGTTCAGTTTTATAAGGATATCCGGGGCCCTGTAGAGGTTGCCGCGCCCGATAGCGACGCGTGGACGCATCTGTGCGTCATGCCGGACGGTGAAATCCGTTGCTACGGTGTCTATCATAAGGAAAACGTGTTCCAAACCAACGTGCGCCGTTGCTATCTGGCTTCCACCGACGGCGGACTTTCCTGGAAACGGCATATGGTCAACGGGCGCTTTACGCTTGGAGAATCTACCTACGTTCCGTATCTGAATAAGTACGTAGCGATCCGCGATATGGGGGCGGAAGGGAGCTTTCTTCTCGTTGGGGATACTCCGGATGATGAAAATCCGATGCGGATCTTGGTGTGCGAGGGGTCGATCGGAGAGGTTCGTATGATCTTTCCGTTGCGAAGCCGCAACCGTGTGATCATCGTTGCACACGAAAGACGCCCCGAACTGCACCCTACGGCTTTCTTTGCCGTTTTGTATATCGCAGACGGGGATTTGAGAGATTGGAAGCGCGTTCCGCTCGAAGCCGCACCGTTTTACCTGCCCGAAGAAGGGCACAAGGGCGTGCGGTGGCAACAGAACAACCGAGAGAATACCATTGAGGAGCTTTCCGATGGCAAGCTCGTGATGCTCTCCCGTACAGCGACCGATTACCACTACGTCTCCTACTCTTCGGATGGCGGCGACACCTGGACCCACCCCGAGCAATCCATCTTCCACTCCACGGGAACGATGCCAAACCTTAAGCGTTTGTCGGATGGCAGATTGCTGTTTACGTGGTGCAATACCAGGCTCATGCCCGAGCGCGAGGATGCCGATGGCATTTGGGAGGACGTGTTCACCAACCGCGATGCCAACCATGCGGCGATTTCCGAGGATGAGGGGGAGAGTTGGATCGGCTTCCGCGAGATGGCACTCAATTTGCTTCGCAACGACGCGGATTTTCGTTCGATCGGAGGTCCTGAGCATAGCCGCGATAAGAGCGTTCATCAGTTCCAAGTGCTGGAGCTTCCTTATGGAAAAGTGCTCGTTCACTACGGTCAGAATCTTTTGAGCCGATTGATCATCTTTGATCTCGGATGGCTCTATGAAAAAACGAGAAAAGAGGATTTTATCCACGGCTTGCGCGACGTATCCTCACAGGGGTACGTGCATAGCGTGATGGGGTGCTATCGCGGCACTCCCGAAACTGCGTTGGAGCACGTGGGGCACTGTGCGTACAATCGCGTCAATTCCGTACAGTTGGTGCCCGACCCGATCCGCGAGGCAAGGGAGGCAATGCAGATCTGCCGCGTGAATGACCCGAGGCTGCTCAACGGCATCGGCGGTGCGGTCTGGAATTTCCCCGCCGCTCGAAAGGGAACGGTCAAGGTCAAATTCCTCGTGGACGGGGAAGGAATCAGAGTTTCGCTTCTTGATCATTGGGTCAATCCCACCGACGAGGAGGTTCGACGGATTGCGGGCTTTACGGGAATCGTCACTGCGGCGGCACAGCTTTCCAAAAACGCGTACTCCGAATTGCGTCTGACGTTTGATTGCGACGCCAATACGGTGGCGGTTTATGCGGATAATCGATTCCTGTCGCAAACCACTATGAAGCACGCGCATCCGCACGGGCTTTGCTATCTGCATTTGCAATCCGCGGCTGCGGGAGCCGATCTTCGCGGCACTCTGATTGCAGGAATGGAATTTGAAGCAGAGGAATCATAACAAATATTTGGTGGGCAGAGTCTCTTGTGGCTCTGCCCGCTTTTCAAACATTTACAAATCGTTCATAAAAAATAAGCGACAGAGATTGACATTTCGGTAAGTGATATGGTATAATGAAGTTAAACTGGGGTAGGATGGTGTTTTTTATTAAAATGCTGTTTTTACGCCAAAAGAAATATCAAATTTGGAGGGTTGTCTTTATGGAGAAAGGCATCACGGTCGGCGGTGAAAAAATCGCGGCTCTGTTCGATTCCGGCACGTTTGTCGAGACCGGAGCGTTCGTAAAGCGTGCAAACGGTGATCCGGTAGGAGTTGTTTGCGGCTATGGCGCAATCGGCGGCAAGCTGGTTTATGCATTTGCGCAGGACAGTGACCGCAAAAAGGGTGCGTTTGATGCCCTGCAGGCAGAAAAGATCGTCGCGCTTTACAGCATGGCGATGAAGAACGGAGCACCCGTTATCGGCTTGTTTGACAGCGTTGGAGCATTCGTGGAGGACGGGGCTACGGTCATGTCCGCATACGGAAAGGTTCTGGCAGCGGTCAGCGCAGCTTCGGGCGTTATCCCGCAGATCGCATTGATCAGCGGTGTATGCGCAGGTCTTTCGGCAACGGTTGCCGCAATGTTCGATGTAGTGGTTACGGTCAAGGAAACCTCTCAACTCTTTGTAAACGCTCCTTTCCTGGTAGGTAAGGATGCGGGCGAGGCTGCTTTTGCTTCCAAGAACGGCTTGTCCTCGGTTTGTGCCGAGAATGAGGCCGAGGCAGAGGAGCTGGTGAAAAAGCTGATCGAGCTTCTTCCCTCCAACAACGAGGAGGGCGTCGTAGCCGAAGAGCTGACCGACGATATCAACCGCGCAAGCCTTGTGGCGGGAAAGAGCGGTAAGGCACTCGTCGAGGAGATTGCGGATGCTTCTCTGTTCGTTGAGTTGGGTGGCGATTACGCAAAGGAAATGCTGACGGGCTTTGTTCGTCTGGGCGGTGTTACCTGCGGTGTCGTTGCAAACAACGCGGAGGAAAACGGCGGTGTGATCACCTGCGACGGAGCAAAGAAGGCGGCAAAGCTGGTTGGTCTTTGCGATAGCTTCTCGATCCCCGTATTGACACTTGTAGATAGCGTCGGCGTTGAAAAGAGCCTTGAGGCAGAGGGAACTCCTTTGGCACTCCAGCTCGGTAAGCTGGCAATGGCGTATGCAACGGCAGACACCGCAAAGATCACTGCGGTTGTCGGCAAGGCGTACGGTGCGGCATTTACGCTTATGGGCTCCAAGGGTCTTGGCGCAGATATGGTATTTGCACTCCCCGAGTCCACCGTCAGCGTAATGGCTCCCGAATCCGCTGTTGCGTTCCTTTGGAACGACCGTATCACCGAAGCTACCACTCGCGCTGATCTGGTTGCAAAGTGGGAAAAGGAATATGCTTCTCCCGAGATGGCGGCAAGCGACGGCAGTATCGATGACGTTGTGGCTGAAAGTGAGCTTCGCCAGCGTTTGTGCGCGGCTGTTTATATGCTGATGATGAAGAATTCGGCAGCTCCCGCACGCAAGCATTGCAATCTTCCTCTTTAATCGGAGGTAACGTATATGAACCATATGATAGTTGCTTTGGCCGACGTCTCTTTTTCCGATCGTGCCGGTGTTGCCGGAATCGTTACCCTGCAGGGGATGCTGACGATTTTTGGCGTGCTTGCAATCCTTTGGGGCGCGGTGGAGCTGATGCATTTCCTGCTTCATGTGAAGGATCACAAGAAGGCGCAGGAAGCAGTTAGCGTTCCCGTCACTCCCGCAGTGACCGATTCGGTTGACGAAGAGGAAAGCGAGGACGACGGAGCAATCGTTGCGGCAATCATCGCGGCAATTTCCGCGCAACGTGCCGAGAAGGGGAATACTGCGGGATTCCGCGTTGTTTCCTTTAAAAGACAGGGGCGCGCAGGCGCGCATAAGAGATGATCGGATAACGGTCGATACATATTTGATTGATTCAAGAAAGGTTATGGTGAATATTATGAAGAATTATCGTGTTACTGTCAACGGTGTTGCGTATGACGTTGTTGTTGAAGAATTGGCAGAGGGTGCTGTAGAAGCTCCCGTAGTAGCAGCTGCTCCTAAGGCTGCTCCCGCTCCCAAGGCTGCTCCCGCTCCCAAGGCTGCTCCCAAGGCAGGAACCGCAGGCGCTACCGCCGTCAAGGCTCCGATGCCCGGTACGCTGGTTAAGGTCAATGTTAAGGTTGGCGACGCTGTTAAGAAGGGTGACGTTCTTTGCGTTCTCGAAGCAATGAAGATGGAGAACGATATCATGGCTCCCGCAGACGGTGTCGTTGCATCCGTCGAGGCTGCACAGGGCTCGTCCGTTGCAACGGATGCGGTTCTGGTTACGCTGAACTGAGTTTCTTTTCAAACGTTCCAAAAAATGTAGAAAGGAAACGGTTATATGCAAGCTTTATTGGATAGCTTATTAAACTTCTGGGAATCTACCGGTATCTATAGGCTGATCAATTCGCTGGATGCGCAATCTTGGCAGACGATGATCATGCTTGCGATCGTAGGAATTCTGGTGTATCTTGCCATCGTCAGAGGCTTTGAGCCGCTTCTCTTGCTTCCTATTGCGATCGGCATGCTTTTGACCAACCTTCCCGGCGGTGGATTGTTCCATTCCGGTTACTGGTTCTTCTCGGACTTTGAATTTTTGAACACCTATCTCAAGGCGGGAGGAGATCTGTCGATCTTCAGCCTGTTTGACCCTGAAATGGCAGAGGAATTTGTCGAGCTGGCAAGGGAAGCGTTCCCCAATCTGGAGCATATTGGAATCGATAGCATCGGTATGATCGTAGGTGACGATTTCGTTCCTTACACCGAAATTTATAATTTCACCTTTGCAAACGGTGAGATCGTTTCGGCATATACGAATTTCAACTACATCCTCCAGCACGGCGGATTGCTTGATATTCTTTACATCGGTGTCAAAACCGGCGTATATCCCTGCATCATCTTTATCGGTATCGGTGCGATGACCGATTTCACTCCTCTGATCTCCAATCCCAAGAGCTTCCTCATCGGTGCAGGCGCACAGCTTGGCGTTTTCGTAGCATTTGCAGGTGCTCTTATTTCCGGATTTTTCTCCGGTCCTCAGGCGGCTTCCATCGGTATCATCGGTGGTGCAGACGGTCCTACGGCAATTACGGTTACCAAGACCCTTGCTCCCGCACTTCTCGGTGCAATTGCGATTGCGGCATATTCTTATATGGCGCTGATTCCGATGATCCAGCCCCCCGTTATGAAGTTGATGACTACGGAAAAGGAACGCAAGATCAAAATGAGCGCGCTCCGTACCGTATCGCAGCTTGAAAAAGTGCTGTTCCCCGTGATCGTTACTCTGGTTGTCGGTCTTATCGTTCCGTCGGCGTTGGTGCTGATTGGATGCTTGATGTTTGGTAACTTGATGAACGTTTGCGGCGTGACGGGGCGTTTGTCCAAGACCGCGCAAAACGGATTGATGAACACCATTACCATCTTTTTGGGAATCAGCGTAGGTGCTACCGCAACGGCAAGCTCCTTCCTTGATATTAAGACGCTTTTGATCATCGTTCTCGGCTTGACCGCATTCATGATCTCCACGCTCGGTGGTTTGATTACCGCAAAGATCATGAACTGGATCTCCGGCGGTAAGATCAATCCTCTCATTGGTTCTGCGGGTGTCTCTGCAGTCCCCATGGCGGCACGCGTGTCGCAGACGGTAGGTCAGAAGTACGATCCCTCCAACTTCCTTCTCATGCACGCTATGGGACCGAACGTTGCAGGTGTTATCGGTTCTGCGGTTGCCGCAGGCGTTCTCTTGTCCTATCCCTTCATTTTTTAATTTTCGTTGTAGAGGAGTATAGAAATGGCGAAAGTAAAAATTACAGAAACAGTTCTCCGCGACTCCCATCAGTCGCTGATCGCAACCCGTATGACCACCGAGGAGATGCTTCCCATCCTTTCCGAAATGGATAAGGTTGGATACCACTCTCTGGAGGCATGGGGCGGCGCTACCTTTGACGCTTGTATGCGCTTTTTGAACGAGGATCCGTGGGAGAGACTCCGTGTTATCCGCGATCATGTGAAGAATACCAAGCTTCAGATGCTGTTCCGTGGACAGAACATCCTCGGATACCGTCACTATTCCGACGACGTGGTAGAGTATTTTGTACAAAGGTCGATCGCAAACGGTATCGATATCATTCGTATTTTCGATGCGCTTAACGATCCCCGTAACCTGACCACCGCGATCAACGCGACCAAGAAGGAAGGCGGACACGTTCAGGCGGCATTCTCCTACACCACAGGCCCCGTGTACACGATGGAGTACTACTCCAAGTACGCAAAGCAGCTCGAGGAGTTGGGTGCTGATTCCATTTGTATCAAGGATATGGCGGGACTTCTCAAGCCCTACGACGCGTACGAGCTTGTTAAGACCATCAAGGAATCGGTTAAGGTTCCGATCCAGCTTCATACCCACTACACCGCAGGTCTTGCATCCATGACCTTGATGAAGGCGGTAGAGGCGGGCGTTGACGTAATCGACACCGCGATCTCTCCCATGTCCCAGGGTACCTCCCAGCCTCCTACAGAGGCTATGGTTGCCGCTCTTGAGGGCACGCCTTACGATACGGGTATCAAGCTGACCGATCTGGATAAGATCACCAAGCACTTTACTCCCTTGCGTGAGAAGTACCTTGCAAACGGTCTTCTCAATCCCAAGGCACTCAAGGTTGACGTTAACGCGCTCGTTTATCAGGTTCCCGGCGGTATGCTTTCCAACCTGATGAGCCAGCTTGCTCAGGCAGGCAAGTCCGATCAGTTGACTGCGGTTCTGGAAGAGGTTCCGCGCGTTCGTGCAGACGTTGGATATCCTCCTTTGGTAACCCCTTCCTCCCAGATCGTTGGTACGCAGGCTGTGTTCAACGTGATCATGGGTGAGCGTTACAAAACCGTTACCAAGGAGTTCAAGGGCGTTGTACGCGGCGAGTACGGTAGAACTCCCGTAGCGATCGATCCTGAGTTTGTTAAGAAGATCATCGGCGATGAAAAGCCGATCGATTACCGTCCCGCAGATGCCCTCAAGCCCGAGCTGGAGCAGCTCCGCGGTGAGATCGCGCAGTACATGGAGCAGGACGAGGACGTTCTCTCTTACGCGCTGTTCCCTGAGGTTTCCAAGAAGTTCTTCGAGTTCCGCAAGGCAAAGAAGTACGGATTGGATGCCGAGCACGCAGATAAGGAAAACGGAATCCACTCCATTTAATCTAATTTAAGCGCGCCCCTTTCGGATTTTCCGAAAGGGGCGCGCTTTTCATATTCTTCAGAATGTCAAAATCCATTGCGCAAACAACATCACAAGGGGCAGGGTGGCTGTTGAGAGAATTGAGGTCATACCCACCGATTGGGATGCGTATGCGGGCTCAATGTCGTACAGCTCCGCCAACATGGTAATGGTTGCTGCGCTGGGGACGCCCGCCATTGCCGTTGCCAAAAGAACGTAAACGTTGATTGTTTCGGGCGAGAGCGGGGTGAGGGAGAGGAACAGCTTTGCCAAAAGGCAAATGATCACGGGAAAGGCGATGAGCTTGATTGCGGAATGAAGATACAGCTTCGCTCTCGTAAACATTTTGGGAAGCGAAATGGTTGCTAACAAAGCACCCGTTACCAGCACCGAAATGGGGGTGCAGAGGCTTCCGAGATATCCGAAAAAGCTTCCAAATGCGTTGACTGCGGGCATCAGTGCACTGTCGGCGGGAATTGTAATCAGCCCCTTGCACAGGAAGATCACCAGACCGATGGCGCAGGGAACCGTTCCGTAGTTGAGGAAGATCTTTTTGGGTGTGAGTTTGATATCCTCTCTGCCGCGCGCCAGAATCATAATTCCCCAAGTCCAGATAAAGAGGTGGAAGGCAATGACGTAAAACGCGCCCATAAAGCTGCCGATTCCGTTTCCGAAGATGGAATCCAGAATGGGGAACCCGATAAAGCCCGCATTGGCAAAGACCAGCGAAAATTCAAAGATCTTGTTTTGGTCGGGATTCTTTTTGAGGAGCTTGCAAAACAGGAACGCCATCAGTGCCATCAGGGTGTGCATACAAAAGCTGATGAGGACGACCTGCCATGCCGTGGTCAGATTCTGCTCGTTATATTCGGCGTTTGCAAGCGCGCTGATAATCATCATCGGCTGTCCCACCGAAATGATCAGACGGGAGAGCGCTTTGGATGCGCTCGTGTCAATGATTTTGGTTTTGCGACAAACGTAACCGCAGATCATCAACAAAAACAGTGTCAAAATAATCGAGAGAAGCGGTGGGAAAAAGTTCATTTGATTCCTCCCATTTCATCCAGCTTTGCTTTGATACGCTTCATGTCCTCCATCATATCCTCTTTTTTGCGGGGATCGCGGAGGAGTGCCGCAGGATGAAAAACAGCGGTCATGAGGTATCCGCCCTTTTCAAACCACTTGCCGTGTTCTTGCGTGATTTTGAAATCCTCCTTGATCAATCGCATCGCGGAGATGCGTCCGAGACAAACGATGACCTTGGGACGGATGATTCTGACCTGCTCGCGCAGGTATTCGATGCAGGCGTTTTCTTCCTCGGGCAGCGGATCGCGGTTTTTGGGCGGACGGCATTTGAGGATGTTGGCGATGTAAACCTTTGAGCGGTCGATATCAACCGCATAAAGGAATTTGTCAAGGAGTTGTCCCGCACGACCGACAAAGGGAACACCGGTCAGATCCTCCTGCTCCCCCGGAGCTTCTCCGACAAATAATAGATCCGCTCCCTCGTTTCCCGTACCGAATACCGATTTGGTACGCGTTGCGCCAAGCGCGCATTTTTGGCAGACGGCACAAGCCTCCGCCAGTGCTTCGAGATTGTTATATTCCATTGGTTAATCCTTCTTGCGTCAGATTTTTGGGAGATGATCGACAATGCCTTCGGCTTCCGAGCGAGGACCGGAGCAATGAAGCGTATAGCTTCCGCTTTTTAGTATTGCAAGCAGATGCTCTTCGGAAACGATCGGCTCGTCGGTCAGAATTCCCGCCACACCGCTTTGATAGGGGTGGTGAAAATCCGTTCCCGCGGTTTCGATAAGACCGTAACGTTTTGCCCATGCGTCCGCAATGGGATTGCGTGAGTCATGCCCGACGTGTCCGTTAAAGGTTTCAATGCCGTCGAGATATTCGGGGGGCATTACGCTCATGCCGTTGCGGAATGGATGCGCCTGAACGACGAGCAATCCGTTTGCGCGCGCCAGAGCCGAAAAGGATTTGAGATTCATCAAATAAAGCTCGGGGTGTGAGATTAAGAACTCCTCGGTGATACCGATGATCAGATAGTCGTTGGAGTTTTCGGCAAAGCGGAGCTCACAGCCGAGCAAAACGTTGAGTCGGTCCTTGGCATACTCCTTCATCATACGAACGGGGGAAAGATAGGCATTGATCCGTTCTTCCCAAGTATCTCCCATTCTTTCGATAATGGTTTGCGTGTAGTGGTTTGTGATGACGATCGAGGTGTATCCGTCCGCGATATAGCGGTCAGCCACTTCTGTTGCTGTGAGGTCAGCGCAGGGGCTGACCTCACGAGTGTGAGCGTGAAGCTCGGTTTTGTATTGCATTACTTTACCTCAATGATGGATGCATCCCACATTTCGGGGGCTTTGTATCCGAGAAGATTGACGGTGGTTGCCGCTACGTTGGAAAGACCGTAGCTGCCGTCTGCCTTTACGGTATAGTGATTCTTTGCATCGGTGTTATCGTAAATGATGCAAGGAACGGGATTGAGCGTGTGGCTGGTCTTGGACTTGTAATTGCCGTTCTTGTCCGCCTTGGGCAGTCCGGTCTTCTTGTCCATCTCGTACATTTCGTCCGCGTTTCCGTGGTCAGCGGTAATGAGAGCAACGCCGCCGAGCTGATCCAGTACAGGCAGAATTCTGCCAAGCTGCAGATCGAGTGCTTCCATGGAGCAACGGGTTGCCGCAAGCGAGCCGGTGTGACCGACCATATCGCCGTTGGGGAAGTTGACACGCAGATAGCGGTACTTTCCGCTCTTGAGGCATTCCAGAAGCGCATCGGTGATCTCCGCGCACTTCATCCAAGGACGCTGCTCGAAGGGAACGACGTCGGAGGGAATCTCGATATAGGTCTCCAGCTCCTCGTTGAACTTGCCCGATTTGTTACCGTTCCAGAAATAGGTGACGTGACCGTACTTCTGCGTTTCGGAGATCGCCAGTACGGGGATACCCGTATTCGCCATATATTCGCTCATGGTGTTGGTGATTTCGGGGGGAGATACGAGATACTTGTTGGGGATATGAAGGTCGCCGTCATACTCCAACATACCCGCATATACGACGGAGGGAACGCGCACGCGGTCGAACTTATCAAATTCGCCTTCCTTTGCATCAAATGCGCGGGAGATCTCGATGGAGCGGTCACCGCGGAAGTTGAAGAAGATCACGCTGTCGCCATCCTCAACCGTACCAACGGGTGTTCCGTTTTCCGCAATGACGAATGCGGGCAGATCCTGGTCGATGACCTTGAGCTCTGCGCGATAGGTCTCAACCGCTTCCGCAGCGGATGAGAACTGTCTGCCAAGTCCGAGAACGTGGGTCTTCCAGCCTTCCTCGACCATTGCCCAGTTTGCTTCGTAACGGTCCATGGTAATGGTCATACGTCCGCCGCCGGACGCGATCTTGACGTCAAAGTCGGGAGCGCGAAGCTCGGAGAGGAATGCTTCAAAGGGATTGATATACTCCAAGGCGGAGGTTTCACCAACGTCACGTCCGTCCAAGAGGATGTGTACGCGCACGCTCTTTACGCCCTCTTCCTTTGCGCGTGCGAGCATTGCCTTGAGGTGATCGATGTGGGAGTGGACGTTACCGTCGGAGAACAGTCCGAGGAAGTGCAGGGTAGAAGCGTTGGTCTTGACGTTGGAAACGAGCTCCTGCCAGGTTGCGGAAGCAAACATCTTGCCGGATTCGATGGAGTTGGAAACCAGCTTTGCGCCTTGCGCGAATACCTGACCTGCACCGAGTGCGTTGTGGCCGACCTCACTGTTACCCATATCGTCGTCGGAGGGGAGTCCTACTGCGGTTCCGTGTGCCTTGAGCGATACCATGGGGTAATTCTGCATCAACGCGTCAAGGTTGGGGGTATATGCGCCCTTTACGGCATTGGAAATCGTATCGGGAGCCAGACCCACACCGTCCATCACGATGGTCAGAACGGGGCCCTTTACTCCGTCAAAGTTGTTCAGCTTTTCAAGTGTCTTGTTCATTGTTATCATCCTCCAAAAAAATGTTTGGCGTAAAAAAGCCATTCTTCAACATTATATATTATACCTCAAATATCGCAAAATGCAAGTGGATTTGCAAATCTTTTTTTGGAGCTCCCGTTTTTCTCCTTTTTTTGAAAAAAGAAAAGAGGAAACGAGCATATTTTTGGCGTATTTTTTCTTTCCCGCCGGGAAAGCTGTTGACTTTTTGGGAAGGATACGGTATAATGGTTGTGTTTGAAATTTGAAGGAGTGCTATTGTGAAGATTCAACTGTCCGATCACTTTACCTATCGCAAGTTGTTGCGATTTACTCTGCCTTCCATCGTCATGATGATCTTTACCTCGATCTATGGTGTGGTGGACGGCTTTTTCGTGTCCAATTTTGCGGGAAAGACACCGTTTGCCGCGGTCAATTTTATCATGCCGTTTCTCATGATCTTAGGAGCCGTGGGATTTATGTTCGGCGCGGGCGGATCGGCACTGATCTCCAAAACGATGGGAGAGGGAAACCGCGAGCGTGCCAATCGGCTTTTTTCGATGCTGATCTACGTATCGGTTGCAATTGGCATTGTCATTGCGGTTTTTGGGATTTTGTTGCTTCGCCCTATCGCAACATGGCTGGGGGCTGAGGGAGAATTGCTGGAGCTTTGCGTAGTCTATGGTCGCATCATTCTCTTGGCACTCCCTGCGTTCATGCTGCAAATGGAGTTTCAGAGCTTTTTTATCACAGCGGAAAAGCCGCAGCTCGGTCTTTACGTTACCGTGGCATCCGGATGCGCCAATATGGTTCTGGATGCACTTTTGGTCGGCGTGATCCCCGACGCATTGGGGCTTGGTGAGACCGATCGCCTGATCGGTGCGGCATTGGCGACTGCCATCAGTCAGTTGGTAGGCGGTGCACTGCCGATTCTTTATTTTGCACGTCCCAACACCAGTTTGCTGCGCCTGACCCGATCGGGATTTGACGCAAGAGCCTTTCTCAAAATCTGCACTAACGGCTCCTCCGAATTGATGAGCAATATTTCCATGTCGCTGGTTGCAATGCTTTACAATATGCAATTGATGCGATACGCAGGCGAGGACGGTGTTGCGGCGTACGGTGTTTTGATGTACGTCAGCATGATCTTTATGGCGGCGTTTATCGGCTATTCGATTGGTACGGCACCCGTAATCGGCTTTCACTACGGAGCGGAAAACCATGCGGAGCTCAAAAGCCTTTTGAAAAAAAGTCTTCTCCTCATCGGCACGTTTTCGGTGGGAATGCTGATCCTCGGAGAGGTATTGGCGTATCCGCTTTCCATGCTTTTTGTGGGATACGACGCGGGTCTTTTGGGGATCACCCTGCGCGGATTTTGGATCTATTCCTTTTCCTTCCTGTTCTCGGGGATTGCGATCTACGGATCGGGATTCTTCACCGCGCTCAACAACGGCTTGGTCTCGGCACTGATTTCCTTTTTGCGAACGCTCGTATTTCAAATTGCCGCGGTCTTGTTTTTGCCCCTTTTGTTTGAGGCGTGGCTTGGCAGCGGACTCGACGGCATTTGGGTGTCGATCGTAGCATCCGAGGTGATGGCGGTTGCCGTAACGGTGGCGTTTTTGATTGGGATGCGAAAAAAATATCATTATTGAGGAGATACTATGGCAAAAGCGTTTATGAGTATGGAGAAACGGCGTGCGCAGGTTCGGTCGTATCTCGGCAAGGTGGTAACGATCGGGATCGACCGCCCCATCGGATACGTGCATCATAAAAAGAATTACGATCTGGTCTATCCCATCAATTACGGCTATATCCCGGGGGTGCTCGGCGGAGACGGGGAAGAACTGGACGTGTATTTGCTTGGCGTCAGCGAGGCGGTGGAAGCCTTCGAATGTGAGATCGTGGGCATCGTTTACCGCGAGAATGACGTAGAGGACAAATTGATAGGAGCACCCGTTGGAATGCGTTTTTCTGCCGAGGAGATGGAGCAAGCGGTGCATTTTCAAGAGCAATATTACGACTCGCATATTGAGGCCTTGCGCTGATATTTTTTGCAAAAGCTCTTGCAAAATCCGCAAGACAGGTGTATAATACTAAACGAATGTAATACAAAGAATGTAAGGAGATACAAAATGTCGGAATGTACGCATGATTGTTCGAGCTGCTCCAGCAATTGCAGCTCTCGTGAAAAGGCGCAAAGCCTGCAAATTCCCGCAAACGCACTGAGTGAAGTCAAGCACGTCATTGGTGTCGTCAGCGGAAAGGGCGGTGTCGGTAAATCTCTTGTCACCTCCATGTTGGCGGTGCTTTTGCAAAGAGAAGGGTATAAGGTCGGAATCCTGGATGCCGATATCACCGGCCCCTCTATTCCCAAGTCTTTCGGGGTTCGCAACGTTGAGATCTACGGAGACGAGAATGGGATGATCCCCCCCTCCACCAAAACGGGGATCGATCTGATGTCGGTTAATCTTCTCATCGGCCAGGACGAGACCAAGCCCGTGATCTGGCGCGGTGCGATCATTGCGGGAACGGTTCAGCAGTTCTGGAAGGATACCATCTGGAACGCGGACGTGCTCCTCGTTGACTGCCCTCCCGGTACGGGTGACGTACCGCTCACCGTATTCCAATCCCTGCCGCTCGACGGTGTCGTGATCGTTTCCAGCCCTCAGGATCTGGTTTCCATGATCGTTTCCAAGGCGGCAAACATGGCGTCCATGATGAACGTGCCGGTGCTGGGTTTGGTAGAGAACATGAGCTACGTCAAGTGCCCCGATTGCGGCAAGGAGATCAAGGTGTTTGGTGAGAGCCACATCGAAGAGGTTGCCGAAAAGTTCGGTTACGATCTTTTGGCGCGCATTCCCATGGATCCCAAGCTTTCCGCACTCGTTGACAGAGGTATGATCGAGTTGATGGAAAACGATTATATGGATGCGGCGGTTCAGTCGATTATTGCAAAGCTGAAGCTGGCACCCGAAGCGTAAACATGAAAGAAAAAAGGTCGAATTTCCCGAAAGTCCGACCTTTTTTCCTTTTTTTAGAAAATAGTTGTCAGTTTTTACAAAAAAATACGGCTTAAATAGTAAGGGGAGGAATTTCCCCAACGGAAAGGAGCCGATATGGAGTCAAAACAAAACAAAAACACCAATCAAAAAGAGGGGAAGCTCTCGGATGAGGAGATCATCGAGCTGTATTGGCAGCGAAATGAGCGCGCGATTGAGGAAACCGACGGAAAGTACGGAAAATACCTCTACACCATCGCGTACAACATCGTTAACGACCGCCTTGACAGCGAGGAATGTCTCAACGATACCTACCTTCACACATGGAAGAGAATCCCGCCCGCGCGCCCGTCCTTTTTTTCAGCGTTTCTTTCGCGCATTACGAGGGATATCGCGGTGGACCGTTGGCGCAAGAATACCGCGAGCCGACGCGTTCCAAAGGGGATGATCGTTCCCTTGGAGGAGCTGGACGGATGCATTGCGAATGAAATGGGTGAGGACGATTTAGAAGCGGTCAACACACTGGCGCGGGTGCTGAGTGACTATCTGCGCACACTCACCGACCGCGATAAGCTGATTTTTATGTGCCGATATTACTATTCCGATCAGGTCAGTACCATCGCACAGCTTTTGCAGTTGAGTGAGCGAACCGTATTCCGTCGGTTGGAGCATATCCGCGATGGCTTGCGCTTGGCTCTGGAAGAGGAGGGGATTCACCGTGAATAAAAAGCAGAACCGCATTGTGGATGCGGTGTCGGGAATCGATGAGGACATCATCGAAGAAACAGGTTACAAGCGTTACGTCTTATTTCGGGCATGGAGGCAACGTATGAAAAAGAGAAATTGGTTCATTGGCATCAGCTCCGCGGCGGCAAGCGTTCTTTTGCTGATCGTGGGAGTAGCATTGATTTTGCAAAACGTGATCGGGGGTGGCGACGGAACACAACCGGGCGTTCCGCCCGTTGGAGGACCTAAGCAGATCCCGATTTATCAGGGCATGACGGTATCCAACGAGCTGCCGATGCTCGAAACGGCACAAATGCCGTTTGCGTCCTTGGTGCTGAGTAATTCCAAGCACGTGTACGGAAATCAAAAGGTCGATAAGGAAAAGCCGTTTGGCAATTCCAACAAGCCCATCAAGGATGCGATCAGCGATTCCTTGGAGGTGCAAGGCTCTGCCGAGGGATATTTTGCAAAGCCGAACGAGGATATCTACATCACCGTACACGTCAGCAACCCCGACGATTTTGAAATCTTGTCCTTTACGCTCAACGGGGTCAAGTACTCCAACTATATGTTCGAAAAGGGCTCGGATCTGGAAAACCTGATCTTAAAGGTCAACGTGGGTGACGTGGAGGGAGAGATCTCCTATACCATTGATGCGATCAAATACGTGGACGGCACCGAGATTAAGGACGTGCGTATGGAGGGCGACGATACCGTAAAGATTACGGTTCAGCCCAAGACGCTTCCCGCGGCAAGCGTTACGGGGGAGACGGTTGCGTTTGAAAGCCTTTCCTTCTCGGTCAATATCACCGATCCCAAGCAAATGGTCAAGGCAACCGAGGGAGACAAGCTTTTAGCAATTCTTTATAACGGGGATGCCATTCTGTCGCAAAAGGAGCTCAATCTTGGACAAAACCAAGTTGCGTTTGAGGGGCTTGTGGTCAATACGCTCTATCAATACGCCGTGGTAGCGATTTACGACGCGATGGACGGAGAGGGCAGAACCGTGCATATGCTGTACGAAAACGCGCTTTACACCAAAGCACCCGTTTTGTTTGACGGAGTGAAGCTGGTGGGCGATACGCTGTCCTTCTCGCTTCGTTGGGACGAGGCGGTGACCGATCGCACGTTGCTCTCTCTCTCACTTTACATGGGAGAGGAAAAGGTAGAGGAGCTGCCTCTTGACGCGACGAGCGTTTCGGATCTTTTCCAAGAAGAGAATTATACCCTTGTGGCAACCTACCGCAATGGAGAAAAGACCGAAACCATTTTTGTTGAGTTTTCCACCAAAACCGCCCATGCGGTTACGTTGGTGACCAACGGCGGCGAGGAGCTTGGAACGGTCAATCTTTCGGTGGGAGACCCGCTTCCCACGCCCATGCGCGAGGGCTACACCTTTGGCGGCTGGTATAGCGACGTTGAGCAGACGCAAAAGGTGACGAGCACCCCGAACGACGATATCACGCTTTACGCATGGTGGAAGGAAGAAACGCGCGCAGGCAAGCTGGTATATGAAAACCGACCGCAGGAGGGCATTTGTGTTACAGGCATTTCGGATCCTACTCTGACGGAGGTTTGGATTCCGGGCTATATTGGCGGCTTGCGTGTGGAATGGGTGGAAGGAGACTTTACGGGCATCACCCATCTGACACTTTCCTCACAAGTTCGAATCGAGAACCATGCTACCTTGCAAAGCGTGACCTTTGTAAAGGGAACGGGAGAGATTGAGTTGTGGGTTGCGAATTGCCCAAATATAGAACGAGTCACCCTTTCTGCGGATACGCACATGTTGGGATTCTCGTTTATTGATTGTCCAAAACTCAAGCCGGCAGGCTTCCACGTAGATTCCGAAAGCCGATATCGGGTCGTGAATAACTGCTTGATCCTTGGCGACACGTTGGTGCTTGGATGTCAGGATAGTGTCATTCCTTCGGACGGCAGTGTGAAATATATTGGCGCACGCGCATTTTGCGGACAGACCGATCTGACATCGATGGTGATTCCCGAGGGTGTGCGCGCATTTAAGAGCGATGATTTTGGAGGGGTTGGATTCAAAGGATGCAGCAACCTTTTCTCGGTTACGCTTCCCGAGACGCTTGTCGAGATCCCTGCTCATGCATTCGAAGAATGTTTCAGTCTGACCTCGATCACGATCCCGGGCGGTGTCCGCAGACTTGGCAGCTTCGCGTTTAGTTGGAGTGGCTTGCAAAGCATCGTGATCCCCGATAACGTTAAGGAAATCGGCTATGCTTGCTTTGAGGCCTGCAATAGCTTGACAGACGTAAGTCTTCCGGATGGTCGGGCGATCTCTGAGGACATCTTCTTCGGCTGTCCCCTCAATTATGAAAGCGAGGGCGGTGTACTGTATTTGGGCAACTATGCAATGGGGTGTGAGATCTACAACGGCAGTATTGTGATCCGCGAAGGGACAACTTCTATTGCTAACGGTATCTTTGACACTTTTGCGGGATCCATTCAGCTTCCAAGCACACTTGCCGTGATGCCGTCGTTTTCGGGGTGTCGATATCTGAAGAGTGTAGTCTTACCCGAAGGAATTGAGAGTCTTCCGAATGATATGTTCTCAGGATGTTCAAATCTGGTGGAAGTCAATATTCCGACCAGTGTCAAGAGCATCGGACGAAATGCGTTTAAGGGATGCACAGCACTTCGAACAGACATCGAAGGCGGCATTTCCTATTTTGGAAAATGGGCGATTGCGTGCGATCAAACTGTGACCTCGGTAATGTTGCGTGCCGATACCGTAGGAATTGCCACGGCTTGCTTCGAGTATTGTACAGGGGTTACCTCGATCGATTTGCCGGAGGGGCTTCGCTATATCGATTCCCGCGCGTTTGAGATGACGAGCCTGACCGAAATCACGATCCCCGCGTCGGTGGAATATCTGTCGGGCAATCCGTTTGAATATTGCTATCTTTTGACAAACGTTTCCGTAGAAAGCGGAAACCTGCATTACCACGTCAAGGACAATATGCTCATCGAAACGGCAACCAAAACTCTGATTTGGGCGACAGACCCGCGCCTGATCCCCACGGATGGAAGTATCGTTGCCATCAGGGGAGCGTTTGTAGGCATGAGTAGCTTCTGCCCCGAGATTAGCGATTTGGTTATTTCCGATAGCATTGTCCGCATCGAATGCAACAGCTTCTGGGGTGCCGTTAATTTGGAAACATTGACGCTTTTCAATACGCTGGAGTATATCGGAGCCAAGGCGTTTGAGAGTTGCGGTAGGCTGACGGATATTTACTTTAACGGTACGGTGGCAGAGTGGGACGCCATTGAAAAGGGCGAGGATTGGATCTCTATCTATGAAGGCTGTGACGTTACGGTTCATTGCACCGACGGTGATGTCGTAATCGATGCCGCAAGCAGATATCCGTAATGTCAAAACTCCCCCGCGCAGTAAGTGCGCGGGGGAGTTTTGACAGAGCATGAAAAAAGAAACCACTGTGTAAGCAGTTCCTTTCGGGGGGCTGTAAAAAGGAGGTGAAGTTTTTGAAGAGGGGTTCGGGGAGAAAATTTTTTTAAAAACTTTTTACCCGAAAAGTCA
>JBGVEW010000030.1:0-1652 GCA_045120465.1 Eubacteriales bacterium
GTCGGTCACCGTGCAGACGGCGTTTATGTGGCAAAATCTAGGAAGCTGAAAGGCTGGGGGATCGTATTCTGCAAAAGAGACTTCGAGATCACAAAGCAGTACACATATAACGGCGTGTACTATGATGACTTCGAGGGTGAAAATTATCAAAAAATTGTAAACATATTGCAAACTGAGGACTGGGAGATCCTGGCGAGTGATAGATCTTAAGCTGGCGGCCGCCGTGGCCGCTTTTACGGGTGTGGCCCTGCTGACAGTTAACTG
Source organism: Eubacteriales bacterium (assembly GCA_045120465.1). Classification (GTDB taxonomy): domain Bacteria; phylum Bacillota; class Clostridia; order Oscillospirales; family CAG-272; genus UMGS1865. Next base: position 265 of record JBGVEW010000030.1, read on the forward strand.
GTATTTTTACAGCAAGGGCTATCATGCTGCGGAGTCCAAACTTATGCAGGAAATGGCCGATCTGCGGGCGGCTAACGGCATTATCATACGTGAGCAGGAGCAAAAATATCTTGCAGAGCGGGACCGCATCGCCACCGAATACCGAACCACAATCGAGGGGTTAAAAGCAGCACATGACAAAGAAATTATTGATCTTAATCACCTGCGGGACACTGTGCGCGTGCCTGAGTGCGTGCCAGTCTCCGCAGATAAAAGCGGTGCAGGAATGCCCGCAAAAGCCGCAGGTAGACCCGGCATTAAATGTTACACCGACGCCGAATTATCGCGAAAGATTAAAAGCAGTCTGGATATCGCCGCCGAGTGCGACGAACTCGCAATAAAGTACGGAGCGTTACTTAAATGGTGCAAAGTTCAATAGATACGATCACACTGCGCGGATATATCGGAATGTTAGATCCTGGCGACTATCACTTTCTGCGCCTGGTTGTTGACGGCGTTTTGACTAAAAAATCAATCTGCCCCACAAATTTAACCCGGTACGGCAATCGGGTGATCCGGCATATCGACATCGCAGCGGAATACGACGAACTGCACGATCTCGAATTGCCGGTTTTATATCTTCATATTTAGCTATTAATAAGGATTCTATTATGTCATTAGTAATGAACGGCATTAACCCGGACGCCAAAAGGCACCCGGATGATTTTTATGTAACTGAGCCCCGCGCGGTTATCGAACTTATGGAGGCCCTGGAGAGTCTTAAGATTGAGCTCCCGCCGATCGTGGTTGACAGTTCCGTGGGTTCCGGCATCATTGCCGACGCGGTGCAGTTATACGGCCATGACGTTATCGGTTACGACGTGGAGGATCGCGGCTGGGCGGGTACACGCCTGCAGGACTTTTTGACCGTGAAAGCCGCAGATCTACCGGACGGGTTCGCGATTATTCAAAACCCGCCTTTTAGACTGGCCCTTGATTTTATCCGGCACGGTTTAGATTTATTGCCTGATGGCGGCGTCCTGTGCTCATTTGAGCGGATCTCATTCCTGGAGGGCGCCTGCCGCCGTGAGTTTTTTGACCGTACACCTCCGGCCTATGTTATGCCGTTCACGCGACGCGTTAAATGCGCGGTTGACGGGTCCGCGGTTAAGGCCGGGTCTGCGATCTGCTTTGCGTGGTTTGTGTGGATTAAGGGCCGTGCAGAGCGCCCGCAAATTGTGTGGCTGGACTAAACGAAAAAACCCGCTTATTCAGCGGGTTTTATTTCTGTTTGTGAAAGGAGTAAACAAATGCCGTCGTATTGTAACTGATTGACCGGATTAAGGCATCCGGCCGGTTTCTCATTATTAAAGGAAATTACATATGACAAATTATCAAAAGTAGTCCTA
>JBGVEW010000031.1:0-18121 GCA_045120465.1 Eubacteriales bacterium
TTTAATTTTTTTCCCCCACAAAAAATCCCACCCCACAAAAAATCCCCCCAAAAACGCCCACAAAAAATCACGCAAAAAAGACGCGACCGTCCGAGCAGAAGCGGCGGACACGGAAGGTGTGCTCGATCAGATCGGTTTCAAGAAGCTCTGCGGGCGAGCCAAAAAAGAGCTGGGTGCCGGCGTCCAATAAGAGGATGCGGTCGGCATAAAAGAGCGCGGAGGAGAGATCGTGCATCACCGAGAGCACCGCACGACCGTCATCGTGCGCCAGAGAACGCGCCAAGGAGAGAAAGCGGTGACCGTAGTCGGCATCCATAAAAGCGGTGGCTTCGTCGAGAAGAACGTTTTGCGCGTTTTGCGCAAGGAGCGCGCCAAAATAGGCGCGACGCAGTTCTCCGCCGGAGAGAGTGTCGGCGTTGCGAGCACGAAGGAAGGTCAGATCTGCCATGCGGATCGCACGTTCCACACAGGCGCGGTCAAGGTCACTGACCGTGCCCAGGAGCGAGCGGTGCGGGTTTCTGCCGCAGAACACCAATTCTTCAACGCTCATACGCGGGTGCGCAGGCTCTTGCAGGAGAGCCGAAAGGATTTGCGCGCGCTCGCGGTGAGAGAGCGAGGAAAGCTCAACACCGTCCGCACGGACGCTCCCCACGTAGGGAATCAGGGATGCGATTGCGCGAACCAGCGTGGATTTTCCGCTTCCGTTCCGCCCGATCACAGCGGTCAGAGTGCCGTCGGAGAGATCAAAGCGAATGTCGGACAACACGGGATGGGCGCGGTAGCCCGCACTTGTCATTGCAACGGTTAAGCTCATTTCAGATTCCCCCTTTCACGAAACAACAGAAAGAGGAAGAAGGGGCCGCCCGACAGTGCCATCATAATGCCAACGGGGATCTCGGTGGGGGCAAGCAGAATTCGCCCCAAAAGATCGGCAAGAACGCAAACCGTTCCGCCAAGGAGAACGGAGGAGAAGAGGAGCGGACGAAAGCGGTTACCGACGAGCTTGCGTGCAAGATGCGGAACGATCAGCCCCACAAATCCCAACAGTCCCGCAAAGCTGACGGCGGATGCCGCGAGAGCCGCGGCGCAAAGTACGCCGAGAATACGCACAAGCTTGACGTTTACGCCCATCGTGTGCGCCATGCCCGTACCGAGGGATAACAGATCCAGCCGAGCGCCAAACGCAAACAAAAGCAACAGACAAAGCAAGATCATCAAGGCGGGGATGGGGAGCTCACTGTAAGAGATCCCCGAAAATCCACCGATGGAGAAGGAGTGGTAAGAGGAGAGCAGATCCGCATCCATCAAGGTCGCCCCCGAGATCAGCGCGTTGAGTGCCGCGGTGACCGCAACCCCCGCCAGTACCACGGATGCCCGCGTGCCGCCTGCGCGTTCTCCGATCACGGTTACAGTCAAGGCGGTCAGGAGCGCTCCGAGAAAGGCAAAGAGAGGAATGAGTGAGAGGCGGAACGTACCTCCCAGCGGAATGAGAGACAGACAGAGCACGACCCCGCATCCCGCGCCCGCGTTGACACCGATGACGTTTGGGGAAGCGAGGGGATTGTCGGTGAGGGTTTGCAGAACCACGCCCGATGCCGCAAGACCCATCCCGGCAAGAGCACCTCCCAACACGCGGGGCAGACGGACGGAGTACAGGATCAGCGACTCGGTTTCAAAACTGTCACGCCAAAGGAGTGCGCCGAAAAAGTCGTGCCACGTCATTTGGGCGCTTCCCAAACGGAGCGAGAGGCACGCGACAAAAAGGAGAATGCCCAAAAGGGCGGACATTCCCCAAGCAGTGCTGAAAAAGCGTTTATCGGTTTTCGGTCGTCGGATCGGTTTCATATAGAATCTCCGCAAGATAACGGTATGCCTCACCCCAACGGGCGTTTGGCTTGAATTGAAAGAGCTCTTTGGGCAGGATCTCCACGCGCCCCTCACGGACGGCGGAAAGAGCTTGCCAGGCGTCGCTCTCAAGGAGTGACGCAAGATAGGAGCGCGCGGCATCCTCGTCTCCCATTGTGGTGACGAAAATGCGATAGGGATTTTCGGTCAAAATCGTTTCCATGCTAATGCCGTCCAAAAGGATGGGAGCACGGTCGGCAATATTGAAACAACCGAGCTCCTCGAGCATCGAAGCGGCAAAATGTCCGCTTGCGTCCTTGGCTTTCGTGGAACGTGCGGACGAGCCGACGCGGAGAAACAGGATGCTCCCTGCGGTTCGCTTTCCGTATATTGCTTTCACGGTATCCGCTTCGCGCGATACGGAAAGACCGTTCGTTTCATACGCTTCGGCGTTTCCCGTAATGTCGGTCATGATCTTCAAAACCGATAGGTAGTCCGAAAAGGATTCGACCCGAAAGCGCGCCACGGGGATGCCCGCATCGCGCAAAATGCCCGAGATCTCGTTTTGTGCCGCAATGTCCGCCGAGCAGATTACAAGATCGGGACGGTTGGCAATGAGGAGCTCTGCGTTCACCGTTTTCCCGGCACCGCTGTCCACCAATGCCGTGCCCGCGGGGCAAAATCCGCGTTCAACGCTCTCGCCAACGGTAACGGCGACCTCACCGCCCGCCAATTGCCACATTTCGGCAAAGGAGGAAAAGAGGACTGCGACACGCACGGGGCGGTCTTTCAGAATCACTTCCTCGCCCGTGCTGTCGGTAAAGCGCAGATAGAAGGGGTCACCGTCCGCGGCGGGATTGCCGCAGGAGAGGAGCATGGGAAGCAAGAGACACAGAACGCAGAGGAAGGAGATCAGTCGGTTGCGCAAAAAAATTGAAATACAGCTCATTTGAGGGGGGCGGCAAGAATCTCGTCGCGGCGCAGGAGCAGCTCGTCCGAAAGCAGGAGACGCTCGGTCTCTTCAAAACCAACGCGAGAGACGGTGTCGGCAAGACGCTCACCCGCAATTCCCTTGTCGCGGAAGAAGAGAATGGTCTTTTCGATTACGGAGAGCACCTCGTCCTCGGTGGTAAAGAGGTGGGAGAGGGGGATTCCGCGCGCACACTTTTTGCCCCATCTGCCGCCGATGTAAACACGGTAGCCGTTCGTGTAAGTTTCAAACGCATGGAAGGGGCACTTTTCACGGCATCTTCCGCAGCTGTTGCAAAGAGACTCGTCAATCGTGACCTTACCGTTTTCTACTCGGCACGCCTTCATGGGGCAAGCCTTTTCAATGGCGCAGACCTTGCATCCGCGGCATACTTCATAGTTGGGAGAGGGAAGGAGCTGACCGATCACGCCCAGATCGTTGATGTCGGGCTTGACGCAGTTGTTGGGACATCCGCCAACCGCAATTTTGAACTTGTGAGGCAATTTGACCACGTGATATCCCTTGTAGAATCGCTCGTGGATCTTTTCCGAGAGCCCGAAGGTGTCGATCAGACCAAAATGACAGGTCGTGCCTTTGCAGGAGACTACGGGGCGCACGCGAGGACCGGTTCCGCCGGCTTCCAAACCGTGCTTGGCGAGAAAATCGAGGAACGAATCAATGTTTGCGTAAGGGATGCCCTGCACCTCAAAGGTCATGCGTGAGGTCAGGCACACCTTGCCGCTTCCAAACAGACGGGAAGCCTCGGCTACCGCCTCCATCACGTCGGCACTGACTCTGCCGTTCACGGTCAAAACGCGCGCATTAAAGCAATCGGGAGTGGTTTTGTCGCGCAAAAAGCCCATGCCTTTGACACGCGCAATCTCCTCGGCAGTGGGAATCATTCGTTCGTTCATAAGTTGCTCCTCCGTAAAAGATTCAAAGATTTCGATGGATACGTGGGAATTGGCACACACCGTTTCCCACTCGGCGTCGGGTTGAAGATCGCGCACGCCAAACACGCGGTAGCCCGCGCGGCGCGCATTGGTAACGGCAATGGTGTTGTCGTCAAAATAATAAACATCGTTTACCGAACAGCCGAGGCGGCTCGCAACGGCGTAGAACAGGGACGTATCGGACTTGGTCAAGCCGAAATCATCCACCGACCAAACCGTTTCAAAGAGATCAAGCACTCCGTTGGCGGCAAGACACGCATCGGTCATTTTGTGGGGGCTTGCGGTCAGAACAAAGAGACGGCACCCCGCATCCCGCAGGCGACGGAGCATCTCTCCGACTCCCGCCTTGAGGCGGATCTTTTGGGAATAGGCTTCAAAGAGCTTGCGATCCATGCGGGAGAGCAGATTTTCAATGCTGTCACGCACGCCGAGCGCGTCAACGTAGTAGCGTGCCGTTCCGAGGTAGCCCAAGGGGGTCACGGTTTTTACCGTTTCGGCATCGTGCGTGATCCCTTCCTCGTCGAGGATGCTCATCATTGCGCCTGCAAAATAGTGCATGGAATCCACAAGGGTTCCGTCCAGATCAAAGATACAGATTTTCGACATAAAAACGCTCCGTGTTGGTTGTTGCTCCCATTATATCACAAGGAACGCAATTTTTCAACAAAAGAGCGCATATATTTTCAAAAAAGAGGAAAATATATGAGAACAGGAATTTCGGGAGGAGAAAAGAACGAAAAAAGAGAGAAAAAAACGGAAAAATTTTGAAAAAAGATATTGACAAAGCGACAGGAATCTGTTATAATATGAGTTGTGAATTGAATGCGGCGTCGCCAAGCGGTAAGGCAACGGACTCTGACTCCGTCATTACCTAGGTTCGAATCCTAGCGCCGCAGCCAGAAAAAACGACAAGTTTCGACTTGTCGTTTTTTCAATTAAATCCGCCTTTTGCGGAATAAATCCACCTGCGGCGGATGAAATCGCTTCGCGATGAAATCTGCCTTACGGCAGAAGATGGGCGGATTTGATTTCATCTGAAGCCGAAGGCTGAAGATTTCATCCGAGCCAAGCGAGGATTTCATCGTGCAACGCACGATTTCATTAATTTTCCTCGGGTTCAAATCCTTAATACAAACCACAAAAATATCTTTTTCGTAGCCTTTATACAAACAGAAAAGCCACCCAATCGGGTGGCTTTTCTGTTTGGCTGCGGTGCCCGTCGCTTCGCACCTCGCTCCGCGAGCGAAGCGACGCGGAATCAGGTTCGCGTTTTGCGAGCAAGGCGATGAAGCTTGCTCACGAGAGCCGCGAGCAAAAATCTTCGCACAAAGTGCGAATCCCCTCACGCAAAAGCAAAAGGCGATTCGGTAAAGTAGTATGAATGAATATACCTACCGGCAGGAAAAGGACGAAGAATGGTGAAGATTCTTTGCCCTTTTTCTTGAAAAGCACTGCTTATGTGGGCACAAAGGCAATTTTTTTCGTTATGAGTGATGTGTCCCTCTTTTTAGCCAAAAAAAACCAAGCGGGAAGTGACAAAAACTGCTCTCTGAGGTCTTGACAACGCTTCAAAAATCGTGTATAATGAAAGATGTATGATATACTCGCACATTTTGTGCTTTGAATAGCTGCAAAACCACCCGAGGTGTGCAAAAACGGGTGCCTGCGGCAAAGTGAGACAAACCCGAGATACATACAAAGATTCACTGTCAAATAAAAAACGAATTTAAAGGAGGTGTAAGTATGCAAATTGATTTGTGGATACTGATCGTTGCTGCCGTTGCGGCATTGGCGGTCGGTGCGTTGATTGGTTTTCTGGTACGTAAATCCATCGGTGAAAAGAAGATCGGTTCCGCAGAGGCGGAGGCGAAACGAATTTTGGATGATTGCGCAAAGAATGCCGAGGCCAAAAAGAAGGAGATCCTTCTGGAGGGCAAGGAAGAGGTTCTGCGCTTACGAAATGAGACCGAGCGTGAATTGAAGGAACGCCGCGGTGAGGTTTCGCGTCAGGAGAGACGTCTCAATCAAAAGGAAGAGAATCTCGATAAAAAGACCGAAGCCTTGGAGCGTAAAAACGAGCAGTTGGACGAAAAGCTCAAGGCAAACGACGAGTTGCGTGAGCAGATCAACACGGTGTTGGGTCAGCACCTGACTCGCCTGGAGGAGATTTCGGGATATACCGCCGATCAGGCAAAGGCAGAATTGATCGAGCGCGTCGAGTCTGAGGCAAGACACGATATGGCACAAAAGCTGGATGAGCTGGAGAGCCAGTTTAAGGAAGAGGCGGAGACCAAGGCGAGAAACCTGTTGTCTCTGGCAATTCAAAGATGCGCCGCCGACCACGTAACCGAGGCGACCGTTTCGGTCGTTACCCTTCCCAACGAGGAAATGAAGGGAAGAATCATCGGTCGTGAGGGTCGTAACATTCAAAAGATCGAAACCTTGACGGGTGTAGAGCTGATTATCGACGATACCCCCGAGGCAATTGCGATCTCCGGCTTTGATCCCGTTCGACGCGAGGTTGCAAGACTTGCGTTGGAGAAGCTGATCTCCGACGGACGTATCCATCCCGCACGCATTGAGGAGATGGTTGAAAAGTCCCGCAAGGAAGTGGACGCGGTGATCAAGCAGGCGGGCGAAAGAGCGACCTACGAGGTCAACGTTCACGGTATCCATCCCGATTTGATGAAGCTGCTCGGACGCTTGCGCTACCGTACCAGCTACGGTCAAAACGTGTTGCAGCACTCCATCGAGGTGGCATGGCTTGCAGGTATCATGGCGGATGAGCTCGGTGTAGATGGTAACACCGCACGCCGCGCAGGACTTCTCCACGATATCGGTAAGGCGTTCCCGCAGGACATGGAGGGATCGCACGTGGAATTGGGTGTCAACGCGCTCAAAAAGTACAAGGAAAATGCAGAGGTTCTGCACGCTGTTGAGGCACACCACAACGACGTAGAGCCCAAGACCATTATCGCAATTCTCGTACAGGCGGCAGACGCGGTTTCCGCGGCAAGACCCGGCGCGAGACGCGAGGATATGGAAAACTACATCAAGCGTCTGCAAAAGCTGGAGGAGGTTGCGGTCAGCTTCCCCGGTGTGGATAAGGCGTTTGCAATTCAGGCGGGACGTGAGATCAGAGTCATGGTCAAGCCCGAGGTCGTCAGCGACGAGGGCATGAAGCTGATTGCGAGAGAGATGGCGAAAAAGATCGAGGACGAGGTCAAGTACCCCGGACAGATCAAGCTCAATCTCATCCGCGAGACCAGAACGGTCGATTACGCAAAATAAAAAACAACACCGAGGTCGGCTCATTGAGCCGACCTCGTTCTTTGTTGGTTTCCGAAAACCACCAGCTAAGCTGGTGGTTCAAAAAAAGGCTTTTGCCGTTGAGCAATCCCGCCGCAGCGGTAGGCTCCCCTGTGTAAGGGGAGCTGTCAGCGAAGCTGACTGAGGGGTTGTTTGAGAGTGCTTTCTTACAATCCCTCCGTCACGGCAAGCCGTGCCAATTTGCTTGCAAATTTTCTCCCATTTGCACAAGGGAGGCTGAAAATAGCAGCCACATCTGTGGCGGTGGGGCAAGATTGCAAGTGACAAATGTTTCGGTGGGCTTTCAGCCCCGCCAGTAACATGCCCTTATAGGGCTGAGCAAGCCACCGGCTAAGCCGGTGGCTATGACCAAAAGTTTGCGCAACCATTGCGAACGAAGGAGTTTTTATGAACACAAAACGTGCCTTTATTTATACAGGCGGCAAGGTTTACGACGAATACGTAGTGGAAAAACCGATCGCGGACGATCTCGTGATCGCCGCCGACGCGGGGGCTCTCCTTGCCAAGCGGCTTGGCGTCACCCCGACGGTCATGGTCGGAGATTTTGACACGCTCACCCATCCCGACGTGCCCGACGGCACCGAATTGATCCGTCTCCCCGCGGAAAAGGATGAGACCGACACGCAGTTTGCGGTCTCTCTCGCGCTCTCCCGCGGGGTCCGCGAGATCGTGATGATCGGCGGTCTTGAGGGGCGGCTCGATCATACCCTCGCCTTTCTCTCCATTTTGGAAAGCCTTTGGATGCGCAAGGATGGGCATATTCCCGCAATCATTACCAGCGGCAAAAACCGTGTCCGTTTTATTCGCAACAGCGGCGTGATCCTGCCACGCGGTCAATACCGCTATTTCGGTATTCTCGCAACCGACGAACGTTTGCGCGGCGTTACCGTTGAGGGGGCAAAATATCCTCTTCAAAATCAAACGCTTCTCCGCGTCAATCAAGGTCTCTCCATTTCCAACGAAATCCTCGGCAACTGCGCCTTGATCGAAATCAAAAAAGGCGGTGCTTTTATCGTAGAGTGCATGGACTGACACACGGGTCGGAACGTACTACCGGTTTTTAACATCTCGCCCGTCAGCCTGTGGCTGCCACCTTCCATTTTGCGCAGCAAAATTTTCAAGAAGAAGGCTCCCCCAATTTCACGCTGTTTCCAAAGCCGTAATCTCCCGTCAACGCCTCAACTTACGGAAAGTCCCCCCCTTTGGGGAAGGGGGTGCGGCTTGCCGCGGCGGATGAGGTGTTTTTTCATTCCGCACTTTGCATTCTGCATTTCGCACTTGCGGATCCGCCGCAGAACACTCCGCAATTATTTTTACGAAAGGAACGCCATGACAGCAATCAAAAAAGCAAAAAATTTGACAGAGGGCGCGTTGATCCCGCAGATCTTACTCTTTTCGCTCCCTTTAATTGCCACCTCGATCCTCCAGCTCCTTTTTAACACCGCTGACATGGTGGTGGTTGGACGGTGGGGCGGTGACACCCCCGAGGCAAGTGCCAACTCGTTGGCAGCCGTAGGCTCTTGCAGCTCGCTCATTACGCTGCTCGTCAACTTTTTTATGGGGCTTGGTGCCGGTTCGGGCATTTGCGTAGCGCACGATATCGGCGCAAGACACGATGATGACGTGCGCGAAACCGTACATACGTCCATCTTGCTTGCTCTGATAGCGGGTGCAATCGTGACCGCCATCGGCATGATCGCGGCATATCCCCTTTTGTTCCTGATGGGAAGCGACGAAGCCGTTCTCCCGGAAGCCGCCGCTTATATGCGCGCGTATTTTTGCGGCATGCCCGCTTGTATGCTGTACAATTTCTGTGCCGCGATCCTGCGCGCCAAGGGCGACACCGTTCGTCCGATGATCTTTCTCTCGATCGGCGGAGCGGCAAACGTTCTGTTCAATCTGATTGCCGTCATCGGCTTTCGCTGGGGGGCTATCGGTGTCGGAGCCGCAACCGCGCTCTCCCAATGGATCGCCTGCATCCTCGTCGTGCTTTACATGACCCGCATGGAAGGTCCCTGTCGGATCGACCCCAAAAGCATCCGCATGAAAAGGGATAAGGTCAAGCGCATCCTTCGCATCGGCGTTCCCACGGGCATCCAAAGCTCGCTCTTTTCCATCGCAAACGTACTCATTCAATCCACCGTCAACTCCTTTGGCCCGATTGTAATGGCGGGAGACTCGGCGGGCAAAAATCTGGATTCCTACGTCTATTCCGCGCAAAACGCCTTCTATCACTCCGCCATGACCTTCGTGGCGCAAAACAAGGGCGCGCGCAAGTACGACCGCATCAAAAAAGCGATCCTCTGCTCCACCCTTTTAGTCGTTGTGATCGGCATCACCGTCGGCGTGGCGGTATGGCTTCTCTCCCCCGTCCTGCTCACGGTCTATGCCCCCGGCAATCAAGCCGTCGTGGACGCGGGATACGTTCGCATCACCGTGATGGCACTGACCTACTTTTTGTGCGGATTGATGGAGGTGGGAACGGGAGCGATGCGCGGAATGGGAAAATCCATTTTGCCAACCGCGGTCTCTCTGATCGGCTCCTGTCTGCTCCGCATCGTGTGGATCTTCACGATATTTGCTTGGCTCCGCCCGATGCTGGATCCCATGCAAGCGCTTACCCTGCTTTATATCGCATACCCCGTTACCTGGATCATCACCTCAGCAGCCCACTTTATCTGTACGGCAATTGAGCTCCGCAAATATAAAAAAGAACTGCTTTTGGAGGGAACGCTCTCATGAAAAACGCGATCTATCTGTTGCAAAACGTCGGCTTTTGGCAAACGATGGGCTTTATCGTGACCACCAAAAACGGAAGGATCATCGTGATCGACGGCGGACAGCGCGAGGATGCCGACCACTTGCTTGATAAGCTCCGCGAGGTCAGCGGATCACGCAAGCCGCATATTGACGCGTGGTTTTTAACACACGCGCACGACGATCACATCAACGCTGCGGTTGAAATTCTCGAAAACCGCACCGACGAATGCTCCTGCGGTGCGCTCTACTATTGTTTTCCCTCCATCCAATATCTTGAAAAATACGAGTCCCCGTCCGCCTGCACTCTGCGGGATTTTTATGCACTGATGCCGCGCATCGCACCGATCGCGCACACCGTTTCCACGGGTGACGTTTACCGCATCGGGGACGCGCTTTTTGAGGTGCTTTTGACCTACGACGACGAGGTGACCGAGAACGTCGTTAACAATTCCTCCACTATCCTGCGCCTCAAGCAAAACGGTAAAACCGTACTCTTTTTGGGAGACGCGGGAAAAATTGCAGGCAACCGCTTGCTTTTGCGATACGGGGAAGCCCTCAAATCCGATATCTGCCAAATGGCGCATCACGGGCAGAACGGTGTCGATCGCTCGGTTTACGAGGCGGTACGCCCCTCCGTGGCACTCTGGTGTGCCCCCGATTGGCTGTGGGATAACGATTTCAACGGCAAGGGCTTTGACACCTCCGGCTTTCTCACCGTTCGCACGCGCGAATGGATGCAGGAAATTTCCGCCCCTACCCACGTGGTAGCCAAGGACGGAGACGCTGAAATTGCGCTTTGAGCCGAATCCCTTGAAAGGGTCAGACGCGAAACGTCCAAAGGGGATATGCGGAAATAGAGTTTTGCAAAGCCCCCCCGGGTCAAACAGCGGAACGCTGTTTTGTTTTCTCAAAAGTTTCCCCAAAAAACCTACACGAAACCAACTTACGTGAGCGTTTTTTCTTTCGCTTTCCTTTGCGTGCGAGCTACCTTTCGTGATCGTTTTGGGTCGGATTGCCTTGGCAATCCTTGTCCACAAAGTGGTGGCGGAAGCAATTGTTCTGTCAGCGTACAAAAGTGAGAGATTCAGCAGAGTCTGTACCGCACAAAGACTTTTACCAAAACGCATAGCACGATTGGAGGAAAGGGGTTGAAGATTCCTTCCAAAGAGGGTGCTGTAAAAAAACGCGGTAAAAGCTTTGAAGGGGTGTGGGGAAACTTTCTCGAAAGTTTCCCCACAAAAACAAAAAACACATCCACGGAGGAAAAACAGTGGTTGAAGTAAAGAACCTGTCGGGATCGGCAAAGGGATTTGCACCGATCAAGGACATCAGCTTTAAATTACAAAACGGGCAGATTTACGGCATTCTCGGAGATCGGGAGTCGGGGGGATCTACCCTTCTTGCCATGCTTGCGGGGGCATTGTTGCCCGCAGAGGGCGAGGTAAAGCTCGGCGGCTTTGATACCGTGCAAGACGCGATGCAAGCGCGCAGACAGGTTGGATATCTCCCCGATGCGCATACGCCCACTCCCGACCTGACCCCCGCAGAATACCTGATCCTCACCGCAGAAATGAAGGGTGTGGATTACAATCGCGCGGTTCGCCGTGTGGCAGAGCTTTTGGACTTTGCGGCATTGGACGCAAAACGATCCGTTTTGATCAAAAAGCTCTCCAAAGCCGATCAACGTCTGCTCGGCATCGCACAGACGCTTTTGGGAGATCCGCAATTTTTATTGCTCGACGAGGTTACCGCCGATCTTTCTCTCAAGGAAGCGCAAAGCATCCGCAACTGGATGGGGGAGCTGCGCGGAGCAAAAACCGTGTTCTGGTACTCGCAAAGCGCATCCGAATTGCGCTCGGTCTGTGATCGCATCCTCGTGCTGCAAAGTGGCTCTCTCGTAGAGATCGCCCCCCCGGACGCGCGCCTTTGGACAACCGCCGATTGGCAAAGCACTCCTGCCTCCCCGACGCCCGTCCCCAAAAAGAAGGCGAGTCGCTGGGAGATTTTAACGCGCGGAGCAAAGGATTTTGAAATTATTGATACCAACGAAAGCGAGGAACGCCCCTGATGCTTGCAATTTTGAAAAAAGAATGGAAGCTGCATATGGGAAGCGTCGCCACGCTTGCGGTCACCGTGATTTTGATGGTTTTGGGCGGTGCGACGCTCTCGCTCTTTAACCTGACCCTTGCCGCATCCGACATCTCATACGCCCTTCGCGCAATGGCTCTGCCGTGCTCGTGTCTGATCCCCATCCCCATCATGCTTGCCGCACGCAAAAACGAAAAGGATGGCTTTGATCTCTGGGTTCGTTCCCTCCCGTTGCATCCGATCACCGTATCCGCGGCAAAGCTCCTCTCCTCCCTTCTGCTCTTTTGCATCCCCTCCGCGGTGTTTGTGCTCTCCCCGTTTTTGCTGTCTTTGTACGGTGAGATCAATCTTCCCATATCCTACACGGCGTTTTTGGGCTACCTTTTGTTCGCGCTGTTCTGGTCGGTCTTTTCGCACTTTACGGTTTCCGCTTGCAAGCACGCGATCCTGCGTCCCGTTCTTTGCATCGGCATTCCCGCAACTCTGTTTTTGCTGGATCTTCTTGCCGAGGCGATTCCGCTCCCCGAATGGCTTTATCGCGCGCTCATCGCGCTCAACCCCTTTTCTCTCTTTGAAGACTTTACCTACGGGCGTTTTTCACTTTCGGCAACGCTTTGTACGTTGACACTCACCGCCCTGTTTGCAGTGCTTTGGCTCTTGACCGAGGCAAATCGCAACGGAACGCTGACGCATCCGCAAAAGAAAAAGCGTGCAGCGATCTCCTTCTTCCTCGCAATTCTGATCGCATCCGGAACAACGGTCGGAGCACTTCTGCTTCCCTCTACCGTCGCCTCCTGGGATATGCGCGACACCGAGACCTTTGTGGTTTCGGGAATCACTAAGGATGCTCTGCGCGCCCTGACCGACGAGGTCACCGTTTACTATCTTTGCGAAGGCGGTGAAAAGAACGCCGATCCCAACCTCTTTGCGTTTTTAAAGAACTACGACGATCAAAGCGAATTGCTCCGCATCCGTGTGATCGACACGCTCTCGGAGCCGAAATTTGCTTCCCTTTACACCGACGCCAAGCTCTCAAACAACAGCTTTATCGTCACCTGCAAGGAGCGCTCTTACGTCATTGACAGTTCGCTCCTTTACCACTACTACAACGCGCAGCTGCAAAAAAGCTTTGCCCCTGCCTACTATGCCTATTGTGTGGAAGCCTTTGACCACTACATGAGCACGGGGGAGTTCGGCTCTTACGACGAGACCGCGATGACCTACGGCTCCTCTCTCTACTACTATTCCACCGAAACCTCGGTTTACTTTGACGGGGACTCCTACCTGATGAACGCCATTCATTACGTCACCAGCCCCGATTTGCCTACGGTCTATCTGTTCAGCGGAGAAAAGAACACCGTAGATGCAACGCTCTCCGCCTTTTTGATCTCCTCCGGCTATCAGATCAAGCACCTTGCCTCTCTTGCAAAGATCCCCGAAGATTGCAATCTCCTGTTTCTCTACGCGCCCACGAAGGATCTCTCCGACAAGGAAGCCGCAGAGCTGGATCGATTTACCGAAAGCGGCGGCGACCTCTTTCTCTGCACGTCCTGCGCCTACACCGATCTGCCCCGTCTCTTTGATTGCCTTGCGCGCTACGGTCTTGCTCCCTACGAATCCGCCAACATGGTGTGCGAGCAGAACACGCAAAACAAGGATGAGTATTCCTACAACTTTTACGCATCGGTCGCCTCACACGCGGCAACCGGCAATTTTGAAGGCATGTTTGCGCTTTTGATGCCACACGCCCTCACCGTAACGGAGGTTGAAGGCGCGGCTTCCGCTTCTTGGATCTACTCCTCGCAAAACGCCTGTCTTCAGCTCCCCGACGGAACGCAAAAGACCGACTCCCCCGCCCGCTACACCTGCGGTGCAGTCTCCGAGCGCAACGGCTCCCGTGTGGTCTGGATCTCCTCCGTACACTCCTTAGGGCTTCAAGGATACACGGTAACGGGTGGCGAAAACTACCGTCTTGCCGCCGAAGCGATGGACTGGGCAACGCAAACGCGTTACCAACCCCTCTCCATCCCATCAACCGTCATCCCCTCCCAAACGCTCTCAATCACCTCCGGTGAAGCCGCACTCCTCTCCCTCGTCCTCGTCCTGATCCTCCCCGCCCTCCTCGCTATCGTTTTGGGGATTCGGATCTATTTGAGAAAGAAAAAATAATTTTTTGTGGGGATTTTTCGTGGGGATTGTTTATGGGGATTGTGAGGATTGTTTATGGGGAAACTTTCGAGAAAGTTTCCCCATACCCCTTCAAAGCTTTTACCGCGTTTTTATAGCATACCCTCAACAGGAACCGCTCTCATATCGGTTCCTTTTTTCATGCTCTGCGTTTTGGTAAAAGTCTTTGTGCGGTACAGACTCTGCTGAATCTCTCACTTTTGTACACTGACGGAAGAATAGCTCCCGCAAGCAATTTGGTACCACCACCCAAATTGCTCCAAAAAGTTTGTTTGGTTTTTTTTTTTTGGGTAAACTTTCGAGAAATTTTCCCCACACCCCTTCAAAGCTTTTACCGCCTTTTTGTTAACGTACCCTCTACTGGAATCGCTCTCAAAGCACTCCCTCTTTTTCTGCTCTGCGCTTGGCAAAAGCGTCGATGCAGTACAGACTCTGCTTGATTTCTCACTTTTTACGCTGACGGAGCAATAGCTCCCGCTATCATTTTGGGACCCACGACCCAAAATGATCACAAAAAGTAGTTTTGCGTGGTGCTTCTCCTCATTTTGCATTTTTTCGTGTCATCCTGAGCGGAAGGCGTAGCCTGTAGTCGAACTTTGCGGAATGAGCCACGGGCACGCAGTGCCGCGAATGGAGCAAAGCGCGAGTGCTTTGCCCGAAGCGGGATCTACGAACGATTACCAATAGCCCTTTGTAAGAAAAGTAACATTTGCATATGGAAAGCGATTAAGACTCCATAGTAGATCCCGTCGTCGCTCCGCTCCTCGGTTTTGCTCGTTCAGTCGGCTATGCCGACATTCACCCGCCAAACTTCGACCGGCGAGTTTACGAGCCTTCTCAGTAATGACACGTTGTTTTTTGGCTTTATGCGCTTATCTTTTTGATTGTGCTACCCGCTCGTTCAAATTTTCACCGCAAAAAGCAACACTTTTTGAAAGCCTTCCCCCTTGGGGGAAGGTGGCTTGCGAAGCAAGACGGATGAGGGGTAGGACGCGTAGCGTCCGTTTAAGTTGGTTGCTTATTTTGCATTTCCTTACGCGAAACTGCTTTTGCCTCCCACCCAGGGGGAGGTGGCACGGCTTGCCGTGACGGAGAGGGCACACTTTGCATTCTTCATTTTGCATTTTGCATTTTGCGCTTTGCCTTTTGCATTTCCTCGTGTAGCTCCCGCTTCGCGCAAAGAAAAAAAAGGCTGTGTACCAAATGCGTTTTTGCGTTTGGTACGCAGCTCTCTTAAAAGATTCTCATATTTTCTCCAGCACCAAAAAGCCCTCGCTTGGAACGGTGATCCCGTTTTTCGGGATGGCAATCGGCTCACCCGTCAAGGCGTTACGCCATTTGCCGGAAAGGGGATATTTCCAATCCGCTCCCATATTGGCAAGAATCAAAAGCGTGCTCTGTTCTTTGGTACGTTCAAACGCGAAGGCATCGTCACGCACCGCAACAAAGCGGAACGCTCCGTCTCCGAGCACCGCGCAACGTTTGCGCATTTCTCCCAACGCGCGGTAGTGCGCCAGCAGCGTTTCGTTTTCCTCTCCCCACGGAAAAGGCATACGGCAAAAGGGGTCGTGATATCCTTCCAGCCCCACCTCGTCTCCGTAATAGACCGACGGCACGCCAAACACGGTAAACTGCAGTGCAGATCCCATTTGAAGGAGTTTTATCGCGCGTTCCCGCTCCGCCTCGGTCAATCGCAGATGCGCCAGCGTATCGTTAGTGCAATCCTCGCCCTTTTTGCCGTCTCCGAGAACGGTTAAAATTCGTTCGGTGTCATGCGTTCCCAGCAGATTCATCAACGCGTTGGAAGCGACGGTTGGATAGGACGCGTACAACTCGGTGAGAATATGATAAAAGGTTTGGGCGTCTCGCTCCAACAAGAACGCCAGCACCGCGTTGCGGAAGGGATAATTCATCACGCTATCGAGCTGTCTGCCCGAAAAATAGCGCCGTCTTTTTCCGTACGCGATCTTATCCGCGGCATTTTCCCACACCTCACCGATGATCAGCGCGTCGCCACGGCTTCGCTCCTTGATCGTTCGTCTCAGCTCGTCCAAAAACTCGTTTGGCAATTCATCCACCACGTCCAGCCGCCATCCGTCGGCACCTCTTGCGATCCACCGATCGCAAATTCCGTCCTTGGCGGTAAAATAGCGGCGGCAGTTTTCGTTTTGCTGATTGAGGCGCGGCATGATTTCGATATTCCACCAGCATTCGTAAGAATCGGGGAAGCTTTTGAAGGAGAACCAATCGTAGTACGGGGATTTGGGGGACTGATACGCCCCGTTCTCCTCATAATTTCCGCGTTTATTGAAGTACTTACTATCATCTCCCGTATGGTTGAACACACCGTCGAGGATGATTTTGATCCCACGCGCGTGCGCCTCCTTGACCAAATGATCAAACGCTTCCTCCCCTCCGAGGATGCTGTCAATCTTCTCGTAATCTCCCGTATCGTAACGGTGATTGGAGTAGGCTTGAAAAACAGGGGAAAGATAGATCACGGTTACACCAAGCGACTCCAAATAGTCCAATTTTTGCGCAACGCCCCACAAATTTCCGCCAAAAAAGATATGGTTGGAAAGCGGATCGCCATTTTTGCGCGCATACTGCGGAATTCCGTGGTGCCAATCGGGATTGATCTCGGCATCTCCGTGGAGTTGTGTCTCTCCCTCCCCTCGGAAAAAGCGGTCGGCAAACACGTGGTACATCGTGCCCCCCTTGAACCATGCGGGTGTCTCGTATTCCGTTTCGTGCACCAACAATCGGAAGCGCGATGCGCTCTTTTCCGAAAGTCTCATATCAACGTTGTTGACGCTATCCGAAAACAGCGTCTCCCAGCCGCGCACGAACAAAAATTCATAGTAAAAAAGACCGTATCCCTCACCCTCGCAAATCGCCTCGGTGTCGATTTCGGTTTCATAAACATCGCATCCGTGATCGCTCTCCAAAAAATTGAGGTGCACGTCACGATCCTCGCCGCCGTCCTTTACCATTCGCATAACGACCGCCGACGCTCCGATCATTCTCGGAATCTTGACGCGGTACGTGATCCGCTCACCGCACGCAAACGCACCCAAGTGCGTGACGTCTCTTTTTCCTATGCGCTTTTCGATCTTGATCTCTTGCCCACACTCCAGTGCGGAATGTAACTGTATTAACATATCGTTCTCTCTTGTTGTGTTTTTTCTTGGGGAATTTTTTTCTCGGGGGAACTTTTGAAAAAGTTCTTTTGGAAGGATTTTTTCTCGGGGGAACTTTTGAAAAAGTTCCCCCGAACCCCTTCAAAACTTTTACCGCATTTTTGTTAGCCTACCCTCTACGGGAATCGCTCTCATTGCGGTTCCTTTTTTCATGCTCTGCGCTCGGTAAAAGCCTTGATGCGGTACAGATTTTACTGAATTTGTTTCTCTCGCACGCTGACGGAAGAATTGCTCCCGCAAGCGTTTTGGTACCACCACCCAAAACGCTCCACAAAGTTAGTTTTGCGTGGGGATTTTCGTGGGAAACTTTTTGAAAAAAGTTTCCCACACCCTTCAAAAACTTTTACCGCGTTTTTGTTAGCCTACCCCCTATGGGAATCGCTCTCATTGCGGTTCCTTTTTTCATGCTCTGCGTGTGTCTTAAGCCTTCGTGCAGAGCAGACCCTGCTTGATTTCTCGCTTTTGTACGCTGACGGAAGAATAGCTCTCGCAAGCGCGTGGGTCCCACCACCGCCACGCGCTCACGTAAGTTAGTTGAGCGTGTTTTTTCGGGGCCTACCCTCTACGGGAGGCGCTCTCAAAGCACTCCCTATTTTCATACTCTGCATTCGGTAAAAGCCTTGATGCAGTACAGATTTTACTGAATTTGTTTCCCTCGCACGCTGACAGAAGAACCGCTCCCGCAAGCGTTTTGGTACCACCACCCAAAACGCTCCACAAAGTTAGTTTTGCGTGGGGATTTTCGTGGGAAACTTTTTGAAAAAAGTTTCCCACACCCTTCAAAAACT
>JBGVEW010000032.1:0-4801 GCA_045120465.1 Eubacteriales bacterium
ACCAAGCGCAGAGCAGAAACAAAGGGAGCACTTTGAGAGCGATTCCCGTAGAGGGGAGGCTAACAAAAACGCGGTAAAAGCTTTGAAGGGGTGTGGGGAAACTTTCTCGAAAGTTTCCCCATAAAAAACAACGCAAACTAACTTTGTGGAGCAATTTGGGTGGTGGTACCAAATTGCTCGCGGGAGCAATTCTTCCGTCAGCGTGCGAGAGAAAGAAATTCAGCAGAGTCTGTACTGCATCAAGGCTTTTACCGAGCGCAGAGCATGAAAAAAGGAACCGATATGAGAGCGGTTCCTACAGAGGGTAGGCTAACAAAAATGCGGTAAAAGTTCTGAAAGGGGCGTGGGGGAAACAGAGTTTTGCTTTGCAAAACTCCCATTCAAACAGCGGAACGCTGTTTTGTCTTAACAAGAGTTTCCCCCACAAAAAATATTCCCACAAAAAATATTCCCGCAAAAATATTCCCACTAAAATATTCCCACTAAAATATTCCCAATCAAGCCCCCGTAAAGGAATCAAGGAACCATTCGCCGTCCTGTTGGATCAGGTAGATTTCAACGGTTTGAACCTGTGAAGGAGTCGCCTCCAGCCAAGATTCCATCGTTACGGTGCAGGCATCGGCACGCCCCAAGGAGTGAACCTGCATGGTGGAATAATCATATACGCGCATTGCGGTATAGCGGGTATTGGTCGGATCGGTAGATTGACAGAACCAGTCGTTATCTTCCACGTAGCGTGCACGCGCGATGAGCGTACCGCCAATACCGTCCTCAATCGCGTATCCCGTAAAAGCGGAAACCGCGAGAACGTCCTCCAAAAAGCCCTTGGAATAAACCTTTTGTGCGGCACGCATTACTGCGTCCTCCGAGGGATATTTGGCGTACTCGGTGACGTACTCATAGTATTCGGTTTGACTGTAATCGTAGTAAAGATGCTTGTTTTGCACGTACTCCGAGTCGCTTTGATAAACCGGCATTCCGACTCCGTAAAAGATCGCGTTGATCTCATACGACGCTTCCACAAGGGACACGACACGGTCGTAAACGTCCTCAAGCGCGGGAACTGCGCAGCTTGAAAAGGACACCGCACAAAGCGACAGGAGCGTTGCGACAAGCACGAAAGAAATGATTTTTTTCATGTTTTTTGCAATACGTGTGTTAAATTTCGGTGTTTTCTTCGGTTTCGGAGGGCTCTTCTTCCACCTCAATTTCAACCGTTTCCGTGTCCGAAAGATCCATTCCTTCTACCGTTAGAGTCGTTGCGGTAACGCCTTCTTCCAACGCTTCCGCATCCTCTGTTTCGTTGGTTTCCGACTCCTCATTCTTTGCAACTACCGTAAAGTTGACCAGCGACTGACCCTCTCCGAGTCTCATTACGATAACGCCGCCCGCCGCTCTCGAACGGCAAGGAATACCCTCAACGGGTGTACGAATGATCGTGCCCGTATCGGTAATCATCATGATATCCATCGTATCATCTACTGCGGCAATGCCGGTCAGTCCGCCGCTCTTTTCGGTCAGATTATAACAGGTAACGCCCTGACCGCCGCGGTGCTTCATCGTGCGGAAGTTATCAAACGGACTTCTCTTTCCAAAGCCCTTATCGGTGATACAAAGCAGATCCTTGCCTTCCTCAACCACGCAAACGCCCTTCACGCGGTCACCCTCGCGGAGCGTGATTCCGCGCACACCGCGTGCGGTACGGCCAAGAACTCTCGCATCTGCTTCAGCAAAGCGGATCGCCTGTCCTTGCTCGGTTGCAATCATCAATTCGCAGTTTCCGTCGGTACGTACCACGTAAAGCAGCTCGTCGCCCTCGTCAAGCGTGAGCGCGATCTTACCGCCCTTGCGCTGGTATTCGTACTCCGAAAGAAGCGTGCGCTTGATAACGCCGTTTCTCGTTACCATGGTGAGGTATTCGTGATCGGTAAACTCGTCCACACTGATGCAGGAGGTGATCTTTTCGCCCTCCTCCAGCTCCAGAATATTGACGATATTCTGCCCCTTTGAGGTTCTTCCCGCCTCGGGAATCAGGTACGCCTTGCGCATTTGTACCTTGCCCGTATTGGTAAACATCATCAAATAAGAGTGGCTGTTGACCGCAAGCACGGTTTCGATATAGTCCTCCTCCTTGGTGGACATACCGATAATACCCTTACCGCCGCGGTTTTGTGCGGCGTAGGTGGAAGCAGGCTGACGCTTGATATAACCCGCGTTTGTCAAGGTGATCACGCAGTTGTGACGCTCGATCAGATCCTCAAGGATGATCTCGTGCTCAGCGGGAACGATATCGGTGCGACGCTCGTCTCCATACTTACGATGGATCTCGCTCATCTCGTCCTTAATGATCTGCTTGATCTTTCCAACGTCCGCAAGGATCTCTTCGAGCTCGGCAATCAGCTTGTGCAATCTTGCCAGCTCCTCCTCGATCTTGCTTCTTTCCATACCCGTCAGCTTTCCAAGCGTCATTTCAACGATCGCCTGCGCCTGGATCTCACTAAGACCGAATCTCTCCATCAAGGTCAGCTTGGATTCGGGAATCGAGGGAGAGGTCTTCATGATCTGCACGATCTCGTCGATGTTATCGATCGCAATCTTATATCCCTCGTAAATATGCGCGCGCGCTTTTGCCTTTTCCAGCTCGAACTCGGTACGTCTGGTAATGACCTGCTCCTGATGCGCAATATAATGGTCAAGAATTGCGGGAAGATTGAGGATCTTCGGCTCGTTGTTGACCAGTGCCAGCATATTGACCGCAAAGGTGTCCTGCAACTGGGTGTACTTATAAAGCTGATTGAGCAGGATTTGCGAATTGATATCGCGGCGATACTCTACCACGATTCTCATACCGTCTCTGCCCGATTCGTCGCGCACGTCGGTAATGCCTTCGATTCTCTTTTCCTTTGCGCAGTTTGCAATCGCCTCGCAAAGCATACTCTTATTGACACCGTACGGGATCTCGGTAAAGATGATGCGGCGGTGATCCTCCTCAACGGTCGCGCGGGAACGAACCATAATGTGTCCCTTACCCGTCAGGTACGCCTCTTTAATGCCGTTCACGCCGTAAATGGTCGCACGCGTGGGGAAATCGGGACCCTTGATGTATTCCATCAAATCGTCCACCGTACAATCGGGATGATCCATGCGGTAGATCGTTGCGTCAATGACCTCGCGCAGGTTATGAGGCGGAATATTGGTCGCCATACCAACCGCGATACCCATCGATCCGTTGACCAAAAGGTTGGGGAAGCGCGACGGCAAAACCGTAGGCTCCTGCATACGGTTATCAAAGTTGGGCATCATCGGAACAACGTTCTTGTCCAGATCTCGCATCATTTCATCCGCGATCTTGTCAAGACGCGCCTCGGTATAACGGTACGCAGCCGCTCCGTCTCCATCCACGGAACCAAAGTTACCGTGTCCCTCGATCAACGGGTAGCGCATCGAAAAATCCTGCGCCATACGAACCATCGTTCCATATACTGCCGCGTCACCGTGCGGATGATATCGACCCAGCACGTTACCTACCGTCGTTGCCGACTTGCGGAAAGGCTTGGAATGCACCAATCCGTCCTCATACATTGCGTAAAGGATACGGCGCGCACCCGGCTTCATACCGTCTCTCACGTCGGGAAGCGCTCTCGCCATAATAACGGACATGGAGTACTCGATAAAGGACTTTTTAACCTCTCTTTCCATCCCCACTTCCACGATCTTTTGATTTTCGAACAGCGCAATCTCCTGTTCTCTTTGCATCTGCTTTTCTTTTTCGTTTGCCACGGTCTTATTCCCTTTCCTTGGTTTTTATTACAAGAAATTTGTTGTTTTGTGTTTGGTTATCCCCGGTTTTGCACTTTGCATTTTCTGTGTTGGTATTCTATTTAAAACCTCTGTTTTTTCCGCTCCGGTATCATGCAAACCAGCCCCACGGGGAAATACAGCACGCACCCCGCAATTGCCGTTCCGATACCTTCCGGTAACACGGAATACAACAGTATTTTTGGTAAATTGACAAATTCGTAATGCAGGCACGCGTAAATCACGGTCATTCCCGCTCTCACAAAAAGCGCGCAAGCAAGATAAAACAGGTACGTCACGTACCGATTTCGCATCACGCTCTTGGCGTAATGTCCCGCCACGTATCCGCCGATCATATAAACGATGGGTAAGAGCGAGATTCCCTGTGAGCCGATCGCCTCGATTAAAAATCCTGCCGCAATGCCAACCATCGCGCCCGAATATTTTCCGCTGAAATACGCCACGCAAAGAACCGTACAGATCATCAGATCCGGTACCGCTCCCAGCGGCTTGATCCGCCCCAAAAGGGCAACCTGCATCGACGCGACGATCACGATCAAACACGCAAACGTCAGCGTATATGCAATCATTCTCGACCGTGTCTGCGCTCGGTATCCCAATATCCGATTTCGCGCCATGCTACTCCCCTTTTTCGTGGTTTTTTTCGTGTTTTTCGTGGGGAAGGTTTTTTTCGTGGGAAACTTCTTGAAAGAAGTTTCCCACACCCTTCAAGAACTTTTACCGCATTTTTGTTAGCCTACCCTCTACGGGAATCGCTTTCAAAGTTCTCCCTCTTTTTCTGCTCTGCGCTTGGTAAAAGCGTTGATGCAGTACAGACTCTACTTACTTTCTTGCTTTTGTACGCTGACAGAGCAATAGCTCCCGCTATCATTTTGGGACCCACGACCCAAAATGATCACGAAAAGTAGTTTGCCATGTGTTTTTTTCTTGGGAAAACTTTTGAAAAAGTTTTCCCAAACCCTTTCAAAACTTTTTACCGCGT
>JBGVEW010000033.1:0-2056 GCA_045120465.1 Eubacteriales bacterium
TCGGGGGTTTTCCGGTGCACAACAGAAGGTTTGATCTCCGCCGCCGCGGGAACCCTAACCCGCATAATGACCGTTGTCGCAGGGTGGGATACGGCAACTAATGAACATGCGGCAACCGTGGGCACACTTGAAGAGAACCGCGGGCAGTTTGAGCTCCGCAGATATGCCTCCGTGGCGTTAAACTCCCGCGGTACAGCTGCAAGCGTGTACGCCCGCGTGATGCAGCTTGATGATGTGATCGGCTGTGTTGTCCGCGAAAACAAAACTAATCAGCCAAAGGTGATCGACGGCGTGACCCTGAGCCCGCATAGCGTGTATGTGTGCGTTTTAGGGGGTAATGACGGTGCCATCGCTACTGCTATGTATCGGACAGTTTCTGCCGGATGTGATACAAACGGCACGACGGATTACCTGGTTGAGGATGATACAACCGGGATCAAGGAATTGATCCATTTCCAAAGGCCGACGGATGCGGATATAACGATCCGGCTTAAGTTCCCGGATGCCGCGGGCTTTTCCGCGGATGACCTGGCGGCTATCAGGCAGGCGGTTTTCAATAACTTTTACGGTGAAGATCCTACCGAGGTTGACGGATCAATAATGGCAAGGCCGTTGATGGGCGATACAATCTACGCTCCGCGTTTTGCGATCAGTGTGCAGAATGCCGGATATACCGATCTGCTCGATGTTGACATCGCAAAAACCGGCGGAGCCTGGTCCGATGCCCTATACGTCAAAATTGATGAAAATCCGGTGCTGAGCCTGGCGGACATTGTGATCGAGTAGGGGGCAAAATGAGCATACCGGGATTTTTTGATGCATCGGATTTTGATATCTTGCGGGTGATACAAAGTCAATATGCCGGCAGTCCGCGCCTTAAATCGCTGACAGTTACCTGTTGGAGCCTTCTCAATCCGGAAAGTTCGATCGGGTTGATGTATGAGCACAAGATCGAACCGTGGACCGCGGACGGTGCCGGCCTGGACGTGTGGGGCCGCATTGTGGCAACCGCACGGCGAATTTATGCCGCAGGTGAGAGTGCGATCCTGGACGATTACACCTACCGCAAATATATTTTCGTTAAGGCGCTTTTTAACCTGACTAATTCCAGTCTGCACAGTATTAATTTTTTCTGCGGGCAGCTCATTTCCAGCGGCGTGCGGGTGTTGCACACTGATACAATGGTTTTGACCGTTCTCGTAACTGAGATCGTTGATCCGCAGGCGCTGCAGGCATTCCTCAATCTGCGTTGGAGCCCTACAGGCGTCGGGGTAAAAATTTACTATGCGCTAGGCCCTGTTTTCGGTTTTAACGGTTCCGGGCTGCATCCTTTCAATCAGGCGCCTTTTGTTAACGGTGGTCCGCAGGATCTTGATGTTTGATGTTTAATTTTGTATAGGAGGCTTTTATGGCTACAACCGAACCGCAAAAGTGGGTAGCGACTCTGGGAAGCACGGCAGACGTGAACGCATTACCAACGACTACGCCGTCCGGTTCCGGCAGAGCATCTACCAGCGGGCTGTTCCCGCCGGTTACCCAGTTACCGCTTGATCAAGGCGGTATCGCGCCGGAGCGCGGAGATTTCAACGCGTTATTCAAATATCTGGGCGAGTATCTTTTTTATCTCATGCAGGGTGGGACGTTCTCGTACTCTACTGATTACGACTACACTGCCGGCAACCTTGTAATGCACGGGGGATCGCTCTATCTGTGCATCGCATCAAACGGTCCGGGGTCCGCAATTAAATACCCGACTGACACGGCCTACTGGCGCCAGCTTGCGCTTACGAGCCAGCTCCCTACCGTGAACAACGGGACCTTGACGATTCAAAAAGACGGGGCCACGGTTGCGACGTTTACAGCGAACCAGGCGGGAAATACTACCGCAAATATAACTATTAGCGAGATTCATAGCCAGGGGGGCGGCGGAGGCTCTGGCTGGGTGCGCTTCAAATCCGGCCTCCAAATTGTTTTCACCTCGGGAAGTGCGGACGAAGTAATAAATTTCCCTGTTGCTTTTACTGGCAATCCGCGCTTGGTAATGACAAGCCCTACC
>JBGVEW010000034.1:0-55911 GCA_045120465.1 Eubacteriales bacterium
TCCAAGTCTCCCTTGGAAAGCCTGCTCGTAGCGGGAATCGATATGTCGAAGCCCGAGGTCGTTCGCAGTGCGATCGAGGACTTTGCGGATACGGTCAAGCAGTTCCGCGAGCTTTACAATCGTCAAAAGTAACGTCAAACCAATCGAAAATACAATCAACAGATCCCTTGCCGCCTTTAGGCTGCAAGGGATCTGTTTTTATGGAAAACCATACGGAAGAAAACTTATTCGGGAATCTTCATATCCTGTAACGCCAAAATTTTTTCCACGCCTGCGCGTGCGCTTTCGATGCGCCCGTCATAGATCATGGCAAGCATGTTTTTGACCAACTCGTTGTGTGCTTCACATCCAAATACGTTTTTGACACAGGTGATAAGAGCCGCGTTTCCGTCGGCGATCTGTTCGGGCGAAAAATCCGAGAGCGCTTGATAGTACCCGCGCCGAGAGGGAACGAGACACCAGCTGTCAAACCACGCGCGCAGCTCCTTTGGCGAGGAGATGGGAGAATTGATATACTCCATGTACGCGTCAAAGTGCGCACGCTCCTCACCGCAAAGCAGACGGATCCCATTCTCGTCAAAGCGATAGGGATGGATTGTAAGCGTGACACCGCTTGCCGAAATATCGAGCTCACTCATGTAGCCGTGATACCAAGAGGAGTCCTTGGTAACACCGGGAAAGCGGGGGAAGAAGAAGTTTCCCATGCTGTAAACGATGGGAGCGCCTTGGTAGATCTCATAGCCCTGCGGACAGTGCGTGTGCATACAGATCACGGCAGCGGCACCGAGATCGACAAAGTGGCGGTAAAGCTCCACGCGTGCGGGGGAAGGATAGGGGTAGGTTTCGTGACCGCCGTGAAAATAGACAATGGGATGCGCGCCGCTCGCTTTGGCGTCGGCGATGAAACGGGAAACAAGTGAGAGACGGTATCCCGCCGTTCCCGAGCGCTCCTCGTCTGCGGTTCCGAATTCGTTTTCGCAAACGGCAAGGATCGAGAGCTTGACACCGTCCTTTTCCAAAAAGGCGGGGCGGTAAGCTTCCTCAATGTTCTTTCCCGCACCGATCACGCTCATGCCGTCCTTTTCCAAAAGCTCCTTTGTAAACAGCATCGGGGCTTCTCCAAAGTCCTTGGTGTGGTTGTTGGCAAGACCGACCACCGTTGGGCGGAGCGCGCGGAGGTATTCCGCAAAGATGGGGGAGGAGATGAGGTTTGGTCCGTTTTTGACGATCGGGGTATGCTCGTCGGCATTTCCGAAGACGTTTTCCAAATTGAGCATGGAAGCATCCGCCAAGGCAAACAACTCGCTTGCCTCACGCATAGCGGTGCGCGCGAATTCCTGCGTGGGGAGCGTTTGTATATAATTGAAGGACATATCCGCCGCGAATATGATTTTCATATGTCGGTTCTCCTTTGGATGGGAAGATTACGCTTATTTTAGCATATGTCGGGAGGGATGTCAAGTGAAAAATCAGGATCCGCGCCACAATCCTCTTGACAGAAGCAAAAAGGTTTGATATACTGTAATCAAATCCCCTTATGGGAATAAAAAAGGAGAATGAATGATGAAGATCGGAGCACAGCTTTATACCTTACACGATTATTGCAAGACCCTTGAGGATTTTGCAGAAACACTCAAGAGAGTCGCTGACATGGGATACACGGCGGTTCAGGTTTCGGGTACTTGTGACTTTGAGGCGGAGTGGCTTGCCGAACAGCTCAAAAAGAACGGCTTGGTCTGCCCCCTGACGCATACCAAGTACGATCGTATTCTGAACGATACCGAAAAGGTGATTGCGGAGCATACCGTGTTCGGATGCGATCATATCGGTCTTGGCGCCCTGCCGGGCATCTGGTCTGATGACGTAGCCGCTCGTGAGGCGGCAACGCGCAAGTTTGCGGAGGAAGCAAAAACCGCTGCCGCAACCATTGCCAAGGCGGGCAAGCTCTTTATGTACCACAACCATCACTACGAATACATGACCGAGGTGGACGGTAAAAACGTGATGAAGTATCTTGCCGACGTATTTGCTCCCAACGAAATGGGCTTTACGCTGGATACCTACTGGGTAAAGGCGGGCGGATGCGATCCCGTTGAGGAGATCGAAAGACTTTCGGGCAGACTTCCTTGCGTGCACTTTAAGGATTACAAGCTTGAGGCGGACGGAACCAATCACTACACGTGGTGCGGCGACGGTATCCTCGATTTCGAAAAGATCGGCGATGCGTTGGTCAAGGCGGGAACCGAGTACGTGTTTATCGAGCAGGACAGCACCTTCCCGGATGAGCCCAATCCCTTTGTTTGTCTGGCAAACAGCCGCGGATATCTCAAATCGCTCGGCTTCCAATTCTAACAGGGAGACACTGCGATGAAATACCGTTTTTTGCGGTTTCCCGAGGGAAAGCTCAAAGCACTGACCCTGAGCTATGACGACGGTGTGCGCGCGGACCTGCGTCTTGCCGCGCTTTGTGATCGCTATGGCGTCAAGTGTACCTTTAATATCAACAGCGAACGCATGAACCGCAACGATGGAGACGGATTGAATGCCGAGGAGCTGAAAACGCATATGCTCGATCAAGGTCACGAGGTGGCGGTTCACGGAGAGCGGCACGCGGCCCCCGGAATTGCGATCCCCGTACAGGGAATTGCGGACGTGCTCAATTGCCGCTTGCAGTTGGAAAAGGCGTTTGGCAGAATGATCCGCGGTATGGCGTATCCCGATTCGGGCGTGACCAAAATGCATAACGGAAACCGTTATGCCGAGATCCAAAGCTATTTGCAGTCGCTGGGAATTGCCTATTCCCACACGCTGGGGGCGGATAACAATAGCTTTATGCTTCCAACCGACTGGTATTCGTGGATGCCAACCGCCAAGCATACCAATCCCAATCTGGAGGCATGGACGGATGAATTCCTTGCAATCAGCGAGGATAAGATCCGTTGGAGCGGAAAGTATCCGAGACTGTTTTACCTGTGGGGGCACAGCTTTGAATTTGACAATGACGGCAATTGGGATCTGATTGAGGGATTTCTTGCCAAGATGTCGGGCAAGTCGGATATCTGGTATGCGACGAATATTGAGATTTGCGAGTACGTGACCGCTTATCATTCCCTGATTACGAGTGCCGACGGCAATACGCTTTACAATCCCACGCTCAAGGAGATCTGGTTCTGGGCGGACGGGCTGTACAGCATCAAGCCGGGAGACACGATTACGGTGGAGTAACGGTTCCAAACCCCAAAGGGTGAGTTTCATGCATTTTGCATTTGACTCGCCCTTTTGAGTATGTTTGCGCTTTTGACTTTGATTCTGCGTCGTATGGGTAAAATCACGGATTGAAGAGAGCAGAAAAAATATTTTAACTTTTTTCAAAAAAGGTCTTGACAAATCAAAACAAATGCGGTATAATATGCAAGTACGAAAAAAGCGTATATGTGGCATTAGCTCAGCTGGATAGAGTGTTTGGCTACGAACCAAAAGGTCGGGGGTTCGAATCCCTCATGCCACGCCAGAAAAAGACTCAGGATTGGATACAATCCTGAGTCTTTTTCAGCTAAATCCGCCTTCTGCGGAATAAATCCACTTCGTGGATGAAATCGCAACGCGATGAAATCCCGCTAACGCGGGGTTAGGAGAGGCGGATTTAATTTCATCTGAGGTGGCACACCGAAGATTTCATCCGAGCTTGCTCGGATTTCATCCTGCAAAGCAGGATTTCATTATTGTTTTCCTCGAATTTTGTGATATGCTTAATTTGAGGTGATTATTGTGGCAGAAAACAAGCTTGCAGATTTATCAATGGATTTTGCGGTCAAAATATTGAAAATGACCGATTGCATAAAGGGGCATTATTCCCTTATAAATCAGTTGGAACGCAGCGCGACCTCTATTGGCGCAAACATAAGAGAGGCAAAGTATGCACATAGCAAAGCAGATTTTGTTTCCAAATTACAGATTGCCTTAAAGGAGTGCTACGAAACGGGGTATTGGCTTGAGCTTATGCAGAAATCGGAGATTTTTACCGATGATATTGTAAAAGTCTTATTACACGATTGCGGTGCTATCAGAAGAATGTTAATTTCTTCAATTAACACGACAAAGGCAAATATGGAGAATTGATTATGGAGTTAAGAATATTAGAGTATTTAGATAATATCCAAGAGAATAACGGAGTTGCTATATCTGCGAGGCTTTGCTGTACTTGCGGAAATTGCTCTTTTGAATTTTCACACACAGGCAGGAAAACGAGAGGAATTCTTGCTCCTTATATTATCAAAAAAAACAAGCAACTAATCCTTAAAGCTAACTGTAGTAAATGCGGTAATGAAATCGTGGTATATAATTCTAAATTAGATGGATCCAACCCCAAAATTACTGAAGAAATACACGAATTTACCACATTTGCAACGAAAAAATCTTCCAAATTTGAAGTAGTGATTAAATACAACTATTTTCCCGAAAAGCTAAAGGAAGGCGAAAATTATTCCAATCAATTTGAGGAGTGCTTTATTTACATAATTGATAACGGCAAAGAAACAAAAGCACTCATGGAAGAAACTCATCTGCATCATTAAAATTGAATCCGCTCCCGTAAATATTCATCCGCCTTGAATTTTGTATCCTTTTCGTAGCCCTTTCACAAAAGGCGCAGGAATCGCAAAGCGATATCCTGCGCCTTTTGTCATGTTACGAACGGATGAAGCCCCCACAAATTTCGTTCTTTTGTAACGCTTTTGTAACGCGCGATGTGGTACGATTGTATTGCAGGATCAACATCCAATGCAAATTTAACGCGACGAAAGGACACACAATTATGAAAGGACGAATTTCTCTCTTGCTTTCCGTGATTCTTGTTTTATCCTTGCTGATGGGAACTCTTGTTTCCTGTGCAACCGACGATGGAACCGACCCCGGCACGGGAACCGGTACCGGAACGGATGCCGATGATGGAAATGAAAACGGAAACGGAAATGGAAACGGAAATGGAAACGGTGACGGACCTGTTGCCGATCCAAAGGAGACCGCATATAACGAAGCTCTTGCTTTGATAGCGGAGGGGAAATACGGGGAAGCGTATGCGGCGTTTGAAGCATTGGGAGACTACAAGGATTCCCAAAAGCACTTGGCAAGATTTATCTATTTCCCTACAGAGATCACCTACGATCTCTATGACAGATCGGGCGTTATGACCGTGACGCTCGGTCAATACAATCTTCCCTGTAAGAGCGTTTCGGAAGGTACGGTTGGCAGAAAAGACAGCGAATACACCTACGATAGTAAGGGAAATTTAATCAGACAGGCTGTTACCCACAACGGCATGGTTGCTGCCATGGATCATACTTACGACGAAAACAATCATCGGATCAAGGTGGAATACTCCGAGAACGGTGTCGTAAGTATCGTTTACGATTATGCCTATGATGCTAAGGGACAACTCATCAGAGAGGTCTATACGGAAGAAGGCGTTGTTTCTTACGATTATCAACATTCCTATGACGAGAATGGAAATATGATCAAAAGCGAATACAATGCACCTGACGCAGATTACGTTTACACCTATACTTATAATGCCGACGGAAACATGATCAACGAGCAGTGCAACGTTAGCATCGGGCATTCGTACAACGTTGATTATACCTACAGTGCCGACGGCAAGCTTACAAGAAAGGTCCGCACAGAGGATGGAAGTCCTCGTTATACCATGGACTACACGTACGATACTGCCGGAAATTGCATCAAAGAGGAGCGGGTTTATGTTGACGGTGCCACACAGTCTCTTGTCAGAGAATACGACGCTCACGGCAACGTAACCAAAGAGGTCTATACCGATGCCGATGGAACGGTAGAGACGGTTGAAAGCCGACATGCTTTGACCTACCTCACCATTGACGTTTCCACCGCTATGCTTGAGCATGTTTTGTTCCTTCTCGAAGTCATGGAACACTAAAAGGCCCAAACACCGTTTGATTTGACACATTCCAATGACGGACTCTGCACGCAATCGGTGCGCAACCGATGGAAATGGGTCTGCGGCTGACCGTTGTAAAACGGTGTCTCTTAACGTCTCAGGCTCACCTCGATGATCTTTTCGCAAAGCTCACGGTAGCCGATGCCTGCGGCGGCTGCCGCCTGCGGCAACAGACTTGTCGGAGTCATGCCGGGCAGAGTGTTGGCTTCCAGACACCAAAGCTGACCCTCCCCGTCCAGTAGATAGTCGAATCGGGCGTATCCGTAAAGGCGCAACGCTTCAAATCCGCGCTTGGTCAGCGCGTAGGCTTGGTCGCGGATGTTGTCGGGAATGGGGGCGGGGCAGATCTCCTCGGTCGTTCCCTGATACTTATTTTTATAGTCGTAAAATCCCTCTTTGGGAATGATCTCCACGGGGGGGAGTGCTGTTCCGTCAAGAATTCCAACGGTCAATTCGCGCCCCGTAATTTTTTGTTCCACCAATACGCGCCCATCCCACGCGGCAGCATTACGCAACGCCTGCGTCAGTTCTTCCCGCGTTTCCACCATCGAAACCCCTACGCTCGAGCCGCAGGACGCAGGCTTGACAACGCAAGGAAGTCCGATCGTTTCGATCAAAGCCTCCTCGTTTGCGCCGTTTGCATTGACCGAGACCCAGTTGGGCGTGGGAATCCCCGCGTCGCGCAAAAGCTTTTTGGACAGATCCTTATCCATGGCGAGGAGACTACCGATATATCCGGAGCCCGTATAGCGGATTCCGTAATTGTCCAGTGTTGCCTGGAGCTGACCGTTCTCTCCCATCGATCCGTGGAGCGCGAGAAAGACCAGATCGGCACGCCGACAAAGCTCGATCACGTTTTTACCGATCAGCGCCTCACCGTTTCCGCTTGCGGCTTTAAGCGCATTGAGGTCGGGAACAGATTCGGTTACGGTGTGCGTGTATTCTGCCGACGCGCAAAAGAGCGTATCGGGATCCTTTGGCAGGGGATCGATTCCCATATAAACGTCCAGCAGCAGAACCTTGTGCCCGTTTTGCGAGAGCGCGTTGGCAATGAGACTGCCGGAACTGAGAGAAACGTCTCGTTCGGGCGAGTATCCGCCCGCTAAAACAATGATCTTCAATGCTGTGTATCCTTTCGGTTGAGGGGAGTGAGAATTGCCACGCGGTCGTTTCCGCCGAGGTCGCGTTTGATGCTGACGGCAAAGCCGTGCTCGCTGCCGAGTGTGCGGAGCGCGTCGGCTTGATCGTATCCGATCTCAAACAGGATCCATCCGTCTGGCTTGAGCGCGCGCACCCAGTTTTGTAAGATCGCGCGGTAAAAGAGGAGACCGTCCTCGCCGCCGTCCAGTGCCGCAAGGGGTTCTCGGTGTACCTCGGGAGAGAGGGAGTCGATTTCGCGGGTTGCAATGTAGGGAGGATTGCTCAAAATTGCGTCGAGCGTTCCGTCCAAAATGGTGGGCTTTCGCAATACGTCTGCGCAAATGGGAGTCAAACGAGCGCGCACCCCGTTGCGTTCCGCGTTCCGCTCTGCGAGCGAGAGCGTTGCGGGGAACTTTTCCAAAGCGTAGGCGCGCGTGTCCGGTCTCTCGGCAAGTGTGGAGATCGCAATACATCCGCTTCCCGTACAAAGGTCTGCAAATAAAGCCCCCTGAGGCAACAGGCGAACGGCTTCCTCTACCAAGATCTCGGTGTCGGAGCGGGGAATCAGACAGTCGGGCGAGACCTCGTAGGTCTGACGGTAAAACTCCCACGTGCCGAGAACGTATTGGAGAGGCTCCCGCTTTTCACGACGGCAAACGGCGGCTTCCAGCTCCGCGGACGGAGGATAGTCCCATTCGGGATCGGTATAAACGGCAGAGAACGCTCTGTTTGTAAAATGGGAGAGCAGGCACGCTGCATCCCATTCGCTGTTTTCAATTCCTGCGGCTTCGAGCCGCACGCAAAGCTCACGGTAGGTCACGTTGCTCTCCTTTTCGAATTTTCTATCCTATATTTTACCATGAATTTGATAAAAAAGAAAGAGATTTCAAAAAAAATCAAAAAAAATTTCACGAACCTCTTGATTTTTTTGAAAAACATGATATACTATCATTAAGTATATGTCAATTTGCGGCGATTCGTCGCAAAATAATGGAGGAAAACACATGGAAAACGATGTTGTTGTAGTAAAAAAGGGCAATCGCTTTTGGAAGGTGATCGGAATCCTTCTGGCAATCGCAGGCGTGTGCTTTGTTGCGGTAAAGGTTTACAATAAGTTCTTCCGCAAGGAGCAACCCGCAGTAGAGGGTGGCGAAGAGGCTCCCGCTGTTGAGGGTGCTGAAGAAGCTGCTTCCGAGGAGACCTTTGAGGTGTCTGCAGATGCTGTGATTGCAAACGCAGCCGATATGAGCGCGGAGTAATTCTGTTTTACATCAAAAAACGGCTTCCCGTATTCGTCGGGCAGCCGTTTTCTTATCTTGAAATCGTATAGGAGAAAGAATATGGCAAAGTACAGACGAGGCAGAATCAACGAGGAGATGCAAAAGGAATTGACGATGATTCTGCGTAAAGTAAAGGATCCCAGGGTGAGTGATGCGTTTATCAGCATCACCGCGGCAGATTGCACGCCCGATCTCAAATACGCAAAAATTTATTATTCCGCAATGGGCGGAGACCCCAAGGAGATTGCCAAGGGACTCAAAGCGGCGGCGGGCTTTATGCGCCGCGAATTGGCAAGCTCGCTCAATTTGCGCATGACACCGGAATTGACCTTTGTGGCAGATTCCTCGGTGGCGTACGGTGCGCATATTGCAAGCATCCTCAACACGCTGGAGATCTCTCCTCTTGAGGATGAGGAAGAAGCGGATTCGGATGGCGAGGATGCATGAGAGAACCAATCGAGTTTGAACAAATCGCACCCCTGTTGCGTTCCCGCGAGGATACCTTGGTGCTCTTTCACCGCTCTCCCGATGCCGATGCGGTTGGTTCTGCCTTCGCGCTTCGCATCCTTTTGGAGGAGCTTGGCTCACGCGCGTATTGCGTTTGCGCGGACGAAGTTCCCGCGCGCCTTCGCTTTTTGATGCATGAGATGCAACAGAGCGTGCTCCCCGAATCGATTCCCGATGATTTTGAAGCGTCGCGCGTGATCAGCGTAGATACCGCATCTCCCGCGTTGCTGGATCGTTTGTATGAAATCTACGAGGGGCGGATCGATCTGATGATCGACCACCATGCAAGCGGAGAGCCTTATGCAACGCTTTGCTACGTTCGCCCCGATGCCGCGGCGGCGGGAGAGATTATATTCGATCTTGCCAAGGAACTGGCACGCGAGAACCTGATCCAAATTACGGACGCGCTTTGCATCGATCTGTATGCGGCAATCAGCGGAGATACGGGTTGCTTCCGTTTTTCCAACGTCACGCCCAAAACGCATCTGCGCGCGGCGGAGCTGGTAGCAAGCGGTATTGACAGCGCGCGTGTTAACCATCTTTTGTACAACTGCAAAACTCCGGAGCAGATCCGTGCCGAGGCGGCGGGGGCTTCCAATCTCCATCTGTTTTTGGACGGACGGGTTGCGGTGGTAACCTTTCCGTACGCGCTCAAGGTGGCGCTGGGACTTGCGGAGGAGCATCTGGAAACCTTGGTGGATATCGCACGCTCCCTTATGGGCGTTGAGGTTGCGATCTGTATCCGTCAGCCCTCCCACGAGGGAAAATTCCGCGTTTCAATGCGTTCCGCGTCGGATTATAACGTCGGCACGCTTTGCCGCAAATTCGGTGGCGGCGGACACGCCAAGGCGGCGGGATGCACGGTTACGGCATCCGATATCGAGGGCGCGATGAAAAGCGTCGTGGATGCCATTCATTTTGAAACCAACTGAATAAAAACCTCCTTTTTGGTGAATCCTGTATTTGTCATTCACAAAAGGAGGTTTTTTTGATGGTACAAAAAAGATTACTTATCGCATTTTTGGTGGTTTGTACGGGGCTTTTGCTGATTGGAACGGTTTTGCCCGTACACGGAGAGCAGGAGCTTTACGATACGGTGGTACGCTTGCACGTGCTTGCCAATTCGGACAGCGAGGAGGATCAAGCCCTTAAATTAAAGGTGCGGGATGCCGTTTTGCAGGTCACGGGACCGATGCTGGAGGGATGCCGCGATCAAAATGAGGCAATGCAACGCCTGAATGCGGGAATGGGGGAGATCCGCTCTGCCGCCGAGGAGGTGATCGCGCGGGAGGGGAGAGGTGAACGAGTGACCTTGGAGCTGGGGGAAGAGGAATACCCCAAGCGAGATTACGATCGCTTTTGCTTCCCGTCCGGAACCTACGTTTCCTTGCGGATCGCAATCGGAGAAGCCGAGGGGAAGAACTGGTGGTGCTGTCTCTTTCCACGCCTTTGCCTTGGCGCGGCAACCGTCAAAAGCAAGGATGCGGAGGATGCCTGCATCTCGGTGGGGTTGACTCCCGATCAGTACAAAATCATTACCGAAACCGAAAAGCCTGTGTATCGCGTGCGCTTCCGACTCTTGGAGCTGTTGAACGGAGGGCGTTAAAAATGCAAAATGCAAAGTGCAAAGTGCAAAATTGGGAAGAACCACTGCGGTAAACGAACTTTGTGGAGCAATTTGGGTAGCGAAGCGGCGCGAGCGGGATGAATGACACCACGGTGTGGTGTCAGAACGCGAGCGTGACCGAGCCGCAGCGAGAAGTGGTACCAAATTGCTTGCGGGAGCGATTGCTCCGTCAGCATACGAAAGCGAGAAATCAAGCAGAGTTTGTACTGCACGAACGCTTTTACCAAAACGCAGAGCACCCTCGATGGAAAGAAGATGAACGTTCCTTCCATCGAGGGTGCTTTCAAAAAGGCGGTAAAAGTTCTGAAGGGGTGTGGGGAAACTCTTTCAAGAGTTTCCCCACAAACAATCATCCTTCAGGCGTGTCAACAGGCGTGTCAACGGGTGCATCTACGGGGGTGTCAACGGGGGTGTCGGTGGGAACGTCGGTGCCGTCAGTACCGCCGAGAGCCCCCGTGCCGAGAGCGGCTAACATCTGGTAGAAATCGTTTCCGCTGAAATAGGTTTCGGGAAGCTCACCGTTCCATTGCAGGATGTAGTAATAGAGGAGAAGATGCTGGATATCGTTGTCGTCGAGCTCATCGGGATTCTTTGCAAGGATCTTGCGCACCTCACCGATGATCGCAGCATCCTTTTGACCTGCGTACATAGCGGCATCAGCCTGAATTTTGACAACGTTGAGGTCTGCTTCTGCGGCAATAACGGCAACGGCAGCAGCAGCGTTTGCTTCAATTTCAGCACGCTTTGCGGCAGCTTCGGCTTCCATATTCTTTTGCTCTTGCTCGATCTTTGCCTGTTTGCTCTTTTGCTCGGCAACCTGCTTGGCTTCTACCGCGTCGGTAAACGCATCGGAAAAGTCGAGATCCTCGATCGAGGCATCGACTACAACGATGTTATAGGCTTTGAGCTGCTCGGTAAGTACGGCGCGAACGTCGGTGGAGAGCTTGGAGCGCATGTCGAGCAGCTCCTCTGCGGTGTAGTTGGCAAACTCGCTTTTGACCGCTTCGTTTACGCGAGGCTCAATGATCTTTTCGTAATAACCGATACCGATCTCCTTGTAAATGGTCTGAGCATTCTCCTTGGAGATCTGGTAGTTGAGCGTATAGGTCACGGAGACCTCCTGAATGTCGGAAGAGAAGCAGAAGAGGTCAACGGAAGCCTTTTGATTTCGGTTGTCCATATTCACGACCTCCATCCAAGGGGCACAGACGTGAACACCCGCTTCCAGCGTGGTTTCTTCTACGCGTCCAAATACGGTGATGATACCGGTATGCCCCGTGGGCACCGTGCGGATACAGCTGAGAGTACCGACTCCCGCGGCTACCACGATCAAAGTGGCTACGGTGATCATGCGGACGTTTGTTTTTGCCTTTGCCATCGAAAAATAGGCGATCACGGCGGCAAGAACGAGGACAATGGCGGCTGCAAAAAATACAATCATGTTGTTTCTCCTTTCTGATTGACCGATGACATCGGTATGATTGTAAGTATATCATAGCACATTTCGGGGGAATTTGCATAGGAAACGGTTTGAATTTACACTCTGTTCATAAATGTGATGTTGGGTTGAGAAACGTTCCTTTGGAAAATCCTGCCCGTTGTCTTTTTATCTTGACTTTTGACAGAAATTATGATATGATAATAAGGATGAATTTTGACACGAGGTGCAGAATGAAACGTAAATTTACATATTTCGGGGTTGCATTGGCGGTACTCCTCCTGCTTAGCTGTACGCTAACGGCACTCTTTCCCGTAGCAGCGGGGGAACCGCTTCCCTCACTCCTGTACGGCGTTCCCGGGCGCGAGGATAACGTAACCTATTCTACGGTCGAATTGTACGAGCGGCTGTTCGGAGTCTCTCCCACCGAGGCGGAGGCGAAATATCTGGGAACAACGGGAATTACCTTTTCCTATAATTCTACGGTGCCCAATAACCTGCTTTCTACCGAGTATCATGCCGAGGAGGGGCGGCTGTCGGTTACCATCCGTCCTTATACCTACGTGGCGGCAAACGGTCAAACCGTAACATGGCTTCCCGTCCGCGCCACCATCGACGGCGAGCCGATGGATCTGACCGAGTGCGATGGGGTTTACCGTTGCGATCTGGAAAACCTCTTTTATACCGAGGATTTCGATATGCAGGTCGAGTACGCATGGAGCGTAACGGTGCCGAGAGAGGTGCTCTCCGCACTCCGCACGTCGGCGTATTCCGTGGGAAGTGACGCGCTGGCGCGCCTTTCGGAGCACGAAAAGGCGATGGCAAGCTACAACGCCGCAATGGAGCGGTATGAGGCTTGGCAGGCGTATCTGGCATGGCAAAAGGTCTATGACGATTATCTGTTGGCGGCGGAGGCACATCGCGTCGCCAAGGAAGCATACGACGACTATTGCGCGGAATACGATATTTATGAGGACGAGCTTGCCAACTACAACGCGTGGCAGGATTATTTCGATTATTCCGAATCCACTGCGGATCAAATTGCGGCGTATAACAAATATATGGCGTATCTGAAGCAGATCAAGCCCGTTGAGGAAAAGCTTGCCTTGATGGAATCGCTCTTCGTAACGGACAGCAACAACTGGCAGATGTACGGCTCGATCATGGGCGGTTCGGTTACGAAGGTGCTGGAGGACGAGGATCTTTTGGTCAATAAGCTGGGGTATGGCGAGGCGTTTATCCGCTTGGCGGGAGACGCGACCGAGGTCTTGCGTAAGCTGCTTCCCGAATACGCAAGATTGCGCAATGAAAAATACGCAACCGAGCACGACCGCATTGAGGCACTCTACGGATACTATACCAAAAATTACGCCGAGCTCGGCAAGCAGTTTAAAAATCTTTATACCGTGCTCAAATCTCTGTACGAGGATTACACCGTGTTTTTGGCGATCCAATCGCTGGGCAAGCTGGATCACTACGTGCAGTTTGTCGGTCAGCTTTACGTCATTTCCACCTGCCTTGACGAGTCGGGCTACCGTGATCCCAAATGGACGATTTACGACGGCAATAAGGCGGTTTCGCTTTCCGCTGTCGTGGAGTCGGTGCATTTGTTGAAGGATGGCGTATGGGATCCTGCCAAATCTCCCATGCCCGCGTATGCGGAGCCTGCGGAGTATATCGCTCCCATGGATCCTCCGGCGGGAAATCCGCCCTCCAAAAAGCCGACCCCTCCCACAGAGGTCAAGG
This sequence comes from Eubacteriales bacterium, assembly GCA_045120465.1. GTDB lineage: Bacteria > Bacillota > Clostridia > Oscillospirales > CAG-272 > UMGS1865. The sequence continues at coordinate 13,707 of JBGVEW010000034.1, forward strand.
ATCCGGGAGACGCCCCGGCCAAACCCGACAATCCTTACCAAAACGGGATTCCCGATGAAGCGACGCACCCGGGAGACGCTCCCGCAGCTCCCGTGTTCGATTCGGTTACAAAGGCGTTGATGGGGGAGATCCAAAAGGGAATTCTGACCCAATATCAAGGCGCGTTTGAGCCGATTACGCTCTCCTATACCGCAACGGTGGATAAAAAGGTTTCGATCCAAAATCTCAAAACCGTTTCCTTTTACGACGCACACGGAGTCCTGTTGGATAGCTTCCAACTCAATTACGGTGAGAGCGTCAGCTATCCGCTCCCCGAGTTGGAATCCACTGCGCAGTACCACTATACGCCGCGCGGATGGATCTCTATCGACGGTTCCGCGGTGGATCTGGTCACGGTGAAAAGCGATCTTGCCCTGATGCCCGCGTATTCCAAAACGCTCCGATCCTATCAAATCACTTGGATCCTTGATGGAGAAGCCATTACCAAGACCGAATACTATAACGATCAAAAGCCGCCCGTTCCGCCCGCGAAATGGTCGCTGGAGGATCAGACGGCGGGACATTACCACTATACCTTTTCGGGATGGGACAGTGAGCCTCGTCCCGTTACGGGAGACGCCGTTTATCGCGGTGAAATGCTGGGGAGTCTCCGCAACTATACGGTAACGTGGGTGCTTTACGGTGACCGTACCGTTACCGAGGAGTGGCAGGCACTCTCAACCCCCACCTTTACGGGAGATACCGCGCGCCCCGCCGATTCCCGCGTTTACCGCTTTGTCGGTTGGCGAGGCCCGACCGGCGCGCTTCAGGGGGACACCGTTTACACGGCTCAGTACGAAAGCGTAAAGCTTGCGGTGGGCGGCTCGGGTGCGGCAATGGACGTGGAGCACACCGATAGCGAGCTCCGCGTCCATGCAACCGCTTCTTCCTTGGATATCTCGGCAGCGGTCGATTACGCGATCGAGAAGAATAAAAGACTGGTCGTATCCTGGGAAAACGGATTTGCACTTTCCTTCGGTGCCGAAGAGCTGAACACCTTTGACGCATCGGGATGCCGCCATATCGTTCTGCAGAGCCAAACCGAGGGGGACACGACCGTTTTCGAACTCGATTTTTACAATAGCGCGTGGAAGAAACTCGAGACTCTTGGTGAGGGGATGCGCGTAACGCTTCCGCAGGAGCGCTTTGAAAATTGCGAGACGGTTTTCTTTGCTTATGATAAGGAAGGATGGAAACGCCTTGAGGACGGAGTCCTGCACGTAACGGGCAGTGTCAAGCTCCGCCGTGCGTTGGCGTACGATCTGAGCATCGCCCCCCATCAGCAGTGCAATACCGTTTCGATGCAACCCAACGCCGTAGCGGGCGATCGCGTGTCGCTCAAGCTCAAATGTGTGTTTGGATACGAGGTGTCGGGGGCTACGGTGTTGGATGCCGACGGAAATGCGATCCCGGTGGATAAGGACATGGCCTTTATCATGCCCAAGAGCCCCGTTTCGATCACGCTGAACGTGACCGCGATCCAATATACGGTCACCTTTGTAGTGGACGGAAAGGTCGTCAGCCGTGCCGAGTATGCACTCAATGAAGCGATCAAGCTTCCCGACGATCCCACGCTGACCAAAAACGACGGATACGTTTACAGCTTTGTTTCCTGGGGAGACGTTCCCGCCGTTGCGGCAGGCGAGGTGCGCGACATGGTGTTTGAAGCGCAATTCTCCCGCGCGCAGGAAAACGTGGATTATGATACCGAGCTTGGCGGAAGCATGCTTTTTGACGTGTATCTTCCGCTGGCGGGTGTGCTGATTCTGCTTCTTGTTGCAGGTCTTATCACGTGGCGCGTGTTGAAAAAACGCAAGAAAAAGAAACAGGCGGCAGAAAAAGCCGCTACAACGGAATAAAGAACAGGGGGCGAGTCAAATGCGAAAACGCATTTGGTACTCGTCCCTGTGTTTTTTGAAAAGAGATGTGGGGAGAAGCTCTTTTAAAAGCTTCTCCCCAAAAACCTTCAATTAGTACATTCCGCCGCCCATGCCTGCTGCGGGAGCTGCGGGAGCGGGATTTTCTTCCTTCTTGTCAGCCACAACACTCTCGGTGGTGAGGATGACGGATGCGATGGATGCCGCGTTCTGGAGGGCGGAGCGAGTCACCTTGGTAGGATCCACGATGCCTGCCGCCATCATGTCGCAGTAAACCTCGTTGTAAGCGTCAAAGCCGTAGCCGATCTTGCCGCTGGTGAGGATCTTGTCAACCACAACGCCACCGTCAAAGCCTGCGTTTGCAGCGATCTGGCGAACGGGCTCCTCAAGTGCCTTCATTACGATCCTGACACCGGTCTTTTCGTCACCGTCAACGGTTTCCACCAGCTTGGCAACCTCTGCGATGACGTTGAGGTAAGCGGTTCCGCCACCCGCAACGATGCCTTCTTCCACAGCCGCCTTGGTTGCGTTGAGCGCGTCCTCAATGCGGAGCTTCTTTTCCTTCATTTCTGCCTCGGTAGCGGCACCGACCTTGATCACGGCAACACCGCCGGCAAGCTTTGCAAGTCTTTCCTGCAGCTTTTCACGGTCGAAATCAGAGGTGGTCTCTGCAATTGCATTGCGGATCTGTGCAACGCGTGCGCGGATCTCGTCGGAGCTGCCCGCACCGCCAACGATGATGGTGTGCTCCTTGTTGACCTTGATCTGACGTGCGCGACCCAACATTTCGATGGAAGCTTCCTTGAGCTCCAGTCCGATCTCGGAGGAGATGACCTGACCGCCCGTAAGGATTGCGATATCCTGAAGCATTTCCTTGCGGCGATCGCCAAAGCCGGGAGCCTTGACTGCCACGCAGTTGAATACGCCGCGGAGCTTGTTGAGTACGAGCGTGGTGAGTGCTTCACCCTCTACGTCCTCAGCGATGACGAGCAGCTTTCTGCCTGCCTGAACGATCTGCTCCAAAAGGGGAAGGATCTCCTGAATGTTGGAGATCTTTTTATCGGTGATCAGGATCAGAGCGTCGTCGTAAACAGTCTCCATTTTATCCATGTCGGTTGCCATGTAGGGGGAGAGGTACCCGCGATCGAACTGCATACCCTCAACTACCTCGGAGTAGGTGTCTGCGGACTTGGATTCCTCAATGGTGATGACACCGTCGGAGGTGACCTTTTCCATCGCGTCCGCGATCAATTGACCAATCACCTCGTCACCTGCGGAAATGGTGCCGACACGTGCGATGTCGTCGGAGCCGTTGACCTTTTTGGAGTTTGCGACCAAAGCCGCAACCGCAGCGTCAACCGCCTTTTTCATACCCTTACGAACGACCATGGGGTTTGCTCCCGCGGTAACGTTCTTCATGCCCTCGCGGACGAACGCCTGTGCAAGCAGCGTTGCGGTGGTCGTACCGTCACCGGCTGCATCATTGGTCTTGGTTGCAACCTCCTTGACGAGTTGTGCGCCCATGTTTTCGGCTGCATCCTCCAGCTCGATCTCCTTTGCAATGGTCACACCGTCGTTGGTGATCAGGGGAGAGCCGTATTTTTTGTCAAGCACCACGTTTCTGCCCTTGGGGCCGAGCGTGATCTTAACGGTGTCTGCCAATTTATCTACGCCGCGGGAAAGGGCGTTGCGTGCTTCGATTCCGTAAAGAATATCCTTTGCCATTGTTTGATTACCTCGATTTCTGTGAAATTATTCTACGATTGCGAGAATTTCGCTCTGCTTGACGATGGTGTACTCGGTACCGTCCATCTTGACCTCGGTGCCGCTGTACTTGCCGGTGATAACCTTGTCACCAACCTTGACCTCCATGGGGATGAGCTTGCCGTTATCGTCGCGTGCGCCGGGGCCCACTGCCACGACCTCTGCAACCTGAGGCTTTTCCTGAGCGGAAGCCGTCAGAAGAATGCCTGCCTTGGTTTTTTCCTCAGCCTCTACGAGCTTGATGACGACGCGGTCGGAAAGCGGTTTGATGTTCATATTCCTGTTCCTCCTGATATTTGAAGCGAATCGCTTGTTTTTTGAAAGAAATTAGCACTCAAAAGTGTGGAGTGCTAAACCACGATCTTATTTTATACTTATTTTTGGAAAAATCAAGCCCTTTTTTGGATTATTCACATTCTTTTAACAAATTTATTGCTTTTGCACAGGGGGCGGGTGCTAAAAATAGGGAAGGATGTCGTCGGCATAGAACGAGGCGGGAGTGAATAGAATCCAATGAAGGCATTTGGGCGCGTGAGAGGGGGAGCGATGTATGGTCGGATGGATTTTAACGGGGGGATTGGTTCCGCCGCTTTTGATGGCGTGCGGTTTGTTTTTCTTGCTTTATTTGCGTTTTTTGCCGTTTCGACGTCCCAAAGAAATGGCAAAAGCACTGGTCGCTTCCGGAGAGGGAGGCGTCTCCTCCTATCGCGCCTTGATGCAGGCGTTGGCGGGAACGCTGGGGGTGGGAAACGTTGTCGGGGTGGCAAGTGCTATCCGAATCGGAGGCGCGGGGGCGGTGTTCTGGATGTGGATCTCGGCACTTCTTGCCATGATCTTAAAATATGCCGAAACGGTTTTGGCTCTGTTACATCGCCGTGTCGCATCCGACGGTTCTTTTTTCGGCGGCGCGGTGTACTATATAAAGGATTATTTCGATACGCACCGACGGGCGCGCTTGGGAGTCTTTTTGTCGGCTGTGTTTGCCGCGTTGATGATCACGGATGCATTGAGTATGGGATGTATGATCCAAGCGAATGCGGTGGGCGGCGCACTGTCGGGTGTTTTGGAGATCCCCGCATGGGTAACGGGGGGAGTTTTGGTAGCGTGCTCGCTCCCGCTTTTAAAAAAAGGATGCAGGGGCATTTCCGCGCTCACCGAATGTCTCGTTCCGATCATGACAGCCGGATACCTGATTTTATCGGCGGCGGTGCTGGCACTTCGGTGGGACAGCGTCGGGGATGCGTTTGCGTCTATTTTTCGGGAGGCTCTGTCACCCGCGAGTGTCGGCGGTGGCGTTTTCGGATTTTTGTCGAGTGACGCGTTGCGCGTAGGAACGATGCGCGGACTCCTTTCCAACGAGGCGGGATGCGGAACGGCTCCCACCGCACACGCGCAGGCAAACGCCAAAAGTCCGGCGGCGCAAGGCGTATGGGGGATTTTTGAGGTGTTTGCGGATACGATCCTGCTCTGCACCGCAACGGCATTGGTCATCCTCGTGACCTACGGGTCGAGTGCCGCTTTATTTGAGGGGAACGCGGTGATGCTGACCGTAACGGCATATTCCTCTGTGTTGGGGGGATTTTCCGAGCTCTTTTTTTGTGCGGCACTTTTGTGCTTCGGTTACGCGACACTCATTTGTTGGGGCGGATACGGATTGGAAAACGTGCGCTTTCTTTCCGCCCGTCGGCAGTGGCGATGGTTGTATCTTGCAGCGTTTTCGGTCTGTACCTTTGTGGGGTGCGCTTGGGCGCCGAGCGGTGTGTGGGCGGTATCGGATTTTGCCATCGGGGCGTTGACGGTGATCAATCTTGCCGTGCTGTTGCTGTCGCGGCGCGAGATTTTGTTGGCAAGTGCAGAAATGGAATCCGGTGAACCGAAAATTGCAAAAAAAGGCGAAAATGGAAAAAGCTATTGACAAAAAAGGGAATCTATAATATAATGGTAGTTGTAATTTTATTTCAAAAAACAGGAGAACTGACATGGAAGCCGAAAATCGCAGTATCAATATCTCGGTTGCAACCCTGTGGAAGGTGCTTGTCAAGCGAGTATGGATTCTTCTTGCCGTTGGCATCGTCAGCTTTGTCGCCATCTTTGCATGGTCGCATCTGACCTACACACCGCAGTATCAGGCAACTGCCAAAATCTTTATTCTTCGTCAGATGGCGGAGGGGCAGACCTCAAACGATAACGCATACGTCGTATCCGAAATGATCACGCAGGACTGTAACGATCTCTTAAAGGGACGTACCGTTTTGCAAAAGGTGGTGGATGAACTCGGACTTGAGATGACGTGGGAGCAGCTTGGCGCTTGCGTAAAGACCCAGATTCCCGAGGAAAGCCGAAACCTTTCCGTGTCGGTCGTTGCCGCATCTGCCGAGGAGGCGGTTGCCATCGTCAACACGCTTTGTACCATCGGTGAGGCAACGATTTTTGAGGTTCTTGGAGAAAAGCACGCAAGATTTTACGAGCCTGCGGTGTTGGAGGAGGAGCCTTGTAACCGTCCGTCGCTTCTTTTGAATCTTTTGATCGCGTTTGGTGCGGTATTGGTTTTGTATATCGTTTTCGTTGTTATGTTTGCGCGTAACGAATATATTGGAGATCTTAACGAGATCGAAAAACGTCTGAATATCGTGATTTTGGGAGATATTCCCAACGTCAACAGCGGAAAGAGCACCGACGGATACTACTACCGTGCAAGGCAGGTAACCGAAAAGCTCCGACATGAGGGAAAGGAGAATCGCGCATGAATACGGCAAAAATTTTTCTTCCCGGTGACGGTGATTTTATCGTGCAGGAGGCGGTTAAGACCCTGCGTACCAACCTGCAGTTTTGCGGCAAGGATATCAAGGTGATCGAAATTACCGCGTATGCCGAAAACGAGGGTAAGACCATGGTCTCCCTGCAAATCGCGCGCAGCTTTGCGGAGCTTGGCAAGCGTGTTCTGTTTTTGGATGCGGATATGCGTAAATCGGTTATCGCGGCACGCAACTCCAACGCAAAGCCCACGAGCGGACTGAGCGAGATCCTCAGCGGCATGACCGTTCTGGAGGATGCACTTTGGCAAACCGATTGTCCGGGGCTGCAGGTTCTGTTTTCGGGCACCTTTCCGCCCAACCCCGTCGAGCTTCTCAGCAGCGCGTATTTCAAGGAGCTGATCGCACAGGTGCGCGAGCAGTACGACTACGTGATCATCGATACTCCGCCTCTGTCGGCTGTCGTTGACGCGGCGGTCATTGCCGCAGAGTGCGACGGAAGCGTTTTGATCCTCGGGCACGAGCATTTGCGCTACCGCGAGGTAGAGGAGGCGATCTCGCAGCTCAAAAAGAGCGGATGCCGCATTCTCGGTGCGGTTCGTAACAAGCTCAAAAAGCGCGGATATAAGTACTACTATTCTTCCAGATAAAGAATCAACGCCCCACTCCAATCAACAGGAGCGGGGCGTCTTTTCGTGGTTGCCGTCATGCGGGTTCGCTTCCGAAGCCCTGCCGACGGCGGTGAGACGAGCGCGAAAAAGAGTTTTCACAGAATCCTTTTTCGCCGGGATATCGGGTCACGCTTGCGCGACCTCGTTTTCTTTCAAAAACGTCCTTATTTCGTCTTGATCGAGTTCTCGTAGGATTCGATCATCTTCTTAACCATCTGACCGCCTACGGAGCCTGCCTGCTTGGAGGTGAGATCACCGTTGTAACCCTGCTTCAGGTTGACACCGACCTCGCTTGCAGCTTCCATCTTGAATCTCTCGAGTGCTTCCTTAGCCTCGGGAACAAGAGTCTTGTTGCTTGCCATAGCTTGATTTCTCCTCTTCTGAACGATCCGAATGTAGGATCGTTCATCTGTGAACCAAATGAAAAATCCAAACCATCGTCCGTTCGTTTATCTATATGATCGAGTCGCGTTTTGCGCGGCTCTGTTACTATTGTGAGCTTTAACTCGCACTTTATGAATGGAATTTTTTGCAGAAAAAATGCGGAATTTCGTTGGGTTCAAGCCGACCCGAGGCAGATTCCCGTATTCCTCAACCATTTCGCCAAGGATGCAGAGGAGCTGTTTGCGGTGTTCGGGCGGCAAAAGGATGCGGAAAAGCAACCCCGAAGCGGTAAAAAAAGTACAGCTTGATAAAAGAAAAAGCCGCTGTGATATTTCCAAATGATATCGAACGGATACATTGCATACCAATCACCGTGTATTGAAGAACTGTATCAAGCATGCGGTTTGAAATAAACGAATTCAATTTCTCAAAACGGATCGCCATGCCTATACGAAAAGGCTTCCGTTCCATAGGGGAGCCTCTTTTTTTGGCTTCCCGCACGTTTTGCAATCGGAAATCTTTTTGCAAAAACGATTGAAAAACGCTTCCATTCATGTTATAATGATTGCATACAAAAAATACCGACTCCCAAGGAGGACGCTTACGTGAAACGATTTTTATGCTTTTTCTTCGCGCTGGTCCTGACCGTTTTGCCGCTTTCGGGATGCAATACGCCCACCGAAACCGAGACTACGGGTGGAGAACATTCCAATCTCCCCGATCCGATCCCGTGTACCGTCAACGGTGTTTCCATTACGGAGTACACCATCGTCTATCCCAATGGCGCGCTTGATTATACCAAGCGCGCGGCAACCTATCTGTCCGATGAGATCGCACAGCGCACGGGCAACGTGCTTTCCGTGGTGTCGGATGCCGAGCAAGCCACGCCGCTCTCTCATGAGATTGTCGTAGGGGAGACCAACCGCGAGATTTCCAAGGCACTTGACGCAAATACCGAGGGCTTACAGTTCTCCATGCTGGCAAACGATGCGCATATCGCCATAGAGGGGGATTATTTCATCATCGCCGCCGCTGCCTATTATTTTGTTGAGACCTACGTCAAAACCGTATCCTTTGACGCGGTGATCGAAAAGACCGAGAGCGTTCACGAGCCGATCGTCAAGGAAGCAAAGAATTATATTTTTTTGATCGGTGACGGAATGGGCGTCAATCAGACAAAGCTGTTTGAGCAGTTTTCCACCGAGGATCTCCGTTACAGCGATGGAGAAAACGCGTTTTACGGATATATGCTCCCGTATATGGGAATGTCGCGCACCGATTCGCTCTCCGGCACGACTGACAGCGCGGCGGGGGGAACTGCGCTTTCCTCGGGTTATAAAACCGTCAACGGATACGTTGGAAAGGATCAGAACAAAAACAACGTCAAATCCTTGACCGAAATCGCAGCCGATCTCGGCATGGCAACCGCGGTCATGTCCACCGAGGTGCTCACGGGCGCAACTCCGGCATCCTTTTCGGCACACTCCGAAAACCGCAAGAACACCAACGAGATCCGCACAAGCCAAAAGGCCCTCACCGAAAACCGAGGAACGATGATCGTGGGCAATTACGGAGCAAACTATACCTTGGACGTGGTCCGTTTCCGCATGGAGCGCGGGATCGGTGATACGCTTGCCAAGCTTGAGGAAAACGAGAAGGGCTTCTTTATGATGTACGAGGAAGCGTATATCGATAAGCACAGCCACTCCAACGAGATGGACAAGACCTTTTTCGCAACCGTGCGCTTTAATCAAGCTATCGGATACTTCATGGAATACGCCTTTTATCACCCCGAAACGATGATCCTCATCACGGCAGACCACGAAACGGGCGGCTTGACAAAGGGGGAGGACGGTACCTTCGTCTATACGAGCGAGGAGCATACGAGTGCCGACGTTCCCGTGTTCGCGTACGGAAAGGGAGCGGAGATCTTTCACGGTAAAACTGTGGAAAATATTCAGATTCCCAAAACGATCGCAAAAATGTGGGGCGTGGATCTGATCGGCTATGAGAACGAGACCTATCCCGCATTGCAGTCGTAAGGTGTTGTAAAAGATCCTTGTAAGCAATTCTTTTATCAGACGTTTGCGCATCAAAAAATCCGAGAAGCGACTTTTTGGTGCGCAAATTTTGTTGATTTTTACACTTGAACCCAAAAGGTGATTGTGCTATACTGATGGCAAATCAAACGTATATGGAGGTTGTTTTTATGAAAGAAGTTTTGAAAAAGTACGCCAAGCGTTACTTTATCGACGCAATGGGGGCCATGGCACTCGGACTCTTTGCATCTCTTCTGATCGGTACGATCTTCAAGGCGCTCGGTATGATTCCGGGGCTTTCGGTACTGGTACAGATCGGTGCCGGTGCGCAGGCTGTTGCGGGGCCCGCTATGGCAATTGCGATCGCGGTGTCCCTCAAGGCGTCTCCCTTGGTGACCTACACCTGCGCGGGCGTTGGTTATCTTGCTAACTCTCTGGGCGGCGCGGGAGGACCTTTGGCGGTTCTCTTAATCGCTATTGTCGCGGCTGAGGTGGGGATGCTGGTCTCCAAAAAGACCAAGATCGATATCCTCGTCACTCCGTTTGTCACACTGCTCGTTGGCGGACTTCTCAGCGCGTGGTGTGCGCCCTACATCGGGCAATTGGTGGGACTCATCAGCTCGCTCATCGCCTTTGCAATGACCCAACAGCCGTTTGTGATGGGATTGATCGTTTCTGTGGTCGTCGGTGTGGCGCTTACGCTCCCCATCAGCTCGGCGGCAATCTGCGCGGCACTCGGGCTTTCCGCGCTTTCTGCGCCCGCACTGGCAAATCCCGAGCTTGCCACGGGACTTGCAATGGCAGGCGGTGCCGCCGTTGCGGGATGCTGCGCGCAGATGGTAGGCTTTGCGGTCATGAGCTTTAAGGAAAACAAGTGGGGAGGACTGGTGTCACAGGGAATCGGCACGAGTATGCTCCAGATGCCCAACATCATCAAGAATCCCCGCATCTGGATTCCCGCAACGCTGACAAGCGCCATCACGGGACCTCTTGCAACCTGCGTGTTCGGTTTGCAGATGTACGGTGAGGCGATCAACTCGGGCATGGGTACGTGCGGACTGTTGGGGCCCGTTGGCATCATTCTCGGTTGGTTCGGAGGCTCTTATCCCACCACGGTCGGTGTGATGGATTGGATCGGGCTGATCCTGATCTGCTTCGTCCTGCCCGCAGTGCTGTCGCTTTTGTTCAGCGAATTGCTCTATCAGATCAAATGGATCAAACCCGGCGACCTGACGCTGCCTGAGTGAGAGAGTTTTGGGAAAAGACCTTGGAGAGGGGGCTTCTTAAAAGAAGCCCCCCTCTCCAAACCTCTCCCCCAAGAACTTTTTCAAAGAGGACACGGCGGCGGTAAGTACGGCTCAACACCGTGATCACCGCCGCCGTGCGCGCTTCAAAGAAGCGCAATATGGGAAGCGGCACTTTTTTTGCGGAAAAGGTTTACAAAAGGAAAAAAATGTGATACAATAAAATTCTAATACCAAGCGGTACGCGTATGCGCTTTCAAAATGCCGGTGGGCTGAAACACGAAAGAGATAAAAACAATGAAGAAATTCGTTTCCATCTTTTTAGTTCTGCTTCTGATTGTGTGCGGAGTTACGCTCCTTGCCTCTTGTGAAAAAGGGGAAAAGGGCGACCAAGGACTCCAAGGTCTCCAAGGCGTTCAAGGTGTTCAAGGCGTCAAGGGAGACAAAGGAGACAAGGGTGATACGGGCGACACGGGTGCTACGGGTAACGGGATACTTTCCGTTGTTTTGACCTCGTCCAATGGCTTGACCGACACCTATACGATCGTTTTCACAAACGGCACTACCACAACCTTCACCGTAACAAACGGTGAAAAAGGCGAGACGGGTCTTACGGGTGCTACGGGCAACGGTATTGCAAGTATCACGCTGACCTCGTCCAATGGCTTGACCGATACTTATACCATCACCTTTACCGATGGCACAACATCGACCTTTGCAGTTGTTAACGGTGAAAAGGGCGAGCAGGGTGACAAGGGAGATCAGGGCGACAAGGGCGATCAAGGCGACAAGGGAGATAAGGGAGATCAGGGTGACAAGGGCGACACCGGTGCTACGGGCAACGGCATTGCAAGCATCACTTTGACTTCGACCAACGGCTTGGAAAAGACCTACACCATCACGTTTACCGATGGAACTACCACCACGTTCACCACTATCGACGGCGTTGACGGTGATAAGGGCGACAAGGGAGATCAGGGTGACAAGGGCGACAAGGGAGATCAGGGCGACACAGGTGCGACGATTGAAAAAATCGAGTACGATGACCAAGGCAGACTTGTTATCACGTTGACCAACGGCACGGTGCTTGATCCTCTTGAATCGCCAAAGGCTACCGGCACGGATGGCTTGGCGTATTATCCGCTCCCCGACGGAACGTATGGGGTTAGTGCAGGAACTACGCAATATCTTGAAAAAATCGAAATTCCCGCTACCCATAACGGAAAAGCGGTGACGCAAATCCTTTCCTCTGCTTTTTCGGGTGCTCCTAATTTAAAGGAAATTACTATTCCGAACACTGTAACGAGCATCGGCGATTCTGCGTTCTATAATTGCACGGGACTTACGAGCATCACTGTGGATGCAAACAATCCGACTTACCATAGTGCAGGGAATTGTTTGATTGAGACAGCTTCCAAAACTTTAATTGCGGGATGTAAAAACAGTATTATTCCTACAGATGGTAGTGTCACGATCATCGGCTCTGATGCGTTCTATGGTTGCACGGGACTGACGAGCATCACGATCCCCAACAGTGTCACGAGCATCGGCTCTTCTGTGTTCTCCGGTTGCACGGGACTTACGAGCATCACGATCCCCAACAACGTGACGAGCATCGGCTATAGGGCGTTCTATGGTTGCGCGGGACTTACGAGCGTAGAGTTTGCTGAAAACAGCAAACTCACGAGCATCGGCGATTCTGCGTTCTCCGATTGCAGGGGACTTACGAGCATCACGATCCCCGACAGTGTCACGAGCATCGGCTCTTCTGTGTTCTCCGGTTGCACGGGACTTACGAGCATCACGATCCCCAACAGCGTCACGAGCATTGGCTATGAGGCATTCTCCTATTGCACGGAACTTACGAGTGTTTACATTAGTGACTTGAAAGCGTGGTGTAATATTGTTTTCGAGGATTATCTTTCTAATCCGCTGGTGTATGCATACAATTTGTATCTGAACGGTAAATTGGTTACTGAGCTTCTGATCCCCGACAGCGTGACGAGCATTGGTGATTATGCGTTCTACGGTTGCTGGGGCCTTACGAGCGTAGAGTTTGCTGAAAACAGCAAACTCACGAGCATCGGCGATTCTGCGTTCTCCGGTTGCACAGGACTTACGAGCATCACGATCCTCAACAGCGTCACGAGCATTGGCTATGAGGCGTTCTCTTGGTGCACAGGCTTGACGAGCATTTACTACGTTGGCTCAGCTGCGGAATGGGCGCAAATTTCAATTGATTCCGGCAATACCGAACTCAACGTTGTCACCATCTACTACTACGCCCCCGACGGCGCGCCCGATACGACGGGCAACTATTGGCACTACGACGAAAACGGGAATTCCGTTGCGTGGTAAGCATTTCCTGCAATTATATATCCGATTTGATTCCAATTTTGGAGACCCGACTTGTTCGGGTCTCTTTTTTGAACTCAAAACTTTCGCTTTTGGAAATATCGATCTTGATTTTTATGCCAAAAACAGAAAACTTAAAAATAAAATACCAAAAACAGAAAAATATATTCATAAAACCACTTGACAAAGCCGAAAAGATGGGGTATAATAGGGGCAAATGATATCAATAATGGCTTCGCGGTGATCCCGCGAGAAAGGAATGAATAACTATGGCAACCGCTAAAAAGACCAAGTTCCCCGTACCGCAAAATCTGGACGACGCGGGAAAGAAGGAAGCGTTAAAGACCGCGATGACACAGATTGAGCGCAATTTCGGCGCGGGCTCGATCATGAAACTTGGGGAAAACACCCGCATGGAGATCCAGGCAGTTCACACAGGCTCGCTTTCTTTGGATCTTGCGCTTGGCATCGGCGGCGTTCCGCGCGGACGTATCATCGAGATCTTTGGCCCCGAATCCTCGGGTAAAACCACCGTCGCGCTTCACATTTTGGCGGAGGTGCAAAAAATCGGCGGCACCGCGGCGTTTATCGATGCCGAGCACGCGCTCGACCCCGTTTACGCCAAGGCACTGGGCGTCAATATCAACGAGCTGCTCGTTTCTCAGCCCGATTGCGGAGAGGACGCGCTTGAAATTTGTGAAGCGTTGGCGCGCTCCGGTGCAGTGGATGCCATCGTTGTGGACTCGGTTGCCGCGCTCGTTCCGAGACAGGAAATTGAGGGCGACATGGGGCAATCCATGGTTGGCGTTCAGGCAAGAATGATGTCGCAGGCAATGCGTAAGCTCTCGGGCGTTATTTCCAAGAGCAACTGCGTGGTCGTTTTCATTAACCAGATCCGCGAAAAGGTTGGTGTTATTTACGGCAACCCCGAAACCACCACCGGCGGCCGCGCCCTCAAGTTCTTTGCGTCAGTTCGTATCGACGTCCGCAAGACCGAACAGCTCAAGGACGGCAACGACGTTTACGGTAACCACGTCAAATGTAAGATCGTCAAAAACAAGGTCGCACCCCCCTTCCGCGTGGCGGAGTTCGATATCCTCTACGGCAAGGGCATCTCTCTGTCGGGCGAGATTCTGGACTTTGCAATCGCCTTGGATATCATCAAAAAGAGCGGCTCGTGGTTCTCTTACAACGGCGAGAGAATCGGTCAGGGCAAGGATAACGTCCGCAAGCTTCTTGAGAGCAATCCCGCGATGATGGAAGAGGTCGAGGCAAAGGTTCGAGAACTGAGCGAGCAGGCAAAGATGACGATGGAACAGGAATTTGACGTGGATGACGAGGATGAGGACGATTTCGATCTGCGTCTCTCGGGCGGTGAGGATGACGAATAATACCGCAGAGAGAAGCGCTGCGTTTCCCTTGACCATCACCGTGCGTTCCTTGCGCGCGCAACACGACGGTGCCGAGGTGCTTGTGCAGATGCTCATCGAAAATGGGGAACACCGTGAGCAAAAAAGCCTGCCGCTGACCACGGAGCAGTATTATGAGATCAAGCCCCAAAAGGGGAGGATCACCGAGGAGACTTACGAACGCATTGAGGAAGCATCACAGCTTTGCAATGCCATGCGGAGCGGAGAGCATCTTCTTTCTTACGGCGCAAACTCGGTACAGGCTCTTGCAAGAAAGCTGACGCAACGAGGATTCTCGCGTGAGACCTCCTTGGCGGCGGCACAGCACTTGCAGGAAATGGGTTTGATTGACGAAGAAAAGGATCTCGGACGTGAGGTGGAAAAATGCGCCCGAAAACTTTGGGGGGCAAGACGCATCAGCGCGCACCTTTGGAGCAAAGGCTTTTCCAAGGAGACGCTGGAGGATCTTTCCGATCTTTTGGAGCGAATTGATTTTGAAGGTAATTGTGCCTCTCTGATCCAAAAGAAATACGGTGGCGTTCCAAATGATGCGGACGAGCTTCGCCGCATGACCACCTCTCTTTCCCGATATGGGTATTCCTTAAATGAAATCCGCGCCGCAATGCGCGCGCTACAAAAGTAAGCTTAACAATCAACGGGGGATCTCAAATGCAAACAGCATTTGAGATCCCCCGTGTTTTTTAGTTTTTGCGGCTAAACACTGCCATTTTTGCCTCATAAGAGGCAAAAAAACAACAAATTTCCCGGCGCGAAAAAGCCTACCGTCGCCTTTTTCGCGTGGGGGCTTCGTCAATGACTCAGCCCCATTTTTTTAGAAGATGGTTACCGATCAGTGCAGACCATATACGTCGGTAATTTTATGAAAAGCGGAGGGGATGGATGTCTGAATCGTGCTGACGGCATCCGTGTAAAGCGCAAAAAACTTGTCGCTGAGCCCCTCGTTTTCATCCGATATCAGCATTGCCGCAACGTAGTAAACGGCAGCCGAAGCAAAGATCTCCGATAGCGGAAGCGGGCTTTCCAATGGGATTGTGGCACTTGCCAAGGCAACCGTTGGTTCAAGTCCGTGTGCCGTGCGATATTGGTTATCCAAGGAGTGACATTCCGACGCGCAAAGCGCAAACAGATACGGAGCGCGCTCGGTGTAGTCGGCAATGCGATCGCTGTCACCGGGATCCTCGCAGAGTAACGCAACGGCAGAATCAAACAATGCTTTGCAGGTCATTGCTTATCCTCAGTTGTTGGGAACGAAGAAATCCAACTTTACGATTTCCTTGGGATAGATCACCTTTGCACCGTACAGATGCAAGCCCTTCACCGCGTCCGCAAAGCGAAGCTCGGGACGGTATGCATCGATCTCGGAAAGCTGTTCTGCAAAGGTTACCGCTCTCTTGGTACGCATCACACAGTGGTGAGTCATACCGTCATCCTCGTAGGTCGTGGGGACGTTGTTGGAAACATATACGCGGCAACCGTGGATCGAACCGATGCATCCGTTCTCCACCATACTGGTGTTGTCAAACAGCAGCTCGCGCTTTTCCTTGAAGAGATATTCCGCAATCGTGGGCGTGATTTCCAGGTAGAGCTCGGAGTTGTCGGTTACGTTGTTTTGGAAGAGCTTGGTGCGTGCGGAGATGATCGTGTCGATGATGCTGTCGGTTGCAGCGTTTGCGCTGATGCTGTTGGTGGCTTCCTGACAGGTTTGGAATACCAGACAATCTGCTTCGTAGGCAAGGGAGGAGGCGGCGTTGCGCATTGCTTCGCGCATCAGATTGGGATTGCTCTGCGCGCGATCGATATCATCGAGCAGGAAATTGAAATACTTTGCCTCGGTGATTTGCAGCTCACGCATACTTTCCCTGATGGGGTCCGGGGTTGTCATGTCCGCGTTTTTCTCATAATCGAAAACGCTGATGGGGGTTACGCCGATGATTTTTACGGTGTCACCGCAGTTTTTAATATCGCCCTCAAAGTCGCGGTTGCAATGTGCAACGCCGATATACTGCTGGTCAAGCTCACGGTAAAGGGTTTCGCTCCATACGGAAGGGGTAAAAAAAGTAATTGCCATAATATTATAATCCTTTCTTTTTAAATAATTCTTATTCTTATTTTAATTATTTCCATGACTTCATGGATTCGAGAATGGTAGAGAAGTGTTTTCGGATATCCGTTTGAGACATTCCGCGCACCTCGTCGGGGGTGAAGTACTCCGGGGGCGTGCCGTGGCAGCCGCCTGCTGAACGCAACAGGTTTAGCCGATTGCTTTCCTCCGCTTTTGCGCGTAAGAGGATGCGCCTGCGTTCTTCCAGCGCGTAAGCGGCGGCAAGCGGTATGCCTTTTTCCACGTCCAGCCAAACGCTGTCCGGAACGTCGGAGAGCGTGGTGTCGGGGTAGAGGCTTGCAAATTCGCCGTATTCCCGTTCCGTGCGGCTCAGTTGCGCGGTGTGGGAAGCGACCGCTTCCCGCAGGAGTTTCAATTCACTTCGCAGCTCGTCCAATCCGTCCGCTTCAACCGCCCGATGAGCGGCATCAGGATCAGAATCAGGATCCGCGCGGGAATCATCAGACATTCCAGCTTCTTTCTCAGCTTCTGCCATTTCATCCGCTTTTGCGCCTCCTTTCTCGGTGGATTCAGGATCTGCCTGCGCAAGGTCCGATACAGCTGCTTCTGCAGCTTCCGGTGTCTCCGTATCGCGTGCTTCTGCCATCTCCGCGTTTTGATCGTCGATAAACGTGCTTGATTCATTCATCTGTATGTTCTCCTTTCATTGAGATTTTTTGCAGGATTGCGTCTTTGTTGCCCAATACACCTCCGGGCAAAAGCGAGAGATAATCCTGCACGTTGAGGTGTCCCAATTCCAAAAGCTTGTCCAGCACCGTTACCGTCATGGCGGGGGTGTAACGCTCGGTGCTGTCGGAATACGCCGTTGCGCGGAGCAATTCCTTTTTGAGGAGCGTGTAGTTCGGGCGCGCGGTTCCAAGTCGTCCTTCCTCGTCGCAAATTGCCAGCAACCGCTCACGGGGATAGTAGGTACAAAGCATATCCGCCCAAATTGCCGCAACCTCACCGATGCAGTGATAAAAACTTGCACGCACGTGCTCAAGTGCCATACGTGATGCGTTTTGCAGGGTCAGGATCGCGCTGGTGTTTGCCGCGTCTGCGTCTCCGAGCGCGGCCTCGGTCGCGCCCATCATGCTCTTGGTCTGTTCGATCACGCTTTCGATCAATTCCAAATAGCCCTCTTGCATTTCCCCCACGCCCACAACGCTGACCGCATCGGAAATGTTGCCGCCGCCCAAGGCTGCAATCGCTTCTCCAACCTCGTTCGACCATTCCGGAATACGGGATTTGTCATAGACGATTTTGGAAAACGCGGTGTCACTCATGTGCTTCATTGCCATTGCGTAGGCACTGTTGATGTACTTTTGGTTTGCGAGTATGTCGCTCACGGGCGCGTTCCCCAAAAAGCTGTTTTTGGCGTGATTCCAATGAAAATACGCAACGGGGTAGCGAGAAAGCCCGGTGTTAACTCGGCGGATCAGGCAGTTTCGGGTGGATTTTTCAAAGACGACCTCACCGTTCTCCTTGAAAAAGCGGATCAGATAGGTCGCTTTTTCATCTCCGTCCTTTTGGGAGTCAAAATTCCATACCTCCGTATCGTTTTCGGAATCGGGAAGGATCAAATTGATGGTTTCCTGTGATGCGCCGGCTTTTTTCGCTTCCTCGCGCAAGGAATGAACGTCAGCGCGTCCGGAGAGGATCACGTAATTCTGCGATTGCAGATCCGAGGAGGTTACGTCTGCGACGAAAAGATCGGTGCTGTTGACGAGCTCCGTGCGGATATCTCCGCAAAACACTTGTCCGTCCGAGCGTTCGGGATCCCACCAGCAATAAAAGACACCGTCACCGCTGATTGCGGCATCCAGTAGTGCCTGATAGGAAAGGGAACGCATATCGCTTTGCTTCCAACGCCAAGCGACGTTTTGGTTGAATGCTTCCAATCCGCTTTCGATCGCTTTGCGCAAGGCGGCGCGATCCACAAAAGGGAGCGCGTCATCGGAATAGCGGATATAGACGTCTCCTGCCATCACCGAGGCGATCAGATAATCGGTGATTCGCCGCACCAGATTGAACACGGGATGCGGCAGATCTGCATGGATGCCGTTCCATTGATCTCCGCGGTAAAAGCGTTCGTTCTTTCGAACGGTTTCGTAAAGTCCGACGCGGCGCTTGTAGGCTTTTCCGGCTTCATACTGTTGCCACGTCGTTTGAATGGATTGAGAAATAACAATTCCTCCTTTCATGTTGAGATGTAATCGGCGTATGCCTTAGAGGTTGGTAAAGAAGGAGAGCTTATACAGCTCTACCTTGCAATCGGATCGTGCTTCGAGTGAAAACCGCAAGAAGCGATAGCGTCCGTTTTTTCTGCGGAGCTCAAAATGCTCGATCGTGTGCTTGGAATTGCCGCGGAGCGCGTGAGCGCTTTCCCGCCTTTCATCGGTTAGCCGCAGCGTTGCTTCGCCACCGTGAAGATTGCCGCAGACCGATAGACGCAGGGCGCGCCGCACTGTCTCCGGAGTGCCAAAATCGAAATACGTGCTTTGATAACGGCATCGAAAGAGCGTTCCGTCGTCGGTCGTGCAGGAATCGTCAAAGAGATAGACGTTCCCGTTTTCCGTGCCGAAGCCGAGATGACCGGAAATGCTGAAAAACAGCGTTGCGGAAATATTGTCAAAGCAATACCAATCGTTTCGGTCGGCTTGATAAACCAGTACCTTGCCGGTGGATTCTGCGGGGTCGCGGATCAAAATCTCACGCGAATTGGGATTCCAAACCGCGGTAGCGGTATCGGGGACTTTGAGCTGCGGACGAAGCGTGGGGTAACGGATGCGACGTGAACGCAATGAATCGGTGCGCGAGGTGGATTCCAACCAAGTGAGTCCGCCCGAATCCGCCAAAACGGGAGAGGCTTCGCAAAGGAACGCCATGCCGTGTGAGGAACATCCGATTCCGTCCGCAAGGCTCTCCGCTTCAAAGCTGACGTTGTTTTCCGTGAAAATGCGAAAGGTTTGATGGGTTCCGAATGCAAGGATCTCTCCGTGATAGGGAAACAGTGCTTGCACGGGATTTTCGCGGCTTCCGAGATACAACACGTCGGAGCTTTTAAAATAGAGCGGCAGGACCGAGGGGAGCAGGACGTGGCAGATATTCAGCATTGCACTGTTGACGGATGCCGCGGGATAGACCGCACAGGTGCCGTCCGTTCCGTAAAGGAAGAGGCGTTCCGCGTTTCCAAAGCGTTGCACCAGCGCGTGGCGGGCGCGGCGGATGGGGAGCGCAGTGTCGTCCGCAAAATCAGCGGTCATCACCACGTCGATCTGAGATGCGTTTGCCGCAGAGGGAACTTCAACGTACTTGCCGCCTTCACAAAGCGTCACGTTTCGCGTTCGCGTGCCGTTTACGTACACCGCTTCAACGCTTTTGGCGTAAAATGGGAGATAAAAGGCGGTGGAGGCAGAGGTGTTGAGGTAACGAACTCTCATGCGCGGCGTCAGGAGATTGACAGGCTCGTAAATATCCCCGAAATCGGTGGGATGCCATTGATATCCGATCAATGGGACGTACGGTTCGGCGGTGATAAAACTTTTGGAAGAGGGTTGATACACGAGAAGATCCTCACCGTCCAAAAGATACAGTCGATTTTCATAGGAGAAAAACTCGACCGACTCGTCAGCGGATGCAATCGTTCCAACCTTGGTGTGGATCTGATTTTTCAGATCCATCAGATATACGGAGCCGCCTGCCGCAATAAAGCGATAGGTTTGGTGATCCAACACTCCTTCCCAAAATCCGCGGATGCGTTGATCGGGAAAGCGGGCTATGATACGGTAGCCTTCGCGCGAGCAAAGACTGCCGTCCTCGTTGATGCGCAGATTGAGCATTTCGGTGGCTCCGTCTCCCTCAAGCGCGCCTTGATTTCCCAATCCGCGAAAGCGGTCAAAGCATTTTTTAGCAAACGCGTGGGATGGCTTGATGGTAGCCATGTATAAAGAGACCTCCTTTCATAAGATTTTTGTCACAGAGACGCGGAATGAGAGTCGAACGGATTTGTTTGACCCTCGCTTTCCGCGCTAAAAGAGAGGGAATTTCCCCTTTCTGTTCGGGAATTTGAAATTGCGGTCGAGAGCGTCATCGGCTTCCTGCACGGGGGCGCGGCTCATCACGGCATAGCGCAACGCCTCCGGCGCGTGTGTGACGGCGTGAGGCTCTCCCGAGGCATCCTCGGGGTGGATCGCGTCGCACAGCAGTGCCGGCAGAGAGCGGATCAGCACGGGGCATTCCGCCGATATCCGAAGCGTGGGCTGACCGTCGCGCGGCTTGAGGTATTCTCGGAGGATGCGCCATCCGGGCACGCGTCGGTTGTCCGCGCGGCACATCGGGGGCATTCCGGGCACTGCTTGCATGACCTCAAATCCGCTTTTTCCGCTGTCCTGCCGTCGGTTCCAGAGATCGGGAGAGGCGACGACGTATTCCGCGTTCTGTCCGTGACAAAGCGCTGCCACGCGCTCTGCCGCTTCCCTAAGGGTCAGATCCGGTTCGCAGATCTCGCGGATCACAAACAGATTTCCCGTTCGGTCCACCCCCATAAGGAGTGCCGCCAGCATATCAAAGCCGTAATCCATGGCCACGTAGCGGTAAAGCTCGTTTGGAATGGCTTTGGGGGCGCAGACGTGCAATTCGGGGAGGAATTCCGGAAAGAACTGTCCCTCAAATACGTCCCAACGTCCGTAAAGCCAGGCGTCCTTCATTTTTTGGGGAAGGCTTTCGAGCTGTCGGACGTATTCGGGATCGGCACTGAGCAAAACGGGATTGTCATAGACCTGTGCGGGGATAAAACGGTAATCGTTCGGATCTTCATCCGCGCGAAAATCCCGATCCACAAATAAGCGTTTGACCCATGCGTGTCCGATCCCTCCGGGATTGCAGGTCAGATACATCCGTCGCGGAACGTCACCGACACCGCGCAGACAGGCCTTAAAAACCGAAAACTGATATTCGCTCAGTTGCGTTGCCTCGTCGATGGCGATCACGTCGTATTCCTGCCCCTGATAGCGCAGGACGTCGCGGTTGGATGCACAGTACCCCAGAGCAATTGTGCTTCCGTTCGGAAAATAGAGCGTTTTTTCGCCCTCACGATAGGTGATCAGTGAACCGTACTCCTCGCAAAGCGGACGGACGTGATTGGATTTGAGCTCCGCGTAGGATCGTCGGATCAGCAAGCAGCGGATCTTTGGATAGCATAAGCAAAGCCCTACCAATTTGCGCCTCAGTGCCCAGGATTTGCCACCGCCGCGCGCACCTCCATACGCCGTATAGCGTGCACGTGATGCAAAAAAACGCTTTTGCCGCTCGTTGGGAGTGCCTCGGATGCGCAGAATCTGCTCCTCGCGTTCTTTCATGCACCGTCCTCCTTGATGTCATGATCAAAGATCAGACGCATCGTGCCCGCCGAGATCTCACTGCCCGCGTTTCCGTCCTCCTCCTCGTATCCCAGCCTCTTTTTTAAATAAAGGGAAAGGAGCGTTGCGGAGGTAGCAGCGGAGAGCAATTCGTCCTCAAGAGAGGTACGAATCTGTTCTGCCAGGTCGGGAGCGTACTTCCGCAGACGTTCAAATTCTGCGATCCCACAACCGAGAAAGCGGCAAAAGCCGGCAAGATTGGGGAGCTTTGGGGGATTCTTTTTGGGGTCGGAATCGGGGGGAGGACGACAGCTCTCCACGTATTCCCGAAAGAGTCGCGGAAGCTTTTTGCAAGCCTTTGGATTGCAAAGCTCCACACGTTGTTTACTCATACAACGGACATCACCTCCTTTTCGCCGTGTCTCTGTGACGAGCGTATTGTAACACGCAAAAAAGTGCCACACCTTGACAGCTTATGCCGCAGTGTGCCACCTTTTTTGAAAATTGTTTTAGAATTCGAATTTCATGAGCGGAAAGAGAAGGATCAACAGCAGAGTTGCCACCGCGCCTTGCAAGAGCTTGAACGGCAGAAAGCGGCGATAAGAAAAGGGGCGATTTTGACAAATCGCAAGCATCTGGCAATGCATCGAAAGCCCCGACCACGCACTTCCAAACGCGCAAAGTGCCGCACAAAAGAGGCTTGGCGACTCTGCCGCGGCACTCATCCCTCCCGAAAGCTCCAACATCATCGCAAGGGGCGTGTTCCACGCGTGCGATAAGGAAAGAGCGGAACAAAGCGTTCCCAGCGTTTCTCCCAAGGCGGAAAAAAAGAGTACGTAAGCGCAGATCAAAAGGATTCCGTGGGCCGAGGAACGAATCGCTCCCGTAAAGAGCGTTCCGACGGGCGTGCGTTGCATGGGCGCGGAAGCGGAAGGCAAGGGTTCGGGGGCTTCCTTGGCAGTCCGCGCCAAAGCCGTTCCGCACAGCAGAGAGGATAGGATCGTTGTGAGATACAGGAGAATGCCGAACCGCGTGTTTTTCCAAAGCGACGTTCCCACCGCACTGATCAGAAACGCAGCGGAAGGAGAACAGGAGAGAAGCAACACGCGTTCGCATTCCGCATCCCCGATCCGCCCGTTCTCATGGGCTCGAATGGCGTATTTGGTGCCGATGGGAAAGCCGCAAAGAAAGCCGAGCAGGATGGCAACGGTACCCGCCGGCGATAGCCGAAGAAGTTTGCGCAGCGGGGAGGTCAAAAAATGGGGGAGCGCGTCTCCGACTCCAAAGGAGGCGGATAGGTCGGTGATCACCATAAACGGAAAGAGTGCGGGAATCACGCTTTGCATACATAGGGTGATCCCTCGGCGTATCCCCTCCATTGCGAATTCGGCGTTGCGCAAAATCAAAAGCAGAACAAACAGAGCACCGATCGCAAAAACGGTATCGTGCGTGCGCTTGGTCGTGTGTGGGAGCGGACGGATTTGCCGAACAGTCATGTGTAGCACCTCGTTTGCATAAAATAACAGTACGTTACGAAAATACGCAAGAGCACCGTTTTTTATGACGGAGAGACGAGGGATAGAATGCGCGGTCAAACAAAGGGAAATGAGAAAAAAGGGAGAATCAAACGCAGGTTTGCGCCCATGTTGCGTGCCGACAGCGTGGTGTTGCGCGACGATACGGCTGCGGTGGTGTACGGGTGCCGAAAAATTTTACGATACGAGGAGGATCGCATCTGCCTTTCCGCTCCCCGTCGCTGTGTTTGCGTGCGTGGGAGAGGATTGATCTGTACCGCTTTTTCTGCGGGGGCGGTTACCGTGGAGGGGAGCATCACGTCGGTTTGCTTTTGCCCGTCGGATTGCGTCGGCAGATGCAAGGAGGGGGGAGAGACGTTATGACTGTTTCGCTCTTTTTATCGGGCGCGCGTGAGGTGACCGTTCCTGCAAAATGTCGTTTGGAGGTGCTGACGCTCTGCCTTGAAAACGGCTTTTCCTATAGCGGATTTTCTTGGCTTGAGGATGGAAGCGTGCGCTTTTATTGCTCACTCGCCACCGCACGTCACCTCAAACGGCTTGCACGTGTGCGCGGAATGGAGCTTTCAGTGCGCGGAGTGTACGGATTTCCGGCTTTTTTATGTCTTTTGAAAAGACGCCTCGGACTTTTGCTTGGAACGGTGGCGGCATTGCTTTTAACGATCCTGTCGGGACTGTACGTTTGGGACGTTGAGATCGTTGGAAACGAAGGGATGACCGACGGTGAGATCCGTGAGATTTTAAGGGAATGTGACTTTGGGGTCGGCAGCTATCTACCGGGGCTTTCGGTGTCCGCCTTGGAAAACCGCGTTCTGCTTGCCACCGACCGTCTTTCATGGATCTCCATCAACCGCGACGGAACCGTGGCGCGGGTGCAGGTGATCGAGAGGGGAAGTGAGGACACACCGCTCTTGCCGCCTGCGTCGGCGTCTCCCGCCAATCTTGTGGCAACCTGCGACGGACAGATCGAGGAATTGCGGATCTTTCGAGGAAAAACGGTGGTGGGGATCGGTCAGGCGGTCAAAAAAGGAGAGCTTCTTGTCAGCGGGATCTACGATAGCCAAACCGAAGGCTACCGCTTTACACGCGCCGCGGGAGAGGTGCTTGCAAGAACCGAGCGGAGCTTTGTGGCGGAAATTCCATTCTTGCAATCCGTAAAGCTCCCAAAAGAGACGAAAATCACCGAAATCCGCCTGAATTTTTTTAATTTTTCTTTGAAAATTTTCAAAAGTACTGGAAATGTAACGGAGTCTTGTGATATAATAGAAGATACGTATAGCATCTGCAATTTCGGTTCGCGGCCGATCCCGATCCATATCACCGTTACGCGCGCGCGCCAATATGCGCACGAGGAACGGATTTTGGACGAAAACGAGGCACTCGAAGCGGCTTACGATCAGCTCTCAGAGCAATTGGAAACGCTTTCCGACAAGGTCATGCTGCTGAAAAAGGAGACCGTCCTTGAATGGACCGAAAGAGGCGTGCGCTTGCATTGCACCGTTCGTTGCATTGAGAACATTGCCGAGCAGATCGACGTCGAAATCAAAAAACAGGAATGAAAGGGAATCTATGAACCGCAGGATCATCCGTATGGAGCACGTGGGGGCGACCGCAAAAATTTTCGGAAGCTTTGACAGCAACGCGCGCCGCATCGAAAAACAGTTTTCCGTAACGCTCCGCAACCGCGAGTCGGAGGCGGGGGACTCCATTATCGTTGAGGGAGAGGACGAGGAAAACGTTTCCGCTGCGGCGGAGTGCATCTCCTATCTGCACGATCTCTCCGCAAAAACCGAGGTCATCACCGACCAATCTTTGCAATACGCCCTGGATATGATCTCCGCGGGAGAGACGGCAGAGCTTGCCGCACTGGGGGATTCCTGCATCTGCATCACGACAAGAGGAAAGCCCGTCAAGGCAAAGACCGTCGGACAGCAGCAATATATCGAGTCCATCAAAAAGAACACCATCGTGCTCGGAGTCGGACCCGCAGGCACGGGTAAGACCTTTCTTGCCGTTGCCATGGCGGTTAAGGCGCTGCGCGAAAAGCAGGTGACCCGCATTATTCTTACGCGCCCCGCGATCGAGGCGGGCGAAAAGCTCGGCTTTTTGCCGGGAGATCTGCAAAGCAAGATCGATCCCTACCTGCGTCCGCTTTACGATGCGCTGTACGAAATGTTGGGCGCGGAGACCTATCAGCGGCTGGTGGAAAAGGGAACCATCGAGATCGCGCCTCTTGCATATATGAGAGGACGCACGCTGGACGACTCCTTTATCATTCTCGACGAGGCACAAAACGCAACTCCCGAGCAGATGAAGATGTTTTTGACCCGACTCGGTTTTAACTCTAAGGCGGTGGTGACGGGAGACTTGACGCAAACCGACCTTCCCAAGGGGCAAAAGAGCGGACTGGGTGCCGCGGTCAAGATCCTTGCGGGCATCGAGGATATCGGGATCCATTATTTTTCCGAGCGCGACGTGGTGCGTCATCGCTTGGTACAAAAGATCATTCAGGCATACGAAAAATACGATCGGGAGCTGCTCCGCCGTGAAAACGAGAAAAAACAGAATGCCGCGCAAAAGGTGCGCGCGGCGGGACGCTCCGATTCTCCAAAACAAGAAAAGTGAGGACACTGTTATGAACAGAAAAATGAATCTGCGCATCTATTTTGACAATCATCAGGAAAAAATTTTGTTGACCTACCGCCTCAAAATGCTGGTCAGAGCCGCCGTGGAGGCAACGCTGGACTACGAGCAATACGGAAATCCTTGTGAGGTTTCGGTTACCTTTACCGATAACAAGGAGATCCATGAGCTGAACAAAAAGTTCCGCAACGTGGACAAGCCCACCGACGTGTTGTCCTTCCCCCTCTTTGATTACGAGGGCGAGGGAGAGGAGCCTCCCGTGGATGAGATGCTCGGGATGCTTGGCGACATCGTGCTCTCTCTTGAGCAGGCAGAGGCGCAGGCAGAGGAGTTCGGACATAGCTTTGAGCGCGAGGTCGCGTTCCTGACCGTTCATTCCATGCTCCACCTGTTGGGCTACGATCACGAGACCTCTGAGGAGGATGACGAGGATATGAGACGGAGACAAACCGTGATCGTTGCATCCCTGGGGCTTGGCGTTTTGCCCGAGCACAATTGATATGCCCATGAAGCATACGCACACAGATACTGCGGGAAAGACCGAGACCTTTTGGACGCGGAACGTACGCCTGATCACCTTTTTGATCTGCATCGCGGTGTTTTTAGCGGTTTTCGGCCCTGTTAGCGTATTTCATATTCACAAATACATCAATGAGCAAAGCGACGCGAGAACCGAGATGACCTTGAACGATCTGCGTCGTCTCTCGAGTGCCCCTATGGCGGTACGCACGTCGGATCTGGATCGGTTTGTGGGAGAGGTCGGAAGCAATACCGCCGAGGGCGTTACCTACACGGTCTATCAGATCGATATCGGGGATCGCTACTTTTTGATGGCTTCCTTTGAGGAGGCGTTTGATCGGATTTACTATATGACCTTGACCGATCTCAGGACACAGACCGAGCTGGATCTGTTAAAGGACGCGAAAAAGCTGGAGAGCTTTCTTTCGGCACAGCAAAATTGAGAAAAGGATCACAACATGAAAAGAACAGGATTTATTTCCATCGTAGGCCGCCCCAACGTGGGCAAATCCACGTTGCTCAACAGCATCTTGGGCGAAAAGATCGCAATCGTTTCCAACAAGCCCCAAACCACGCGTACCCGCATCGCGGGGATTGAAACGCGAGGGGAGGATCAGTTCGTCTTTTTGGACACTCCCGGAATCTTCAAGCCCCAAAATACGCTGGGTGACTTTATGGTCAAGGTGGCAAACAGCACCATGCAGGAGAGCGATGCCGTGATCCTTGTGGCGGATGCGGGATACCGCCCGGGTGAGGTTGAGCAAAAGATCGTGGAATACCTCAAAAAGAGCGAGACCCCTGCGGTTCTGGCACTCAATAAGGTCGATCTTTACCGCCGCGAGCAAATTGCCGAAACCATCATGGCGTATGCTGAGCTGCACGACTTTTTTGCCGTCGTTCCGATTTCCGCCAAGCGCGGAAAGGCAGTGGACGAGATCCTTGACGAGTGCTCCAAGCTGTTGCGCGAGGCAGATTGGTTCTACGAGGAGGATATGATCACCGATCAGCCCCAGCGGCAGATGGTGGCGGAGATCATCCGCGAAAAGATCCTTCGAACGCTGGATAAAGAGATCCCGCACGGCGTTGCGGTGGTCATTGAGGAGTATCGGGACGAGGGGGAGATCGTGCGCATCCGTGCAGAGATCTTCTGCGAAAAGGCATCGCATAAGGGAATTCTTGTCGGAAAGAACGGGGAGACCTTAAAGCGCATCGGCAGCTATGCCCGTGAGGACATGGAAAAGCTTTTGGATGCGCAGGTCTATCTCAATCTCTGGGTCAAGGTCAAGGAAAACTGGCGCGAGAGTGCCCGCGGGATCCTTGATTTTGGGTACACGGAGGAATAATACAAACACACACGAGGGGGATTGCATATGCGGGATGAGAGCATTGACGGCTTGGTTGTGCGGATCCGCGATTACGGTGATCACGACCGATACCTTTCCATCCTGACCGCGCAAAAGGGTAGAATCACCCTGCTTGCCAAAGGCGGACGCTCCCTCAAGGGACAACAAACCGCTGTCAGTCAGCTATATTCCTACGCGAATTTCGAATACTACCGCAAGGGAGATTTTTACATTCTCAAGGGCGGTGCGCTTCACAATGCGTTCTACGCGCTCAGTATGGATATCGACCGCCTCGATCTTGCGGCGTATCTGTGCGATCTTGCCTGCGAGGTCACGGATGAGGGGGAGGAAGCGGGAGAGTTGCTTCGGCTGATGCTCAACGCGCTGTATGCGATCTCCCACACAAAATATGCGCAAGAAATCGTCAAAGGGGCGGTTGAGCTTCGCGCGGCGGCACTGTCCGGATACGAGCCGGAGCTCGACGGATGCGAAGTGTGCGGACGGGAGGATTCGGAGGCATATTACCTCAACGTGATGAACGGTTCTCTTATTTGCCACGAATGTCTCAAAAAGCAAGGCAATCTCAAACGGGGAAACGCACCGAATTCCTACGACGATATTCGAGAGGCGGAGGTGCTGTGTCCCATCTCGCCCGCGGTCAAGGCGGCAATGCGCTACGCGATCCACGCGCCCATTGAGCGGATCTTTTCCTTTGAGCTCAAGGATCCTGCCGATCTTGCGGCATTTGCCAAAACCGCCGAGACGTATCTCCTTTCCCATCTTGGAAGAGGATTTGATTCTTTGAATTTTTATCATGCGATGCGGGATGCCGCATCCCCAACACCGCATAAGGAAACAACGGTATGAATTTTACTCAAAAAGCAATCAATACGTTAGAATTTGATAAGATCTGTGCCATGCTTGCCGATTGCGCTCCCACCGAGGGCGCACGCGCCATGGCGTACAGGCTCATGCCCTCCTCGGATATCACGGAGGTGTTGCGCCGTCAACGTAAAACCACCGATGCCAAGCGGCTTTACGACGTCAAGGGACAGCCGCCCTTTGGATCGGTCATCGACGTGGGCGAGGCGTGCGAGCGTGCCGTCAAGGGCGCAATGCTCAACACAAGGGAGCTGCTGGAGGTGGGAAGGGTCTTGCGTGCCACACGCGGTATCAGCGAGTACAGTAAGATCAATAAGCCCTTTGACACCTCTCTTGACGAGTTGTTTTCCTCCCTTTTGCCCAACCGCTTTTTGGAGGAGAGCATCACACGCTCCATTCTTTCCGAGGATATGATCGCGGATGAAGCGAGCCGTGAGCTTGCCGAGATCCGCCGTAAGATCCGTGATGCCAACAACCGCATCAAGGAGACCCTGCAGCACTATATCAGCGGCTCGTATTCCAAGATCTTACAGGAAAACATCGTGACGATGCGAAACGGCAGATACGTGCTTCCAATCAAGGCGGAGTGTAAAAACGATATTAAGGGATTGATCCACGATACGTCTGCATCGGGAGCTACGGTGTTCGTCGAGCCGATGGCGGTGGTGGATGCAAACAATGAATTGCGGATGCTTGCCGCCCGTGAGGAGCATGAGATCGAACGCATTTTGTTTGAGCTTTCCTCGCTCGTCAGCGCAGCGTCGGATTCTTTGAGCCGTAACTATTACGCAATTACGCAATTGGCGTTTTATTTTGCCTGTGCCGAGCTTTCCGCGCGGATGCACGCGACGGAGCCTCGCATTTCGGGCAAGCAGACCGTCGATCTCAAACGCGCCCGTCACCCTTTGATCGATCAAAAGCGCGTCGTTCCCACCAATATCCGCATCGGTGAGGAATACGATACCCTGATCATCACGGGGCCTAACACGGGAGGTAAGACTGTCACGCTCAAAACCGTCGGACTGTTCGCGCTGATGACGCAGTCGGGGCTCCATATCCCCGCCGATCCCGAGAGCGAGATCTGCGTGTTCAGCAAGGTGCTTGTGGACATCGGAGACGAGCAGAGCATCGAGCAATCTCTTTCGACCTTCTCTTCTCACATGGTCAATATCGTCCGCGTCATGGAGGAGGTGGACGGAAATTCGCTTTGTCTCTTCGACGAGCTTGGCGCGGGGACAGATCCCATCGAGGGCGCGGCGCTGGCAATTGCGATCATCGAGTCGGCAAGAGCCACGGGTGCGCTTTGTATGGCGACCACGCACTATACCGAGCTCAAAACCTACGCACTGGATACCGATGGCGTTCAAAACGCATCCTGCGAGTTTGACGTTTCTACCTTAAAGCCGACCTACCGATTGATGATCGGTACTCCCGGAAAGTCCAATGCGTTTGCGATCTCGCAAAAATTGGGGCTTCCCGAGTCGGTCATTTCGCTCGCTAAAAAGCAGGTCAACAGCGACCATCAACGGTTTGAAGAGGTCATTGAGCAATTGGAGGCATCCCGTCTTGAGGCGGACCGCAACCGCGAGGAGGCGGAGCGGCTGAAGGCAGAGTATGAAAAGCTGAAGATCGATGCCGAAAAGCAGATCAAATCTCGCTTTTTTGAAACCGAACGGCAGATCGAGCAGGATCGCAAAAAGGCACAGCAAATGCTTGACAGTGCCCGCATTTCCAGCGAATTCGTGTTCGCACAGCTCGAAAAAGCCAAAAAGGCAGAAGAGGCGGGAAGGCTTTCCGAGGAATTGGATGCCGCGCGCCGTGCCGTACGCAAGATGATCCGCGAGAGCGACGACCGTATCAATCCCGTGGAGGAAAAGACCGACGAGACATACGTTCTTCCGCGCGACCTTAAGGTTGGCGACAAGGTTTATATCGTCAACATCGATAAGGAAGGCGTTCTTTTGGATACGCCCGACAAGAGCGGCTCGGTATTGGT
Source organism: Eubacteriales bacterium (assembly GCA_045120465.1). Taxonomy (GTDB): domain Bacteria; phylum Bacillota; class Clostridia; order Oscillospirales; family CAG-272; genus UMGS1865. Next base: position 44,639 of record JBGVEW010000034.1, read on the forward strand.
GCAGGCGGGGATTCTCAAAACCCGTACCAAGCTTGCCAATTTGCGTCTGATTGAGGAAAAGGCGCAGGTCATCAGCGGAAAGCAAAAAAAGCCCGCATCCGAGTTTCACGCCAAGGTCAACCGCGATTTCCGCGACGAGATCGATCTGCGAGGACTCCTTGGGGACGAGGCGTGGCTGGAGGTGGACAAATATCTGGACGAAGCGGTTCTTGCCAACTGGGGGCGCGTGCGTCTGATCCACGGAAAAGGCACGGGAGCACTCAAGGCGGCACTTTGGAAGCATCTGAAAGGGGACCGACGCATTGCAAGCTTTCGCCTCGGTCAGTACGGAGAGGGTGACGGCGGCGTTACCGTTGTCGAACTGAAATAACGAACGGTCAACTATGATTTGAAAATAAAACCAAAACAAAAGTGAGGGAATCATCATGAAAAAAATCAACGTAACCATCTGGCACGAATACCGTCACGAAAAGACCGAGGAGAAGGTACGCGCACTCTATCCCGAGGGGATCCATGCGTTTATCAAATCCTTCCTTGACAAAAACGAGGATATGAACGTTCGTATCGCTTGCCTGGACGATCCCGAGCAGGGGCTTCCCGATGACGTTCTGGAATCCACCGACGTGCTTCTTTGGTGGGGACATATGGCACACAAGGAGGTTGATGATGCGCTGGTAGAAAAGATCCGTCAGCGTGTTTACACGGGTAAAATGGGTTTTGTGCCGCTTCACTCCGCGCACAAATCCAAGCCCTTTGGCGCGATCCTCGGTACAAACGGTAACTTGTCTTGGGGAAGAGATCAGAAGGAGATCGTATGGACGTTGCTCCCCGCGCACGAGATCGCGGCAGGCATTCCCGATCATTTCCTGTTGGAAGAGGAGGAGCTTTACAGCGAGCCCTTTTACATCCCTCAGCCCGACGAGTTGATTTTTGCGGGCTGGTTTGAGGACGGACACATTATGCGTTCGGGTATGACCTTCTATCGCGGAGCGGGAAAAATCTTTTATCTCCAGCCGGGTCATGAGTCCTGCAAGGCGTACTATCATCCTTGCATTCAGCGCATCCTCACCAATGCCATTCGCTGGGCAGCACCTACCGAATTCGGTTATCCTATTGAGGATAAGTGCCCCCACATTACGTGGAAGACGGTTGACGAATTCAACGCATAAAAAAGAGACAAGAGCCTTGCCGCAACGCGGCAAGGCTCTTTTGGTTTTTATATTGGAAATCACTCTGCAAATAAGTTTTCGCCGTTGCAAAGCAGAAAGGTTACGCTGTTGGGCGCGAGCGTTACGCAAATGCTTTCGGCGTTTCCGTATCCGTATTGATCCGGAATCGTTTGTATTTCACGTGCGCGTCGAGCACCCGTGGTTGCGTTATTGGAATAAAAATGCAAGGAGAAGAAATCGATCGGCACCTCTTTTTGTTTCATTTCGGAGAGAAAAGGATGCATCCAATCCAATCGGTTCCTTTTTCTGCGAGAAGTCAATTGAAATGTGTGACATTTGGATGCTCCTTTATGAAAATGAATTGCTGCCGATATTATATTTTGGGAAGCTGCTCCGCTGCGGTTTTGGCGTTTTCGGTTGTGCCATTGGATGCGCCGACTTTATGCAGAGGCGCGATGACAAGTCTCATATATACGATAAGCAGAATGATTGCCGCAAAGGAAAGGAACGCGAGGAATTGCTGCGCGTAGAGCGTGATTCCAAATACGCGCAGACCGCCTGCCCCTTGGATCGCTCCAAGAATGACGCCTGACGCCAGTGCCGTAAAGAAGGCGATGATGCCGCCCAAGGCGTTTTTGACCCCCAACGCTACCGTGCGCTCGGAGGGATTGACGTAATCGTAGATCAGATTGATCACGCCCGCGTTGACGCCCGCCATCGCAAAGGAGTGCAGACAAATGTACGCGAGATAGAGCCATCGTGTTTCGGGAGTGGTAAAGACCATGGATAAAAACGCGAGTGCCATTACCGAAAAGGCAACCGTCATGGAGGTGGAGAAGGAATACTTATCCGCCAGCTTGCCAAACAGGGGAGACACCAAAATACGGCAGATCGATCCCGCTGTAGCCATGGCGGCAATGAGCGTAAAGGAAAAAGCAAGCTCTTGGCGGAGATAGGAGACAAAGAAGGATGCGGAGAGAGCCGATGCGATATTCCAAAGAATCCCGACACCGATGACCTTGATCAATTTGTGATTGCGCATCATGCCGACCACCGCTTTTTTGATCGGAACGCGCACGGCATTTTCCTGCGGCGGCTCTGAGGAGATCAGAAGTGATGCGGTGTGGATCGCCATCATGATCACCAGTGCCACGGTGCAGATGATGTAATAAGGCGTGGTTGGCATGCCGTCTGCGTTGCGGAAGGTGTCCGCTACCGCGCCAAATCCGAGAGATACGGCAATTCCACCTGCCAAAGAGGTCATCTCTTTGATGGCTGTAAAGGTGCCGCGCTTTTCGTTGGGAACAGAGGACATCAGCCAGGTGGTTTTTGTGGGAACGACCGCGTTGCTGACGATGTGTCCCGTAAACAGGAGAACCATCAGCAAAACGGTTTTGAGTCCTGCCGGGATCTGAAAGATCGGCAAGAGATACAGGAGTGCGAAGCAGGTCTGATTGATCAGATGACCGATCGTTGCAAGCCGCTTTCTTTTTCGTTCGGTAGAAACCAGAGCAAAGAGTTGAGCGCCGCAAGTAAAGGTTGCGACGGTAGAAATAATTCCTTGCAACGCGTCCGAAAAGCCGAGCGTATCCAAAATATAGCCCAGCATCGTTCCCGTTACAAAAAGGGAAATAAAGTATTCGAATCCCGCCTCTATAATATAGGCGATCTGTGTGGTTTTGTTGCCGTTTTTCATATGGTGAATCTCCTTGTTTGATGGATACCAGGATATTGTACCATGCGGCTTTCGGTAGGGCAATAGATTTTTTTACGAAAAATTTTCGTAATTTTCGCGTAGCCCTTGTATTGTCAAAACGAATGTGATAAAATGACCATAAGGAAAAGACAGGGGGGGCGAGGCAATGACGTTGGCAAAGCTGGCTGAGCTGTCGGGAACGTCGGTGGGAACGGTTTCCAAGGCGTTTTCGGGCAGCCGTGAGGTCGGAGAGAAAACACGCGAGCGGATATTCGCGCTTGCGAGACAATACGGATGCTTTGAAAAATACTATAAAGCACCGCGGCAACGACCGGTCGTTGCGCTTCTGTGTCCCGAGCCGGAGAGCGAGTATTACGGCAAGGAGATCGGATTGCTGGAACGCGCTCTCTATGCACGGGGGGCGGACGCGATCATCGCGTTTACTCGCTTTCAGCCCCATGAGGAAGCGCGGCTTTTTTACGATCTGGCATACCGCATGAAGGTGGATGGAGTGATCGTTTGGGGATCGGGGAGAATGATCAAAAATTCGGACGAGATTCCGCTGGTTGTGATGAGTAATTCCCTCAAAAAGGGATCCAATGCCGATGTTGTCCGTGTGGATGTTGAGGGCGGAATGCTTTGCCTGATGGAGACGATCAAAGCCCAAGGACACACGGAGATCGGTTTTATCGGGGAACACCTGACTGTCAAAAAAGAAGAGTATTTCAAAAACGCGATGCGCCGTATCGGATTTCCGATTTACGACCGATACGTTGTCAGGACTGATGGACGTTTTGCCGAGGCGGGCGAGGAAGGGATCAAAAGGATGATCGAGCGTGGGGCGCTTCCCAGCGTGATCATTGCCGCCTACGATCAGATCGCCTTTGGTGCGATGCGGTACGTCAAGCATTTGGGATATCGGATTCCGCAGGACATTTCTTTTGTCGGAATGGATGATATTTCGGCAACTTCCTATTTGGATATCCCTTTGAGCAGTTTGCACAGCAATTTGGAGGACGTTTGTGCGCAAATGGTGGATCTGATTTTCAAACGTATCGAAAACAAGCATTATCGGGAGCGCGTGGAGATCACCGTACCCGTCACCTTAAAGCTGCGCGAATCCTTTGGAGTGTTTCAAAAACAGTAAAAAAAGAGATGGGGAATCCCAAATGCGAAAAGGCATTGGAGATTCTCCATCTTGCTTTTACAAATATGTTCCGATCTCGTCGGAGAGGCGGGCAAAGTCCATAGTCGAAAGCTTTTCACCGCGCACCGTCGCCTCAAAGCCGCAATCGGTGATAATTTTTCCGATTTGCTCCTTGGAGAGCTCCGAAAAAGAGGATGCAAGGGAGTTGGAAAGGGTTTTGCGGCGTTGTGCAAACGCCCCCTTGATCGTGCGGAAAAAGAGTGCCTCGTTTTGGGGCTTGCAGGGCTTGTCCTTATAAAGACGGATGCGGATGACCGCGGAATCCACCTTGGGAGCGGGAACAAAACGGTCCGCGGGAACGTCAAACAAACGCTCCACCTCACCGTAATAGTTCAAAACCGCGGTGATCGCGCCGTAGTCCTTTCCGCCTGCGCGGGAGCAAAGTCGGTCGGCGACCTCTTTTTGAATCATGACCGTGATATAGTCAAAGGGGAGTCCGCATTCCAGCAGCTTCATCAAAATCGGAGAAGTGATGTAGTAGGGGAGATTGGCGCAAACCGAAACGGGACCCGCCTCAAAATACGGAGCGAGGAGCGTGGCGAGATCGGCTTGCATTACGTCCTCGTTGACGACCTTTACGTTGTCAAATTCCGCGAGCGTATGCGCGAGAACGGGGATGAGACCGCGGTCGATCTCCAGTGAGAGGACTTGACGGTGGCGCAGAGCCAATTCGTAGGTCAGGGTTCCGATTCCGGGACCGATCTCCAAAATGGAGCTTTGGTCGTTGAGGCAGCACTCCTCGGCAATGCCCTCCACCACCGAGCGATCGGTCAAAAAGTTTTGCCCGAACTCCTTGTGAAAGGTGAGGTGAAAGGCGGACATCACTTGTTTTACTGTTTTAAGGTCACATAAATTCATAAATGCGCTCCTGTTGTGTTTTCTGTGAACATTGTACCATGAAATAAGAGGAAAATCAAGGGAATAAAAATATTTTTATAAAATCCAAGGTTTTTTAAAAAATAATCTTGACAAATCAAACTTTTTCGGGTATAATAGATGCGTTGTCAATCAAATATGCTGGTGTAGCACAGTCGGTAGTGCAGCTGATTCGTAATCAGCAGGTCGTGTGTTCGAGTCACATCACCAGCTCCAAGATCCCCACCAATCGGTGGGGATTTTGTTATTCAATACGAATTCGCTTACGCGATGATTCGTAATTTGCCCTATGGGCAATGTGGCATCAGGTCGTGTGTTCGAGTCGCTTTCCCCTGCTCCAGAAAGAGCACTTGCGTTAGCAGGTGCTTTTTCTCATCTCGCTTACGCGATGATTCCTAATTTGCCCTATGGGCAATATGGAATGTCCAATCTCGCGCCCCAAATGTCCGTTTTTTGTATTGACAGCTTTTTCAAAAGATGATAAAATGTAAAAAAATGCTTTGGAGGCGTAAGATGTTAAAAGAAAAGATTCTCAACCGTGAAAAAATCATCGGCACGCATATCAATTTTTCCGATCCGTCGGTCGGTCGCATTGCCGGACTTGCCGGATATGATTATATTTGGATCGATATGGAGCATAATTACATTTCTTTCGAATCTCTCCTCGCGCAAATTTTAGCCATTCGCACCACGGGAACGCCCGTTGTGGTTCGCGCTCCGCAGGATGACCTTACCGCCACCAAAAAGATCCTTGAAATGGGTGTTGACGGTATCGTATTTCCCATGATCCGTACCGCGGAGGATGCCAACCGCCTTTTGTCCTACACGCTCTATCCGCCCTACGGCAGACGCGGCTTTGGCCCGATGAACGCTGTTGGCTACGGCGCGTTGGATACGAACGAGTATCTTGCTACCAATCACAAAACGATGTGCCGCTTTATTCAAATCGAGCACGTAGATGCCGTACGCAACTTGGATGAGATCATGAAAAATGAGTTTATCGACGGCTATATTATTGGTGCAAACGATCTTTCGGGATCGATCAATGAGCTTGGAAACGCGCTGGGGGAGAATACCACGGCATTGGTAAAGGAAGCCATTGCAAAGCTCAAGGCAAACGGCAAATACGTTGGTCTTTCTACGGGCTCGATGGATCCCGAGGTATTCCGCCATTGGTTCGATCTTGGCGTGGATATGCTTTCCGCCGCAGCAGACTTTGATTTCTTGACCGTGGGAATGAACAAAAACCGCGAAAATCTGCGTAACGTATTAAAGGAGCTTTGATATGACTGCGGCTGAACGTATTTCGGCAGGTGCGACCTATCTCGGTATCGAGCTTGGCTCCACCCGCATCAAGGCGTCTCTTATCGGTGAGGATTTCGTTCCTCTTGCAAGCGGATCTTACGAGTGGGAAAATCGATTGGAAAACGGATACTGGACCTATTCGCTCGAGGAGATCCACCGCGGTGTCAAGGGGTGCTATGCCGATCTTTCGGCGCATGTGCGAAAGCAATACGGAGTTTCGCTTGCGTCCGTTCGTGCCATCGGTGTTTCGGGCATGATGCACGGGTACTTGGCGTTTGACAAGGACTGGAATCTTTTGACCCCCTTCCGCACGTGGCGGAATACCGTTACGGGGGAGGCGTCCGAGCAATTGACCGAACGGTTTCGATTTCATATTCCGCAGCGTTGGAGTATCGCGCATCTGTATCAGGCAATGCTGAACGGGGAAGCGCACGTATCGGAGATCGCGCACCTGACAACGCTTGCGGGCTACGTCCACCATCTTTTGACGGGTAGGCACGAGTTGGGCGTTGGAGAGGCGTCCGGAATGTTCCCGATCCGAAACGAGACTTACGATCCCGATATGATGCAAACGTTTGAGCTGCTTCGGGCGGAAATGGGACGCGTAATCGTTGAAACCTTTCAAAACCTTGCGCTCTCTTACGATGAAATTCCTGCGGTGCTGGTTGCTCACCACGGGCCCTTTGCGTGGGGAAAGGATGCAGGGGAGGCGGTGTACCATGGCGCTGTTCTGGAAGAAGTCGCGGCGATGAATCTGCAAACGCTGGCACTCCATCCAAGTGCCGCTGCTATGCCGCGCGCGCTGTTAGATAAGCATTATTTGCGTAAGCACGGAAAAAACGCGTATTACGGACAAAACTAAAAAAGCGGCTGAGTCCATGTCCGTTAAAACGGATGCTTGAAAAGGACTCAGCCGCTTTGTTTTACAGGTTTTCGTTGTTCCAGCCCCAAACGTCTGCAAATTCGTATTTGACGTAGGTGTGCTCGGGAGAAATTCCCAGCTCCTCTTTAAAAATTTGGCAAACGATTTTGGTCATTTTTGCACAAGCCTCCTCATCGGCAGAGCCGAATAACTGGATCTGTACGTAGGCAACGGGAAAATTGTTGTAGCCGCGGAACCACATACGGTTCTCGTCGCTGAAATTCATCATCAGCCAGTATTCGCTCTTTCCGGGAAAAACGGAGATGGCTTCTCCAAGGCGGGCTTTGATGGCGGCTTCTTTTTCTTTGCTCAAACGAACGTTGAGCTTGGTATCGATAAAAGGCATAATCGGTTCTCCCTTGTCATTGAATTTTGACACCATTGTAGCATATTTTTTTAAAAAAGTCAATTCCCGAAAGATTTTTTTCAAAAATCCCGTTTTGGAATTCAAAAAAACTGCAAAAAAGCAAAAAAAATTTCAATGTGCTGTTGACAATTCCAAAAAATCATGGTATCATAATAATAACTCAATAATATTTCATATGGAGGATTAAAAATATGAAAGCCAAAGGACTTCGTATTGTAGCCAATCTTATCCTGTGGATCGGAGTGGTTGCGTGCCTGCTCGGTGCAGTTCTCGCTCTTCTTCTGTCCAACGGAATCACCTTCGGAATTGCAACCGATTACGTTCCCACCGCTACCGATTTTATCATTCTCGGTGTCGCGTTGGCTGTATTCATTCTCACCGCAATCATTCTGCACGTGATCGCTAACGTCAAGGAAAAGCGCGCGAGAATCGCCGCTTGCTGGGCAGAGGCAGAAGCAATTGACGCTTTGGGCGAAGACATCGACGAGCTCGCTGACGAAGATGCTCTTGACGTTGCAACGGCAACCGAGGAGTTGGAAGCAGATGAGGAAGAGATCCTTGTCGAGGACGAGGCTGCCGAAGAGGAAGCACCCGTTTCCAAGCTGCAGTTTGTAAAGGACAAGATCGTCGAAAAGACTCCCCTGACCGCAGAGCAGGTTGACAAGGCTGAAAAGATCGGTAAGATCGCAGTTCCCGTTGTAGGTGCGGTTGCCGTTCTGGCAATGACTGCAAGACTCGGTTCTTACCGCAAGCAGGCAAAGCGTCGCCGTCTGTTCTACGATTGGCTCGGCTAATCCTTAATACATCAAAAGCAGAGAATCTTGTATTCTCTGCTTTTTTATTATTTGTTATTCATATGAATATGAAAGAAACGGTTGCGGTACATCGTCGGAGTCAGCTTTTCGTGATATTTGAAAAACTTGACAAAGGCGTTTTCGTCTTCAAAGCCGCTCATTAAAGCGATCTCCTTGATCGAGTAGTCGGTGTTGACCAAAAGCGATTGAGAGAGTGCCAGACGGTGGCGTGTGATGCCTTCCTTTAAATCCTGCCCGAATTCTTTGCGATAGATGCGCGAGAGGTGGTCGGCAGAGTAGCCGAAATGCGCCGCCACATCGGATACGCGCAAGGGGAGCGCGGCATGGAGACGGACGTATTCGCGGATCTCGTAAGCCAAGCGGCTTTTGTATTCGTTGGCGTGTTTGCTTTCCAAAAGGAAGGTTGCCAAGGTCAGCTCGGTCAAATGCCGATCGGTTTGCCACAGATGCATCATTTCGCGCATGGCTTTTTCGGTGTCGCGCGGGGCTTGTCCCAGCTTGGGGATTTCCCATGCGGAAACGTCGTTTGTGCGAAAATGAAGCCAATAAAAGGAAGTATGTCCATCGCGCTTTTGCGTTCCGCCGTGTAAAAGATGCGGATCCAGCCGCAACAATTCTCCCGCTTTTGCGCAAACGGTTTTCTCCCCTTCAAATAAATTGACCTCTCCTGCCAATACGTAGATCAATTCCACCGTGTCACAGGTGATCGTCGGGTGGATCCACTCGGCGCGCGTATCAAACAGACCGATGTTTACAAATTCAAGAATCAATTGATTTTCAAAGCTGATCATGTCGGATTTTTCCACCTAAATCAAGATTTTTTCATTGTAATTCCAACTTGATTATACTATAATAGAACCGAAAAGTCAATGCAATTCATGAAAAAGCAGGAGGAAAATATGGAACAGTCAAAATTTATCTCTTTTGAGCAAGTTGATTTCAAGAACGGATTTTGGCATGACCGATATGAATTGAACAAGACGGTTTCGTTGCAAAACGTTCGCACGCGTTTTGAGGAGAGCGGGCGATTTGACGCGTTACGCTTTAACTATTTAAAAAACGGCAGAAAACCGCACTTCTTTTTCGATTCCGACGTAGCAAAATGGATGGAGGGCGTTGCCTACCTGATCACCAAGGATCCCGAAGGGATGCGCGAGCACGAGGCGCTTTGCGAGGAGCTGATCGAGTGTATGGAGCGCGCGCAAAGGGAGGATGGATACCTCAATTCCGAGCATCAGCAAATCAGCCCACATCTGATCTTCCGTGATCGCGGCAGACACGAATTGTATTGCGCGGGACACTTGATCGAGGCGGCGATCGCTTACCACAAGGCAACCGGAAGAGATCGGTTTTTAAAGATCGTAGAGCGTTATTGCGAGTGCATCTACCGAGCCTTTATCAGCGAAAAAACGGCAGGCTTCGTGACCCCCGGACACGAGGAGATCGAGTTGGCATTGTTCAAGCTTTACCGCCATACCCATCGGACAAGGTATCGGGAAATGGCGGAATTTTTCCTCAAAAACCGTGGACTTGTCGCGGAGGACGCAGTCTATCGTGAGGGGGATGACGTCAATCTTTACGGATCTCAGGACGACGTGGATATCCGCCATTTAAAGGAAGCAAACGGGCATTGCGTCCGCGCGATCTATCTGTACACGGGCATTGCCGAAATGGTGAAGGCGAGCGGTGATGAGGAACTGTTCCAAAATCTCGAATCGGTGTTTGAGGATATCGCAACGCGTAAGATCTACGTTACGGGAGGCATCGGTTCGACGCACGAAACGGAGAGCTTTACCGTTCCGTACGATCTGCCCAACCTAACTGCGTATAACGAAAGCTGTACGTCGGTCGCGCTGATCCGCTTTGCCGCTTGCATGAGGGAGATCAATAAGGATGCAAAATACGGGCATTTGGCGGAGCGTGTGCTGTATAATAATCTGCTTTCCTCTACTTCGCTTGACGGAAAGGCGTTCTTTTACGAAAATCCGCTTCAAATCGCACTGGAGGAGCACGGAAGAGAGAAGGCGGGGCTTCGTTCCCGTTGTATGCGCCTGCCGATTACACAACGTGTAGAGGTGTTCGGATGCTCCTGTTGCCCTCCTAATATCAACCGCTTTTTCGGTGAGCTTGGAAACTATATCTGCGTTGAGGATGGGGAAGGGCTTTGCGTGGAGCAGTATATCGCGTCCACGTTGAAAACGGCGTACGGAACGCTGGAGATCGATGGAGAATACGCGAAAGAGGGCTGCGTAACGGTTGCCTCAAACGACTATCGCGCAAAGCGTCTTTGTGTGCGTGTTCCCGAGTGGTGCCGCCGATTGAGCGCGCAGATGAACGGTAAGGAGGTTGTTCCGCGTATTTGCGAAGGGTATGCGTATTTTGACGTAGAAGATGTCTTTTCCGTGTCACTCGACTTCCATATTGCTCCCGTATTCATAGCGGCAAATCCCAACGTCCGCGCAAACGTTGGTCGCGTGGCACTTTGCTACGGCCCCGTGGTCTATTGTCTTGAAAAGGCGGATAACGGAGAGCGATTGGAGCAGATTGAGGTGGATCCCAAGCGGATCGGAGAGGCAACGGTAGAGCAGGATTTCCATCCTTTGTATTCGATTACGTTGCCCGCCTACCGACTCAAAGCCAACGACGCGTTGTATTTTGAGGAGCACGAGAGCGTATGTGAGTCCATCCGAGCCAAATTCATTCCGTATTATACCTTCGCCAACCGCGGCGAGGGCGATATGCTGGTCTGGGTCAGACGGCATTAAGTCATGACTACCAGCCGTGCTGGTGGCTTGCACAAGCCCCCTTGGGGCATTTCACACGCTGAGCCTATAGGCTCGTCGAATTATCCGCCACTTGCGGGAGTTGCCCCACTGCCACAGATGTGGCTACTGTTTTCAGCCTCCCTTGTGTAAA